>JAJPID010000057.1 GCA_021324945.1 Lysobacterales bacterium | reverse complement strand
CGGCGTCGTATTTCCACGACATCACCGGCGGCAACAACCACGGCTACATCGCCAAGCGTGGCTGGGACTGGGCTTCGGGCCGCGGCAGCCTGATCCTCAGCAACTTCAGCGCGCCGCCGAGCGACTGAGTAGAGTCACATCCTCCGCATTGCGGAGTTCGCAAAAATCCCGGCCGGAGACGGCCGGGATTTTTTTATGGGATTTGATTGGAGCGAGCACGCTTGCGATCGGAAATCGCGTGGGCAATCACCCTCCGATGCGCTTTTTGGCATCCATTTCTTTCATTGCGATGATGCCGTTCGAGAATCACGCGCAAGCGCAACGGCATTGATGCGTCACAACCGAACAGACTCTAGAGAACTTCTTCGAAGCGATTCGCCTCGCGGTTCTTCCGCACGCGTTGCGGATTCCAGATGCGGCCGTTCATCGCGATCCACACGCCATCGTCGAGCACCTGTACCGCGCCGACCGCGCAGCCGATGTTGAACACTGCATCGGAACCCTGAAAGCGCGCGGGATTCAACGCGCCGGTCAATACGATCACCTTGCCGGCGATGCCTTGCAGCGCGTGCGCGGTTTCGACCATCGTGTCGGTGCCGTGCGTGACCAGCACGTGCCGATGCGGTTGTTCTTCGATCGCTGTGCGGATCGCGGCGCGGTCGGCGTCCGTCATGTCGAGGCTGTCCTTGCGCAGCACTGATATCACCTCGAACCGGAACGCGACGCCCAGTTGCTCGAGGATTTCGCCGATCTGCGGCGCGCCTATCTGGTAATCCGATTTGGCGTCGAAATAGACCTTGTCGATTGTGCCGCCGGTGGTGATGATGGTGAGGTATTCCATCGCCGTCGTGTCTTTGCGGACAAGGCGATAATTATCGCACCGGCAAGGAAAACGCGCCGGACTCTCTCAGGTCGGCTGCTTGTCGAGACTGGACGCCGGGACTGGCGGCGCTTTGATCCGCGGCCGCTCATCAATTCCCGCAACTCGCGCCCAACCACTTTCCGCTGAAGGTTCCTTCCATCGCGTAATCGCCGCCGAGTTCCGGGTCATGGCCTTCTGCATGCCACGTGCCGGTGTAACTTTCGCCGCCGTGGAGCACCGCGTCGAAGGTGCCATGCGATTCATGGCGCGCGGAATGGCACACCATCTCGCCGTGGAAAGTGTCGCCAGACCACACCATCTTCGTCGCCGTGCAATCGCTGCCTACCTGCGGATGATCATCCTTTGCGGCTTCCTCCGGCGTCAGACAGTGCCTGAAGGTGTGCGGCTGACCGAACAGTTTTGAAGGATCCATGCCGTGCTGCTTCATTTGTGCCGCTACGTTCGGCGGAATCTGGGGCCCGCCCTTGGTGAAATGAATCGTGCTTGTGTTTTCCCACATGCCGGGCTTGCGATGCGCCGCGTGTGCGGCGAAGGGCAGGGCGAGTGCGGCGAGGATAAAGATCAGGACCGGGCGGCGGTGCATGGTGTTTCTCCGTTTCACGTTGCTCTGATCACACATACGTAAAACGGCAGCGCGGAACGACATCGGATCGTCCGCGCATCCCCGGCTTGGAGCAGAAAGACCGAATCTACGATGCGCAGAGAGGGATGCAGCTTTATCGAGCTGTTCCGCCCAGCTTGCAATTGACTTCCAGAAAATACGTACGGGCCACCGGGCTAAGCCGAATTGATATCGAGCGGACCGATGCGGCAATCGGCCTCCTCGCGCAGAATGGTGTCGTTGACCTGATGGATTACTTCTTTGTTGAGCTTGATGGGTAGTAATCCGCCCTGATGTCGGCTTATCTTGATGTGCATGTTCAAAGGAGGTTCGGCATGCGTGACTTCACCATCGCGCTCACTCTCACCATCGCGCTCGCCGGCTGCGCCGCGGCTGCGCCGCAATCGGCTGCCTTGTCATCGGCATCGAAACCGGTATCGCCCACCGCGCCGCAGCTCGCAGGCACGCAATGGCGCTTTGTCGCGTTGCACGGCCAGTCGATTCCGGATGAAGTGCATGCCACCTTGCGCTTCGACGACAAGGGCCGTGCTTCAGGCCGCGCCGGTTGCAACAGCTACGGCGGATTGTTTCTGGCCGGTGGCGACGGCGCGCTGCACTTCGAACAGATGCTCTCCACCAAAATGGCCTGCCTGCAGCCTGCCGGTGCGATGGGTGTCGAACGCGGCGTGATGGATGTGCTCGATCACACCGCGCATGCGCGAGTCGAGAACGCCGAAATGACCTTGCTGGATGTGACCGGACAGCCGCTGGCGACGCTGAAGTCCGACAACGCGAGTCAATAAGTGACCGTGGTCAAGATTGTGTCCGAGTAACCGCCGGTGGCGACGTCCTGATTGGCGGGCAACAGACCGTAGATCGGCACGGTTGCCGGGTTGCTGGAGGGATTGCCGCCGCAGTTGTTGAGCAAGCCCGGAAAACACAGCGTCACGCTGGATGAACCGCCCGAACCGTCGCCGAACACGATCGTGTGCGGCGGATCCTGATACAGGTTGTAATTCAGTCTGTCGCCGCCGATGAGGGCGGGCATCTTACGCGGGTTGTAGCTGTTCGCGCTGCCGGTGGAGAGGCTGATGGTGATGTTGAAACCAAAAAGCCAATCCAGCCCGGTGTACGTGCAATTGACCGAGATCGAACCGTTGCTGGCGGGTGCGACGCCACTCAGCGGATCGTAATTGCCGAAAGCGAGTCCAGCGCTGCCGACGCTGCATTGCGCCGCATGCGCGCGCGCCGGCAGCCATCCGATTGCGCAGGCGAGCAGGACGAGCGCGCAGAATTTTCCCCAATCCGCATTCATGGCGAAGCGCTCCCGATCGGCGTGCACGAGATTTCACCGATATCGAACACCGGCGACTTGCGCTCCGGCACGTGTAGTTCGCAACGCGCGTCCTGCCCGTCGTTGCGCAGCAGCGCTGCGTAATCGCCGGCCGGCACGTCGGCGAAATAGAAACCGCCATCCAGGCCGATCGGCGAAATCACGGGAGTGCCTGCAATCTCGATGCGCAGCGTGCCGAGACTCGCGTGCGCTCCGGCGATGGATGCGCGGCCTTTCACCGCGCGCAGTGGATGCACGTCGAAGCGCACCACGCTGCCGCCGAACCGCGGCACGCTGGTGGTGACTTCCGTCGTGCCGATCGCATCCGTGACCGGCACGCTCGACTGATCGATGCCGATGCGGTTGGCCTGATAAGGCAGCAGTCCCGGCACCAGCAGATCGCCGTGCGAATCGGTTCGCCCCACCGGCAGGTTTTCGCGCGTGACTTCAATGCCGGCCATGTCGGGCACCTGCACCAGCGCGTAACCAGTATCGAGCGGACGCGCCGCGAACACGCGGCCACCCAGCGCGATCACGCTGCCCGAAAGCAACACGCTGGCGTCTTCGCTGCCCGGGAAACGGCTGCCAATCACGGCGATGCGACCGTAGGCATTTTGATAATCGAATTCGCCGCGGCCGTAAAAACCGCTGTCGTCGTGCTGCGCGTCCAGCGCGTAGCCGTAGCCGGTGTCGGACGGCAGCGAGCGCTGCGCGGAAACGCCGTAAGTAGTTTGTCCCTGTGCATGTGAGGCATTGAAGCTGAAGTCGTCGCGGCCCAGCGGAATGACGAAGTTCAGCAGCGCCTGATTGTCGTTCGCACCAGGACGATCCATGCGATGCGCAAGACTCAGTATCAAACTGGAACCGTAGCCCAGATTCACGCTGCCGCCGATACCGACGCCGCGCTGACGCACGCCGTTCTCGTAATGAGTGGAATCGACGTTGGCGAAAACGCTGACGCGCTGAAACGGCGTATAGCCGATGCTGAGGTAACGCGCATCGCGCGGATGCAGCGTGGTGCTGTCGTCGCCCAATCGACGATACCCGGAAGAAAACAGCGATACGCCGGCGTTGAAGCTCAAGGCGTGACCGATGATCTGGTACGCCGCCGTTTCGGCGTGACCATTGGAGCCATGATCTTCGCTTGCCGCGAGCGCGAGATGTAGATAGCCGAACGGCAGACGCAGATCGACATTCGGGCCGACATTCATCAGTCCGCGGCTCGCTTCCAGTCGATAGCCGGCGGTGATGCGGTCGGTGAATCCCCAACGTTGCCGAGCGAGCAGCACCGGTTCGTCGCTCTCGTAGCCATCCTGTTCCGGTGAAGGGCGTTCCAGTCCGACCTGATAAGCGAACTCGCTCAGCCCCGGCGCCAGCGACTGCGATGCGCCATAGAAATTCTGGTTCAACACGCGCGTGCCGCCGAAGGGGTCGTGCACCACCACGCGCACGTCGTTCGTGCCCGGGCCGATGCCAAGGCCGGCGAGATCGAAAGGTCCGGCACCGACTTCGCGCTGTCCCACCAGCACGCCGTTCTTGTAGACATCGATGGTGCCGGGCGCCTGCAGGAGACCGGCGATGGTCGGTTGCGGGAACGTGATCAGGTAAGGATCGAGATCGTAGGCGCGCGCGATGCCGAAACCGCCGATCAGCGCGGCGCCGCCCAGCCCGTCGCTGGAATAGGCGAATTGATCGCCGACGGTGAAGCGGCGCAGATGAGGCACGTCGTCGTAGTCGTAATGCGTCATCCCGCGCGACCAGCCGCGTTGCTGCGTCCACTGCGCAGTGGTGGCGAGCAGCGAAGTGCCGTGCGTCATGCCCGCGTCGAAATACAGCGAACTCTGTCCATGCGTCGCCGCATCGACCGCGTAATTCAAATAGGCACCGGTTGTGGACGGCGGCACCATGCGATGCGAAGCGCTGCCGAGGTCGAGCGTGTGCGCACTGAAAGCCGCCGCGGGCAACGTGAGATCCAGCCGCGTGCGCGTATCGTCGAATTGCAGCGTACTGCCGCGATCAAGCGCGCTGAGGTCGATGAAATCGTGACCGGATACTTCGATGGGCGCGACGCCGTCGAGTTGTACCTTCGCGCGCTTCAGTGCATCCGCATCGACCAGCACGTGCCCGTTTCTGATCACAACGAAAGCGGTGCCATGACAGCCGCCATTGACGCACAGTTCGGCCAGCAGCCGCTCGTCGGGCTGCTGTGAACGCGCGGCGGCGGCGGCGAGCATCAGCGCGCAGACGAGGACGCGCTTGCGCATGATTTGTCATCCACGCGCGCACCGTTTGCTGCGGCGCTCATCGCTGCGCTGACCGAAACGGTGACCGCCGCGGCGCAGGCCTGCGCCTGGATGTCGATCTTCAATTGCGATTGCGCACCGGGCAACAAATAGCCGAGCATCGGTTTGGCGTGCAGCAACTCGCGTCCTCCGGCATCGCGCACGCTCACCTGCACCGGCTGCGGATCGAAGCGCACGTTCCCGACGTTGCGTAACGCGATTGCCAATCGGCCGGCGGCCGCTGCGACGTGGGCGATGTCCAATGACGCGGCAGCCTTGGCGTCTGCAGGTTCCAGGAAAACCGGCATGCTGATGCGCGCCAGCATGCGGATGCGCACGTTACCGTTGCCGGCATCCTCATCCGAGCCCGGCAATTCGTCCAGCTGTAGACGGAACGCGCGTTCCGTGGCACCGGGCGAGAGCAGGGTGCCCACGCGCAACTGCGCGGCCTGATTGGCGCCGATCTCGAACAACTGCGGATTGACGATCAAATCGTCGGTGGGTGTCAGTTGCCACTGGCCGGTTGCGTCCATGTCCCAGACGAAAGCGCGCACTTGCAGGCGCAAAGGCTGCGCGCTGTCGTTGTGCAGGCTCAGCATTGCCGTCTGCTGGCGCTGGCTCAATTCGACCTTGACCGGATAAACCGAAAAATCGACGGCATCGGCGCGGTATGCCGCACCGGTTCCGACCGCGAGCGCGAGCGCCGCGGCGACATGGCGCGCGTTCATGACTGCTCTCAGGTGGTGCGAAGCGGCGACAAGCGCCGCCGCTTCGGCGGATGGATCAGAACGAAACCGTGGTTGTCACGGTGTCCTTATATGTCGACGCCGGCGGCACGTCTTGGCCCGCAGGGATCTGACCGTACAGCGTGTACACCTTGGGCGTGTTGACGCTGGTCGAGGTGAAGCTCTGGCTGTTGGTGGAATCGCAACCCCATACGTTCGAGTAGCCGCTGTCCTGATAAATCGAATAGGCCAGCAGGTCGCCCGCGGTGTCCTTCATCTGCCGCGCTGGCGCGACGCAGGTCGAGCTGCTGCCAGGGTTGCTGCCCTGCTGCAGCGATACGTATGCAAGCGTGTTCTTGGTACAACGAACGGTCACGGAACCGGCGTTGTTGTTCAATGGCGTGGTGTTGTTGACGTTGGCCGGGTCGTAGTTGCCGAAATTGATGTCGGCAGTGGAAACGACCTTGCAAGAGGCCACCACGTTGGCGGTGACGTTGAAGGAGCCGGTGGCGGTGCCGTTCGGTGCGGGCGGCGCGGCGGCGAAAGACTGGGCCGAGATGCCGGCGGCGGCGAGGGCGGCGGTGAGCAAAGCGGTCTTCAGTTGCATGGGATTCCCCGTGGATGGATTCGTCGCGCCGTTCCCAATGGGTTCGGCTCGGCGCGGTACTTGCAATGCCCGTGCCAACGTCCTTTCCCGGGTTGTCTGCGATGCGGTTCACAGTTCCGCAAAACGGGCTTGGCGATTGCCGTAATCGTGACCCAGAGCACGGGATTTGCGAGAACCATTTCACGGTCGCGGCGCGGCGAACGCTCGCGGCGGGGTCAAAAAGCGGCCCGAGCGTCAATGTCGCGCCACCGATTCTGTTGACTTGCCGGGTCATTCTCGCGAAAATGCTCGATCTTTGCGGAGCACTGTCCGGCGCACGCCTCGCCAGCGCCGGTGTTGTCGTTTCCGCCAAATTCCCAATTATCGGAGAGATGCAGGCAGCGCCCGCTTTTGATCCCAAAGTCGGGTTGTGGAGGCACGACAGAGCTGGTGACGCGCGGGAGTCTCTCAAATCAACAGGCCAAGTTAATCGGAGGGATACCCAAGCGGCCAACGGGGGCAGACTGTAAATCTGCTGGCTTACGCCTTCGGTGGTTCGAATCCACCTCCCTCCACCAGATTCGGAAAAATTGCAGAAGAGTTTCGCGGAGGCGGGTGAGAACCACCAGTTCGACAAATTTGTCGGAAACAAATTTGGACAGCCGGCTGGCCCCGTGAGGACGAGTCTCATGGATGAGACGAGCAATCCCACTCCTCACCACGAAGCCAGGATTCAGGATTGTGATTCGGGATTCGTCAAACAGGAGCGCTCTTCGAATCTCCAATTCCGAATCTCGTATCCCGTAAGTAAAAAGCGGGAGTAGTTCAATGGTAGAACCTCAGCCTTCCAAGCTGATGGTGCGGGTTCGATTCCCGTCTCCCGCTCCATTGAACGCTTGCCGCGGAGCCAAGCAACACCGCAGAGTCAAGCAACGTCCAAGCTCACGTAGCTCAGTCGGTAGAGCACTTCCTTGGTAAGGAAGAGGTCACAGGTTCGATTCCTGTCGTGAGCACCAGGGTTTTTGTGATCGTCCCTGATCACTGAAACCAAGAAGTGGAATGGAAGCCTTGAATGAGTCGCGATCGTCCAAGATCACAGGATCAACAAGCGAACATCCGTGTTCGCACTTTTTGAACAAGCACTTTCCATAAAGGTTTTGAAGCCATGTCCAAAGAGAAATTCGAGCGCAAGAAGCCGCACGTGAACGTGGGAACGATCGGACACGTGGACCACGGCAAGACGACGTTGACGGCGGCGCTGACGAAGG
>JAJPID010000063.1 GCA_021324945.1 Lysobacterales bacterium | reverse complement strand
GCCTCGTTCAACCAGATGTCGTTCCACCATGCGAGCGTCACGGTGTCGCCGGTCCACTGGTGCGCCAGCTCATGCGCTTCCACATTGAAGGTGCTGCGCACCGCGCTCGGTGATGAATTATTGTCCAGCAGCAGCAGCCAGTCGCGGTAGGTGACCAGACCCGCGTTCTCCATCGCGCCGGCGGAGAAATCCGGCAATGCGGCGAGATCGAGCTTGCCGAACGGATAACCGAAACCGTAGTAGTTCTCCTCCGCTTCGATGATGCCCGGCACCATCGCCAGCGCGCGTTGCATCTTCGGGCCGTTGCCCTTGGCCGCGATGCCGCGCACCGGCACGGGTTCCTTGCGCCAGGGGTTGGCCGGAATCGTCGGGCCGTCCACGATATCCAGGGGCCCGACGACCCATGCGACCAGATACGTCGGCAGGGGTTTGGTTTTTTCGAACGTCAGGGTTTTCCAGCCGTTCGATGCCGGGGTTTCGGAAACCAGCTTGGTATTGGCGACCGCCCTGTCGCCGGCCGGAATGGTGAGCACGAGATCGAACGGCGTCTTGAAACCCGGCTGGTCGAAACAGGGAAACGCGTAGCGCGCGCTGATCGGTTCCATCTGCGTCATCGCGTAGGCGTTACCCGCGAACTCTACCTTGTAGAACCCTTCCAGCGTCTGGTTGTAGGGCGCGTTGAAGACGATTTTCAGTTGCAATCTCTGCGCGGGCAGCTTTCGTTCGAAATCGATGCGCGCCACGCCGGCATCGGCGTCGGCCTGCACGTACTTGCCCTGTTGCGACTTGCCGTTGGCATCGGTGAGGGTGACATCGGAAACCTTCAGATCCTTGCCGTGCAGCCAGACGTGATCAGAGGCCTGCTTCAGATCGAGCGCGATCGTCACCGTGCCGCTGTAGCCGGGTTGCGTGGGATCGCTCTTGATCGCAAGTTTGTAGGACTGCGGTATCGCCCAGTCGGGAAGTTTCTCCAGCGGCACGGATTCTTTCACGGCCGCAGGCTGCGCTTCGCGGGCGGTCGTGGACTTCTGCGCGAACACGGGCGTAGCGAACAGCACGCCCAGTGCGCACAAGGCGGCGAAGATCGAAGGTTTCATGATCGCGTGCTCCGGGAGGATCCAAACTTTCACTGAAGCACAGAGACCCAGCCGCGGCAAGCGTCGGTGGTCATGGATGGGAAGAATGAGCGATGGCCGTTCATGTGAGGCGCTTTCGCACCGTATCCTCACATCGCGCATTGACTCTCATCGGGCCGCCGTTTCTCATGCGCGGAGCGAGCCAGCCGAGGTGCACGCGTGAGCATTTCGACCGACAGAGAGCATCGAGCGCTTGCCCCGGATGAAAACGGCGCTGCGCCAACGGACGCGGGCTATCGACAGGAATTGGATCGCGCACTGAAGCTGCGGCATCTGCTGGTGTACGGTATGGTGTTCATCGTGCCGGTCGCGCCAGTGGCGGTGTACGGTTATGTGGCGCAAGCTAGCCACGGCATGGTGCCGCTGGTGTACCTGGTCGGTATGGTGTCGATGCTGTTTACCGCATTGAGCTACCGCGAACTGAGCGCGGAATTTCCCTGGGCAGGTTCTGTTTATGCGTACGTCGGCCGCGGGCTGGGGCCGTTTCCGGGTTTTCTCGCTGGCTGGATGATCCTTGCCGATTACCTGTTGATCCCAGGACTGATCTACGCCTTCGTTTCGGGCTGGCTGCACGGCTTGCTGCCCGGCGTGCCACCACCCGTGTGGATCGCGTCGCTGGTGGTGATCAACACCGCGATCAACCTGCTCGGCATCCGCATGCAGTCGCAGGCGAATTTCGTTCTGCTAGCGCTGGAGCTGATCGCGCTCGCGGTGTTCATCGCGCTGGCGATCTGGTATGTGTTCGTGCAGCACCGCGGCAGCGGAGGATTTTCGTTCGCGCCGCTGTATCAGCCGGGCCACGTCGATCTCGGCTTCGTCGCCACTGCGACCTCGATCGCCGCCTTGAGTTTTCTCGGCTTCGACGGCATCAGCACGCTGGCGGAGGAAACGCAGAATCCGCGTCGCGACATCGGCAATGCGACATTGTTGACTTTGCTGATGCTCGGTGCGCTGTTCGTGCTGCAAACCTGGCTGGCCGCGCTGGTACATCCGGATTTCGCTTCGCTCGATCCCAAATTCGGCTTCTTCCAGATCGCGCGCGAAGTCGGCGGCGCGTTGCTCTTCACCGCGCTGATTGTGGTGAAGGCGATCGCCACCGGGATCGCCAACGCGCAAGCCGCGCAGGCGGCCAATTCGCGCATCCTCTACGCGATGGGCCGCGATCGTGCATTGCCGTTCGGTGCATTTCTTTCCAACGTCAACGCCGGCCGCAAAATCCCGGCCGACGCGATCGTCTGCGTCGCAATACTGGCGCTGCTGCTGGCCTTGCTGGTGCCGGAGGAAATCCTGCTGAAACTGGTCAACTTCGGCGCGCTCAGTTCCTTCGTGCTGCTGAATCTGGCGGTGCCTTTCTACTTTCTGCCGCGCACCAAGCAAAAGCACTGGTTCCGGCATCTAGTCTTTCCGTTGCTAGGACTGGCGATTACCGGCTTCGTGTTCAGCGGCTTCGATCGCAACACTCTCATTTTCGGCGCGGCGTGGCTGCTGGCCGGCGCCATCCTCGGCTGGACGCGGCGCGGCAACGTGCTGCGCTTCGAAGGAATGTAGCTCGAACCAAAGCGCAGCAGCGATCTTCTAGGCCGCCGCCGCCCTTTGCGCGGTTGCCGCCGCCTGCGACTGTTCGAGTGTCACCGCGACCGCGTGGATCACCGCAGCGATGCGCACCGCGCTCTGGATCGCCTGCGCGGAAACATCGTGCTTGCGCAGCGTCTTCTCGTGCGACTCCATGCACTTGCCGCAACCGTTGACCGCCGACACCGCGAGCGACGCCAGTTCGAAATCGATCTTCGATCCGCCCGGGTTGGCCATCACGTTCATGCGCAAGCTCGCGCGCATCGTGGCGAATTCCTCGTTGCCGACCAGGTGCGTGAAGCGGTAGTAGATATTGTTCATCGCCATCATGGCCGCCGCCGCGCGCGCGCCGTTCAATTCCCCCTCGTCGGCATGTTGCGATGCGAACTGCGCCATGGCTGCGGTGAGCGGCTCGTAACGCGACGCGATCGCCGATGCCAGCGCCATCAACGCGATTTGCTTCTGATTGAGGCCCGGCGCGCCGTGCTCGCTCAGTACGGAGTCGAGGTTCAGGCGCAGGTCTTTGGCGTAATCGGGCAGTTGCGATTTGAGTTGGTCGAGTGTCATTTGAGACTCCTTGATCGATAACGTGATTGGTGAGCAGTGAGCGGTCGGCGCAAAGCGAGCTTTGGCGCCTGCCGCTCACCGCTCACCATTGAGCGCTTACGATCTCAGGCCGCTTTCAACGTTTCCTGACCCTGCGTCCAGTTGCACGGGCACAGCTCGTCCGTCTGCAACGCATCCAGCACGCGCAGCACTTCGGAAGGATTGCGGCCGACGCTGCCCTCGGTGACATAGACGAACCGGATCACGCCCTCCGGATCGACCAGGAACGTGGCGCGCTTGGCGACGCCTTCCTCGTCCAGGATGCCGAGCGCGCGCGACAGATCCTTGTTGATGTCGGCCAGCATCGGGAACGGCAGGTTGCGCAGATCCTTGTGATCCTTGCGCCAGGCGAAATGCACGAATTCGCTATCGGTGCTGCCGGCGAGGATCTGACAATCGCGCTCGGCGAATTGCGAATTCAGGTCGGCGAAGCCCTTGATCTCGGTCGGGCAGACGAACGTGAAATCCTTCGGGTAGAAGAACACGCACAGCCATTTGCCGCGATAGGTGTCGTTGCTGATCGGGAAGAACGCCTTGTCCAGGCTCTCGATGGACACGGTGGACTTCAGGTTGAACTGGGGAAACTTGTCTCCAACACTAAGCATCTGTTGCTCCTGGTGAGTTTGAGTTTTTGGGGTGTGGGTGGATGGTTGTGGTTGCAAGCGCGGGCTCAACGCATCACCCACGACTCACAACCTCTCTTAGAAAGAAAGAATATAGTCGCAATTCAATCATTCAAATAGATAGTTGTCATTATATTCATAGTTTCTGTATATTGACGACATGAACCTGCGCGATCTGCGCTATCTCGTCGCTCTGGCGGAACATCGCCACTTCGGCCGCGCCGCCGCGGCCAGCTTCGTTAGCCAGCCCACGCTCTCGACCCAGATCAAGAAACTCGAAGACGAGCTGGGCGTGACGCTGGTGGAACGCACGCCGCGACGCGTGCTGCTGACCGAAACCGGCCGCGAGATCGCCGCGCGTGCGCGCGACGTGCTCAACGAGGTCGAACAGATCCGCGGCATCGCGCGGCGCACGCGCGACCCGGAAGCCGGCAGCGTGAGGCTAGGCATCTTCCCCACGCTCGGTCCGTATCTGTTGCCGCATGTGGTGCCCGCGGTGCGCGCGCGTTTTCCGAAGCTGGAGTTGCTGCTGGTGGAGGAAAAGACCGAGGAAGTACTGAAGCGTCTGCGTGAAGGAAAACTCGACGCCGGCGTGCTGGCGCTGCCGATCCACGACGACACGCTGCACGCGGAGTTCCTGTTCGAGGAACCTTTCCTGCTGGCGGTGCCGCAGGATCACCCGCTGGCGCACAGACGCGCGTTGAAGCTGGACGATCTCGAAAACCAAAGCTTGCTGTTGCTCGAGGACGGCCATTGTCTGCGCGACCAGGCGCTGGAGGTCTGTCGCATGAGCGGCGCGGGCGAGAAGACCGGCTTCCGCGCCACCAGTCTGGAAACATTGCGGCAGATGGTCGCGGCCGATGTCGGCGCCACCTTGTTGCCAGTGCTCGCAGTGAAACCGCCTGTGGCGCAGGCCGAAAACGTCAAGCTGATCGAATTCCGCGGCCGGGCGCCCAGCCGCCGCATCGCGATGGTCTGGCGCAGGAGTTCCGCGCTCGCGCCCTTCCTGAAGCGGCTCGCGCAGGTATTCCGCGAACTGCCGCGCGAATTGCTGGATGCGCATGTCGCGGCAGCGCCAGAACCCATAGCAACTCACAAATCACGCCGCAGAGCGGCTCGCAACCAATAGCTGCACACTATTGCTTCGATAAAATCAATCAATTTCCTGAAGTAGGATCGACAGCGCTACCCTCGGCCTGCACGGCCGCGCAGCGGCTGAGCCGATCCTCAGCCGGATCGTTCATAAATCGAGAGGTGCATCATGGGCAATCTCAAAGGCTCCAAGACCGAAGACAATCTGAAGGCCGCATTCGCGGGCGAGTCACAGGCCAATCGCCGTTATCTGTATTTCGCGTCCAAGGCCGATGTCGAGGGCTACAACGACGTTGCTGCGGTGTTCCGCTCCACTGCGGAAGGCGAAACCGGCCACGCGCACGGGCATCTCGAGCATCTGGAAGCGGCGGGTGATCCTGCAACCGGCCTGCCGATCGGCACCACCAGCAACAATCTGAAGGCCGCCATCGCGGGCGAGACGCACGAATACACCGACATGTATCCGGGCATGGCCAAGACCGCACGCGAGGAAGGTTTCGACGAAATCGCCGACTGGTTCGAAACCCTCGCCAAGGCCGAACGTTCGCACGCCAACCGTTTCACCAAGGCATTGAACGAATTGGGCTGATCCGCGTCGCGGACATCGTGGCTATTTCGACAGAATCCAGCGGCGCGCGCGAGGGCAGCCTCGACGCGCCCACGCGACATCCGATCGCGTGGCGCGAAGATGGGTTCTGGGATCGCGACGCGCTCGATGCCGAACTCGAGCGCGTCTTCGAGATCTGCCATGGTTGCCGACGCTGTGTGAGCCTATGCCAAGCGTTTCCGACGCTATTCGATCTGATCGACGAATCGGAAACGATGGAGATCGACGGCGTCGCGAAATCCGACTACGGCAAGGTGGTCGAGCAGTGCTATCTGTGCGACCTCTGCTATCAGACCAAGTGTCCGTATGTGCCGCCGCACCCTTGGAACGTGGATTTCCCGCATCTGATGCTGCGCGCGAAAGCCATCGAGTTCAAAAAGCACGGTGCGAGTTTCGGTTCGAAGGTGCTGTCCAGCACCACTACGGTTGGGCGCATCGCTTCGATTCCCGTGGTCGCGGAAACGGTCAACGCACTCAATCGCAGTAGGCCCGCGCGTAACCTGCTGGAGAAAACCCTGCATGTGCACCCGGATGCCCGGGTGCCGGAATACCAGCATCCGCGCGGGCGCAAGCGTCTGCGCAAATTGAAAGGCCAAGGCGGTGCGCAAGCCGCCGGCCGCACACGCGGCAAGATCGCGATCTTCGCCACTTGCTATTGCGACAGCGTGCTGCCATCGGTGCTGGAAGATCTCGCGGCCGTGTTGGAGCACAACGACGTCGCGGTAAAACTGATCGAGCGCGAAGTCTGCTGCGGCATGCCCAAATTGGAACTGGGCGATCTGGATTCGATCGAGAAATACAAGAACGAGAACATTCCGGTCCTGGCGAACGCGGTGCGAGAAGGCCTCGACCTCACCGCCGCGATTCCCTCCTGCGTGCTGATGTTCAAGCAGGAACTGCCGTTGTTGTTCCCGGGTGACGAGGACGTGCAGGCCGTTCGTCGCGCGTTCTTCGATCCGTTTGAATACCTGATCGAGCGGCACAGGGCCGGTCTGCTGAAAACCGATTTCAGGAATCCGCTCGGCAAGATCGCCTGGCACGTGCCCTGCCATCAGCGCGTGCAGAACATCGGCCCGAAAACACGCGACGTGCTGTCTTTGATTCCCGATACCGAAATCGTGACGATCGAACGCTGCTCCGGCCACGACGGCACTTACGGCGTACGCACGGAGACGTATCCATTGGCGCGCGAGATTGCCAAGCCCGTCGAAGCGCGGATCAAGCAATCCGAGGCGCCGACGCTCACCAGCGATTGTCCGATGGCCGGCGCGCATCTGGCGCATGGGGTGAACGATCAGCCGGCGCAAACGCATCCGATAACGCTGCTGCGCAGGGCTTACGGAATCTGACATGCACGCGCTTGCTCCATCCGATCTTCTCTCTCTTGAGGCCTACGCGCGCGAGCGCGTGGCGTTCCGCAAACGCGTGATCGCACACAAGAAGGCGCGCAAGCTGCACGTGGGCGCGCACGTCACATTGCTGTTCGAGGACCGGCTCACCATCCAGTACCAAGTGCAGGAAATCCTGCGCACGGAAAAGATTTTTGAGCCGGAAGGCATCGCCGAAGAGCTGGAGGCCTACAACCCGCTGATTCCAGACGGCCACAATCTCAAAGCGACCATGCTGATCGAATACGACGACGTCGAGGTGCGCAAGCGCGAACTGGCGAAGCTGCGCGATATCGAACACGAGATCTTCATCCAGGTCGAAGGCCACGCACCCGTGCGCGCGATCGCGGACGAAGACCTGCCCCGCAGCAACGAAGAGAAAACCTCCGCCGTGCACTTTCTGCGCTTCGAGTTGGACGAGAAGATGATCGCGGCATTCAAGCGCGGCGCAGAGGTGACGATCCGCATCGCACACCCGGCCTATCGCAGCGAACAGCGCCTGAGCGCGGAACAGCGCCGCGCACTGGCGCAAGATTTTGATTGAGCTTTCGCCAGCAACGCATCGCGCATATCATCCGCCGCTACGCGGGGAATTTCGATGCGGCACTGGCTCGCCTGGCTGGCAATCGCGATCGCACTCTATGCCGGCTGGTCGTGGTGGAGCGAACGCCCCGTCGCACACGCGGACGGCGTGATCGCACCGGACGATCCGGCGCAAACGAATTTCGATTCGCCGCAAGCGCCGATCGCATTCAAGGATGCCACGCTGCAACCGCTGGCGAAATTCTCTCTAACCGCGCGCGTACTGTCGCGCGACGATTATCACTTCGATGCCGAATCGGACATATCGCCTACCGATCTCGCCTTCGGCTGGGGCCGCATGTCCGACAGTGCAGTGCTGCGCAAGATCGATATAAATCAGGGCGGGCGTTTCTACTATTGGCACGTGCAGGCATTTCCGATTCCGCGCCGCGAAATCGAAACGCACAGCGCGAACATGCACATGATTCCAGCGGACGCGTCGGTCGCGCGCGCACTCAAGCGCGTGCGCGTCGGAGACCTCGTCACGCTGGACGGTTACCTCGTCGAAGCCGACAAGGGGAACGGCTGGAAGTGGCGGAGTTCGCTGACGCGCGAAGATACCGGCGATGGCGCGTGCGAATTGGTGTATGTGAAAAACCTTTCGATTGGCGCGCGATGACGGCGCGCTCAATACCGCAGCAACGAATACAGCGGCACACCCTCCTGCCAGCGCGCGCGGGCATTGAGAAATCCGAGTTCAATGACCACCGCGGCGCCCATCAGACGCGCATCCAGCCGTTCGACCAATTCGCGCGCCGCCAGCAGCGTGCCGCCAGTGGCGAGCACGTCGTCCACGATCAGCACGCGCGCCCCCGGTTCCAGTGCATCGGCATGCACTTCCAGCCGCGCCGTGCCGTATTCCAGTTCGTAATCGACGCCGATGTGCTGTGCGGGCAGCTTGCCAGCCTTGCGCAGCGGCACGAAGCCGGCGTCCAGCGCCTGCGCCAGCGCCGCGCCAAAGATGAAACCGCGCGATTCGATCCCGCACACCGCATCGATGCGGCGTGCGCGCCAGGGCGAAGCCAAGGCGTCAATGCAGATCGCGAATGCGCCGGCATCCGCCAGCAAGGGCGTCAAGTCCTTGAACACGACGCCAGGCTTGGGGAAATCAGGCACGTCGCGCACGTAGCGAGCCAGCGCGTGCATCGGCGCTGGCCTGTTCATCGCGGCGACCACAGAGGACTTCATGTGGGGAGGAGTTGCAATCCCGATGCCAAGCCGTCCTCGTGGGGCGTTTCACGGGCCTCGTTCAGCAAGGCCGAGACCTCGCGGACGTGCGGTTCGGCGGCCTCGACGCACACCGCCGGCACACTCACGGCCAGAAAATCGCGCGCCGGCAACTGGCCGACGCCGCCGATCAGGTGCTCTCCGCTGATGAAACAGGGAATGCCGGCCTGATCCAGCACATCCTTCACCAGATGGGCATCCACCAGATTCTCGGCACGGTAAACGATACGCATGTCCGGATTATGCGCCCTCTTTGGCGCGCGCGAGCATCCATCCGCTAAACTGCCGCGTTTACGATTCCCGCAGCCATGCCGAACGACGCGCCCGTCAACAATTTCATCCGCCAGATCGTGGCCGCCGACAACGCCTCCGGCAAGCACGGCGGCCGCGTGGCCACGCGCTTTCCGCCGGAACCTAACGGCTATCTGCATCTCGGCCACGCCAAATCCATCTGCCTGAACTTCAGCATCGCGGCGGAAAACGGCGGCACCTGCAACCTGCGCTTCGACGATACCAACCCCGGCAAGGAGGACGTCGAGTTCGTCGAGGCGATCAAGGAGGACGTGCGTTGGCTCGGCTACCAATGGCATCTGCTGCGCCACGCTTCCGATTATTTTGAGGTGTTCTATCTGGGAGCGTTGAAATTGATTCGCCTCGGGCTCGCTTACGTGGATGATCTTTCCGCCGACGAGGTGCGCGCATACCGCGGTACGCTGACCGAACCGGGACGCAATTCGCCGTTCCGCAATCGCTCCATCGAGGAAAATTTCGATCTGTTCGCGCGCATGCGCGCGGGCGAATTCGCCGACGGCTCCCGCACGCTGCGCGCCAAGATCGACATGGCGAGCGGCAACATCAATCTGCGGGATCCGGCGATCTACCGCATCCGCAAACTCGCGCATCAGAACACCGGTGACGCGTGGCCGATCTATCCGATGTACGACTACGCGCATTGCGTGTCGGATGCGGTGGAAGGCATCACGCACTCGCTTTGCACGCTGGAGTTCGAGGATCATCGGCCGCTATATGACTGGTTTCTCGAGCAGCTCGATCTGCCGAATGATCCGTCGCTCACCGCACCGCTGCGCGATGCCGGCCTGTGGCTGCAACCGGGCAAACCGCAGCAGATCGAATTCGCGCGCGGCAATCTCGATTACACGGTGATGAGCAAGCGCAAGCTGCTCGAACTGGTGAGCGAAAAGCTGGTGGATGGCTGGGACGATCCGCGCATGCCGACCCTTTCAGGTGTGCGCCGGCGCGGCTTCACGCCGCGCGCGATCCGCACGTTCTGGGAACGCGCGGGCGTCTCCAAGCAGAACAGCGTGATCGGCTATGGCGTGCTGGAAAACTGCGTGCGCGAAGATCTGGACGCGCACGCGCCGCGCCGCATGGCAGTGCTGGATCCGTTGAAGCTGACGATCACCAATCTTCCAGACGACCACGCCGAAACGCTGACGTTTTCGAATCACCCAAAGGACGAATCTTTCGGCACACGCGCAGTGCCGTTCTCGCGCGAGCTGTGGATCGAGCGCGAGGATTTCATGGAAGAGCCGGTGAAAGGTTTCCATCGCCTCGTGCCGAACGGCGAAGTGCGGCTGCGCGGCGTCGGCATCGTGCATTGCGATGAAATCGTCAGGGATTCGAATGGAACGGTCGTCGAACTGCGCTGCACGCTCGATCCGAATTCGAGACAGGGCATGGAGGGCGCAAATCGCAAGGTGAAAGGCACGATCCACTGGGTGAGTGCCCGCCACGCGATCGAAGCGGAGGTGCGTTTGTACGACCGCCTGTTCGATGTACCTGATCCGGACGACACCACGGACGGCAGGAGCTATCGCGATCATCTGAACCCGGACTCGCGTCGGATCGTGCGCGGATTCCTGGAGCCGTCGTTACGGGATGCGCAACCGGAGCAGCACTTCCAGTTCGAGCGGCTGGGTTATTTCGTTGCGGACCGCCGCGACCACTCGGGCGAACATTCGGTGTTCAATCGCGCGGTGACGTTGCGCGATACCTGGTCGGCGGCGCAATCCAAGGCATGAGTTCGCGGATCGAACTAGTCGGCTTCGACGGCGACGACACGCTCTGGCGCAGCGAGGACTACTACCGGCACGCCAACGCCGAATTCGAGGCGATCGTCGGAGCATACGTCGATCTGACCAGCTCGCAGTTGCGCTGCCGCTTGCTCGCCGCCGAGCGCCGCAATCTCGCGCTGTTCGGCTACGGCGCGAAGAGCATGACGCTGACGATGGTCGAGACCGCGATCGAATTGACCGAGTCCGCGATCTCGGCACGCGACATCCATCGCATCGTCGCATTGGGCAAAGAAGTTCTGGAGCATCCGGTGGAACTGCTCCCCGGCGTGCGCGAAGCGGCGCAGGCCATCGCCGCGCGACATCGCGTGGTGCTGATCACCAAGGGCGACCTGCATCATCAGGAACGCAAGGTCGAGCGTAGCGGCTTGGGCGATCTGTTCCACCGCATTGAGATCGTCTCGGAGAAGGACGAGCGCAGCTATGCGAAGGTGCTGGACGAATTCGGAATGCAGGCGAACGCATTCGTGATGGTCGGCAACTCGCTGCGTTCGGATATCGAACCGGTCGTGAGCCTCGGCGGTTGGGGCGTGCACGTGCCCTATCACGTCACATGGGAACATGAGCTGGAACATGGCCTGGAGGCCGGGCACCCGCGCGTGTTCGCGGTGAACGATGCTGCCGAGATTCCGGATGCGATTGCGCGCTGCGGAAATGTGGCGGCACCCGTCTCGATTTAATCGGACAAGTTTGCCGCCTCGATCCCGAATCGCGCGCGCAGTTCGCGCTTCCCCCCGGACGTGACGCTCAAGACCCGGCTATCCAGATCACGCGTGATCCATTTGCGTCGCAGCAGGACATTTAAGAGCTCCGCGCCCACCGCTCCGGCCAGATGCGGGCGGCGTTCGCTACAGTCGAGGCAGGCGCAGGCGAAGCGACGGCGCGTGGCACGCGCGGCTTCGATGTTCGCGCCCAGATTCTCCAGCGCTTCCGCGCCGCCAGCGGTCAATTGGTAATCGACATCGTCCGCGCGTTCACGTTTCAACCAGCGCAACGCGAACAATCGATCGTGCAACGCCACGGCAAGCGCGCCGGCCATGTGGTCGTAGCAGGTACGCGCGGCACGCAGACGATGCGGTGTGTTGGGCTGGAATCGTGCGCGCGGCGTCCCGGCGAGCACGTTCAACGCTTCCAGCACGGCCGCGACCTGCGAATCGGCCAGCCTGAAGTAACGATGCTTGCCCTGCGCATGCATCTTCACCAGTTGCCGCTCACGCAATTTCGCCAGATGCACACTGGCGGTGGATGGGCTGACTTCCGCCACGATCGCCAGCTCCGTACTCGTGCGCGCGCGTCCGTCCAGCAGCGCGTACAGCATGCGAGTGCGCGCGGGCTCGGCGATCGCCGCGGCGATTTCCGAAACCGGCGCCTCGGAACGTTCGACATTCATGCTTTGATTGTAAGCGAAGCGTGTGTGCAGAACAAGCGCGATCCTGCGTGCATGGGATCCGACACTCGTACCGAGCCGAATTTCCCGCGTCCGCGCGTGACGCGTCGCGAATTTCTGACCGACAGCACCTCCCTGGCCGCGGCTGTCGCGCTGGGCTTGCCGACTGGGGCCGAATCGCAGCTCGCGTCGCAACCGCCGCCACAACCTTCCAGGAGCCTCCACATGAAAATGGTCTGCGTGATCCGTTACGAAATCGATCCCTACCAGCGCGAGGCTTTCGAACGCTACGCGCGAACCTGGGGCCACGTCATCCCACGCTGCGGTGGGCATCTGCTCGGTTATTTCCTGCCGTGGCAGGGCACCAATTACGTCGGCTGGGGGCTGATCGCATTCGACAGTTTGACCGCGTACGAAACATACCAGCTGCGGCTGCGCGAAGATGCGGAAGGCCGCGCGAATTTCGAATTCGCGCAGAAGCAGCGCTTCATCCTGAAGGAAGAGCGCAATTTCGTGGAAGTAGTAGATGGCACCTTCGAGCTGCCTGCAACGAGCTGACACGAGACGAAGATGATGCAAGAAGCATTCTGCAACAGAAATGCCGGGGCATGACGTTCGATGTCACGCTTTACGCGATGAACATGGCTAACTCTACACGAATTCAAATGGGTGCATCCCGGAAACAGGATGATCCGGCGAGCGGAACGGCATGATCGCGTTCCTGTTCTCCGCTCTGCTGGCCGCGCAGACGCCGGCCTTCGCTTCCTTGCCGCACCCCGGCGGCGTCCAGCAGGATGTCGTCCTGACCGACTACCCCTCTTTCGCGCGCGCCGACGAACTGTTGCGGCGTACGGTCAGTCCGCTCAATGTGCTGCAGATACGCCGGCAACTGCTGCAATCCGGCGAGAGCCTGAAGGAGGAATCGATCGAACCGAAGCAGGAGCGCTTCGTCCTGTACGTGCCGCCCGGCCCGCCGCCGCCGAGCGGCTATGCGCTGTTGGTGTTCGTGCCGCCGTGGGAAGACGCGCGCGTGCCGCAGCAGTGGATTCCGGTGCTCGACCGTCAGCACACCATCTATGTCAGCGCGGCGAATTCCGGCAACCAGGCAAGCGTGTTTGATCGCCGCGAGCCGTTGGCGCTGATCGCGGAATACAACATCGCCCGGAGATATCCGCTCGATCCTGCGCGCATCTATGTCGGCGGATTCTCCGGCGGATCGCGCGTCGCGTTGCATCTCGCGCTCGGCTATCCGGATATCTTCCGCGGTGCGCTGCTGGACGCCGGAGACGATACGATCGGTGGCGCGCAACTTCCGCTGCCGCCAGCGGATCTCTTCCATCTCTTTCAGCAATCCACGCGGCTGGTCTACCTGAGCGGCACGAACGATCATGGTCCGGTCGACCGCAACGATGCGGGTCTGGAAAATGAAGCGCGGCCTTCGGCACCGCCGCCGGGCCTGTTCGAAGCGGAGAGACAAGGCGCGGGCGTGACGTTGTACATGAGCGGCACGGACGCCAGTCTGCATCGTGACCGCACGCGCGCCGGTCGCGATTCGCTGCAACCCTGGTGCGTAGTCAATGTGGACAGCATCGTCATGAACGGCGTGGGGCATGAAATCGCCGACGCGCGCAGCTTCGATCGCGCGCTGGATGTCCTGTCGCAAGCCGCACAAGGCGAGGACGGCGGGATCGCGGCCTGCCGCCAGCGCATCCAGCAAGCGATGCACGCACAATTGCAGGACGCGCGATCCCTGCTCGATCAGAACAAGCCCGACGAGGCGCGTAAGCTGCTCCAGCAAATCGATACGCAATACGGAGGTCTCGCCGCGCCGCAGAGCGTGGAGTTGATGCAGAAGATCGATGCGGCGCATTGAGGCGTCGCATTGCAGGAGCAATCACTCGAATTCGTAATCGAATTCGTAACTGTGCCTGCCGCCCTCGATGATGATCCGCATCGTGCCGCGCAGGCCCTGTAGCGCGCCGGTGCCCGAACCCGGTACCACGATGATGTCGAGCGAGGACTCGGCGCGGTGCATGGTCGCGTGGTGCTGCAGCGCGAAGCTGCCTTCGCGGCCTTGCAGCCTTCCGGTGACACGCTCGATCGCGACGTAACCGGCCGAACCGCTCTGCGGCGAGCCGGCGCTCAGCATCTCGCCCTTGCTGGTCGCTTGCAGATCGCCGCGAAAAATCTTGTCGAGAGACATGCGGCCGAGCTGCGCGTCGGTGTCGCTGTTGTAAGTCGACAATGCAGCCAAATTCACTTCGAATTCGCCGCGCGCGCGCATCGACCGTCTCCGATATTGGATGCGGGATTGTAACGTGACGCGCCGGTCGCGCGGCTCATGCTAAGGTTCGCGGACATGCACGGCGAACCCGCGACCACATTCCAGTTGACGCTGCCCGATTGGCTGGCGGAATTCGCGTGCGCTCCGCCCGTCTGCGCCGACGACGATGCACGCATCGCGTTCGCGATCGAACTGGCGCGACGCAATGTCGAGCACGGTACCAACGGGCCCTTCGGTGCGGCGGTGTTCGACGGTGCTGGGCAACTCGTTTCCGTCGGCGTCAATCAGGTCGTGGCGCAGCGCTGTTCGTTGGCGCACGCGGAAATCCTCGCGCTGGCGCTGGCGCAGCGGAAACTGCAGCGGTTCCGTCTCAACGGGGATGGCGGCCACTACACACTGGCGACTAGCGCGCAGCCGTGCTGCCAATGTTTCGGCGCATTGATCTGGGCGGGCATCGACGTGCTGCTGATCGGCGCGCGCGGCGAGGATGTGGAAGCGCTGACCGAATTCGACGAAGGCCCTTTACCCGCAGATTGGATCGCCAAGTTGCAACGGCGCGGCATCCGCGTGCAACGTGATCTGCGGCGTGAGGAATCGCGCGAAGTGCTGCGCGAATACACGCGCCGGGGCGGAGCGCGTTACTGAGATGAGGAGACTGCGCGCGGCACTGCCTCTGCTGTTGCTGATCGGGATCGGCATCGCGCTTTGGTCCACGGGCGCGCTCGACCGCTTCCGTCCGGAACAGCTCGTCGCGCAGCAGCACGAATTGCGCCACGCGGTGCACGCGCATCCGCTTCTGGCGTGCTGCATCTACATCGGACTTGTCGCGTTGGTGATCGCGACCGGCGTTCCCGCGTCTTGGGTGGTGATCCTCGCCGGCGGCATGCTGTTCGGCATTCTCAACGCCACGCTGCTGACCGGAGCGGGAGAATTGCTAGGATCGCTGGTCCTGTATTTCGCCGCTCGCCACGCGTTCGGCAGCGGCGAACGCCCGCCTCCGAAAATGGCCGACCGTGTTCGCCGCGGCTATCTGAGGCACCCGGTGAGCTACACCCTTTTCCTGCGGTTGGTACCGGTGCTGCCGTTCGGCGGTGTCACCGTGGCGCTGGCGTGGTTGCGTTGTCCGGTGTGGCTGTTTTCGACGGCGACCTTCGCGGGCGGCTGCGTGATGGCGGTGTTCGAAACCGCCATCGGCGCAGGCATCGCGCATTCTATCGCACACGGCGAGCCACTCGGCCCGCACCTGTTCCTGCATTCGCGCGTGATGGTGCCGCTCGTCGCCCTCGCGGTGCTGGCCCTGATCCCGATCCTGATCCAGCGCCTGCGCACTCCGCGCGGATGATTCGAGGCGTCAGTCTTCGTCGCGGCGCGTGAACCAGAATACCAGTCCCGCGATCAGGCAACCCGCCGCGACGCCCAATAGCGCGGTTTCCACCGGGCGACGCTTGACGAAACCGCCCACTTCGTAACCCGCGCGGCGGATGCCGCGCCATGCATCGTCCGCCACGTCGCTGGCGCTGTCGGCAACGCGCAAGGCGCTGCGTTTGATGTGATCGGCGGCGGTTTCCAGCGCGTCGACGCTGCTGCGCAATGCCTTTCTGCTCTGTCTGCTGATTGCCATCTCGTTTTCCCTTGGGACGGAGGGTCGATGCTACCTTGCACGTGTCGAAACCGCGTTAATGGAACACGAACGGCGACACGGAAGAACAGGCATCGACCGCGCTGTCATCACGCCGTCACGCGATAGTCGTTCGCGCGCAATGAACCGCTGACAGGCTGATCGCATCTGGAGGAATCGAACCTCCCGCCGCGAGACCGCCTTGAATACCCTCGCACATCCGTCCAACCCGGATCGTCCGGGATTCGAATCGAGGATTTGCCGGCGCGCGAATCGCTGGGGCACGTCGCATATCATCGGCCGCGGTTTCCGGATCGTCAGCAAGCTGGGCGACGGTTGGTTCTGGTACGGATTGATGATCGTGCTCGCAGCCGCAGGCGGCGCGCGCGGCAGAGTGACTGCCGTGCAGATGCTGGTGACGGGCTGGGTGGCCTGGCTGCTGTACAAGGCGCTGAAACGCTGCACGCGCAGGCTGCGTCCGTTCTGCACCAACGTCGACGTGATCGCGCACGTCGCACCGCTGGACGAATACAGCTTTCCATCCGGACACACGATGCATGCGGTCAGCTTCAGCATCATCGCGATCGCGTGGTTTCCGCACCTGGCACTGCCCTTGATCGCATTCAGCACGCTGGTCGCGCTCTCGCGGGTGGTGCTGGGCCTGCATTATCCCAGCGACGTCCTCGCCGGAATCGTGATCGGCGCGTTGCTCGGCGTGGCCTCACTGGCGGTGCAATCAATGTGGTTCGCATGACATCCCGCGTGCAGGGACTGGCGCAGTTCACCCCACCGGCTTCGCCACGGGAAACTGCCGCGCCGCTGCAGATTTTGATGCTGTCGGATGTTTATTTTCCGCGCATCAATGGCGTTTCCACTTCCATCCGCGCCACGGCGCAGTCGCTGGTGAAAGCCGGACACGCCGTGACGCTGGTCGCGCCCGACTACGGCGTGTCATCGCTTGCGCACGATGACGAGTTGGGCGAGCGTTTCCGCGTGCTGCGCCTGCCCGCTCGGCGCGTCTTCTTGGATCCCGAAGACCGCCTGATGCACAAGCATGCGTTGCGACGTGCGCTGCCCGCGCTCGCCGCGCGCAGATGGGACGTGGTGCACGTGCACACGCCGTTTCGCGCGCACCGGCTGGGCGCGTGGCTGCGGCGGGCGATGAACGTTCCGGTGATCGAGACTTATCACACTTATTTCGAGGCCTACATCCGGCATTATCTGCCGTGGCTTCCGCGCGCCGCGGGCGAAGCATTCGCGCGCCGCATGTCGCGGCAATTGTGCAACGAGGTGGATCATGTCATTGCGCCGACCGCGGAAATGGCGGCGGTGCTCGCACGCTATGGCGTGCGCACCGCAAGCTCCGTGTTGCCGACGGGGATCAATCTGGACGAATTCCGCGGCGGCCACGGCGCGGCCTTTCGAGCCCGGCATGGCATTGCGCCGGATCGCCCGATGCTGCTCACCATCAGCCGGCTCGCTCGCGAGAAGCAAATCGATTTCCTGCTGCACGTCGCGCGCGTACTCGTCCCGCGATTTCCGGACTTGCTGCTGGTAATCGCGGGCGAAGGTCCGGACGCGGGGCGGCTGAAAACGCTGGCGCAAAACCTAGGATTGAGCGGATACGTGTTGTTCCTCGGCAATCTCGACCGCCGCGGCGCGCTGCTGGATTGCTATCGCGCCTCCGATTTGTTCGTGTTCGCATCACCCACTGAAACGCAAGGTCTGGTCCTGATCGAGGCAATGGCTTTGGGCGTGCCGATCGTCTCGACCGCGGTGATGGGAACCGCAACGGTATTGCGCGGTGCGCGCAGCGCCCTTATCGCACCGGAAGACGTGCCACGGTTCGCCGACTGCGTGGCCGAATTGCTGAGTCATCCGCAACGCCGCGCGGAAATGGCAATGCAAGGGCCGCTCGACGCGCAAGCCTGGAGCGTCGATGCGATCACAGTGCGATTGCTGGAGATCTATGCAACGGTCGCCACGATGCAATTGCCTGGCGTGATGGGATCGAACCATCGACCAACGGATTGGGGCCGCCTGCGAGATCGCTGGGATATGGGCCGTAATGGATCGAGCGTCGCGCGCTGAGCCGATGCCTTGACCGCGCGCGCCGCGAGCGCGCGCAAACAGCGAAGCTGGCGCTGAGCACAGCGAAGGGCGAGCGCAATGGATGGCTCGATGCGAATAAGGTGGAAGTTGGTGGGCCGTGATGGGATCGAACCATCGACCAACGGATTAAAAGTCCGCTGCTCTACCGCTGAGCTAACGGCCCAAGCAAACCGCAAAGTTTAGGTGCCGCGCGCTGGCCGTACAAGCGCGGCTCGCACATAGCGCGTCGGATCTTTCACGTCCGCATCGACGAATCCCTGCGCGCGCAATGCGCATGCATCGCACTGTCCGCACGCTCGGCCTTGCGCGTCCGCGCGGTAACACGAAACGGTCGCGGAAAAATCCACGCCCAGACGCACACCTTCGCGCACGATATCGGCCTTGGATAATGCGATCAACGGCGCGTGCACGCGCATGACATGGCCTTGCGTGCCGGCCTTGGTCGCGACATTCGCCAGCTTCCCGAAGGCGGCGATGAACTCGGGCCGGCAATCGGGATAGCCGGAGTAATCGACCGCGTTGACGCCGCACCAGATGTCATCGGCGCCCAGCACCTCGGCCCACCCGAGCGCGATCGACAACATGATCGTGTTGCGCGCGGGCACGTAGGTAACCGGAATTTCGTCGGCGGGATGCACGCGATCGTGCAGCGGCACTTCGATGTCGGCAGTCAACGCTGAACCGCCGATACCGCGCAAATCGACATCGACGATCTTGTGCTCGGCTGCGCCAAGCATCGCTGCGACTCGCGCTGCGGCTTGCAATTCTGAAACGTGGCGCTGGCCATAGGCGACACTGATCGCGTGGCAGGCGAAGCCTTGCTCCCGCGCGATCGCCAACGTAACGGCGGAATCCATGCCGCCAGAGAGCAGCACCACGGCGCGTTTCATCGGCCCGCTACCTCGCCCCACAGGTATTTGTGCAGTTGTACCTGCAATCGCACCGGCAAACGATCTTGCAGAATCCATTCGGCCAGCGCGCGCGGTTCCAAAGCACCGTACACCGGCGAAAAGAGCACCATGCAGCGCGAAGGCAAATCCCGTTCGCGCAACATCGCAGCGGCCCAGTCGTAATCGGCGCGATCGGCCAGCACGAATTTCAATTGATCGCGTGAAGTCAGATGTCGGAGATTGTCCCAGCGGTTGCGCGCGGATTCGCCCGAACCCGGCGCCTTGATATCCACCACGCGCCGCACGCGCGGATCGACTTGCGAAACATCCAGCGCGCCGGAAGTTTCCAATGAGACGTCGAAACCCGCATCGCACAGGCACGCCAGCAAATCGAGACAGCGCCTCTGCGCCAGCGGCTCGCCGCCGGTGACACATACATGCCGTGCACCGTAAGCGCGCACTTCATCAAGAATCGAATCGATCCCGCGCCACTGGCCGCCCTCGAATGCATAGGCCGTGTCGCACCAGGAGCAGCGCAGCGGCACCCGGTCAAACGCACGAACACCGTCGGCCAGCCGACCGCATCGGCTTCGCCTTGAATCGAATGAAAAATTTCAGTGACGCGCAGGCGCTGTATTGCCTCAGTTTGCGCGGGCTGAACCGACATATCGAGGGAATCTTGGAAGCCGAGAAGAGGAATTTCGAATCCAGGGCATCCGCCACGAGCCGGCGGCAAAGCCCGCTCTATTTTGCGGTTTGCAGCTTGATCGACTTCAGCCGGCTCTGCGCGAGCCGTGCGACCGTGGTGCCCGGGTATTTCTTGATGACCGCGGTCAGCGTCGCCTGCGCTTCGCCGTATTTCTTCATCTCGGCCTGGCAATAACCGACCTTCAACAGCGCGTCGGGCGCCTTCTCGCTTTTAGGATAATCCTTCAGCAGGCTCTGAAAAGTCTCCAGCGAGACGGAGTAGTTCTGCGTGACGTAATACGACTCGCCCAACCAGTAGTAGGCATTCGGCGCGAGCGCGCTCTGCGGATATTTCTGGGTGAATGCACGAAAGCCGCGCGCGGCGGCGACATAATCCCCGCTCTGCAATGATTTGAATGCAGCGTTGTAGGCGGACTGTTCTTCCGCGCCGGGCGGCCCAGCTGGCGTGGCCGTTGATGCGGACGACGAAGGCGGCGCGCTGGAAGCCGGTCCCGCAGGTGCGCCCGCGATCGTTGACGCACCTGCGCTCGCAGGAGACGAGGGCGCGGGGGCGGCTTTGCCTTCCAGTTTGCCGACGCGCGAATCCAGATCGAGATACTGATCCTTGTTCTGCTGCTGCAATTGCTGCACCTGGTGTTGCAGCTCCTCGATCTGGCCTTGCATCTGCTGCAGTTGCGATTGCAGATCCTGCACCTGATTGACCAGGCTGACGCCGCCGCCTTGCGATTGCTGCTGCGCCTGCTGCTGTTCCAGGCGTGCGACGCGTTCTGCCAGGCTCAACGTTTGCGCGTTGGCGGAAAGGGCGGCGATCACCAACGCGACCGCCGCCGTAATTCCAAGCGCTTTGCCGAAACGCAACCTGCGCAAGATCATCTACGAACCGTTTTGATCACTTGGCGGTGTAGACGATTTCGACGCGACGGTTCTTGGACCAGCAATCCTCGTTGTGTTCGCGGCACACCGGGCGCTCCTCGCCATAGGACACCACGTTCATCTGCGAGGCCTGGCCACCGTCGGCTTCCAGCGCGCTCATCACCGCGTTGCCGCGGCGCTCGCCCAACCCGAGGTTGTATTCGCGCGTGCCGCGCTCGTCGGTGTTGCCTTCGAGCGTCATGCGCGCCATCGGACGGTCGCGCAGGTACTTGGCGTGGCAGGCGATGATCTGCTGGAACTCCGGCTTGATCACGTCCTTGTCGAAGTCGAAATAGATCACGCGCTGACGCAGGCAAGCGTCGGTGTCCAGATCGGCGGGCGTGTAGGCTCCGGCCGTGGTGGTGGTTTCGGTGCTGACCGGCGGGCCGGATTCCGGCGGCGGCGCTTTCACTTCCTGCTTCTTGGCGCAGGCGGCGAGGCCCACGCACAACAGGGCTGCAAGGGTGATGCGAGCGGTAGCGTTCATGGCGATTCCTTCTTCTTGAACGAGTGGATCAATCGATTTGGATTTCTTGTGTTTCGATCAAAACCTGCGTACTGCCGATTCATGCGTGCGTGCATCCGTCAATGCTGCCGATACGGGCCCCAGGCCGGCTCGCGTACGTCGCCGTCGCTCAACACCAGGCGCTGGCGCACGCGGCCGTCATCCGACACCGCATACAAGACGCCGTGCGGACCTTCGGTGGAGGCATACAGCAGCATGCTGGCGTTGGGCGCAAAACTCGGCGATTCGTCCAGGTTGCCCGGGGAGACAAACCGCACCTGGCCGCCCAGGCTCTTGTCCATGATTGCAATACGATACACGTTTCCGTTGCCCTGCACCATTGCGATCTGGTTGCCGTCATAGCTGATCGAGGCATCGGCGTTGTACTGGCCCTGGAAAGTCAGCCGCTGCGCCGCGCCGCCGCTGGCCGAAACCTCGTACAACTGCGGTTTGCCGGAACGATCCGAGGTGAAAACGATATTGGCGCCGTCCGGGGTCCACTCCGGTTCGGTATCGATGGCGAGGTTGTCGGTAATGCGCGTCAACGCGCCGCTGCCCAGATCCATCACATAGATCTCGGGATTGCCCTCGAATGACAGCGACAGCGCCAGTCGCCGGCCGTCGGGCGAGAACTTCGGCGCGCCGTTGATGCCGCGCTTGTTGGAAAGCAGCCGGCGGGCACCGGTGGTGACATCCTGCAGATAGATGGCCGAATCGCCATGCTCGAAGGAAACGTAGGCGATCTTGCTGCCGTCCGGCGACCAGGCCGGCGACAGCAGCGGCTCGCGCGAACGCACCACCGTCTGCGGGTTGTAACCATCGGAATCGGCGATGATCAGTGAGTATTGCGAGTTGTTGCCGGTGCCGACCGCGGTGACGTAGGCGATGCGCGTGTCGAACGCGCCGCGCACGCCGATGATCTTCTGGTAGATCTGATCGGCGATCTGGTGCGCCACGCGGCGCAGGTCGCTGCCCTGTCCGGTGATCGACAGGCCGAGCAATCGTTGCTGCCTGTTGACGTCCCACAATTCGAAGTCCGCGCGCAGCGCGCCATTGCCGGCGTCGCTGGTCTTGCCGACCACGATGTAGTCCTGTTTCAACTGCTGCCACGTCGGGAACTTGATCTCGCCACCAACGGTGGGCGTTTCGACGATTTCGCTCTTGGGCAGCGCGCGGAATTTGCCGCAGCGGTTCAAATCCATGCTGACCACGTCGGCGATGTCTACGGAAGGCGGCGGCCCGGCGCTCTGCCCGAATGGCACCACGGTGATTGGAATCGCCGAGGGCACGCCGTTGACGATCTGCACGGTCAGGCCCTGCGCCTGCGTTTGCGTGGCGAACAGCCCGGCGCAGACGAACATTAGGAAGGCAAGAAGAAGTCGGGGGTTTCGCATGATCGTCGATCCATCATTGTGAAGAGGTCACTGTGAAATTGAAAAGGATGTCGCGCTGGAACTCCTTTTCGAATCCCTTGTAGGGCAAGGGCGAAGAGCGCAGTACCGCGGCCTCGACGGAGTGCCTGCCCGCTTCGTCCATGTGGCAAGTCGGCAGAACTTTGGCAGAAATCACCTGACCACCGGGTATCTGGATGATTTCCACCGGACAGACCGTGCCGTCCGCAATATTGTCCGGGCGCAGCCAGTTGGGCGTGATCGCGTTCTGCAATGCTGCCTGATATGCGCTGGTATCTTGCCCGTTCTGCCCGGTCATCGCCTGCTTGGCCGGCGGCACGGTGTCGTTGGCATCGGGCAACTCGGGCGTGTTCTTCAGATCGGCCAATTGCTGCGCGCGCTGCTGCGCCAGCTTGATCTGCTTCTCGGCCGCCTCGCGTTGCGCCTTGATCTGCGCGAGCTGTTTCAGGATCCGATCGGCTTCCTGTTCGCGCGTCAGCTCGGCCATGCGCTGTTTTTCCTTTTCTTCCTGCGCTTTCTGTTGCTCGGCTTGCTGTTGCGCGAGATCGGCGATCTTTTCCTGATCCTTGATATCGGGATGTTGCGGCGGCGGCGGCAACACTTTCACCGGCGCGGGCTTGGGTAATTCTGGTTTGGGCAGTTCGCGTTGTTGCGGCGGCGGATTGGCCGGCTGCGCGCGCTTGCTGTGCCTAGGCGGCGGCGCGCCGACCGGCCCGACCAAGGTGGCTTCGATTACCGGGCCCGCCAACTGGATCGGTTTGGCGCAGGTCACCGGGTTCGGCAGGTGCAGGAAATCGGCGATGCCTTGCCAATCCGCGCAGTTGAGCATCGCCAGCGCCAGAAATCCGACGATGCAGATGTGCAGCAGCGCGGACAGGATCACCGCGCGCACTGTGGCCTCACGGCTTTCCATAGGCGAGGTCTTGAACAGCCTGACTCACTATCGCTCGAACCGGCACTGTCATGCTTCCACAACCTCCATCAAACCTCGCTTCATGAGGCTTGATCGCCCCCTTGACTGAAGGGGGCAGAAGAACGGCACAGGGCGACTCATTGCTTCTGCGTTTGCACCGGCTGGCTCATCAGTCCGACTTTGGGCACGCCGGCCTGCTGCAGCAGCACCATGGCCTGATAGACCTTGCCGTAATCGGCGTCCACGTCGCCGCCGATGAGCACCGGCACCTGCGGATTCTCCTTCACGAACGCGGAGACTTTCGTCTTTAGCGCGTCCGCATCGATCGGTTCGCGCTTGCCTCCCGACAGCGTGAGATACAGCGAACCGTCCTTCTTGACGCTGACCAGCACCGGCTGTTTCTCGTCATGCAGCGCTTTCGCCGCCGACTGCGGCAGATGGATGTCCACGCCGAGGTTCAACAGCGGCGCGGTCACCATGAAGATGATCAGCAGCACCAGCATCACGTCGATATAGGGAACGACGTTGATCTCGGCCTTGAGCTTGCGGCGTTTGCGCGTTCGCAGCGGTTGCATGGATCGTGACCGGTTCTAGGCGTGCTCGTCGGCAAGGATCTGCCGGTGCAGGATCGAAGAAAATTCCTCTTGGAACGTGTCGAAACGCACGGTGATGCGTTCCAGCCGCGTCGAATAACGGTTGTACGCCCACACCGCCGGGATCGCCGCGAAGAGGCCCATCGCGGTGGCGACCAATGCTTCGGAGATGCCCGGCGCGACCATCGCGATCGTCGCTTCCTTGATGGAACCCAGTCCCTGGAACGCGACCATGATGCCCCACACGGTGCCGAACAATCCGACGTACGGACTGATCGATCCGACATTGGCGAGAAACTCGAGATTGTGCTCCAACTTGTCGACCTCGCGCGTGCCCGAGACGCGCATCGCGCGTTCACTGGCCTCCAGCACCGCGCGCGGGTCGGCGCTGCGTCGCTGCCGCTGACGCACGAATTCGCGGAACCCCGCTTCGAACACGCTCGCCAGCCCGCCGGCATCTTCGCCGCGCGCAGTCACCTCGCGGAATAGTGCGGACAGATCGGCGCCCGACCAGAAGCGCTGTTCGAACGCATCGGCATCGCGCGTGGCCGCATCCAGCATCGCCCACTTGCGAAAGATGATCACCCACGATGCGAACGAGAAAATCACCAGGATCAGCAGCACCAGCTTCACCGGCAGGCTGGCGTGCAGCACGAGGTCGAGGATATTGAGTTCACCGTTCATGCGCTTCCTTATCGGCTGGAGCCTTGAACATCCGTTCCTGTTGAGCTATCGAACCCCGAACGGTTTTCGGCATTTGCCGTTCGCCCTTCGATACCTCAGGACGAACGGATTTGAGACTCGTCAATTTCAATCAAACTTGTCACTTCATCCGGAATGCGCCGCGGCTGCCACGTCTGCGCATCGATGCACGCCACGCGCACCTGCGCGCGCGTCAGGATTTCGCCATCGGGCACGCGGCGCAACGTCTGTTGCAGTTCGAGGCTCGCGCTGCGCCGCTGCGCAAGCTGTACCGTCGCATCCAGTTCGTCGTCCAACCGAGCCGGCTTGTCGAATGCCACGTCGATCTCGCGCACCACGAACAGCACACCGAGACCCTCGCGCAATTCCGTCTGCCCCAAACCCCGCGCACGCAACCATTCAGTGCGCGCGCGCTCCAGAAACCGCAAGTAGCCCGCGTGATACACCACGCCGCCAGCATCCGTATCTTCCCAATACACCCTTAGCCGCCAACTGAATATCGGTTGAACTGCGCTGGTCACTTCGACCCCGTTTGTGCGAACAGGTTCAGTGCCGGATCGACGGCCGCAGGTGGATTCCAGCCGAAGTGCCGCCACGCGCGCGCGGTAGCGATGCGTCCACGCGCGGTGCGCGCCAGATACCCCTGCTGGATCAGGTACGGCTCCAGCACGTCTTCGATGGTGTCGCGCGCTTCGGCCAGCGCGGCCGCCAACGATTCCACGCCGACCGGGCCGCCATCGAACTGTTCAATGATCACGCGCAGCAGTTTGCGATCCAGTCCGTCGAAACCGCATTGATCGATTTGCAACATCGCCAGCGCGTCGCTCGCCGCCGCGCGAGTGATCTTGCCGCCTGCGCGCACTTCGGCGAAATCGCGCACCCGCCGCAGCAGACGGTTGGCGATGCGCGGCGTGCCGCGCGAGCGGTTGGCGATTTCATCCGCGCCGTCGTCGGCGCAGGCGATGCCCAGGATATGCGCCGAGCGATGCACGATCTGCGCGAGTTCGCCCGGCGTGTAGAACTCCAGCCGCTGCACGATGCCGAAACGGTCGCGCAGCGGGCCGGTGAGCATGCCGGCGCGAGTGGTCGCGCCGATCAGCGTGAAGGGCGGCAGATCCAGCTTGATCGAACGCGCGGCCGGGCCTTCGCCCAGCATGATGTCGATCTGGAAATCCTCCATCGCCGGATACAGCACTTCTTCCACCAGCGGCGAGAGGCGATGGATTTCGTCGATGAACAGCACATCGCGCGGTTGCAGGTTGGTGAGCAGCGCCGCGAGATCGCCCGCGCGCTCCAGCACGGGGCCGGACGTGGCGCGCAGGCCCACACCGAGTTCGTTGGCGATCACGTGCGAGAGCGTGGTCTTGCCCAAGCCCGGCGGCCCGAACACCAGCACGTGATCCAGCGCGTCGTTGCGGCGGCGCGCGGCTTCGATCGCCACGCCCAGTTGTTCGCGCATCGCGCGCTGGCCAATGTATTCGTCGAAACGACGCGGACGGATCGACGCCTCGATCGCAAGTTCCGCGCGATCGGCCGTTGCGTCGGCAAGCCGGGATTCCGTCATGCGAGGGATTATGCCGGAAAGCGGTGAGTAGTGAGTTGTGAGTAATCCGAGGCCGAAGCTTTTTCGACTCACTACTCACCACTCACATCAGATCTCCACCTGCGTCCCCAGTTCCACCAACCGATTCCCGGGAATGCGGAAGTAGGCGGTGGCGGCGAGCGCGTTGCGTGCCATCAGCGCGAACAGTTTGTCGCGCCACACCGCCATACCGGCGCGATGACTGGCGACGATGGTTTCGCGCGAGAGGAAGAACGTCGTGTCCATCATGTCGAAGCGCATGCCTTGCGTGGCGCAAGCCGCGAGCGCACTTGGAACGTCCTGATTCTCTGCGAACCCGAAACGCAGCGTCAGCGCGTAAAACGCAGCCCCAAGATCGCTCAGCTCGATGCGTTCCCCGCTTTCCGCCAGCGGGGTATCCAGCGTTTCCACACTCAGGATCACATTGCGCTCGTGCAGCACCTTGTAGTGCTTGAGGCTGTGAAGAAGCGCATGCGGCACGGCGCTGATGTTGGCGGTCAGAAATACCGCGGTGCCCGGCACGCGTTGCGGCGGATGCTCTGCGATGCTGGCGATGAAGGAATCCAGCGGCAATCCCGATTGCCGCAATTCGCGCAACAGCAGTTCGCGGCCACGCCGCCAGGTCGTCATCACGATGAAGACCAGCAGGCCCAGCACCAGCGGGAACCAGCCGCCGTGCTCGACCTTGATCAGATTGGCGCCGAACAGCGACAGATCGATCACGAGGAACAGTGTGCCGGCCGCGCCCACCGCAATCAGCGGCCAGTGCCAGAGACGGCGCATCACGATCAGCGCAAGCAAGGTCGTCACCACCATCGTGCCGGTCACCGCGATGCCGTAGGCCGCGCCCAGGTTCTCCGAGGATCGGAACCCGACCACCGCGAGCACTACCAGCACCAGCAACATGCCGTTGATCCATGGCACGAACACCTGGCCGGACAACATGCGCGAAGTGTGCACGATGCGCATGCGCGGTGCGTAGCCGAGCTGGATCGATTCGCGGGTCATCGAAAATGCGCCGCTGATCACCGCCTGGGAAGCGATCACCGTGGCGACCGCGGCCAGGATGATCATCGGCACCAGCAGCGCGCGCGGCACCAATAGATAGAACGGATTGCTGACCGCGCCAGGATCGGCCAGCAGCAGCGCGCCTTGTCCGAAATAGTTGAGCAGCAGCGCCGGCAGCACGAACAGCAGCCACGCCAGTCGGATCGGACGCGCGCCGAAATGGCCCATGTCCGCATACAGCGCTTCGCAACCCGTGATCGCCAGCACCACCCCGCCCAGCGCGACGAAGGCGCCGATGCGGTGCGAGATGAAAAACTGCACCGCGTGCGCCGGATTCAGCGCCGCCAGTACCTGCGGTTCGCGCAAGATGTAGTGCAGGCCCAGTAACGCGATCACGAGAAACCACACGCACATCACCGGGCCGAATACCGCGCCGATGCCGGCCGTGCCACGCCGTTGCACGAAAAACAGCAGCAGCAGGATCGCCACGCTGATCGGCACGATCCATCGGGCGAGAGAAGGTTCGATCACCTTGACGCCTTCCACCGCACCAAGTACCGAGATCGCTGGCGTGATCACGCCGTCGCCGTAGAACAGTGACGCGCCGAAGATCGCCAGCACCGCGATCAGCCAGCGCAGGCGCCGTTCGCCGCGCACGCTGCGTTGCGCCAGCGCCATCAGTGCCATGATGCCGCCTTCGCCTTTGTTGTCGGCGCGCATGATGAAGATCACGTATTTCAGCGTGACCACCAGCAGCAGCTCCCAGAAGATCAGCGACAGCACGCCCATCACGCTGGCCTGCGACACACTGAGCCCATATTTCGCGCTGAACACTTCGCCCATCGTATACAGCGGGCTGGTGCCGATGTCGCCGAACACCACGCCGATGGCACCCAGCGCGAGCGTGCGCAAGGAAGGCTTCACGTGTACGTCCGCAGCGATAGCGCTCATGATTGCTCCGTTTCAAAACGCGTGAGTTGTGACATGTGAGTTGTGGGTACAGGCAGCACAGCAGTCACTCACAACTCACTGCTCGGCACTCACGTCAAATCTCCACCTGCGTACCCAGCTCGATCAGCCGATTGCTGGGGATGCGGAAGAACGCCGTGGCCGGCAGCGCGTTGCGCGCCATGAACGCGAACAGCTTGTCGCGCCACAGCGCCATGCCGGGGCGTTCGGTTGCGACGATGGTTTCGCGCGACAGGAAAAAGGTCGTATCCATCATCTCGAATCCCAGGCCTTTGGCGGCGCAGCGCTCCAGGCGGCGCGGCACGTCGGGATCCTCCGCGAAGCCGTAGCGCAGCGTGACGCGATAGAACTGGTGGCCGAGATCTTCGATCTGGATGCGCTCTTCAGGATCCGCGAACGGCGTTTCCAGGGTCTCGCCGGTCAGGATCACATTGCGCTCGTGCAGCACCTTGTTGTGTTTCAGATTGTGCAGCAGCGCGTGCGGCACGGCATCGGCGTTGCTGGTGAGAAACACCGCGGTGCCGGACACGCGCGTGGGCGGATGCTCGCTGATGCTGGCGATGAACGGCTCCAGCGCCAGGCCGCTTGCCTTGATCTCGCGCATCACCAGCTCGCGTCCGCGCCGCCAGGTGGTCAGCACGGTGAAAATGCAGCCGCCCAGTACCAGCGGAAACCAGCCACCGTCGGGGATCTTCAAGGTGTTCGCGCCGAAAAACGAAAGATCGATGGTGAGGAACACCACGCCGACCGCGGCCACGCGCGCGATCCCCCAGTTCCACATTCGCCGCGCCACCACCAGAAACAGCGTCGTGTCGATCGCCATCGTGCCTGTGACCGCGATGCCGTAGGCGCCAGCCAGCGCATTCGACGAACCGAAGCCGATCACCACCAGCACCACCAGTACCAGTAGAAATCGATTGACCCATGGCAGATAGATCTGTCCGATCGCTTCCGTTGACGTGTGCACCACCGGCATGCGCGGAATGAAACCGAGCTGGATCGCCTGCCGCGTGATCGAGAACGCGCCGCTGATCACCGCCTGCGAAGCGATCACCGCCGCGGCGGTCGCCAGTACGATCAGGGGGATGCGCGCCCACTCCGGCGCGGCGAGATAGAACGGATTGCGCGCGGCGTCCGGCCGGTGCAGCAGCAGCGCAGCCTGCCCGAAATAATTCAGCAGCAATCCCGGCATCACGAAACCGAACCACGCCACGCGGATCGGACGGCGGCCGAAGTGGCCCATGTCGGTGTACAGCGCCTCGGCGCCGGTGACACACAGCACCACCGCACCCAGTGCCAAGAATCCGCCCCATTGATGCTGCGCGAAAAATTGCACCGCATACCAGGGATTCAACGCGCGCAACACCAACGGATGGCGGAAGATATTCCACGCGCCGATTGCGCCGAGCGCCGCGAACCACAGACACATCACCGGGCCGAACACGCTCCCCACGCGGCCGGTGCCGTGCTTCTGGAACCAGAACAGCGCGAACAGCACCACGACTGTCAACGGCACCACGTAACGGCTGAGCGCCGGCGCGCTCACCTGAAGGCCTTCGATCGCGGAGAGCACCGAAATCGATGGCGTGATCACGCCGTCGCCGTAGAACAGCGCCGCGCCGAGGATCGCGAACAGCACCACCATGCGCCGCATGCGCGGATGCCCGCGGCTGGCGCGCTGCGCCAGCGCCATCATGGCCATGATGCCGCCCTCGCCCTTGTTGTCGGCGCGCATGATGAAGCTGACGTACTTCACCGCCACCACCATCACCAAGGTCCACGTCACCAGCGACAGGATGCCGAGCACGTTGAGCGGATCGGCCGGCATGCCGTGCGGACCGTAGAAGGCTTCCTTCATGGTGTACAGCGGGCTGGTGCCGAGATCGCCGAACACCACGCCGATCGCACCGATTACCAGCGTGTGCAGCGCGGTCTGACCGACCGGTTGCTGGACGGATGACGCCTGCGCGCTGTCATCCAGCTCCGGACTGGGGCGCTCGTTAATCGCCTGCTCGTTCATCGCCCCCTGCCGTACATCTTGTAGAGAACTTGACCGATCCCGGAGTCGTCCACCCCTTCCCACCTTTGCATGCTTGGGCAACCCAGGCCATTGCCGTGCAGCGGCCTTTGTCCACTTGGCTCTAGCGGGCGAGGATCAAGAGCTGAAACGTTCGGAACCACTGTATTTCACGAACTAGCGGCCCAGCGCTGCACGCAGGGCCTTGCGAATGATCGTCTCGGCGTCGTCGCCTTCCTCGAAAGCGGCCTTCGTCAGGCGCGCCGCTTCCACCGGCTTGTAACCCAGCTGTTGCAATGCGGCCACGGCTTCGTCCTGCGGTGAAGAGGGGTTGCCTTGCGGGCGCGGCTGCGAGGATGAAATCGCGTCGATGCGATCGCGCAGTTCGACCAACATGCGCTCGGCGGTTTTCTTGCCGATCCCGGGGATGCGCGTCAGCGCGGCGATATCCGAATCGTGCACCAGCCGCGCAAATTCGTCGGTGCTGACACCCGACAACACCGCCAGCGAAATGCGCGCGCCGATGCCGCTCACCTTCTGCAGATTGCGGAACAGCACGCGCTCTTCTTCACGCAGGAAACCATAGAGTGCCGCGGTGTCTTCCTTGATCGCGTAATGCGTCAACAATGTCACTTCGCGGCCGGTTTCCGGCAAGTCGTACAGCGTGGACATCGGCACTTCCAGTTCGTAGCCGACACCGCCGACGTCCAGCACGATCCACGGCGGCTGTTTGGCTACCAGCGTTCCGCGCAAACGGCCAATCACCGCCGGCGTCTCCATGCAGTAGCCGGAATGCCGATGCGCTGCGCGCCTTCGCGCGTGTGCGCGTGTGCGATCGCCACGGCCAGCGCATCGGCCGCATCGGCCTGCAACCGTTGGTGCAGACCCAGCAGCACGGACACCATGTGCTGTACTTGCGACTTGTCGGCGCGCCCCCCGCCGACGACCGCCTGCTTGATCGCGGTCGGCGCATATTCGCGCACAGACAGCGCCCGGCTCACCGCCGCGCAAATCGCCGCGCCACGCGCCTGGCCCAGCTTCAATGCCGAATCCGCGTTCCTCGCCATGAACACGCGTTCGATCGCGGCCTCCGCCGGGTGATATTGATCGATGATCGCAAGCAGTCCGTCATAAATCCGTGCCAGCCGTTGCGGAAATTCGTCTTCGCCGCCCACGCTCAGCATGCAGTGGTGCAAGCAACGCAACGTCCCGTTGCCGCCGACCTCGATCACGCCGACGCCGGTGCGCACGCTGCCCGGATCGATGCCGAGGATGCGAATGGAGCCGGGGACTGGGGACTGGGGACTGGGCGGCATTGACGTATCGCTTGCGCGAGCAACCGCGCGCTCAGCGCGATACTCTCGAACAGACACCGCGCGGAAACCTTGCGGTGCTGGACTCCGATCCCCGGCCCCGTGCCCCCGGTCCCGCATCATTCACTCGGCAGTTGCGCATTCGAATACACATCCTGCACGTCGTCGAGTTCGTCCAGCCATTCCAGCAGACCCGACACCTGCTCGGCGTGTTCGCCGGGCACCACAACGGACGTGTCGGCGCGCAGGGTGACTTCGGCGCGCTCGGGTCTCAGACCGGCTTTCTGCATCGTATCTCGCACGGTTTCGAAATCGTCGGGCGCGGTCAGCACGTCGACCGAACCATCCGCATTCGTCACCACGTCTTCCGCACCGGCTTCGATCGCGGCATCGGTGATCTTCTCCTCGTTCGCGCCTTTGCCGAAGGAAATCACGCCACGCTTCTTGAACAGGTACGCGACCGAACCTTCAGTGCCGAGATTGCCGCCGAATTTGGAAAAGGCGTGGCGCACGTCTGCCACCGCGCGCTGACGGTTGTCGGTGACGCAATCCACGATCACCGCCACGCCGCCCGGCGCGTAGCCTTCGTAGCGCACTTCTTCATAAGTCACGCCTTCGAGTTCGCCGGTCGCCTTCTTGATCGCGCGCTCGATGGTCTCCTTGGTCATGTTGGCGTCGAGCGCCTTGTCGATCGCCGTGCGCAGGCGCGGATTGCCGGCCGGATCGCCGCCACCCGTGCGCGCCGCCACGCTGATCTCGCGCGACAACTTGGTGAACATGCGGCCGCGGCGCGCGTCCTCGGCGTTCTTGCGGCCTTCAATGGATGGTCCCCGACCCATATGAGATTCCACCAAATGCAAGCGGCGAATTGTAATCGGTTACGTGCTTCGGCGCGTCAATCCGAAACCGGCGCGCCGGCGCGTTCATGCTCGTCGAATCTGCCGTTGCGCAGGAACGCGATCGTCTGTTCTGCCGCTTCGGCGGAAAACAGCAGGCCGAGATGCGAGGCCTCGACCACGCAGTGATCCGTGATCCCCGGCAAGCGGGTTTCGTCCACTGCAACGGTGCCGTCGTGCTCACCCTGGAAATGCCCGAGCCACGCACCGAGCCCATATTGCAACGTGCCGGCGATTACGCCGACCTCGCGCGAGCCGCGCCACGCAGGCACGCCATCCAGCAGCGCGCGCATGCTGTAGCCGAGCATGCGTTCGCCCAATGGCCATTCCAGCAGTCCGCGCGCAGCGGCGCTGCCAGTGAGTGGCGTGCCGAGACAGACAATCCGGCCCGGCGGCAAGTTTTCGTCATCGCGCATGCATTGCAGCGCGACGATACCGCCGAGACTATGGCCCACCAGGTGCACCCTCGATGCGCCGCGATCGTCGGCCAGCGCGCGCATGCGTTTGCGTAACCGCGTGAGGGAACTCTGCGGCTGCGCCGCCACGCTGGCGTACTCGAAACCGTGCACCTCGAAACCGGCGTGCGACAACCGTTGCCGCAACGCGAGCATCGAAAACCCGCGCATCCAGAGGCCGTGGAGAAGGAGGATGTGTTCGGTCATACGGCAGAGAGCAGGGCGAAGGCGAAAGGGGCAGGGAACAGCCGTTCAAAGGCACGCTCTCAACCCTGCTCCATGCTCCCTGCTCCCTGCACCACCGCAACATGCAATTCCTTCAATTGCGTATCCGGCACGGCCGAAGGCGCATCCGTCATCAGGTCCTGCGCACTGGTGGTCTTGGGAAACGCGATTACATCCCGGATGGATTCGGTGCCGGCCATCAGCGCGGCGATGCGGTCGATGCCAAACGCGATGCCACCATGCGGCGGCGCGCCGAGCGTCAACGCCTTCAGCAGGAATCCGAACTTCGTCTGCGCTTCTTCCGCGCCGATGCCGAGCAGCTCGAACACCGCGCTCTGCATCTCGGGGCGGTGGATGCGGATCGAACCGCCGCCGATCTCGGAACCGTTCAACACCATGTCGTAGCCGCGAGACACCGCCGTCGCGGCGTTGGCGCGCAGGTCGTCCACATCGTCCACTTTCGGCGCGGTGAATGGATGGTGTAAGGCGACGAAGCGCCGTTCGCTGCCGTCGTATTCGAACATCGGAAAATCCGTGACCCACAGCGGTTTCCAGCCCTCCCCCACCAGGCCGCGGTCGCGCGCGATCTTCAAACGTAGCGCACCCATGAAATCGCACACCGCCTTCCACTTGCCGGCGCCGAACAGCAGCAGGTCGCCGGTTTGCGCGCGTGTCAATTGGAGGATTTTCTCCAGCGTCGCGTCGTCGAGGAATTTGCCGACCGGCGAATTGACGCCCTCGCGCCCTTTCGCAGCGTCTTCGACCTTCATCCACGCGAGGCCTTTCGCGCCGAATTTGGCCGCATAAACGGCCAAATCGTCGAGCTGTTTGCGTGACAATTCCGCACCGCCCGGCACGCACAACGCGGCGACGCGCCCATCCGGATCATTTGCCGGTTCCGCAAACACCTTGAATTCGATCCGACTTACCGCATCAGCGATGTCGACCAGTTCCATATCGAAGCGCAGATCGGGCTTGTCCGAGCCGTAGCGGCGCATGGCTTCCTCGTAGGTCATGCGCGGGAACGGATCGGGCAGTTCGACATCGATCACTTCCTTGAATACGTACCGGATCAACGCCTCGACCGTGTCCTGCACGTCGCGCTCGGTGACGAACGCGAATTCCATGTCGAGCTGAGTGAATTCCGGCTGCCGGTCGGCGCGCAGGTCCTCGTCGCGGAAGCACCGCGCGATCTGGTAGTAGCGGTCGAAGCCCGCCATCATCAGGATCTGCTTGAACAATTGCGGCGATTGCGGCAGGGCGTAGAACTGCCCCGGATGCACGCGCGAAGGCACCAGATAATCGCGCGCGCCCTCGGGGGTCGCCTTGGTCAGGATCGGGGTCTCGATGTCCTGGAAACCGCGCGCATCCAGCCATTGCCGGATCGCGTGCACCAGCCTGATGCGCGTGCGCAACATCTTCTGCATCGCCGGACGGCGCAGATCGAGATAGCGATACGTCATGCGCAGGTCTTCGTTCGGATGCTCGTGCAGCGCGAACGGCAGATTGCGCGCGGGATTCAACAGCTCGATCGATTCGGCCAGCACTTCGTAGCGGCCGGTCGGAATCTTGTCGTTGACATTGCTGCGCAGGCGCACGATGCCGGTGACGCGCAGGCAATCCTCGTAACCCACCTTGCTGGCGATCGCGAAGATGTCCGCATTGTCGGGATCGGCGACGATCTGCACGATCCCCTCATGATCGCGCAGGTCGATGAATACCACGCCGCCGTGATCGCGGCGTGCGTCGGCCCAGCCGCACAGGCTGACGCGCTCGCCGAGTTGCCGCTCGCCAATCAGGCCGCAATAGTGGGTACGCATCGGATGCCGCTCCGCGAAAGCAAACGCGAAATGCTAAGCGCGGCGCTCATGCGGCGCAAATAAAACGCCCGCCGCGAAGGCGGGCGTTGATGTCGATGCGCGTTGAGTTCTACCAACGGCGATCGACCACGAAACGACCCGTGCAGCCGCGATCGGTCCACACACCCGCTCGGTTCCAGCCCCAAGTCTGGCCTTCGATGCAGGCCGCGCGCGACAACTGCTGGCGCAGGTAGACGCGGCCGTGGCGGCCTACATCCACTTGGCAGAAGCCGTAGCGATACTGGCCGCTGCCGCAGTCAAGCACAATCTGTCTGTTCCAGTTCGGCGGCGGGTACCAGCCGCCTCCGCCGAAGCCAGCCGGCGCGAAGCGCGCGCGACACCCCTGCGCGACCCAGATGCCGCCGCGATCGAAGCCCCAGGTCTGACCGCGCACGCAGGCGCTGTTCGAAATCTGCTGCACGATGCGCGCGTCGCGCCACGGCACATTGCAGCGGACCGTGCGGCCATTCTGGCTTTCGCACACCACCGTCTGCCCGCGGTCATAACCCGGGCCCGGCGGCGGGTTGTAATACTGTGCGCCGGCCGCGCCGGCGATGGTCAACGCGAAAGCGGCAATCAATCCTTTTGTAGCTGTACGCATGGCCTTGCTCCCTCTCCGTCAAGACGGGATCAGTCTCCGCGCGCGCTTCTGAATGGAAGCTGGCAGGCGATCGTGCGCCATCAGGTGACGCCGGCTTTGCCCGATGTCCCGGTGGCAGGCGTGGATGCCGCGACCGATGCGGCCTTAGCGGGCGCCGGCTCCATAGCCTTGGCCGGTTTGTCGGCAGCCTCTTCTTTCTTCTTCGGCGGCTCGTCGCCGGCGAGATTGCGTTTCTTGTCCTTGTCGGATTTGAAGTCCGTTTCGTACCAGCCGCTGCCGGCCAGACGAAACACCGGTGCGGTCACCTTGCGCTTCACGGCCTCCGCGCCGCATACGGGACACTCGCGCGGGTCGGCCTCGGAGAGTTTCTGCAGACGGTCGAATTCGTGTCCGCAGGCTTCGCAACGGAATGCGTAGATCGGCATGCGTTGTCCTCCAGCGAAAATGATGGCCGATTGTTGAGCCTGAAGCCAAAAAATCAAGCGGAACCCGATCGCGCAGCAGCGACCCTGAACCGCTGAGCCGCGAATGGGCAAGCCTTGGCGTAGAAAACGGGCAATTGCGCGCGTGAGTCTGCACGCCATGTTCCTGCCCCACATCCGGTTTGCCGTTCGCGCCGCAGCGCATGTGGTGCCAGCAGTGCTTGGCATCGTGCTGGTCGCTTGCGGCGGTGGCGGCAACTCGGCGCACACGAGCGCGAATATCGCAATTCCCGCCGTGGCACCTTCCCCCTCTGGTGACGCTTCTGCCTCGTCCGCGAACGCCGTAGGCGATTCCGGCAGTTCGCCGGCGGGCGACCCGCAACTCACGCCGCTGAGCAAAGACGACATCGAGTTCTATCTGGACGTCATGCGCGCAGCGGCCGAGCGCGTGCAGCACCCCACCGCGCATGATCTCGATGCGCTGCGCCGGCAACAAGCTTTCGCCAGCAATGCGGAGGCTGCCGCGCAGTCCAACGCCGCGCAGGAAGCAAGTGTGGAAGCGGCGCTCGCCAAGGCGCAAGCGGCGATGACCGCGGCGATGCAGAGCGGCGACGAGGCGAAGATCCAAGCCGCAGCGGCGCAGCAACAGCAGGCATTGCAGACTGCCACCGGTGCGATTCAAGCCGTTGCGATGCCGGATTCGACGACGATGAATCTGGCGCTGAACCTGAGCAACGGTCAGGCCGATCGGCAGATTGTCGAAGAGCGTCATCTCGATTCGAAACGCTATGAGCGCGTCGCCAGCGTGATCGACGAAATCCTGGTGCCGCCGGGTACACCGATGGCGGATTGCGGCGGCAGCGGCTGCGGGGACGCGCCGGACGCCGCGGAACTGCAACGGGAACAGGCGCACGCGGCCGGCGTGGCGCGCAATCGCAAATTGCTTCTGCCTTACGTCAATGAAATCCGTCCGCTGCAGGCAGTGGTGCGCAAGCGCAAGACCTGAGCGTGCGCGTCGAGCGCCATTCGCAACACCAGTCGATAAGGGGGCTACCATGCAACGCAAACACATCATCCACGCCATCGGCGTGCTCGTGCTCACAGCCAGCGCTGGCCTCGCCGCACAGGAGCGGCCAGCGGTGGCCATCGTCGATTTCACCGACAGCGGCAGCGGCGCGAGCTGGTTCCATGGCGACGTCGGCAAGCAACTGGCCGACGTGCTCAGCAACGAACTTTCCGCCACCGGCGACTTCAATGTGGTCGAGCGCAGCAAGGTGAACGCGGTACTGGCCGAGCAGGATTTCGCGCGTTCCGGACGCGTGCGCCAGGGCAGCGGCCCGGCGACTGGCAACATTACCGGCGCGCGCTATCTGATCACCGGCTCGGTGGCCTCCTACACCGAGAATACTTCGGACACTGGCGGCGGCGTCAGCTTCGCCGGCTTCCATGTCGGCGGCGGCAAGAGCGAGGCGTATGTCGCGATCGATCTGCGCGTGATCGACGCGGAAACGTCCGAAGTGCTGTACTCGCGCACGGTCGAGGGCCGTAGCAGCGACAGCAACGTGGACCTCGGCGGCGTGAGCTGGAACGGCGTGGGTGGCGACTTCCACCATTCGCAGAACACGCCGGCCAGCAAAGCCGTGCGCGCGGCGCTGGCCGAGGCGAGCAGCTATCTCGATTGCGCGATGGTCAAGCGCGACGGCTGCTTGGCAAGTTTTGACGCCAAGGAACAGCGCCGCCGCAAGAGCGACCGCGACACTTTGAACCTGGATGGCGGTTGAGACCGCCTTCTTCCTTGTCGAATGAGGAACCGAACATGTCTTGGCACATTCGTTTCGTACGCATCATTGGTCTCGTCATTGCGCTGGGTTTCGCCGCCGGCGCACCGGCGCAGTACGCGTATCCGTCCGGCGCCGGTTATCCGGCTGCGGCGTCTTCCACGCCGCACGCTGCGCACATCAATCCCATACAGGCCGGCGGTTCCATCGCCAACCGGCCGGGTATCGGGCAATCTCACGCGGGTATCGGCAGCAATGCGCAAGACAACGGCGCTCTCGGCTCTTCCGGTTACAAGTACGGACAATCCGGACAGAACCTCACTACACCCAATGGTTCTGCCATCGGGCAACAGACCGTGACGGGCCCGAATGGGCAGCAGATCGGCCAGCAAACCGGCGGCAAGTACGGCAGTTACGGTCAACAAAAAGGCGCAGGTTACGGCTATGGCAGCAGTTACAACAACGGCGCGGGCAGCCTGACCCAAAGCGGCAGCGCGCCGGGCATGGCCAACGGCAACACACCCCATTTCAACAACGGCGGCATGGTCGGCGCAGCAGACCAGCCATCGGACGCGCCTTCCAAACCGACCGGCAAATCGAACCAAGGCGGCGATGCCAACGGCAGCAGCTATGGCGAAGCTTTGAACGCTCTCAACGATGACTGGGGCCATCCCGCCAACGGCAAGGACAGCCAAGGCAATACCTGGTCCGACGGCAAACTGGTCAACGGCTACGACGAGAATGGCGTCAAATACCACGACGGCAAACCGGTGCAGGGCGGCGCGGTGCCCAAGTACGGTGGCAACGGCGATCCCTCCGACATGCCCAACTACGGCGGCGGCGAAGTGGTCAATGGCACGGGTAATGTCGTACATCCCGGTCAACCCGGCGGCCAGGACACCGGCGGCGGGCAAGGCCAGGATGCCGGCAATTCCGGCAGCGGCAGCAACAAAAATGCCACCGGCCAGTACGCCACCGTCAACACCCCTTACGCGGGCCAGGATTCGCCCGTGAAGCCGAAGGATCAAGGCGTGCTGAATCAGGGTGCGATCCAGAAAGGCAACATCGATCCCAATCCGGTGCAAGGCAGCAACGGCGGACATTGACCGCACGCGGCGGGCGCAACACGCGCCCGCCGCCTACAATGCGGCAAACCTCCTCTCGAGCGTCGAAGATGTTCGCCGCGCCATCGAAATTCTTCGCATCGATCGTGTGCTCCGCGATGTTCGCGATCTGTACACCACACGCAGCAGCGGCGCAATCTCTTGAAACTTCGGCGTGCAGCGCTTCGCCTGCATCCGCAACCGCGCCGTATCAGCGGCAAGTCGCCAACATCGATCGCGAACTCGGCGTGCAGAGCGATTACGCGAGTGCACATGACCTGTCGCCGATACCCGAAGCGACGCAATTGGTAATTGCGGGACGCGACATTCGCGGCCGGCCCGTCAAACTCGATCCGCATGCCGCGGTCGCCCTGAAGGAGATGATCGTGGCGGCGGAAGCGCAAGGCGTGACATTGCAGATCGTGTCCGGGTATCGCAGCGCCGATTACCAGGCCGGGTTGTTGCGCGACAAATTGCGTCACGGCATGAGCATGCAATCGGCGCTGCGCATCAACGCACCGCCCGGTTACAGCGAACACCAGAGCGGCTGCGCGGTGGATCTGACCACGCCGCACAGCAAGGCGGCGGACGCCAGCTTCGCGCGCACACGCGCCTACGCCTGGTTGACAAAGCACGCGGCCGAATACGGATTTCGTTTGTCCTATCCGCCCGGCAACTCTCACGGCATCGAATTCGAGCCGTGGCACTGGCGATACGTTATCGGCGCGCCGCCTGCACGCTGATTCAGCGCTTGTGAAACACCAATTTTCCGCCCTGGTTGTCCACGACGACTGTGTCGCCTGCGCCGAATTCCCCGGATAGGATTCTCTGTGCCAGCGGATTTTCCAGTTGCGTCTGGATCGCGCGTTTCAGCGGCCGCGCGCCGTAGACCGGATCGAACCCGGCGTTGCCGAGCACAGTCAGCGCACCGTCGGAGATTTCCAAATCGATCTGGCGTTCCTGCAACCGCTTCGCCAGATACTGCGTCTGCAAGCGTGCGATTTCGCGGATCTGTTTCTTGTCGAGCGGATGGAACACGACGATCTCGTCCAGTCGATTGATGAACTCGGGGCGGAAATGTGCCTGCACGACCCCCATCACGGCCGCTTTCATCTGCGTGTAAGCCTCGGGCGAATCCTCGTCGATGCCGCTGGATGCGATTTCCTGGATCTGGTGCGAACCCAGATTGCTCGTCATCACGATCACGGTATTGCGGAAATCCACCGTGCGTCCTTGACCGTCCGTCAAACGGCCATCGTCCAGAACCTGCAACAGGATGTTGAACACGTCCGGGTGAGCCTTCTCCACTTCGTCCAGCAGGATCACCGAATATGGACGGCGGCGCACCGCTTCGGTGAGATAGCCGCCTTCTTCGTAACCAACGTAGCCGGGCGGCGCACCGATCAATCGTGCGACGGAGTGCTTCTCCATGAACTCGCTCATGTCGATGCGCACCATCGCCTCGGTGGTGTCGAACAGGAAACCCGCGAGCGCTTTGCACAGTTCGGTCTTGCCGACGCCGGTCGGGCCAAGGAATAGGAACGAACCGTAAGGGCGATTGGGATCGGACAAGCCGGCACGCGCGCGGCGGATTGCATCGGCGACCGCGCGCACGGCTTCGTCCTGACCGATAACGCTCTTGTGCAGCGCGTCTTCCATGTGCAGCAGCTTCTCGCGCTCGCCTTCGAGCATTTTCGACACCGGAATGCCGGTCCAGCGCGAGACGACCTGAGCGATCTCCTCAGCCGTCACCTTGTCCTGCAACAGCGTGAAACCCTTGGCTTCAGCAGCCTGCGCGGCGGCGAGTTGTTTCTCCAGTTCCGGCAAGCGGCCGTACTGGATTTCGCTCATTCTGGCGTAATCCTGTCGCCGTTGCGCCGCTTCCAGTTCCAGCCGCGCGGCCTCGATCTGCTCCTTCACTTTCGTCGTGCCGTGCACCGCGGCCTTTTCCGACTTCCAGACTTCGTTCAAATCGGAGAACTCTCGCTCCATCCTCTCGATGTCGGCTTCGAGATCGGCCAGGCGCTTTTTCGATTCCTCGTCCTTTTCCTTCTTCAAAGCCTCGCGCTGGATCTTCAACTGGATCAGGCGCCGCTCCATGCGATCCAGCTCTTCCGGCTTGGAATCGATCTCCATGCGGATGCGCGAGGCCGCTTCGTCCATCAGATCGATGGCTTTGTCCGGCAACTGGCGATCGGTGATGTAGCGGTTCGACAACGTCGCTGCGGCGACGATCGCGGGATCGGTGATCTCGACGCCGTGGTGCACGGCGTAGCGCTCCTTCAGGCCGCGCAGGATCGCGATGGTGTCCTCGACCGTCGGTTCGCCCACGAACACTTTCTGGAAGCGCCGCTCCAGCGCGGCGTCCTTCTCGATGTACTTGCGGTATTCGTCCAGCGTGGTCGCGCCGATGCAGTGCAGTTCGCCGCGCGCCAGTGCGGGCTTCAGCATGTTGCCCGCGTCCATCGCGCCTTCGGCCTTGCCGGCGCCGACCATCGTGTGCAACTCGTCGATGAAGAGAATGATCCGGCCTTCTTGTTTGGCAAGGTCGTTCAACACACCCTTCAGTCTCTCCTCGAACTCGCCGCGGAACTTGGCGCCGGCGATCAGCGCGCCCATGTCCAGCGCCAGCACGCGCTTGTCGCGCAGGCCTTCGGGCACTTCGCCGTTGACGATGCGCTGCGCCAGACCTTCCACGATCGCGGTCTTGCCGACGCCCGGATCGCCGATCAGCACGGGATTGTTCTTGGTGCGCCGCTGCAGCACCTGCACCACGCGGCGGATCTCCTCGTCGCGGCCGATCACCGGATCGAGCTTGCCGGTTTCGGCGCGCGCGGTGAGATCGATGGTGAATTTCTCCAGCGCCTGACGCTGGTCTTCGGCGTTTTCCGATTGCACTTTTTCGCCGCCGCGCAGCTTGTCAATCGCCGCGTTGATGTTTTGCTTGTTGGCGCCGGCGGCCTTCAACGCCGCACCGACCTCGCCGCGATCTTCCAGACACGCCAGCACGAACAATTCGCTGGCGATGAACTGATCGCCGCGCTGCTGCGCCAGCTTGTCGGTGAGATTGAACAGCCGCGTCAGCTCGTTGCTGACATTGATGTTGCCTTCCTGTCCGGACACCCGCGGCAGGCGTTGCAGGATTTCGCCCACACGCTCGCGCAGCAGCGGCACGTTGACGCCGGCCTGCGCCAGCATGGGCGCGGTCGAACCGCCCTGCTGGTCCAGCAGCGCGGCCAGCACGTGCGCCGGCTCCAGCATGTTGTTGTCGCGCCCGACCGCGATCGATTGTGCGTCGGACAGCGCCTGCTGGAAACGTGAGGTGAGTTTGTCGGTGCGCATGGCGACCTCTGCAGAAAAGTCGAGCGGACAAGATGCGGCCGAGCTCGTGCTGCTTCAAGCACGGGCGAGTGGCCCATCATATGATTTTGTCCGACAGAGTATTCGTGAGGGCGAGCGTGAGCGTGGTGATGAACGCCGGATCGGGGAGCGCGTGGCCGATGCGCCTCGGCTGGAAGGCATTGAACGCGCTGCAATTGATCTACACGATCGCCTGGACCGCCGGCTGCATCGTGCTGGCGCTGATCGTCAAAGCCGCAAACGGCGGCCGCACGCATCTGCCATTGCGCATGGCGGCGCGGCTGTGGGCGCCGGGCCTGCTGCACGGCGCACTGGCACGTTTGCGCGTGGAAGGTCTGGAGCACGTGAATTTCTCGCGGCCGCACGTATTCGTGGCCAATCATCAGTCCATCATCGACATCTGCGCATTGTTCCGTGCGCTGCCGATACCGCTGCGTTTCGTGCTGAAACAGGAACTACGCAAGGTGCCGTTCATCGGCTGGTATGCGGCCGCGATGGGCATGGTGTTCATTGAGCGCGGCAAAGCGCGCGATGCCTCGCGCAACCTGCGCGCGGCGGCGCACCTGCTGCGCGAAGGCGCGAGTCTCTGCGCGTTTCCGGAAGGCACGCGCAGTCGGGACGGTGCATTGCGGCCGTTCAAGGGCGGCGCCTTCCAAGCCGCGATCGAGGCGCAGGTGCCGGTGGTGCCGGTGGCGATCGAAGGTTCCGGCGCGGTGTTGCGCCCCTCTGGATTCCAGGTGCGGCCGGGCACGATCATCGTCCGCATCGGCGAACCTATTTCCACGCTCGGCTTGCAACCGCACGATCGTCAGAAACTCGCGCAGCAGGTGCATGAGGTCGTGAACGCGATGCTACACTGATCGGTCGAACCGCGATTGTGGTTTGGCCGTTCACAACCGATGCGGCAGAATATTCGGTCGGGCCACTTTGACGGATCGAGGTGCCGACCACCGATCGCCAATCCACCGATGTCCTCCCCGCTCCGCCCGATCCCGGTGCGGACGATGGCTGGGCGCTGTTTGTGGACGTCGACGGCACGCTGCTGGACTTCTCATCCACGCCGCAGGGTGTGCACGTCGACGCACGGCTGCACGAGGACCTGGCGAGCTTGCGCGAGCGCCTGCATGGCGCGGTGGCGCTGCTGAGCGGACGCTCGCTGCAACAGATCGATCAACTATTCGATTGGCGCGACCACGCCGCCGCCGGTCTGCACGGCGCGCAATTGCGGCACGCCGACGGCAGCGTGCGCGAAAACCGCGGCGAGACGCGCATCCGCTCGCTACGCACGCTGGCCCAGTCGCGCATCGCGGATTTGCCCGGCGTGCTGCTGGAAGACAAGCGGCAGGCGCTGGCGCTGCATTACCGCAATGCGCCGGCACGGCGCGCGGAAGTCGAAGCGCTCGCGCAGGAATTGCTGCGCCACGCGGGCAGCGGTTACGCCTTGCAGCACGGAAACCACGTAGTGGAATTGAAACCCGCGGAGTTCGACAAGGGCACCGCGTTGGCCGCGCTGATGGAAAGCGCGCCCTTTCGCGGGCGGCAGCCGTGGATGCTTGGCGATGATCTCACCGACGAACATGCCTTCGCGGAAACCAATGCCCGCGGCGGCGTCAGCGTGATCGTCGGCGCGCGACGCCCGACGCAAGCGAATTTCGCGCTGCCTGATCCCGCCGCCGTGCGTGCCTGGGTACGCGGTGTGGCGCGGCGCATCATTTGATCTCTTTGATAAGGAGCCATCGTGGCCAAGTCAACCAAGTCTTCTTCCGCATCGAAACGCAAACGCCCGACCAAAGGCGAACGCGCATCGGCCAAGAAAAATACAGCGAAGCGGAACGCGACCGACAAGCTCAAGGCCAAGCCGGCCAAACCGCTCAGCCGCAAACAACGCGCATCCGAACACGACGCGCAGCAGAAAGCCGGAGCGATGCGCTCGCGGCCGCAGCAGGCCAATCTCGATCTCGGCATCATCGGCAACGGCACCATCAACGCGCTGATCGACGGCCGCGGCCGGATCGTTTGGCACTGCGTGCCGGCATTCGACGGCGATCCTGTGTTCTGCTCGCTGCTCTCGCCGCGGATCGGCGAAGCCGGCTTCTTCGATATCGAGCTGGAAAACGAAACCGGCCACGAGCAATGGTACGTGAACAACAGCGCGGTGCTGGTGACGCGCCTGACGGCGAAGGACGGCGCGCAGGTGGAGATCACCGATCTCGCGCCGCGCTACAAGCGGCACGGCCGCATCTTCCATCCGATGCAGATCCTGCGGCGGCTGCGGCCGGTCTCCGGTTCGCCCCGCATTCGCTTGCGCCTGCGGCCGCTCACCGGCTACGGCGCGCGCAAGCCCGAGCGCACCTTCGGTTCAAATCACCTGCGCTTCATGCTCGATCCGCTCACGCTGCGCATCACCACCGACGCGCAACTGCCGATGCTGCGCGACGAGCTGCCGTTCCTGCTGGACGGCGAAGTGCACCTCGTGATGGGCACCGACGAAACACTGCACGAATCGCCCGGGCACTATTTTCGCGAAGCGCTGGACGCCACGCTCGACTACTGGCACGAGTGGGCGCGCTATCTATCGATCCCCGCGGAGTGGCAGGAAGCAGTGATTCGCGCCGCCGTCACATTGAAGTTATGTCAATACGAAGGCACCGGCGCGATCATCGCGGCGATGACGACATCGATCCCGGAAGCGCCCGGCACCATGCGCACCTGGGATTACCGATATTGCTGGCCGCGCGATGCGGCGCTCTCGGTGCGGGCGCTGAATCGCCTCAGCGCCACGCGCAGCATGGAAGAGTACATGCGCTACATCTACAACCTCGCCATGAAAGGCGACCGCATGGCGCCGGTATACGGTATCCATTTCCAGGACGAATTGCCCGAACGTCAGGAACCGCATCTGAAAGGCTATCGCGGCATGGGGCCGGTGCGGGTCGGCAACGAGGCCTGGAAGCAGCAGCAGAACGACATCTACGGCAGCGTGGTGTTGGCGGCCACACAGATGTTCTGCGACCGCCGGCTGGTTTCGCCGGGCGACGAAACCGCCTTCAAGCGCCTGGAACGCTGCGGCGAAGCGGCATACAAACTCTTCGATCAACCCGATGCCGGTTTGTGGGAACTGCGCGGGCGCGAATCCGTGCACACCTATTCCGCCGTGATGTGCTGGGTCGCCTGCGACCGTCTGGCGCGCATCGCCGGCTGGCTGAAACTGGAGGAACGCGCGCGCTTCTGGCACCGCCGCGCTGAGCGCATCCGCGGCATCGTGCTGAAACACGCCGTACACCAGGACGGTTACTTCGTCGAATCCTTCGGCAGCGACGATCTCGATGCCAGCCTGTTGCTGCTGGAGGGCTTGCGCTTCATCGAGGCTGGTGATCCCCGTTTCGTCAAGACGGTACAGATGGTCGGCGAGAAGCTGATGCGCGACGGTTTCCTGCTGCGCTATGCCAAACCCGACGACTTCGGCGCGCCGAAAACCAGTTTCATCGTCTGCAATTTCTGGTACGTCGAGGCGCTGATCGCGATCGGTCGCACCGACGAAGCGCGCGAGCTGTTCGAGAAACTGCTTTCGATGCGCAATCCGCTCGGCCTGATGTCCGAGGATCTTGATCCGGAAACCGGCGAACTGTGGGGCAATTTCCCGCAGACCTATTCGATGGTCGGCCTGATCAACGCCGCGCGCTCGCTCTCGACCAAATGGAGCGACATCCTGTGAGCCCTGCTTCAAATGGGCGAGACCCGGAAGGGGAACGTTCGAAAGGGCGGTTGGTCGTCATCTCCAATCGCGTCGCCTTGCCGAAGGAATCGCGCGCGGGCGGCCTGGCGGCGGCAATGCAGTCCGCGCTCTCCGAAACCGGCGGGCTCTGGTTCGGCTGGAGCGGCAGGATCGTCACGCCCGGCTCGCGCGAGCTGCGCGAGCAGCGCGACGGCAACATCGAATACGCGCTGCTCGATCTCACCCGCGCCGAATACGACGCGTATTATCTCGGCTTCGCCAACCGCACGCTGTGGCCGCTGCTGCACTTCCAGCCCAACTTGGTCGATTACAGCCGCGAGCAGCACGCCGGCTATCTCGAAGTGAACAAGCTGTTCGCGCAGCGGCTCGCGCCGCTGCTGCGCAAGCGCGATCGCGTGTGGGTGCACGATTATCACCTGATCCCGCTGGCCTCTGAATTGCGCAAGCTTGGCGTGGAGGCGCCGATCGGTTTCTTCCTGCACATCCCGCTGCCGCCGGCGCAGTTGTTGAACACCCTGCCCGGCCACGAGGAATTGTTTTCGACCTTCGGCGATTACGATCTGGTCGGCCTGCAAACGAAGGACGATGTACGCGCGCTGCACGACTACTTGCGCGAGGAATGCGGCGCGAAAGTCGAGCGCGACGGCCGTGTGCGCATGCGCGACGGCCGCACGTTCCGCAGCGCGGCCTTTCCGATCAGCATCGACACCGAACGCGTGGCGAAACAGGCCGCCAGCGCGGTGCGCAGCGCGGCCAGCGAACGTCTGCGCGGCAGCCTGGAGGGGCGCGATCTCGCCATCGGCATCGACCGTCTGGATTATTCGAAGGGATTGCCGAAACGCTTCGAAGCCTTCGGCCGTTTCCTCGGCACGCATCCGAATTGGCGCGCCAAGGTTTCATTCCTGCAGATCGCGCCGCCTTCGCGTCAGGAGGTTCCGGAATATCGCGAACTGCGCACGCGTCTGGAGCGGATGGCCGGCGCCATCAACGGCCGCTACGCCGAGCCGGACTGGGTGCCGATCCGCTACGTCAACCGCAGCTTCCAGCACAACACGCTGGCCGGTTTCTGCCGCATGTCGAAACTGGCGCTGGTCACGCCGCTGCGCGACGGCATGAACCTCGTCGCCAAGGAATACGTCGCCGCGCAGGCGCCGCACGATCCCGGCGTGCTGGTGCTCTCGCACTTCGCCGGCGCCGCGCGCGAACTCGACTCCGCGCTCTGCATCAACCCCTACGACATCGACGAACTGGTCGCCGCGATCGAGCGCGGCCTCACCATGCCGCTACCCGAACGCCGCGAACGCTGGCAGGCGATGTTCGATTATCTGAAAGAACACGACATCACCGCGTGGCGCAAAGCCTTTCTGGCGGCGCTGGCGCAGGCGATGCGGTGAAGGTCCTCAACGACTGAGTTCGCCGTAGTCCAGCGTCTGGCTCAGCGTGCCGTCGAGGTTGTCGGTGATCGTGGTCAGCCGGTTGGCGGTGTCGTAGCCGTAGTCCCAGCTCTGGATATTCGGCACGCGGATGCCGATCAGCCGCATGTCCTCGTCATAGGCATTGACGTTGCGCAGACCGTTGGCCGAGTTCCAGTGTTGGGTAATTACTCGACTTGTACAGACCTCTTTCTCACCTGCCGAAGTCCTACGCGATCAAGGATTCAATAATTACCGCCACTACAAATGCAACCCATATAATCCCCACTACCCTTCCTATCAATGCACGCCACCGCAAGCCGTCCTCCGAAAGAAGATCGCGATAAAAAATCGCATTGAGTGGATTGCCACCACCCATTGTGACCTTGTAGTAACGCTCGTTGCTCTTGTCGAAATACTTCTTCGAATGAGCCGCCATCCACAGTAGCATGGCTAACGCGCTGATCATAGAAGCCAACAGCGTTACTCCCAAGGTTTCCATGATCAGCATGTTTCTTGACCCTTACCAACGACCGCCCGCTACTGCGGTATTTATGGCATTGAATTCGAACTGTTGAATTACAGGCGCGATATCCTCAACGCCAAATGACTCGGTATGCGAGTACGACACCGAGACCCCTGCAGGCACTCCTACAGTCGCGCCGACAATTCCTGACATGGTTCCGTCGCTGGTATCAAAACTCACAGATGTCTGGACGGGGCCAAAAGTCCCATTCACATCAGCGGTGTTACCTTTCAGCTTGCAGGGGCTCCCATTTAGAGCGCCTACATACGCGCCGGCCCCCAAGTTGAATCCAACCGCCGCACCTTGACTAGAATAAACACCAAGTCCGAAATTCTGACCGGAAAGTCCCGGATTGAAATAAATACCGAAGGAAAGCTGACCGCCACCCAAGAACGTCAACGAGCCGTTAACTCCGAGCAAATAGGTAGCGAGCCCTGTTGGATCAATCCTTGTAATCGAGTTATTCCCGACATAGACATACGTGTTAATCCCGCCAGCAAGTCCAATCGGATCGCTCTCGATGTAGCGCCCAAGCCCCGGACTGTAGTCCCGCGCGCCGTTGTAGTACAGCCCGCTCTCCTCGTCGAAGTACTGCCCCGGGAAGCCAAGGTTGAAGGGTCCCCAGACGTTGGTCATCGCCGTGCTGGTGAACGGCAACGGATGGACCTTCCACGCGATCGTGTTGCTACCCGGGGCGGTCATGACTTCCGGGCGACCGGTCTGGTCGTCGTGCAGCGAATACACGCCGCCGTTGGAGATCACCTCGACCACCCGGCCATTGAGCCAGACATAGTCGTACCAATCGCCGTTCAGATCTTCCGCCAGCAGCGTACCGCCGACATCCGGCGCGAAGTAGGTGTCCGTGCTGCTGGTGTACTTGCGCAGCCGCTGGCCTTCCGGGTTGACGTCGTAATGGGCGCTGAGACCGCCCACGTAGGTTCCATTGAGACGATCGAAGCCGTTGTAGTAGAACATCTGCGCCGGCGTCCCCGGCCCGTAGCCGAACAGATTGCCTTGCAGGTCGTACTTGTAGTTGATCGTGCTGCCGCTGCTGGTCTCGCTGTTCACGCGGTAGCTGGCCGGGTCGATGCCGAAGGTGGAGGAGATTCCGTTCACCGTCTGGCTGGTGCGGTTGCCGCTGGCGTCATAGTTGTAGCTTTCATTCTCGACGTTCGAAGTGACGGTCTTCAGGCGGTCGAGTTCGTCGTAGGTCAGCGTCTGGCTCAGCGTGCCGTCGAGGTTGTCGGTGATCGTGGTCAGCCGGTTGGCAGTGTCGTAGCCGTAGTCCCAGCGCTGGATATTCGGCACGCGGATGCCGATCAGCCACATGTCCTCGTCATAGGCATTGACGTTGCGCAGGCCATTGGACGAATTCCAGGCCGACATCGCCAGATTCATCGGACGATAGGCGATGTTGGTGGGCTTGTCGGCTCAGTCCATGCGAGTTGATCCATTTTTGCTTTATTTCATGTTAGTTAGAGCAAACGAAGAAAGCACTCTCAATTTTATGTACTAAAACCACTTGTCGTACGTCGTCCTTGTGATAATTTAACTCAACAAAAATCGGTTCATTAAATTTTTTAAACGTATAGATCCTTGTTTCTTCGCCATTTTTTTTTGATGATTCAAAGAAAAACCTAAACTCACCTGGTTGTAATTTTGCTCTCTCCCTCTTGGAAAAAGAAATATCGGGATAAAGCGTAATATAAATATCAATCTTCGTACTACCCTGTTCGATCGTGCCAGCCTGGACGTCTATGCCTGACTTCAAATTGTAACTCACGCCCATGGATCGCGGCGCACACAGCCCAAAGGGTTTGCTTATAACGACATAATCGCCCGAGCTTGAACAGGAAGCTAGCATCAACGCGGAAACTAAGATGATTACTTTTACTCTTTTATTTATCACACCCACACCCTTCGACATTGTTAGGGCTGGCCAATGCAGTAGAAATATCATCGGCGGTTGGAGAATTACCCGTTACTAGGGGTCTATAACACCTTGCCCTGAAATATCTCGAACGTCGGATAGACCGAGCATATGTCCAGCCTCGTGCGCGTAATCGACTCCGTTAGGACGTGAGGGTACGGAAAACCAAGGGCCACCTGCTCGACCTCCCCACGTTTCTGAATAGCCCTTTCCTTGAACCACATATGCCACATTTACTGCAGAGTTATAGCACGGGACGCTAGTGACTGTGGTGCTCACGGTGTATGGGCCAAATTGTCCTGACCAAGCACTCTCTATGGCTGCTTTCATCATACTTATTTGCGCTGGCGTCCCACCTTGGAAGTTAATAGGAGGGTCGATTCCTATGCTGTTGCCTTTCTGGCAGATATAACCGATCAGTCCTGTCGGATCGACTGTACTGATGGGATTATTCCCAGCGTAGACATACGTGTTAATCCCACCCGCCAACCCGATCGGATCGCTCTCGATGTAGCGCCCAAGCCCCGGACTGTAGTCCCGCGCGCCGTGGTAGTACAGCCCGCTCTCTTCGTCGAAGTACTGGCCTAAGAAGCCTAAGTTGCCGCATTCCAGAGGCCAAGACTGCTCACCATTGGGAGCGGAGCATACATTTCGAGCGGCGAGGTTATGCCGGGTAGGTACTTCTCGGGTGGCAGTGCAACTCCATTTACCTGGACAACACCAAGTGTTTGCTTCGGCTTAGCGTCGTTCGCCTTTGTCGTTGGACACCCTCCTGACGCCGCATCGCAGTTGTCCGGACCTGCGGCTGCATGGGCAAATTGCGCGGGTAATAGTCCGCCGCCAACGAGGGCGACTGCAACGCTCAACTTGAGCCAAGCACTCATGATTCCCCCCTGAAGCAACAGGTAACGGCGATTCCCCTGAGGAGGTCGTACTCTCCGACTTGCGGCGCGACAAGCGGAAAATTCTTTATTTATGTGTCGGCGCGTACTTTGCCGGACGGCAATGCAGTGCCGATCACATCCTTATCGGCCCCTGCACTTGGCACTTGTCGCGCTCGGTGCGGGCGTTCTGCACCGCTTGCGCGTTGCCTTTCAGTTGCTCGATTTCCAGCACGGTCTGCCAGTTTTTTGCGCACAAGCCGCCGACTTTCGGCCCCAGTTGATACGAACGGCGGGCATCGTTCTCGGCGGTTGCGTAATCCTTCACGCGCACGGCCAATTCCGCGCGGTATTGCAGGATGTCGGGTGCATCTGGCGCCAGACCCAGCGCCGAATCGGCTTTCGAAATCGCGAGCGCGATATTGCCGGCGCGTTCGGCAGCGTGCGCGGCATCGAGAAAACCGTCGATCGCCGGATTCCGCAGCGGCGCGATCTCGACCACCGAAGTATCGCGCGAGCCGGCGGCACGGATCGAGGCGACGATGTCGTGGTCAGGCGCGCGCATGCTCTGCGCGCCGGGCGCGGGTGGCTGCGAGCAGGCGGCAAGTGCCGCGGCCGCACAGAAGATCGTCAATCGGTGGGGTGAAATCTGTCGCACGCGTTCGATCCTCGCTCAGTGTTGTATCGCGTTCGCATCCTGCGGCGACGGCTGCGGCGCGTTGTCGCTGCCTACACCAGCGCCGAAGAAATTCTTCAGCTCCTGCAGGAAGCAGTGATCCTGCACGGCCGGCGCGTAGCCGGCGATGAACGGATATTGCCGCGCGCCGGGGCATTCGGCCTGCGTGCCCTCCCCGCTCTGCGGATCGATCCAAGCGAATTCGATGTCCTCGCCAGGTGACGCAGGCAGCGGCGTGGTCGGCAACTTCGCGAAGATGGATTTCCACACGCGCAACGCACCGGTCGCGCCCCACAAGCCGGTCGGCTTGTTGTCGTCGCGCCCGACCCATACCACCGCGAGGTGCGAACCGGTGAAGCCCGCGAACCACGAATCGCGCTGGCTGTCGGAGGTGCCGGTCTTGCCGGCGACATGCAAATACCCGAGCGAGGAATCGCCCAGCGAAGCGGCGGTGCCGTAATCGACGACCTGTTGCATCGCCCAGCGCGTCAGTCTTTCCGCGGGTTGATATTCGCCTTCGCCCGGCTGCACGGTGTAACGCTTGATCGCAGTGCCCTGTGCATCGGTGACGCCGCGCAGCGTGGACAGCGGCAGCGCGTGCGCGTCGGCGGCGAAGTATTGATAGAGCTGCGTCACCTGGAACGGCGAGAGATCGACAGCGCCCAGCAACAACGAAGGATTGGCAGGCACGTTGGCCAGCCCGAAGGATTGCAGGAACTTCGCCACGCGCGCCACGCCCAATTGCATGCCGAGGTGCACGCTCGCGAGGTTGTACGACTTGGCCAGCGCCTCAACCATGGGCACCTCGCCATGCGCGATGTGATCGTCGTTACTCGGCGTCCACACGGTGCCGTTGGGCTGGCGCAGCGAAACCGGCGTGTCGTCCAGCATCGATGCCAGATTCCAGCGTGTCGGTTGCGCCAATGCCATCAGGTAATAGAACGGCTTGATCGCCGAGCCGATCGGTCGCCGCGCGTCCAGCGCGCGATTGAAGCCGTGCAGATCGGAGCGCCGGCCGCCGACCATCGCCAGCACGCTGCCAGTGTTGGCATCGGTGATCACCACCGCACCTTCCAGGTTGCGCCCGCGCTTGCCCAGCGCCTCGAGCGTGTCGTCCAGTGCGTTCTCGGCGTCGATCTGCGCGCCCGGATCGAGCGTGGTGAAGACATTCAAGCCGCCGCCGCGCAACTGCGCGTCGGAAAAATCCTGGTGAAGTTGCTCGCGCACCGCTTCCATGAAAGCAGGAAAGCGGTCTGCCACCAGTTGCGGTGTGGCCGTCACGCCCAGCGGCGAGGCTTTTGCCGCCTGCCATTGCGCGTCGTCCAGCAAACCGGTCGCATGGAACATGTCCAGTGCCACGTTGCGGCGCGCCAGCGCGCGATCGGGATAGCGGCGCGGATCGTAGATGCTCGGCCCCTGGATCATGCCAACCAGCAGCGCGTCTTCCTGCGGACGCAGCGTCTGCACCGGACGCGCGAAATAGAACTGTGCGGCCGCGGCGAACCCGTGCACGGCCTGATCGCCGCGCTGACCGAGGAACACTTCGTTGCAGTAGGCGTCCAGAATTTGCGACTTGCTGTAGTGGGATTCGATCAGCACCGATAGCAGCGCTTCGTTGAACTTGCGGATGAAGCTCTTGTTGCGGTCCAGGAACAGGTTGCGCACCAGTTGCTGCGTCAAGGTCGATGCGCCCTGCACCACGTGGCCTGCGCGCAGGTTGGCGAACATCGCGCGCAGAATCGCGGTGAAATCCACGCCGTGGTGGTGCTTGAAGTCGCGGTCTTCTACGGCTTGAAGACCCGTCACCAGCAGCGGCGGCAATTCGTCCAACCGGACCACCTGGCGTTCTTCCTGTTCGACGCCGTAGAGCGCGGCGATGCGCGCGGGATCCAGATGCGTCTCATGCAACATGCGACCGGAAGTCAGATCCTTCACCGAACTGATCTGGCCATGCGAAAGTGTCACGCGCACACGGCGCGGCAGTTCGCCGCCCGCAGGATCGGCATAACCGCGCGAGGCGATCACGAACGCGTCGCCGTCGCGGCTGAAGGTGCCGGGCACGTGCGCTCCGCCTTGTTCCTCGGTGTAACCGGCGGCGGTCAGTTCGAGGGTCAATGCATCCGCGTTCATCGGCACGCCGGCGGCAAGCAATTGCGGCCGCGCGAATACGCGCGTAGGTTGCGAGAATGCGATCTCGCCCACGCGCATCCGCACGCGTGCGTCCAGCACCGCGGTGTAGGGAATCAGGAAACCGAGCGCGACACCGAGGCCGATCCACACCGGCCAGCGCAGCCAAGGCCACGCGCCGGCGAACAACGCGCGCAATCGTTGGAAGAAGGACAACTGTTTCATCCGTGTGGAAAGTGCGCGAGTTTAGCCGATGCGTGCGCGCGGCTTCCGCGTCTCGAATCCCGCTCGGACAGCGCCCGGCCAGCCGGCGTTCACGCGCTCAACCCCTTCCGAAGAGGTCATAGGCCAACGCATAGCAACCCCTTGCGTAACGCCAATAGCCGCCCGACACCGCCTCGCGCAGGATCGCCGGCAGCCGGCACGGATGGCAATCCGGCATCGCCGCGCGCCGTTGCAGGTGCGCGAGCTTGCTTTCCACCGCGCGGAGTCTCGCCCCGTCGACAGGCGGCCGCAGCGCGCGCAGACGCTGCAAAAGCACCTGCATGCGGTCGATCAGGCCGAGCAGATACGCGCGCCGCGGTTCGGCCGCGCGCGCAATTTTCATCGCGAAGTCGCGCGATTGCACGCCGATCTGGTTGCCTGCGTGCTGACGGTAATCGATCAGCGGCGCCTCGATGCAATCGACTTCGCCGCGCACGGCTGCGAGCATTGCCAGCCATTCGTCGTGCACCCATTCGCGCGGCATAGGCAATGCGTCCTTCAACAATGCCCGGCGGAACGCCAGCGTGGCGCCGGTGGCGAGATTGCGCCGCAGCAGCGCATCGAAGGCGCGGCCGGTATGCACGCGCCGCAATTCGCCGCGCGTGAGCTCCAGCGCCTGAAACAACGTGCTGCGCAGTGCGACACCGTTCTCGTCGATCAGCCGGGCGTCGCCGTGCAACAGGAGCAATCGCGGACGCCGTGCAAATTGCGCGTGCATCGTTTCCAGCTTGCGCGGGTGCCACACGTCGTCCTGGTCGCAAAGATGGATCACGTCGCCGCGCGCGTTCTGCAACGCCGCCTCGAAATTGGCGACCACGCCGCTGTTGCGTTCGTTGCGCGCGAGCGAAACGGCGATGCCCCGCGCGCGCGCCGCCTGCGCCAGTTCGTTCAACAGCGGCCAGGTGTCGTCGATGGAAACGTCGTCGCGTACGCAGATCTCGTCCGGCAGTCGCGATTGCGCCAGCAGGCTGTCCCATAACGCGCGCAAAAAATGGGCGCCGTTGAAGGTGCAGAGCACGATAGACGTCGAGGCAAAGTCCGAATTCATCGCTTGCAAAGTGCAAGTGTCATGGCTGCCACGCGTTTGCATCCGGCGCGAAACCGCGCGGATGCACGTCCAGGAGACTTTCCAGCTCGGCATTGTCGGCGATCAGATCGACATTCAGCCGCGACAGCGGGCCGCGCAATGACGGCAGCACGTGCATCGCGGCGCGCGCGGCGAAGTGTGGCAACGGCAGCGGCAGCGTGTGAACCGACAAACTCGCGCGCACGCGCGCGAACATTTCCGATGCGCGCAAACGTTCGCCCCCACCGATGGCGATGATCCTTCCCGCCGCCTGCGGCGTGCGCAAAGCGGCCAGCACCGCAATCGCCAGATCCTCCGCGTGCACCGGCTGCCGCAGCCCGCGCCCGGACGGCAACACGAATACACGCGTGTGCATCGCGCGTTGCGCCAGCGGCGTAAGGCTGCGGTCGCGCCCGACGCCGTAGATCAAGGTCGGCCGCAGAATCGTCCAGGCGACGCCAGGTGCTTCGCACGCGCGCGCCACCGCGGACTCGCCCGCGCGCAGCCGCTGCGCCACCTCGCGCTCGAGCGGCACCGGCGATTCGCGCTTGCTCTCTGCGCTCATCGAACTGGTTGCGACGACGCATTTCAACGATGGCAACGGCGTACGCACGAGCCAAGCTGCGAGCGCATCCATCGGCGCAAAGCATGCGATCGCTTCGATGTGATCGAAGTTGCCCTGCACGTGATCGGGCAAGCTGCCGCGCAACCAGTGCACGCCATCGCTCGCAGGTTGCGGCGAGCGCGACACCGCGGTCACGCATGCGCCCTGCGCGGCCAACAGCGGCAACAGGCAATGGCCGACCTGGCTGCTGGCGCCGAAGACCAGCACCGAAAGCGGGTTTGGGGACATGGGTTCCAGATTGCGGGTACTGGTTATAAGTTATGGATTGCGCTTGTCGCAGTTGAAGAATCGCCGCATGCAATCCTTCAGTCCACAGCGCCGAACACACAGCCCACAACCTGCGACCTAATTCCCATAACCGATGCGGTTGTCGACCTCGGGAATGCGCGGGTCCTCCGGCATCAGCCGACGCGCTTCATCCAGCGCGCGGCGCGCATCGTCGTAGCGTCCCTGATCCGCCAGCCGACGCGCGCGATCCAGCCACGCGCCACCGAGGTTGCGCTGCATCGCCGGCAGCGCTGCATCGCCTGGACTGAGATGTTGCAGCGTCGCCAGCAGATCGCCAGCGCGATCGAGTCGGCCATTCTGCAGCGTGCGTGCGAACAGGTTGCGTGCGATCTGCGGCAACGCCTGCAAACCCGATTGCGCGGCGGCGTTGTTGCCGTCGATGGCGAGTGCGGCGCGATACAGATCGTAGGCGCTGTCGCCCGGCGGCAGCATCAGCTCGCCGCGATGCGCCGCGACGTCACCCTGCTGCACCAACCGCGCGACTTTCGCCGACTGCGCGGGCGTCAGGGCGGGCGCCATCGGCGTGCTCGGCGTATCGTCAGCGTTCGCCGGCGGTGCGGAAGCAAACGCACGCAGGCGCGAACGCGCGGCGGCGAGATCGGCCGATTTCGGCGCGAGCTTGACGGCGACATCCAGCAATTTGGCCGCATCGTCCGGATGCTGCGCATCCAGCGCGGCGTTGGCCTGCACGACCAGTGCTTCGGCGACCTGGCCCAGGCCCGCAAGCGCCTGCGTGTTGTCGGGATCCTGCGCCAGCACCGCCTGGAATTGCGCCAGCGCGTTGTCGTCGCCCGCACCAGTGAATTTGCCCGCGTGCAGATCGGCCTCGCCTTGCGTCAGATGTCGCTCGAGTTGCGCCTTGGCGTCCTGATCGGCCTGCGCCACCGCCGCACGCAAGTCGGGCAGACCCGCGTAAGTGGGCAGCAACGATGCGAGCTTGTCGAGCGTGCGCTGCGCGTCGACGCGATCACCCTGCTTCAATTGATCCTGCACGCGCACGCCAAGCGCCGCGCCGACCTGATCCATGCCGTGCCGTGCGACCGCGTCGTCGGGGTCGGAAACCAGCACGCGATGGAACAGCTCCGCCGCACCGTCCTTGCCATCGAGATTGCCGGCGGCCAGCGCCGCGTTGGCGCGGTCGATCAGATCATCGGCGCTACTGCCCCTGTTCGCGGCCTTGTTCAACTCGCTTTCGGTCTGCGCGACCTCGGCGCCGCCGCCAAGCAGGCCGCGCGCTTCTTCCAGAGCGGCGCGCGCGTCGTCGAGCTTGTTGGCGCGAATGTCGTCCTGGGCGCGTTTCAGTTCCGCGTTGCCGACGTTGCGCAAGCCCGCGATCGCGTGTTCGCTGTCGGGATCAAGCGCCAACGCGGCCTCGTATTGATCGCGCGCGCTGTCGGGCGAGCCGGACAATTTGCCCGCTGCGAGCGCCGCGTCCGCGCGCGCCAGCACCGCGTTCAATTGCGTGCGCGGCAGGTCTTCGCGCAAGGCGTTCTGGTGCGTCCACACCCAAGCGCCGCCGCCCAGCATGATCAACGCCAGCACGATCGCCACCCACGGCCACGCCGAACGGTGCGGCGGAGGTTCGTCCAGTTGCGCACCGCGCCGTCGCGGTTCCAGCGTGAACGGCGGCAATTCGTCGTCGATGCGCGGCGATTCGTTGAGGCGATCCAGATCGCCCAGCACCGGTTCGGTGCGCGAGCGCGGATCGATGGGAGATTCGCGGCGTCCGGACATGGAATTTCTGCGACATGGGAAGCCGCGACAAGCTTAGCACCGCGGCGCACAGCCTCGCCGCACACACTGCGTACGTTCAGCGTGCGGCAAGCCGATGTGCGTCGATCACGTTCGGCAGCCCGGACAGTTTCGCCAGCAGCGCGGACAGCTCGCCGAAATCGCGCATACGCAACGCGAAACGCATGCGCATCTCGCCGCGCAGCGGATCGGCGCGGCTGCTCGACGAAACAATCTGCGCGCCGGCGTTGGCGATCGCCGAGGTGACGTCGCGGTGCAGATGCTTGCGGTCGTAACCGCTGACGGAAATCTCCACCTCGTAGGCGCGCTCGCCGGTTTCGCCCCAGTGCACTTCGATTACGCGCTCGGGCGCGCGCGCGCGGAGGCGTGCGAGCGAAGCGCAATCGACACGATGCACAGTGACGCCGCGCCCGCGCGTGATGAAGCCCGCCACCGCATCGCCCGGCAACGGCTGACAGCAGCGCGCCAGCACGGTGAGCAGATTGCCGACGCCCTCGATGGTCAATGCGCCCGGCTTGCGAGTTTCCACGCGCTGTGGCCGCGGCGAGGACTGTACCGGCACTTCGGTTTCGCCCAGCGCGCGCGCCAATTGCGCGCCGCCAAGTTCGCCCAGCGCCAGTGCGGTCAGCAATTCGTCCTGCGATTTGTAGCCGAGTTTCGAATGCACGCGTTCGGCATTGCGTTCGTGCAAAGCCAGGCGTTTCAGTTCGCGCTCGAGAATCTGCCGGCCCGCGGCGAGATTGGCCTCCGCATCCACGCGGCGGAACCAGGCGCGTACCTTGCCGCGCGCGCTGGCCGTGCGCAGGAAGCCCTGCTGCGGAATCAGCCAGTCGCGGCGCGGTTCGGGCTGCTTGCCGGTGAGGATTTCCACGCGGTCGCCGCTCACGGGTTGGTGCGTCAACGGCACGATGCGGCCGTTGACCTTGGCGCCGCGGCAGCGGTGGCCGACCATCGTGTGCACGTGATAGGCGAAATCCAGCACCGTCGCGCCCGCGACCAGATCGAACACCTCGCCCTTGGGCGTCAGCAGATAGACGCGATCCTCGGTCAGTTCAGAACGAAACCCCGCAAGCAGGCCGGTGCCGTCGTCACTGTCTTCGTCGCGCGTTTCCAGCAGACGGCGCATCCAGGCGACGCGTTGCTGATACGCCGTGTCCGGACCGCCGCCTTCCTTGTAACGCCAGTGCGCGGCCACGCCCAGTTCCGCGGCCCGGTGCATCTCGCGCGTGCGGATCTGCACTTCCAGCGTCTTGCCCTCCGGGCCGATCACCGCCGTGTGCAGCGAACGGTAGTCGTTGCCCTTGGGCCGCGCGATGTAGTCGTCGAATTCGTGCGGCACGTTGGGCCACAGCGCGTGCGTCACGCCGAGCGCGGCGTAGCATTCGGCCACGCTGCCGACAAGCACGCGTAGTGCGCGGATATCGTAGAGCTCGCCGAACTCCACGCCCTTGCGCTGCATCTTGCGCCAGATCGAATAGATGTGTTTCGGCCGGCCGGCGACATCCGCATCGATGCCTTCGCGTTGCAGGGCCTCGCGCAATGCCGTCATGCATTGCGCGATGTAGGCCTCGCGCGTCGCGCGTCGCTCGTCCAGCAGCGCCGCGATGCGTTTGTAGGTCTCCGGTTGTAGGTAGCGGAAGGCGAGGTCTTCCAGTTCCCACTTCAGTTGCCAGATGCCGAGGCGGTTGGCGAGCGGCGCGTGGATGTCGGCGGTGAGTTCGGCCAGCGCGCGGCGTTCGCCCTCATCCATCTGCGACGCGGCGCGCAGCAGCGTAAGCTGGCGCGCCAGCAGCAGATAGACCACGCGCAGGTCGCGGATGATTGCCAGCAGCAGACGGCGCAGACCTTCAGCGCTGCGCTGTGCGCCTTGGGAGTGGAGCGTCCACACCGTTTCAGCCTGCATCTGGCCCTCGACCAACCGCCGCACGTCTTCGGAAACGCCTGACGAATGCTCCGCCCACACCTGTGGACGCGCGCGCGCGATGGCATACCACCACGCGGCCGCGCGCGCGTCCTCATCGCAACCGAGACTCTCCAGCAGCGAACAGACTGCGGCCGCGGACGCGCGATCGGCTTCGGGTAACTCGTGCGCCAGGTTTGGCGCGGCGAGAGCGATTGCGCCTGCATCGATCACTTTTTGCGCACTCCATGAAAGGCCGCAGAAAGACTGCTGAAAGGCAGCCAGTGTACCCCTCGCGACGCGGCACTCGAGTTGCGTGAAAGCCGCGCATCCCGCTGGTATGATCGCTCCCCATGCGTATCCGAATCGTTGTGCCGACCGTCCTCTGCCTGCTGCTGTCGGCGCTGCCGGCGTTCGCGCAGCAGTTCTCGTCACTGGAAGAGCGCATGTCCGCGGCGGACTTCAAAGCGGCGGGCTTGGACAAGCTCACGCCCGACGAGCTCAGGTATCTGGATGGCTGGCTGCAGGCGCACCAGCAGACGCGCCTGGTCAATTCCAGCGGCAAGCCGGTGTTCTATGCCGACAACGAGCGCAAGGAATTCGAGACGCACCTCGTCGGCACCTTCTCCGGCTGGAGCGGCAGCACGCAGTTCACCTTGAACAACGGTCAGGTGTGGAGGCAGGCCGAATCGGGCGCCTATTCCTGTCCTACGATCACCAACCCGAAAGTCACCATCAAGCCGATGATCCTTGGCAGTTGGCTGATGTACGTGCAAGGCTGCAACGACAGCGTGCGGGTCGAGCGGGTGAAATAGAACGGTTGCGGGTCGTGGGTTGCGAGCCTTTTGACCCATAACCGCCAACCCATCACCCTCAACCCACAACGGCCTTCAACGCCCCAGCCAGCCGCTTCGGCGACACCGCTTCCGCCGTGCCAAGCTCCTGCGCAAACAGCGAGACGCGCCATTCCTCGATCAGCCAGCGCAGACGATCCAGCTGCTCGCCTGATGCGCCTTCCACGCGGGCGTTCAGCCACTCGCGCCAGTAGGGCAGCACCTGCAACATGCGTGCTTGGTCGCGTGCCGGATCGCCGCGCAGTTTCTCCGCGCGCAATCTCATCGCGCGCAGGTAGCGCGGCAGGTGTTGCAGCCGTTCGCGCGGCAGTTCGCACAGGAAATGCGGCTGCAACAGAAACTCCAATTGCTCATGCAGGTCGTCGTAACTCGCGCGCGCGAACCCGATCAGCGGCGGCTCCAACACGGGGCGCAGCTCCGCCTGCGCGGCGATGATCGGTTCTGCAAGTTTCAGCCGTTCCACCGCTGCGGCAAACAATTCGCGTGCGAGTCTCTCGCGCAAATGTTCAAACGCGTCACGATCACGCACGTCCAGATCGCTGTGTGCGCGCAGGTCGGCAAAGCCCCCTTCGACGAGATCGGCACGCAACGCATCGATGCTGTCCAGCGGCGCATATTGCAACGCGACCGTGCTGTGGATCGGCAACTGTCGGCGCGCGCGCTTGAATTCTTGCGCCAGCGACAGCCGCAATAACCGCTCGACTCCACGCGGGTGCGCGGCATCCGCATCATCCGCGTGCTCGAACACGCGCAGCGCCACCGCCGTGCCCAGATCGACCAACGCGGGATAAGCGGTCAGCCCTCCCTGCGAGCGCACGCTGCGCGGGATGTTGTCGAAATCCCATTCCTGCACGTCTTCGCGCGCCAGTTCGACGTCGGTCCTCTGCGCGAAGGCCTCGCGCGCGTGCTGCCGCCAATGTTCGCGCAAGGCTCGCAGATCGCGGTCTTCGGCCAGCGCCTTGCCGCGCTCGTCGTGCAACACGAAACGCATCTCCAAATACGGCGGCAACTCGATCGCGGCGAAATCGGAGGCGGCGACAGCCACGCCGGTGGCGCGGGTGAGAAACGATGCGAGTGCCTGCGCGAGCGGTTCGTCGCGCGGCTCTTCCGCCTCGACAAAAGCGCGCGCGAAATCCGGTGCCGGCACGTAATTGCGCCGCAGGTTCTTCGGCAGGCCGCGAATCAGCGTCGCGACTTTTTCCGCCAACATGCCTGGCACCAACCATTCGCAACGCGCCGTGGGAATCGCGTTCAACAACGCAAGCGGCACGTGCAGCGTCACGCCATCGGCGGGCTCCCCGGGGGTGAAGCGATACTCCAGCCGCAAACGTTGTCCCGCGAATTCAAGCAACGGCGGAAATGCGGAAGCGTCCCCGCGCGCGTCGCCGTTCATCACGTCATCCAGCGACCAGCGCAAGGCCGCACGCTGCGCGGGCGGGGCGTGGCGGTACCAAGCGTCCAGCGCGGCGGCGGTTGTGGTCTCCTGCGGCAATTTTCCGGCGAAGAACTGCGCGAGCTCTTCGTCGGATTTCAGCAAGTCCGCGCGGCGCTGCTGCGACTCGATCTCGCGCGCCTGCCGCAGCACGCGCGCATTGGCGCGCACGAAATCCGCGCGCGCATCCAGTTCGCAGCGCGCCAATGCCTCGCGCAAAAAAATTGAATGTGCGAGCGGTAGATCCTGTTTGGCGAAGATGACGGTACGGCGTTCGATCAAGGTCAATCCGAACAGCGTCACCTGCTCGTGCGCGATCACGGCACCGCGCGCACGCGACCAGTGCGGCTCGCGCCAGGTCTTGCGAACCAGATGCGCGGCTTGCCGCTCGATCCAGCGCGGCTCGATGCGCGCGCAGTGCATCGCGTACACACGGCCGCCCAGATCCAGAATCTGCGCCGCCAGCACCCATTGCGGCGCGGATTTGCTCAGCGCGGAACCGGGAAAGAGGCGGAACCTGCGCTCGCGCGTGCCACGGTAATCGCCGCGTTCGTCCTTGCGCGCGACCTGGGTGGGAAGGCCGGCGAGAAGAGACAGGTGGATGGTTTCATACAAGTGGGGGGTGAATGGAGGAAGTGCATCTGCGAGGCCCTTTCGTTGGACGCCGGAACTCGCCGAATCGGTTCGTGCGGAGCGCCCCCGCTGCTCGTCCGCAATCCCCGGATCCATCAACAACAACTGCCTGTGCAACTCCCGCCACTCACGCATGCGCAGGAATGAGAGGCAATGCTTCTCGCACCAGTCGCGCAATTTCGATTGGGTCAATTCTTCGTGCGCGGCGCGATAGGCATTCCAGAGATTCAAAATTCCGATGAAATCGGATTTCGGATCGGCGAATTCACGGTGCGCGGCATCGGCCGCGTCGCGTTTGTCTGCCGGACGTTCGCGAGGGTCCTGGATGCCGAGGAAAGCGACGATCGGCAACACCTCGTTGAAAACATGCAGCCGCTGCGCCTCGACCAGCATGCGCGCCAGTTGCGCGTCGATCGGCATCCGCGCCAGCTCGCGGCCGATGCGCGTCAGCCTGCGCTGTGTATCGATCGCGCCGATTTCGGTGAGCTTGCGCCAGCCATCTGCGATGGCGCGCGGCTCGGGCGGATCGAGGAACGGAAACCTTTCGACTTCGCCCAAGCCCAGCGACAGCATCGACAGGATCACGTTCGCCAGCGACGAGCGCTTGATCTCCGGATCGGTGTAGCGCGGACGCGTGGTGTAATCGGCTTCGTCGTACAAGCGCACGCACACGCCGGGTCCCACACGCCCGCAGCGGCCGGCGCGCTGATTGGCCGCCGCCTGCGAGATCGCTTCGATATTCAATCGCTCGATCTGGCTGCGCTGCGAGTAACGCTTGATGCGCGCGGTGCCGCTGTCGATCACGTAGCGGATGCGCGGCACGGTCAGCGAAGTCTCGGCGATATTGGTCGCCAGCACGATGCGTCGCGCGGGGCCGGGTTTGAATACGCGATCCTGCTCGGTGGCAGAAAGCCGCGCATACAACGGCAACACCTCAGTGTGACGGTAGTTGCGGCGGTTCAGCGCCAGATGCGCGTCCCGGATTTCGCGCTCGCCCGGCAGGAACACCAGCACATCGCCGCGCGGGTCTTCGTGCGTGATGTCATCCAGCGCGGCGATGATCTGGTCGGAAATCGTTTCGTCTCGTTCCGGCACGCGCCAGCGCACCTCGACCGGAAACGCGCGTCCTTCCACCTCGATCACCGGCGCATTGCCGAAATGCGCGGCGAAGCGCGCGGTATCCAGCGTCGCGGAGGTGACGATCAATTTCAAATCATGCCGCTTGCGCAGCAGCGTTTTCAGATAACCCAGCAGGAAGTCGATGTTGAGACTGCGTTCGTGCGCTTCGTCCAGGATGATCGTGTCGTATAGGGAGAGCGAACGGTCACGCGCCAGTTCCGACAACAAAATTCCGTCGGTCATGAACTTGATCTGCGTGTGTTCGCCGACGCGCTCGTCAAAGCGCACCTGGAAACCGACTTTGGCGCCAACTTCGCTATTCAATTCGGCTGCAACACGCCGTGCCATCGCGCGCGCGGCCAGACGCCGCGGTTGTGTGCAGCCAATCATTCCGTTGATGCCGCGGCCTGCGGCAAGGCACAGTTTTGGCAATTGCGTAGTCTTGCCGGAACCGGTCTCGCCGGCAATCACCAGCACTCGATGGGTGCGAATCAGCTTGACGATCTCGTCCGCGCGCTGCGCGATCGGCAGCGACTCGTCGATCGCGACCTCTGGAATGGGGGCCGCGCGCGCGGCAATTGCTTCCGGCGTATGCGGCTTGTTGGAACGATTCATCGCGGAATGATACGAAACACGGCCCGAACGAGGCCTCGCACCCATGACCTTTGGAACTGCAAGTGCGGTCGAACTGGTGCATCATTCTCCTTTCCGCCTTGGGGATGCCGTCATGCCACGCTTGAACTGGATGCTCGCCGCCATCGTTGCGTTCGCCTGCGCTGCGTGCTCGCAATCGAATCCATCGAGCGCGCCCGCCTCCCCAAGCACGCCGAAACCTGTTGCTTCCGCGGTTCCGGCGGCCAGCGCACCTACGCCGGCCAGCGCCGCACCAGACATCGGCGTCGATTTGTCGGGCGTCGATCATGCCGTCAAACCCGGCGACGACTTCTTTCAATATTCCAATGGCGACTGGCTGAAGACCGCGGTGATTCCGCCCGACCGCTCCAGCACCGGCACCTTCTTCGAGGTATTCCAGAAGGCCGAACAACGCACGGCCGACTTGATCAAGGCGGCGGGCGCGTCCAACCCCGCCGCTGGCAGCAACCCGCGCAAGATTGCCGACTACTACGCGGCATACATGAATACCGATGCGATCGAAAAGGCGGGCTTGGCGCCGCTGAAGCCGGAACTCGATTCGATCGATGCGATCAAGACACGCACCGATCTGGCGCGCGTGCTGGGCAGCGGCATGCGCGCAGACGTCGATCCTATCAACGCCACCAATTTCCACACCGAGCACCTGTTCGGGCTGTTCGTCACGAAAGGGCTGGAAGAAGACAGCTTGCAAATTCCTTATTTGCTGCAAGGAGGGCTGGCCATGCCCAGCCGCGATTACTACCTGTCGCAGGACAAGGAAATGGCGGCCGACCGCGATAAATACAAAACCTACGTCGCCGCGTTATTGAAGCAGGCCGGCATTGCCGACGCGGAGAGAAAGGCGCAAGAGGTATTCGATCTGGAAATGAAGATCGCGCAGGCACAGGAAAGCCTGGTGGACAGCGAGGACGTGCACAAGGCCAACAATCTCTGGAGCGTGGCGGATTTCTCGAAGAAGGCACCCGGTCTTGATTGGAGTGCCTTCTTCGATGCCGCGGGTTTGAGCAACGCCAAACAGTTCGACGTCTGGCAGCCTTCCGCCTTCACCGGTTTGTCGAAGCTGACGGCGAGCGAACCACTGGATGCGTGGAAAGCGCTGCTGACCTTCCACACGCTGGATGAAAACGCGCCGCTGCTGCCCAAGGCTTTCGATGATCTGCATTTCGATTTCTACGGCAAGACGCTCACCGGCACGCCGCAACAGCGCGAGCGCTGGAAGCGCGCGGTATCGGCGACCAACACCGACTTGGGCGACGCGGTCGGGCAGATCTACGTGCAGAAATATTTCCCGGCTTCCAGCAAGGCGGAGGTGGAAGCGCTGGTGAAGAACCTGCTGGCCGCATTCGGTCAGGGCATCGACAAGCTGGACTGGATGTCGCCGGAGACGAAGCAAAAAGCCAAAGAGAAATTGAAGACGCTGCGCGTCAGCGTGGGTTACCCCGAACACTGGCGCGATTACGCATCGCTAGAAATCAAACCGGACGATGCGTTGGGCAACCATCTGCGCGCGGTGAAATTCGAATACGAATACCAGAAGGCCATGATCGGCTTGGCCGTAGACACCGGCGAGTGGTGGATGACGCCGCAGACGGTGAACGCGGTGAACCTGCCGATCCAGAACGCGCTGAATTTCCCCGCCGCGATTCTCGAGCCGCCGTTCTTCGATCCGAAGGCCGATCCGGCTGCCAATTACGGCGCGATCGGCGCGATCATCGGCCACGAGATCAGCCACAGCTTCGACAATACCGGCGCTGATTTCGACGCGCACGGCAAGCTGGTCAACTGGTGGACGCCGGCGGATTTGAAGCACTTCGAAGCCGCCACCGCCGCGCTCGCCAAACAATACGATCAATACGAAGCGCTGCCGGGGCTGCACGTCAACGGCAAGCAGACACTGGGCGAGAACATCGCCGACGTCTCCGGCCTGACCGCCGCGTACCGCGCCTATCACCTCTCGTTGAACGGACAGCCTGCGCCGACGCTCGATGAACTTACCGGGGATCAGCGTTTCTTCCTCGCCTTCGGGCAGGCTTGGCGCAGCAAGACGCGCGACGCTGCGCTGCGTCAGCAGCTTTCCGTGGACGTGCACGCGCCGGCGCAATTCCGCGCTGAAACCGTGCGCAACATCGATGCCTGGTATGACGCCTACAACGTGCAGCCGGGGCAGAAGCTGTATCTGGCGCCGAATGAGCGAGTGAAGATCTGGTGAGCCAGTTGCGAGGCGTGGGTTGCGGGTGACGATGAACGACCTATCAACCGGCAACCCATGACCCCTCAACCGCCCACCCGCTCTCATGCTGCATTCATCCCATGCGCGTGGTAGTTTCCGCTTCCCGCCTTCCACCACTTACAGGGAGAACACCATGTTCAAGAGACTGATCCTGCCTGCCGCGCTGCTGGCCCTGGCCGGCGCCGCCTGGGCGCAGCAACCCGCAAGCAATAGTGCGCCGGCCGCGGCGTCCAGCAAGACCGCCCCGCAACTCACGCCCGAACAGAAGGCCGCGTTGATCAAGCAGAACCAGACGATGGCCGCGGATGCACAGACGATCGCGCAACTGATCGATCAGGGCAAGATCGGCGACGTGTGGGATCAGGCCTCACCGGTCGCAAAGCAGGCCGTGACCAAGGATGCATTCGTCTCCGGCGTGACCTCGCAACGCAAGCAGGTCGGCACGCTGGTGTCGCGCAAGCTGGCTGGCGTAACCCGGAGCGTATCCAAGGGCGACAAGCAGTTGCCCGCGGGCTTCTATGTCAACGTGATCTTCGCCAGCCAGTTCAGCAACACCAAGCAGCCGGTGCGCGAACTGGTGTCTTATCACTACGACACCGACAAGGTATGGCGCGTGAGCGGTTACACCTTGCGCTGATCGCGCGGCCACAACAGAGCCATCGTTGCGGGCCCGATGCGCCCGCGACGATGCGGCTCACGTAATCCCCAACCCCTCGATTTCCCCCAGCGCCGCCGCGTCGAAGCCGGCCAGCGCGGCGAAAGTGCGCCCGCGTTCGGCGTAATCCCTGAAGCGGTCGAAGCTGGGCGCGCCGGGCGACAACAGCACCACCCCTCCGGGCAGCGTGATTGCGGCGGCTTGGACAACAGCATTTTGCAAATCGTCCACGCGTTCGATGCACGCGCGCACGCCTGCACGCGATAGCGCTTCGAGAATTCGCGCGGCGTTCGCGCCTTGCGCGATGACCGCGTGCGGCGGATGCGCGGCAAGTTCACGCGCGAAGCCATCCCAGTCCAGACCACGATCGAAACCGCCGAGGATCAACGTGGCCGCGCGATCGCCGATGCTACGCAAGGCGGCCAGCGATGCCGCAGGCGTGGTGGCGATCGAATCGTCGATCCATTCGATGCCATGATGAATGCCGAGTCGTTGCAGGCGGTGCGGTAATGGTTTGAACGTGCGTAACGCCGACGCGGCTGCGCGCGCGTCGAGTCCGAACAGTTCGAGCGCAGCCAACGCCGCACACGCGTTATATGCATTGTGCGCGCCTTGCAACGGCAGCCCGTTCGATTCGAGAACGCACTCCGCACCCTGACAGATCGCGCCATGCTCGACATGCCAGCCGCTTGCGTCGCCGAACGTGACACGATGCGGATGCGCATTCGTGTGCTGCATCAGCAACGGCGATCGCGCGTCCACCAGCAGCGTGCGTGAAACATCCGCGAGTTTCAGTTTGTCGGCGATGTAGCGCTCGCGCGTGCCGTGCCAGTCCAGATGTTCTTCCTCCAGGCTGACGACCACTCCGACTTCTACCGTTCCGGCATCTCCCGTCTGGAAGCTGGACAGTTCGATCGCCCACAGCTCCGCGTGCTGCCCGTCCAGTTCCAACAGCGGCATGCCGATGTTGCCGGCAAGCGCGGTGCGAACGCCGAGCGCGCGCCCACAATGCGCGATCATCGCCGTGGTGGTGCTCTTGCCCTTGGTGCCAGTCACGGCGATCACGCGCGCGTCCGGGTTTTCGCTGAACCACAGCGCGGTGCCGGAGGTGAAGCGCGTGCCGCGCCGTTGCGCTTCCACGATTTCCGGTTTGTACGCGCTGATGCCGGGGGACTTGATCACGATGTCGTGTGCGACCAGCGCGTCCGTATCCGGTGCGTCTGCGATCACTCGCACTTTTGCATCGGTCTGCGCGCGCGCCCGTTCGGCCTCATCGTGTTTGCAATAAATCGTCAGCAGTTTTTCTGGAAATCTGCGGCGCAATGCCGCCAGCGCGGCGCGGCTTTCGCGGCCCCAGCCCCAGATTGCGACGTCGCTCGACTCAAGTTCCGCGAATCGCATCCAGAGCTCCGGCGAAGCGTGCGGGAATCCCATGCTCGTTCGAGGCGTGCAGCCACGGTTCCAGCAGCAAAGAGGCCGCATCGAGTTGCGGCTCGATTTCATCCTTGAAGCGCGCGATCAGCGCATCCTCGCGCCATTCCGGCCGCTGCGCCAACGCGGCGAACGCCGCGCGCGCCTCGCTCGCTTCGCCCACACATTCGAACGGCTTGTGATCACGATATTCGATCAACGCATCGAAGCCCGCGGCTTGTGTCTCGTTGTCGAGCAGGTTCCGTCCGAAGATCGCGAGCAGCCGCGGCTTGGGCAGGAATGGCGCCAGTGCGAGAAACACGAAATGGCACTTCGGACATTGTCCGCACCAGCGATCCACCGGCTTGGGCCCGAGGATGCGGAAATTTCGATTGCAACTTGAAAACGCATTGAAGTAGGCCGAACCGAGGCGCGCGAACGCGCGCGTCACCGCCAGTTCCGAAAACGGCCGCAGCAGCGAAAAGTAATCCAGATCGGCGGCGACCTGCAAACGCACGTGCGCGGCAAATGCGTGCTCGAACGCCCAACCCTTGCTCCATTGGTGATTGACTTGCCAGCCTTCGTATTCCAGCGTCGCGCTGGAAGCCGAGCGCTCGTTGGCGAATGCGATCGAATCGAAGCCGTACAGGATCGCCGCACACGCCAGTATCGCCGAATTGATCGCCGTCACCGGGATGTGGCCATTGTATGCGCCGATGCGGTTGTATTCGAACAGCAATGGCGAAAGTTCGCGCACAATGTTCAACATCGGCAAGCCCGTGCGCGCGGCAACCGAAGCGATCAACAGCGAATTGCCGACCCAGACCGCGGTCGCCTGCGCGCCGATTGCCTTCAACGCTTCCACCACCACCAGCGAATCCTTGCCGCCACCGATGGGAACCAGCGTGCGGCGCGGCAAATCCAATGCGAGCGTCCCTTGCCTGCCATTCTGCGAAAAAGGAAACGCGATCCTGCCGCGCAACTCAAGCCCATTGCGATACGCGAATTCGGCCAAACCGTGCAGATACAATTCGTCCATCAAGGCCGCGGTGGCAGAATCGATCGCCCCGTCATCGATTTCGATCCGGGCCGGGATGCCGGCCTTGTAATAACTGATGCCTGCGATGAGGTGCAACAGACGCAGTGCGACGTCGAACGCAGGTTTGCGGTCGCTCGGCAACGGTGGTGTATCAGGAAACATGATCCGTTCGATCAACTCGGGGCCGTGATCGAACGCGTACACCAGTTCCGCAACTCCGTCGCGATAATCGTGGCGCACGAAGCGGAATGCCTGTGCCTGGCGCGGATCGGTCAACGCACTCATATTTCCACCACTCGCGCGCTGGAATGGCTTGAAGGGCGTAGCGAGCGAAGACACGTCGCGCGACGCCGACGCGCACGAATCGGAGTGTGCACGTCAGTACATGAGGATTCCGAGCACCGCCGGCGCGTGAGCTGACGTGTGCAGTAGCTTTGCAAATCGTTCGTCATTCGATCACCGTCGTCTGCGCCAAAGGCCGCAGGTTGTAGTCCGACGACATCGACTCCCCATAGGCACCCGCTTGCGCGATCAGCAGCACGTCGCCCTCCCGTGTTTCCGGCAAACGACGGTCTGAACCCAGCACGTCGCCGGATTCGCAGATCGGTCCAACGATCTGATACAACGTGGTCGCCGCCTCGTCGACGTGCGACAGGTTCACGATCTCGTGCCAGGCGTCGTACAGTGCCGGCCGGATCAGCGCGTGCATCCCCGCATCGCACCCGAGATAATTCAACGCACCCTTGCGCTTCACCTGCGTGGCGCGCGCCAGCAACACGCCGCAATCCGCCACCAGCCAGCGGCCCGGTTCCAGCCACAAGCGATATTGCGGATACATCTGCTTCACTTCCAGCAACGAAGCATCCAGAGCTGTGAGATCGAGATCCGCTTCGTCGGGATGCGGCGGCACGCCCAAGCCGCCGCCGAGATTGAGATAGGCGATGCTGCCGATCCGCTCGGCGAGGCTTGCGAGTTGCCCATACACCTCCGCCCAGTGGTTCGCTTCAAGAATCCCGGAGCCCAGATGCGCGTGCAGTCCGGCGATGTGCGTGCGGTTCTTCTCCGCGAGCGCCACGAACGTGTCGAGCTGATCCAGTGGCAATCCGAACTTGCTCCCCTCGCCGCCGGTGCGCACCTTGTCGTGGTGCCCCAAGCCACGCCCCAGATCGACGCGCAACATGATCTCCCGATGGGCGAACAGCTCCGGCCAGTGTTGCAGTGGATGCAGCGAATCCAGCGTGGTCGGTACCCCACGCTGGAACGCGTCGGCGTAATCCGCACGCGGGGCGAAGTTGGGCGTGAACAGTCGAGGCAACGCGGCGCTGTTGGGAACCGCATCCACCGCGTCCAGTTCGCCCGGCGACACGCATTCGAAACCGATGCCTTCTTCCGCAATCGCGCGCAGGATCGCCGGATGCGGATTGGCCTTGATCGCGTAGTACACGCGATCGACCGCATTCAACATGCGCAGCGCGCGCGCGCGCTGGCGCACGGTGGGCAGGTGATAAACATAGCGTGGTGTGGTCGAAGCCGTGTCAGCGGCTGAGGGTGAGGCAGGTTGCCGAACGGAAGCCGCACCATGGAGGGCTGCTTGCGGAGTTGCAAGCTCCAGCAATCTCGCGCGTTCGCTCCGCCACCACGGCTTGCGTGTGGATGCGGCAGCGTCCGAGCCATACAGCGCTCGCCAGCTCGGTCCGAACAACGCCGCGTCGTCCGTGCGCAGCGCGCCGGCCTTGATCAGTTGTTCGTGCAGACGCGGCAACAGGCCGTCCAGCGCTTCCTCGTCGACCACGAAAGTGAGATTCAGATTGTTCGATGATTGGGAAATCAGGTGCACACGCATCTGGCCGAATTCGGCCAGCACTGCCGACAGCCGATGCAGCATAGAACGCATGCCGCGGCCGACCAGTGTCACTGCCGCGCAGGGCGCAATCACCTTCACGTGGCAGATCTTTTCGAGGCCGGCCGCAAGCGCGGCGACCGCATCGGAGTCCAGCAGATTTTCGGTGGGGTCGAGCGACACGGTGACATTGGTTTCCGCCGAACCGATCAGATCGACCGACAAGCCATGCTGCTTGAACAGCGCGAACACGTCGGAAAGAAACCCGACCTGCTGCCACATGCCCACCGTTTCCATCGACACCAGGGTGATGCCGCGGCGCGAACTGATCGCCTTGATGCTCGGCACTTCCTCGGTCATTTGCGGACCGATGACCGTGCCCTCGAGTTGCGGACGCTGCGTGTCCTTGATCAGCAGCGGCACGCGCCCGCGGCGGCACGGCGAGAGGCAGCGCGCATGCAGCACCTTGGCGCCGGTCGTCGCGATTTCCTGCGCTTCCTCGTAATCGAGCCGCTGCAACAAGCGTGCGTTCGGCACCTGGCGGGGATCGGCGCTGAACATACCGGCTACATCCGTCCAGATTTCCACGCGCGCCGCGCGCAGCAACGCGCCGAAGTACGCAGCCGAAGTATCGGAACCCCCGCGGCCGAGCAGCACTGTATTTCCATCGGCGTCGCGCGCGATGAAGCCTTGGGTGATGAACACCTCGCCGCGTTGCGCGAGCGCTGCCGTGAATGCCGCATCGTACTGCGCATCGACCTGCGCAGACAGCGCGCGCGAACGCTCGTTTGCGAACGGCACCTCTCGCGCCAACAGCGCCTCACGCGCATCCAGCCATTCGGTCTGCAAACCGTTGGCGGTCATGAACGCGGCGCCAAGCGAACTGGAGAGCAATTCGCCGTGTGCCTGCACGAGCGCTTGCCAGTGATAGCCCGTCCCGGTGGTGTTCGCGACTACGCATAGCGATTCGAGCCAGCATTCCACTGCATCGCATTGCGGCAGCGACATCTGTACCAGCAGGTTGCGGTGCCGCTCGCGGAGGTTTTTCAGCGATGTTTCGCGCTCTTCCGGGGCACACGTGCATAGCGCCTTCAGCGCATCGGTAACGCCTGCCAATGCGGAGACGACAACCAGTACGCGCGCGCCTTCAGCACGCCGCGCCGCCGCGAGTTGCAGGATCGTGCGCCAGCGCTCAGGTGCGGCGACGCTGGTGCCGCCGAACTTCAGCACGATCCAGGGCGCGTCGGACGGCAGCGGCGCGAAATTCAGGTCGGTCACGGTTCGCAACAGGCACGGCAGAGCGCGCAGTTTTACGTGCGTCTTGCCGAAACGCAATCGCGTAGAGATTCCGCTTGGTTCTGTGTCAATCGGTGAACACCAGCAACACCACCAGCAGCACGATACCGAACGCAGCAACCGCCATCGCAAAGCTGAAAGCCAGCCACGGCGCATGCCGCTTCGGCCAGGTGTGCACGCGGCCCCAATCGCGCGCATAGGCCAGATACCGGAATCCGCAGGTCAGCACCATCAGCACGCCCAGCGCGACCAGCACCACGCCACCGAGCGTCGAGAGCGGGTTGGGCAGAAACGGCTTACCGAGATGCACCCAGCGCTCGTGCCGCAGCAACAGGCCAAAGCGGTCCACCGCGATGCCGAAGATCATCAGCGACAGCGCAGTGCGAGTCCACACCGACAGCGTGCGCTCGGCATTCATGTAGGAACGCTCGGCCGACTGCTCGGTGCGTTCCGTCGATTGACGCGTCTGCTCTTCGGCGAGCTATACCACACGGCGCATCAGCGCGAGCTGCTCGGGTTCCTGTCCGGCTGTTTCTGACATCTGGCCCTCCGCGTCACGGTGCGGATCATTTTCGCACTCGGCCCGGCGCGCCGCCGCGCAAAGGCTGCGTGATAATGTGACACCTCTTCGACATCTTTCCGCCATGGCCTCCGATCCACAATTCACCATCGCCGCGTCGCCTCGCGAACTGGAAAACGCCCGCCGGCTGGTACGCGAAGGCCGTCTGGCCGAAGCAGAGCAGGCGTTTCGCGGGGTGCTCCGGAATCAGCCCGAGCAGGTGGAGGCGCTGCGCTTCTTGGCCAACGCGGCGCTGGCGCGCGGCGCCGCGGGCGAAGCGGTGGAACTGCTGAACCGCGCGGCCAATGCCGACCGCAGCGACATCGGAGTGCTGATGGAACTGGGCGTGGCCTATCGCGCCGCAGATCGGCGCGACGAATCGCGTTACGTGCTGGAGCGCGCGCTACAACTGAGTCAAGGGCGGAACACCACCGCACGGCTCCTGCTGGCGAACGTGCTGGAGCTCGATCGTCGCGACGAGCTTGCGCTGGCGCACTACTTTCGCGCGATTCTGGAGGCGCAATCGCAAGGGCAATGGCTGGACGACAACAGCACCGAGCCGGGTCTGCGGCAACTGGTGCGGCACGCAATGCGCTATGTCGCGAACGGCCGCCGTGCGCTGTTCGACGCGGCGCTACAACCCGTGCGCGCGAGCAATCCGGAGGCTTCGATGCGCCGCGTCGACCGTGCGCTGAGCATCTATCTCCGCGAAAGCGAAGAGCGTCCGTCGGACCCGCGCCAGCGGCCGACGTTCTTGTACGTGCCGGATCTCGGTTCGACGCCTTTCATCGAATCGCAACCGGAGTGGCTGCCGAGTTTTTTGCAAGGAGTCGCGGCTGCGACGGCGGAAGTGGACGCCTGCGTGAAGGATTTCGCTCCGGTGTACACGAACCCTGCCTCGCCCTTCAGTCTGGACAGCCTGCTGAGCCGCGGCAATGAGCATGATGTGCCGCGCGAAAAACGGCTGCCAGTCTATCAGCGCGGTCTGCTGCACGATTCGCCGCGCAAGCACGCGCCGCGGCTACTGGCTGCGCTCGGGGAAACGCCGCTGGTGCACATTCCGCGGCACGGCCCTGATGCGGAGATCATCCTTTTGCCGGTCGGCACGCGTTCCACCTTGCGTTTTGGCCGCACCAATTCGCGTTGCGGCATGGCGGTGGCTTTGTCTCAGAGCTCGTCATTGCAAGTCATCGTCGGCGGAGAATCACGCCCGCTTGCGGCCGGTGACGCGCTGATTTTCGATCCGGGTTTCGGCGTTGAATACGCCAACGCCGGCGAGGGTGAGGCGCGAGTGCTGGCATTCGAAATCTGGCATCCGGATCTCTCATCCACCGAACGCGCGGCGTTGCAAGCCATCACCGAAGCCGCCGTGGAATTCGATTCCCGTCTGCAGGAAATCGGCTGAGCGATGAACGACGCCGATCGAGCCCTGCCGCCCGGCCGCGACCTCGCACGTTACGTGCAGTGGTTCGACGGCGCGCTGGATCCGAACCTGTGCGGGCGCATGATCGAGTCGTTCGACCAGCTCGCGCGCTTCCAGACGCGCAACAACCGTGGCGCAATCAAGGCGCTGCAATCCAGCGCCTGGACCGAACTCAATGTCAGCAAGGTCGCTGACGCCTCCTTCGAGGCGCGGTTTCGCGAACAGGTGTTCGAATATCTGGCACGCTACAACGAACGCGTGCGGCTGACGCTGCCGATTCCACAGCGCGCGCGCCTGGAAAACCTGCGCATCAAGCGCTATCTCGCGGTCGAAGGCGACCGGTTCGAACCGCATTTCGACGCGCTGGACTATTCCTGCAACCGCTACATGGTTTTTCTCTGGTACTTGAACGACGTGGCCGAAGGCGGCGAGACGGAATTCTGCGACCTGGGCTTGCGCGTGGAGGCGCGCGCCGGACGCCTGCTGATGTTTCCGCCCTACTGGATGTACCAGCACGCCGGCCTGCCGCCGCGCTCCAACGACAAGTACATCATCTCGACGTATCTGCTTTTTTGATCCTGGGGCAAGCAGCCGTCCATGGCGCGGCCATCCGATCGGCTCCTGCCTCATCCTCATCCCTCGCGCGCGATGGGCTACTCCGCATCGCGCAGGCGCAATGGGTTCGACCAGATCAACGTGGCGAAGCGTCCGCTGCGCGCGCCATCGCGGCGATAGGAGTAGAAGCGCGGATCGGTGAAGGTGTCGAAGCCGCCGCCGAAGATGCGGGCGATGCCTGCTGCGCGTAGGCGTTGCACGGCCAGCGCATTGAGATCGCAATGCCAATGACCCGGCCGCGTGGCGGTGAATGCAAGCGCGGCTTGCGCGTCGTGAGCCAGAAAAGCGCCGCGCACTTCGTCGTCGATTTCGTATGACTGCGGGCCGATCGCCGGGCCGAGCCATGCGAGGATTTTCTCGCGAGGCGATCGCATCGCGGCAAGCGCGTTCTCCAGCACGCCTGCGGACAGGCCGCGCCAGCCGGCGTGCACGGCGGCGATCTCGCTGCCGTCGTTGTCGCAGAAGAGTACCGGCAGGCAATCGGCGGTGAGGACGGCAAGCACCGCACCGGGCGTGCGGGCGACCGCGGCATCGGCTTCGGGCTCCGGTTCTTCTGACAGCGCTTTCGCCGCATTCCCGCCGCCCGCGCGCGCTACGTTCGCTTCGCCCTCGCCCGCAAGCGGGCAAGGGTTGGGGCAGGACCTTTTAAAAGCGACGACGCGCGTTCCATGCACCTGCCGCAACCAGCGTGGTGGCGAAGGCAACGTCAAGGCTTCGATCAAACGCGCACGGTTTTGCGAAACGACTTCCGGATCGTCGCCGCAGCGTGCACCGAGATTGAACGCATCGAACGGCGGTTGCGACACGCCCGGCCCGAGCCGCGTGCTGACGGCCGCGCGCACGTTGGGTGGCGCCGGCCAGTGCGGCACGATCCAGCGATCGGAATCCGGCATCGCGAGTTTTCCAAAACTCATTGCGCCGCTTCCGCATCATTGCGCAGTGCGCGCAGCAGTTCCGAAAAATCCTCCGGCGGTTTCGCATCGAAACTCAGTGTTTCACCGCTCACCGGATGCATGAATTCCAGATGCTCCGCATGCAACGCCTGCCGTTTGAAACCGCGCAATGTTTCGCTCAAGCGTGCGCCCGCGCCCCGCGGCAATTTCAAACCTCCGCCATAGAGCGGATCGCCGACCAGCGGATAACCCGCGTGTGCCATATGCACGCGGATCTGATGCGTACGCCCGCTTTCCAGTTCGCATTGCAGCAGCGCGTGCGCGCGGAATTTTTCACGCACTCGATAATGCGTGCGTGCCGGTTTGCCGCCGTCGCGCACAGCGCGTCGTAGACGATCCTGCGGATGCCGAGCCAGCGGCGCGTCGATGGCGCCCCCTGCCACCGGCACGCCGTTGACGATCGCCGCGTAACGGCGATGGATCTCGCGGGCGGCGAGCATCGCCACCAGCGCCGCATGCGCACGCAGATTGCGCGCGACCACCAATAAACCGGACGTGTCCTTGTCCAGCCGATGCACGATCCCGGCGCGCGGCACGATCGCCAGTTGCGGATCGAAATGCAGCAACGCGTTCTGCAGCGTGCCGGCGCGATTGCCGGCCCCTGGATGCACCACCAGTCCCGGCGGCTTGTCGATCACCAGCAAGTCGGCGTCTTCGTGCACGATCTTCAACGCGATCGGCTCAGGTGCGGCGTCCACCTGCGCCTCTTCGGTGACGATCAATTCCACTTGCTCACCGCCGCGCATGGCATGGCGTGGCGCGACGACCGCGCCATCGAGTTTGGCCTTGCCCGCCTTGATCCACGCCGCCAGACGCGAGCGCGAGTACTCCGGGAACAATCCGGCCAATACCTGGTCGAAACGCCGGCCGGCCGCCTCGGGCGGCGCCACCGCGTGCATGGTTCGACCCTTCATGGCGCGTCCCCGATTTCCGCTATCATCGCCGTTTGCGTCCCAAACTCCAAGGCCATGCGCAACTTCATCCCGCGATCCACCCTGAAAATCGCCTTGCTGGCATTGCTGCTGCCGGCACTGGCGGCGTGCTCGCTGTTCCATCGCGGCGGCCACCGCGAGAACGAGGGGGACACGCTGCCGGTGGACAAGCTTTACAACCTAGCGACCGAGCGGTTGAAGGACGGCAATTACGACAACGCCGAGAAACTCTATCAACGCCTGATCGAGCGCTTCCCCTACGGGCCATACAATGAGCAGGCGCAGATCGATCTGGCCTACGCCTACTACAAGGACGACAAACCCGACGAGGCCTACTCGGCCATCAACCGTTTCATCAAGACCTATCCGGCGCAGAAGCATATCGACTATGCCTATTATCTGCGCGGCCTGATCAACTTCGACCGCACCGGCACGATGCTGGAACGGCTGACGCAGAGCAGCACGTCCAAGCGCGACCAGGGTTACGCGCTGCAATCCTTCGACGATTTCTCGCAATTACTGCAGCGCTTTCCCACTTCGCTGTACGCGCCCGATGCGCGCCAGCGCATGATCTGGCTGCGCAATGGACTTGCGCAATACGAATTGAACGTCGCCGAGTACTACCTGCGCACGAAGGCCTACGTGGCCGCCGCCGACCGCGCCGAATACATCATCGAGCACTACCAGCGCACACCGCAGGCGGCCGATGCGCTGGCGGTGCTGACCAAGAGCTATACGCTGCTCGGGCGGCCGGAACTCGCGCAGCAGAGCCTCGCCGTGCTGAAGCTCAATTATCCCAACCACCCGTACCTGCGCGATCCCAAGCGTTGGCCGAAGACCCCGGCGTTGTGGCGCGGGTTGGTGCCGCTGACGAATTGAGGCGCGCGGACCATCAGGCAAACAGGGCTTCGATCACCCGCCGCGCCGATTCGGCGGCGGCCTCGCGGTCCGAGTGCAGATGGATCTCGGGATTCTCCGGCGGCTCGTAAGGCGAGCCTATGCCGGTGAAGTTGGCGATGTCGCCGGCGCGCGCTTTCGCGTAGAGCCCTTTCACGTCGCGCTCCTCGCACACTTCCAGCGGCGCGTCCACGAACACTTCCCAGAACTCGCCCTCGTTGAACAGCGCGCGCGCCATGCGGCGCTCGGCGCGGAAGGGCGAGATGAAACTCACCAGCACGATCAGCCCCGCATCCAGCATCAGCTTGGCGACTTCGGCCACGCGCCGGATGTTCTCGACGCGGTCGGCATCGGTGAACCCCAGGTCGCGATTCAGTCCATGACGGATGTTGTCGCCGTCCAGCGTGATGGTGTGGAAGCCGTCGGCGTGCAGACGGCGCTCGACCAGATTCGCGATCGTCGATTTGCCCGCGCCGGACAACCCCGTGAACCACAGGCAACGCGGCTGCTGGCCCTTGATGCGCGCGCGCGCCGCGCGGTCGACGTCCAGATGCTGCCAGTGCACGTTCTTGTTGCGGCGCAGGCCGAAATCCAGCGTGCCGCAACCGACGGTCGCGTTGCTTTCTCGGTCTATCAGGATGAAACCGCCGAGCGTGCGGTCTTCACGGTACGGCCGGTACGCGATATCGCCGTCCAGCGACAAGTTGCAATAGCCGATCTCGTTGGCGGAAAGGCGCGTCGCTGCGAGATGCGCCTGCGTGTCGGGATCGATGCGGTGCTTGATCTCGGTGATCTGCGCACCGAGCGTGCGCGTGGCCAGCTTCAGCAGATATCGCCGGCCTGGCAGCAAGGGCGCGTCGCCAAGCCAGAGCACGTGGCACGCGAACTGCGCGGACACTTCCGGCGGATGCGCCGCATCGGCGATCACGTCGCCGCGCGAGACATCGACCTGTTCGGCCAGCGTCAGCGTGATCGCATCGCCCGCCTGCGCGGAATCCAGGTCGTTCGCGCCGCCGATCACGCGCGCCACGCGTGCGCGCGTGCCGGCCGGCAGCACGACCACTTCGGCATCCGGCGCGATGCGGCCGCTGGCGATGCTGCCGGTGTAACCGCGGAAATGCTGATCCGGGCGGTTGACCCACTGCACCGGCAACGCGAACGGTGCGTCGCTGCGGCGCGGGATCTCGACCGTCTCCAGGAATTTCAGCAGCGGTTCGCCCGTGTACCACGGCGTGCGCGGCGAATTGACGACAAGATTGTCCGCGGTCAATGCGGAGACCGGAATCGCGTCCGAACGTGCGATCCCCAGCGTGCGCGCCAGTTCCCTGCACTCGTGTTCGATTTGCGCGTAGCGCGCCACGTCGTAGTCGATCAGATCGAGCTTGTTGACCGCGAACAGCACGCGCGTCACGCCGAACATCGCCAGGATCGCCACGTGACGGCGCGTCTGCGTCTGCACGCCTGCGCGCGCGTCCACCAGCACGATGCCCAGCTCCGCGTTCGACGCGCCACTCGCCATGTTGCGCGTGTACTGCGCATGCCCCGGGCAATCGGCGACGATGAAGGCACGTCTGTCGGTGCCGAAATAGCGCCAGGCCACGTCGATGGTGATGCCCTGCTCGCGCTCGGCCTCCAGGCCATCCAGCAACAACGCGTAATCCGGCGCGCCGCCCTGGGTGCCGTGCTTGCGGCTGTCGCGGATCATCTGCTGCAGACGGTCGTCGGGGATCATGCCTGCTTCCGCGAGCAACCGCCCGAGCAGCGTGCTCTTGCCGTCGTCCACGCTGCCGCAGATGGCGATGCGCAACGTGTCGCGGATTTCCAGCGCGCGCAGTTTCAGCGCGGGATCGTCTGAAGCGCGGCCCATCAGTGCGCCTCGCCGGAGGGACACGCGGGCCAGGGACGGCCCGCATGGGCGGCGAGCTTTCTCGCCGTGGCGAAGCCGAGACCGGGTGTGTACCGGATTCGGCGTTTCGAAAAACCGGCTGGGTGAAGGTTTTTCGAATTCATCAGAAATAACCCTCGCGCTTCTTGCGCTCCATCGAATCGGACGGATCGTGATCGATGATGCGGCCCGCGCGTTCGGACTGGCGCGTGCGCAGCATCTCCTCGATCAGCGCGTCCAGATCGGCGGCGTCGGATTCCACCGCCGCGGTCAGCGGCCAGCAGCCCAGCGTGCGGAAACGCACGCGTCGCATGCGCGGCGTTTCGCCAGCGTTCAACGGCATGCGGTCGTCGTCGTACACCAACAATGCGCCGTTGCGCTCGATCACCGGCCGTTCGGCGGCGAAATACAGCGGCACCACCGGAATATTCTCGCGACGGATGTACAGCCACACGTCCAGTTCGGTCCAGTCCGACAGCGGAAACACGCGCAGCGTTTCATCATTGGACAGCCGCGCGTTGTACAGTCCCCAAGGTTCGGGCCGCTGTTTGCGCGGTTCCCAGCGCTGGCCGGCGCCGCGCAGCGAGAATACGCGCTCCTTGGCACGCGCGGGGTCCTCGTCGCGGCGCGCGCCGCCGATCGCGGCATCGAAACCGTGCTGCGCCAACGCCTGCCGCAGCGCCTGCGTCTTCATGATCTCCGTGTGCACCGACGCGCCGTGCGTGATTGGGTTGATGCCGCGCGCCAGGCCTTCCTGATTGATGTGTTCGATCAGTTCGACGCCCTTCTCTCTCGCGATCGCGTCGCGGAATGCGATCATCTCGCGGAACTTCCATGTCGTGTTGACGTGCAGCAGCGGCAACGGCGGCCTGGCAGGATGAAACGCCTTCAGCAGCAAGTGCAGCAGGACGGAGGAATCCTTGCCGATCGAATAGAGCAGCACGGGTTTGCGACATTCGGCCACGGTCTCGCGCAGGATGCGGATCGATTCCGCCTCCAACCGGTCGAGATGGGTGTGCGCCGCCGCCTGCGTGTTCATCGCGCCCTCGTGAACGCAACAGGATAGCGTAATCACGCGAAGCGGTGCAGCCTCCGCACGAGCGCGGCGGGAGTAACGACATACACTAGGCGCCGTTCGCCGAGAAGGCGAATGGATGAAGCCATCGACATGAGTGCACTTGTTTCGCCCAATCCCGATCGCGCCGTGCTACGGCTGGCCTTCGCGCGCGCCGCGTTGAAAGAGCCGTCGATCACACTGGAACGCGCTTCTGAAGACGCCAGCGCGCGCAGCTACTGGCGCACGCACGGCACGCAAGGCAGCGCAATCCTGATGGATGCGCCGCCGCCGGAGAACGAAAAACTCGCGGCGTGGCTAGACATCGACGCGCGCCTGCGCAGTGCCGGTCTGCACGCGCCTTCTGTGATTGCGGAAGACCGCGCCGACGGTTTCGTGTTGATGGAAGATTTGGGCACGCGCTTGTTCCTGCCGGAATTGAACGAGTCCACCGTCGATGCGCTTTACGCGCAGGCGCTGGATGCGCTGTTCGTGATGCAGACCTGTGTGGATGCGCGGGACCTTCCACCCTACGACGAACAGCGATTGACGATCGAACTCGAGCTGATGCCAGCCTGGTTTCTGCAGAAGCACCTCGGCGCCGCCATCGAATGCGACGAGTGGGACGTGATCGAACTGGCGTTCCGCAGGCTGATGGACAATGCACTCGTCCAGCCACGCGCCTTCCTGTTTCGCGATTTCCACAGCCGCAATCTGCTGATCGTGCCCGGAAAGGGCCCGGGCCTGGTGGACTTCCAGGACGCGCTGCAGGGCCCGCTCACGTACGATCTGGTCTCGCTGCTGCGCGATTGCTATATCGCGTGGGATGACGCGCAAGTTTATGCTTGGGCTGAAGCGCACCGGCAACGATTGCGCGAAGCCGGAATACTGGATGCAAGGATCGATGCGCAACTCTGGCGGCGCTGGTTCGACCTGATGGGTTTGCAGCGGCACATCAAGGTGCTCGGCATCTTCTGCCGCCTTTGGTATCGCGACGGCAAGCGCGGATATTTGAATGATCTTGCGCGCGTGTGGCATTACGTGCGCAGCGTCGCCTCGCGCTATTCCGAGTTCGCCGAGTTCGTCGCGCTGATGGAAAACAAGATCGGCGGGCGCGACCTTTCATTGGAAAATGATTGAACTTCCTGTCCAACATTTGCACGCCGAGTCCGACACATGTCCGGACTCGGCTTCGCCGAATCAGCACATGAAACAGGAGCGTGCTGACCCACGGACGGGCCATGCTTGGCCCGTTTTCGGCGCAGTCACGCCATGAAAGCGTTGATCTTTTCCGCAGGTCGTGGCGAGCGGATGCGTCCGCTTTCGGATGCGACGCCCAAGCCACTGTTGCGCGCCGGCGGCAAGCGGCTGGTCGAATGGCATCTGGAAAACCTCTCGCGCGCGGACGTACGCGAGGTGGTGATCAATACCTCGCACCTCGCTTCACAATTTCCCGAAACCCTGGGTGATGGCTCGCGTTACGGCTTGCGTATCGAATACAGCTACGAGGGTGAAACCGCGCTGGAGACCGGCGGCGGCATGCTGCACGCACTGGCGCTGCTGGGGCGCGAACCTTTCATCGCGGTGAACGGCGATGTCTGGACGGATTTCGATTTCGCCTCCCTGCCGCGCGAACCGCAAGGCCTGGCGCATCTGGTGCTGGTGGACAATCCGCCACACCGCGCGCAGGGCGATTTCGGAATCGACGCAAACGGTGAATTGTTGCCCTTCGCCGATTTGCCCGGCGCGCAACACACTCTCACCTTCTCCGGCATCGGCGTGTACCGGCCGGAGTTCCTGCACGGCTGGCGCGACGTGATCGGTGACGCGTCCGGCGCATCGGAGCTTCCGCCACGCTTTTCCATCACGCCTCTGTTGCGCGCGGCGATCGCGAATAACCAAATCGCCTGGCAGCAACACCCCGGCGCCTGGTTCGATGTCGGAACGCCACAGCGGTTGCAGTACCTGAATGCGGGGCTAAACACATTCTAGTCGATCAAGCTCCGATTAACGGCCAATATCCTGCAAACTTATAAATTTCTCAAAGTCATATGGAGTAAACCCCCGCACCTCATGTGGAGCTGTAAAGATTACCGGTATACCAGATTCATCCAATTTCCTGAATTTTCCATTGCAATTTCAGATTTATCAATTGATATTCAGTAAATGCGATATGATTGTCGCGCATATAGTCCCTTGCGTCCGCACGATGTGGAACACAAGCTGCCATCAACTTGGTCTTCATTTTCTTTCTCCAGATCACTGAGTGCTCCCCGCATTGGCCGGCGTATGCTCTGGCTACCCGTCCTGGTGAGACGGATGTCACGAGACCGGTGGATCGATTCATTATTTCTGCATACCGTTCCTACAACATCTCCCGCAAGAACGGAATCGTGATCTTGCGCTGTGCGGCCAGCGCGGCGTGATCCAATTTCTCGAACAGTTCCATCAATGCCGAAAGATCGCGCGGTTGGCGGGCGAACAGCCAGTCCAGCACGGCATCGTCGATTGTCAATCCGCGTTGTTGCGCTCGCCTTCGCAAGACTTCGCGGCGGCCGGTTTCGTCCAGCGGTTGCAGCGCATGTTGCGTGCAGGCCGACAGGCGCGAGACGAGATCGGGCAATTGCAGGCCGATTTGGTTCGGCGGCGCGGCCGCCGCGAATAACGACGTGGCGTGCGCGTCGCGTGCGCGATTGTAGAGATCAAACAGCGCGCGCTCGGCATTCGCATCGCCTCCGATGGCCTGTACGTCGTCGATTGCCAATAATTCATTGCGTTCCGCACTAAAGCTGACAATCGCTTCCGCGCGGGATTCGGGAAGCATAGCCAATGGCAGATAACGCACGTTGCGTCCGCTTTCCAATGCCAAGCGGCACGCGCTGATCAGCAGATGCGTTTTGCCGCTCCCCCGCGGACCGTGCAGATAGAGCCACGCAGCATTGCGCGCCTCCGCACAAGAGCGCACCGCATCCAGCGCGTGCGCGTTCGCACCGGAGACGAATGCATCCAGCCGCTGATGCGAAGGCCAGCGTAGGGAGAGCGGCAACTGACGCGCGTTCATTTCGGCGGAGGATGCGCGTCGTGCGTGTCATCGCCTGCGAGGGACGGTTCCAGTTCGAGCGTCACGGGCGCGCGTTCGGCCGCCGCAGCAGCACGTTCGTCGTATAGCGCGCTGCCAACGTAGCGTTCGTGCAGGTAACGCAGTAGCACCATCAGCACCGATGAAATAGGCAGCGCCAGCAGCACGCCGAGGAAACCGAACAACTGCCCGAACGCCAGCACCGCGAAGATTACCGCCACCGGATGCAGCCCGATCTTGCCGCCGACCAGCCGCGGCACCAACACGTAGCCTTCGAGCACCTGGCCGATGCCGAACACCCCCAGCACCAGCGCAACGTGTTGCCAATCGTGATACTGCACCAGCGCGGCGATCAGGCTGGCGAGCAAGCCGGTGATGAACCCGAGATACGGCACGAAGCTGACCAGCCCCGCGATCATGCCGATCAGCGGACCGACATCCAGCCCGATCAGCCACAACGCGCAGGCGTAATACGCACCCAGTGCCACCATCACCAGCAATTGTCCGCGCACGAACGCACCGAGCACGGAATCCGATTCGCGCGCCAGCCGCCGCACCGTCGGCTCGATATTGCGCGGCAGCAGGTCGTCGATCTTGGCGACCATCACGTCCCAGTCGCGCAGCAGATAGAACGTGACGACGGGAATCAGCACCAGCGACGTGACCCAGCCGATGATCGTCAGGCTGGAACGGGTGACGTAGCCGAACGCGACCGCGGCGACGTTGCCAATGGTGCCAATGTGCGCCTTGACGTTGGCGACGATACTGTTGACGTCGAAGGTGCTACGCGAGAGATGCAGATGTTCCTCCAGCCACGGCAGCATGGAGTTCTGGATCCACGCGCCGTAGGTGGGCAGTGAGGAAATCAGATGCATCACCTGCCGCTGGATCAGCGGGATCAGCAGCACCAGCGCGCCGGCGAGAAGCAGCACCATCACCACGAACACGATGCTTGTGGCGAGCGTGCGGTTGCAGTGCCAACGTTGCAGGCGATCGGCCAGCGGATCGCCGAGATACGCCAGCATCGCCGCGATCACGAATGGCGTCAGCACCGGCCGCAGCAGCCACAGCAGGCCGCCGATCACCAGCGCGATCACCAGCCATTGCCAGCGCCGCGCGACGGCGTTCGTGGGGGTCATCGGTTTTTCCTCGCGCGCAACCCATCGCGCGCCCGCAGGCTCCAGCGCACGATGTAATCGGCGCCGCTGATCACCGTCAACACCGCGACGATCCAGCCGTAAGGGTGCGGCGACCAACGCCAGCCGAAACAGGCCGCGCCCAGCACCGCCAGTACGAACAGAATCTGCGCCAGCGTGGTCGCCTTGGACCACAAGCTGGGCTGCGCCTCGAACTTGCCGATGATCACTCGGAACAGCAGCGCGCCGGTCACGATGATCAGATCACGCGCCAACACCAGCCACGCCAGCGCGAACGCGATGCGGCCGATGGATGCCAGCGCGAGATAGACGCCGACCAGCATCAGCTTGTCGGCCACAGCATCCAGTACCGCACCCAGAGCCGAGCGCCAGCCGAAACGCCGCGCCAGAAAGCCGTCCACGCCGTCGGACAATCCGGCGATCGTACCGATGATCAGCGCCGCGGCGAAGCGTTGCTGTAACACCATCATGATCAGCGGCGCCGCCAGCGCGATGCGCAGGCAGGTGATCAGATTCGGCAAGTGCCGTAACGGGCTGGATGATTTGTGGCTGACTGGCGCAGCGGTCATCGCATCGAAGTCAATGTGACCAATGCAAGGAGGCATCTGCGCCATCGTGCGCCGGCGCCGTGCTGAAATGCCCGCTCGCAGTCAAGGCGTTCAACACGTCCGGCAGCGACGCGTTCCACGAAAGCTGCAGCAGCACGCCATCGCCCTGCGCGGCGATCGGAATCACGTCCTGCAATTGGTCGGACTGGCGCAACGTGGCGAGCAGCGTGGCGAAATCCTGCGCGCTGCCGATGCCATCCACCCACCACGTGCCCTTGCCGCCGGCCGCAACCGGTGCGCCGCTGGAACCCGCGGGCGCAGGTGCATTTGCAGCCGCCGTCGCGGACGCGCCCATCTGCTCCAGGAGGTGCTGGATCGAACCAGGATCGAAATCCACCTGCAACTGCAAACCAGCGCCGCCGGCCGCGCGCTGGTACCTGTAATTGCGCACATAGCCCGAGGCTTGAGCCAGCACGTCCGGACCTGGCTTGGCGTTCGGCGCGAGATTGCCGAGCATCTGCGACAGGGCCGCGGCGATTGCCTTGTCGCGCGCGGCATCGGTGGTGTCCGCCACCGGCACCGTGGCCGAGTAGCCGCCGCTGGGTGGCGCGGTGTCGTCCGCGTACGCGTGCATGACAAACAGCAGTGAAAACATGAGCAGCGCAGCGGCGAGAAAACGCGACATGATCAAGCCCTTCCCTTGCACCCTCGACAGTCTGCCCAATCGGCACTGCGCCGTCTATCATTCAGTACTCTTCCGGCTTTGCCACAGCCCGTTCCCATGTCCGAAAAGCAACCGCTCACCTACCGCGCCGCCGGCGTGGACATTGACAAGGGCAACGAAGTCGTCGAGCGCATCAAGCCGCTGGTCAACGCCACCTTCAGGCCGGAAGTGATGGGCGGGCTGGGCGGCTTCGGCGCGCTGTTCGATCTGTCGAACAAGTATCGCGAACCCGTGCTGGTGTCCGGAACGGACGGTGTCGGCACCAAGCTGAAGCTCGCGCAGCAGTTGAACCGCCACGACACTATCGGCATCGACCTCGTCGGCATGTGCGTCAACGATGTGCTGGTGCAGGGTGCAGAGCCGCTGTTCTTCCTCGATTACTTCGCCACCGGCAAACTCGAGGTCGATGCCACGGCGAGCGTAATCGGCGGCATCGCGCGCGGTTGCGAACTGGCCGGCTGCGCGCTCATCGGCGGCGAAACCGCAGAGATGCCGGACATGTACCCGGCCGGTGAATACGATCTCGCCGGTTTCTGTGTGGGCGCGGTGGAAAAATCCGCGCTGATCGACGGTTCGAAAGTCCGCGCGGGCGATGTAATCCTCGGTGTGGCTTCCAGCGGCCCGCATTCCAACGGCTATTCGCTGATCCGCAAGATCGTCGAGCGCGCGGGCTCGCCGTTCGACCTCGATGTCGGCGGCGTGAAGCTCGCCGATGCGCTGATGGCGCCGACCATAATCTACGTCAAACCGATGCTGGAATTGATGCGCGCAGTGGAAGTGCACGGCATGGCGCATATCACCGGCGGGGGATTGATCGAAAACATCATCCGCGTAGTGCCGGAGGGATTGGGGCTGTCGATCGATTCGTCGGCATGGAAACTGCCGCCGGTGTTCGATTGGCTGCAACGCGAAGGCAACGTGCCTCGCGAAGACATGTGGCGCACGTTCAATTGCGGGATCGGGTTTACCGTGATCCTGGATCCCGTCGATGTCGAGAAAGCGCGTGAGGCTTTGACGAACGCAAAGCTGCAAAGCTGGGTCATCGGCCGAGTGGTAGCGACAGACGGCGGCGTGCGCGTGCGGATCGCATGAGTTTTCCAATTGCCGTCCTCGCATCCAGTCGCGGCAGCAATCTGGCCGCGCTGATCGATGCGAAGGAAGCCGGAAAGTTGCCGGTCGAAATCGTTCTGGTGGCCAGCGACAAGGCCGAAGCACCGGCACTGCGCAACGCCGAAGCGCACGGAATTCGGACCTTCGCTTTGAATCCGAAAACCTTCCCGACGCGGCGCGAATTCGATGAAGCGCTGTTCGCGCGCGTAGCGGAGAGCGGCGCGAAGCACGTGGTGTTGGCCGGTTTCATGCGCATCTTGGACGCGAATGTCGTCGAGCAATGGCTGGGGCGCATCATCAATATCCATCCCTCGCTGTTGCCGAAATACCGCGGCCTGCACACGCATCGCCGCGCGATCGCCGCGCGCGACGCCGAGCACGGCGCCAGTGTGCATTTCGTCACCGCGGAACTGGATGGCGGCCCGGTGATCGCGCAGACGCGCATCCCGATCCATCCGCACGACGATGAAGACGCGCTGGCCGCACGTCTGTTGCCGGAGGAGCACCGTTTGCTCGTCGCTTGCGTCGATGCGATCGCACGCGGGCGTGTGGAATTGCGCGACGGCGTGGTGCATTGCGACGGCAAAGCGCTGCACAGACCTTTGGGTCTCGACGAAAACGGAACGCTTGACGCCGCGTGAGGCTGGGTTCAGCGAAACGGCGCCACAGTCATCGCTGGTTTCGCAGTTCGCCGGAATGATCATGAAGCCGTTTCGTCTTTTCTCAGCCGCCGCGTTGCTGCTGTTCGCCGGTAGCGCACTCGCTGCACCGTTGCCTGCTTTCACTGCGCGCTATCAATTGCTGAAGGATGGTTCGCCGATCGGCGAGGCCACCATGACCTTGCAATTTGCGGGCGACAACACCTGGACGTTCACCACCGCCAGCAAAGGCACCGAAGGACTGGCCGCGTTGATGAGCGCCAATGTCCAAGAGACTTCCACGTTCCGCTGGAAAGGCGACCTGCCGGAGGGACTGAGTTACGACTACGCGATGGATGCCGCGATCAAGCACAAGGAGCGGCACGTGCGTTTCGACTGGTCGAGCAACACCATCAGTGTGGACGACAAAGGACAACATCAATTCGCTGCGCAGCCAGGCGCGATCGAGCGACACACGATAGTGCTTGCGATCGAGGCTGGTCTGCTCGACGGCAAGCACGATTTCGCCTTGCCGATCGCCGTGCGCGACCACATCGAGACGCAGCACTACACCGCACAGGGCAAACAGCAGATCAACGTGCCCGCGGGCCATTACGACGCGACGCACGTCGCGCGCACCGACGGCGGCGGGTTCGAAGCCTGGTTCGCGCCCAACGTACTCGCGCCGGTGCAGGTCGCGCAGAACGACGGCGGTGAGCTGATGATGAAGTTGGAGAGTTATTCGCAGCGGTGAAGCGGGGATTGGGGCCAGCGGACGGGACGCAAAAATCAAACAGCCCTGCCAGATTGCGAGAGTTTCGGCCAACGCAAGGATGGGCTCCGGCATCGACGCCCGGAACAGAGCGCCCCGTTACCCACCCCCATTCCCGGTTTTTATCAACTCGGCAACCTTCTGATCTGCGCGCCGAGCATCCCCAGCTTTTCCTCGATGCACTCGTAGCCGCGGTCGATGTGGTAGATGCGGTCGACCGTGGTGTCGCCCTGCGCAACCAACCCGGCCAGGACGAGCGACGCGGAAGCACGCAGATCGGTCGCCATCAGCGGCGCGCCGGACATGCCGTCCACGCCGCGAATCACCGCGGTATTGCCTTCTAGCTTGATATCTGCGCCCAGCCGATGCAGTTCGTGCACGTGCATGAAGCGGTTTTCGAAGACCGTCTCGGTGATCACGCCCGTGCCTTCGGCCACGCAATTCAACGCGGTGAATTGCGCCTGCATGTCGGTCGGGAATGCCGGATATGGCGCGGTGACCACATCCACCGCTCTCGGCCGGTTGCCTCGCATGTCCAGCTCGATCGTTTCGCCATGGGTGTTGATATGCGCACCGGCGTCTTCGAGTTTGGCGAGCACCGCATCCAGCGTCTCCGGACGCGCGCGCTTGGCCAGCACGCGGCCGCCGGTGATCGCGCCGGCGACCAGGAACGTGCCGGTTTCGATGCGATCGGGCAGCACTTCGTAATTGGCACCGTGCAGGCGCTCGACGCCGTCGATCACCATCGTCGCCGAGCCCGCGCCGTCGATCTTCGCGCCCATCGCGATCAGGCAATTGGCCAGATCGACGACTTCCGGTTCCTGCGCGGCGTTTTCGATCACCGTGGTGCCGGAAGCCAGCGCCGCCGCCATCATGATGTTCTCGGTGCCCGTGACGGTGACCACGTCCATGGCGATGCGCGCGCCCTTCAAGCGTTTCGCGCGAGCCTTGATGTAACCATTCTCGACCGTAATGTCGGCGCCCAGCGCCTGCAGTCCCTTGATGTGCTGATCGACCGGACGCGAACCGATCGCGCAGCCGCCGGGCAACGAAACCTCCGCCTGCCCGTAGCGCGCCACGAGCGGGCCCAGCACTACGATCGAAGCGCGCATGGTCTTCACCAGCTCGTACGGCGCGAAGTAGCGCTCGGTCGAGCGCGGATCGACGTGGATCTTCATGCGCTCGTCCACCACCAGTTGCGCGCCCATCTGGCCCAGCAGTTCCATCGTGGTGGTGACATCGTGCAGGTGCGGCACGTTGCCGATCGTCACCGGCTCATCGGCAAGCAGGCTCGCGGCCAAGATCGGCAGCACCGCGTTCTTGGCGCCGGAGATCCAGACTTCGCCGTTCAAGGGGGTGCCGCCGGAAATGACGATCTTGGCCATTAGGGAGCAGGCAGGGGGCGGGGAGCGAGGAGAAGAAATGTGTGCATCGCTGCGGCTTTCTGATCGGTGAGCTGACTCAAATAGCGCTGTTCCATTCGAAGCACCAGCGAACTTGTCATGCTTTTCCCCTGCTCCCTTCGCCCGGCTCCCTGCTCGACGCTTCCTCCGGCGTGAGCGTGCGCAACGCCAGCGCGTGGATTTCGCCGCCCATCCGTTCGCCCAGCGCGGCATACACCATGCGGTGCCGCGCCAAGGTCGGCTTGCCGGCAAATTCGGAAGCAGTGACGCGTGCCTCGAAATGCACGCCGTCCGCGCCGTATACCTCCGCGCGCGCGCCAGGCAGGCCTTGTTCGATCAGTTGCTGGATGGTCTGGGCGTCCATGTGGGAAAGCGTCTCGAAAGAAAAGCCCCGGCAAGCTGTCTGAACCGTGCTTCGCCGCTGTCAGCCGCCCGGGCAGGATGTGCGTTGGAACAAGTTAGAATGCTAACCGGGCATCTTAACGGAATTATCGTGGCGAGAATAAGGCTCGCTGCGCGGCCCAACGTAATTGCCAGGGAAAGACGACGATGAACGCCTTGAGTGCGGAAACCAGCGCCGACGTGCATCCACATCCCGCCAGCGACGCGCTTTCGCGTAGCGCCCATACGGTGATCGCCACAGAAACCGCCGCGATCCGCGCGCTGGAATCGCGCATCGATGGCGAGTTCGTGCGCGCCTGCCGCGTGATCCTAGAATGCGACGGCCGGGTGGTCGTCACCGGCATGGGCAAGTCCGGGCACATCGCGCGCAAGATCGCGGCAACGCTTGCTTCCACCGGCACACCGGCGTTCTTCGTGCACCCGGGCGAAGCCAGCCACGGCGATCTGGGCATGATCACGCCCGAGGACGTCGTGTTGGCCCTCTCCTATTCCGGCGAAACGGACGAGCTACTCACGATCCTGCCGCTGATCAAGCGTCAGGGCAATCCGCTGATCGCGATGACCGGCCGGCCGGATTCCTCGCTGGCACGCGCCTCCGACGTGCATCTGGATGTCAGCGTGTCGGTGGAAGCTTGCCCGTTGGGCCTGGCGCCCACGGCCAGCACCACCGCTGCCCTGGTAATGGGCGATGCGCTGGCGATCGCGCTGCTGGAGGCGCACGGTTTCACCGCCGAGGATTTCGCGATGTCGCATCCCGCCGGCGCGCTGGGCCGCCGCCTGCTGCTGCGCATCGAGGACATCATGCACGTCGGCGATAAGATTCCGCAGGTGCGCGCGGACGCCACGCTCACCGAAGCGCTGATGGAAATGTCACGCAAGGGCCTCGGCATGACCGCGATCGTGGATCAGGACGACCGGCTGCTCGGCGTGTTCACCGACGGTGACCTCCGCCGCGCGCTGGACGACGACGGCGTGGACATGCGCGGCGCGCCGGTATCGCAACTGATGACGCGCACGCCCAAGACCATCGGCCCGGACAAGCTGGCCGCAGAAGCCGCGCAATTGATGGACGCGCACAAGATCCACGCGCTGATCGTGGTGAACGGCGAGCGTCGCGTGGTGGGCGCGCTGAACATCCATGACCTGATGCGCGCGAGGGTGGTTTGAGCAAGAGCGGCATGGGAGGCGGGTAGCGGGCGCTTCGCTCCGACGTTCTCTCAAGCACCGCGGCACTCGTCTATTGCGCAGTCGAGAGTTTGCGGTCTCGCTGGACGGTTCGATTTCCGCACTCCGACCACCCATCCCCCGCTACAATTTGCGATCTCGTCGCAGTCGCCTGCCCCGTGCCCTACCTCTCCGACATTCCCGCCGAAATTCTCGAGCGCGCTTCTCGCATCAAGCTCGTCGCCTTCGACGTGGACGGCACGCTCACCGATGGCCGCTTGATTCACGGCGAAGACGGTCACGAGTGGAAGGCTTTCCACGTGCTGGACGGCCACGGCTTGAAGCGCTTGATGGCGAACGGCGTGGACGTGGCGCTGGTCAGCGCGCGGATCAGCCACGTGGTGGCGTTGCGTGCGGAGGAACTCGGCATCGATCACGTCTACCAGGGCCAGTTCGACAAGCGCGCGTGCTTGGAAGATCTGCTGCATGGCGCGGAACTGTCGCCGGAACAGGCGGCTTTCGTCGGCGACGACGTCACCGATCTGGCCGCCATGCGCACGGCGGGTTTCGCGGTCGCGGTGGCGAACGCGCATCCGTGGGTGATCGAGCGCGCGCACTGGTGCACCAAACTTGAAGGCGGCCGCGGCGCGGTGCGCGAATTGTGCGACCTGATCCTGCTGGCGCAGGGCAAGGTCGAAGAAGAATTGAAGCACTGGTCCTGATTGTGGATCGCCGCAGTCTTTCATTGGCGGTCGTACTCGCGCTGGCTGCGATCGGCAGCTGGCTGCTGATCCAATGGTTGAGACCGCCGCCGAAACCGAACGAGATGGTCGGCCCGCCGCGCTCGAGCTACACGCTCAACGATTTCACGCTGGATGCGCTGGACGAAGACGGCACGCCGGCCTTCCGTCTGGTCGCGCCCTATCTGGCGCGGCGCGAAGGCGACGATTCGCTTTACGTCAACGCACCGATCTTCACGATCTACGGCGCCGACAACGCCGACTGGCACGGTACTTCGCAATATGCCTGGGTCAGCGCCGACAACTCGTTGGTGAAGCTGATCGGCAAGGTGGACATGCGCCGCCCCGCCACGAAAACCGTCAAGGCCGCCGAGGTGCACACGGCCGATGCCACGGTTTGGACGAAGGACAAGAAGATGGCTTCCGACGCGCCCAGCGTGATTCAGCAGACCGGCTCTATACTGCGCGGCGTCGGCATGAGAGCCGACATGAACACCCACTCGCTGGAGTTGCTCTCCGATGTTCACGGCGTCCTCACTCCGCAAGCACACAAACATTGACATGCGCAGACCGGTTTACTTCGCATTCGCGTTTGTCGTCCTGATGTTCTGCGCCGCCGCGAACGCCACGCAGGCCGACCGCGACCAGCCGGTCAACGTCAATGCCGATTCTTTCTCAGGCAGCCAGGACGCCGGCAAGGCCACTTTCACGGGCCATGTGAAGATGGACCAGGGCACGCTGCACGCCGATGGCGACAAGGGCGTGGGTTATTTCGATCAGGACAATCAGGTGCAGCGTGTGGTGCTGACCGGCGGTCCTGCGCACATGGCGCAGAAACTCGACGACGGCAGCTTGGTGCACGGTCAGGCCGACAGCATCGATTACACCGTTTCGCAGAACACCGTGGTGTTGACCGGCAACGCGGTGGTGGTGCATGAAGGCCAGGGCGAATTCCACGGCGCCAAGCTCACGTACAACACCGACAGCGGACAAATCAACGGTGAAGGCGGCGCCGGCGGCCAGGTGCACATGACCTTGCAGCCGAAGAAGACCGGCAAGCCCGCGAAGACGCCGGCCGCTTCTTCCTCCGCGAGCGGCGCCGCCAAACCCGCGCCGGCGCTCGATTTGACCCTGCATCCGGCATCCGCGAGTTCCACCTAGATGCTCGCCGCACGCGGATTGCAAAAGCGCTTTCGCGCACGCCAGGTGGTGCACGACTTCGCTTTCGAGATCAGGCAAGGCGAAGTGGTAGGCCTGCTGGGCCCTAACGGCGCGGGCAAGACCACGTGTTTCTACATGATCGTCGGCTTGATCGAAGCCGACGGCGGCCGCATCACCCTGGACGGCCAGGACATCACCGGCTTGCCGATGCACGCGCGCGCACGCCTCGGCATCGGCTACCTGCCGCAGGAACCTTCAGTGTTCCGCCGCTTGACCGTCGCGGAGAACGTGCTGGCGGTGCTGGAATTGCGCGGCGATCTGAATGCGGACGGACGTCAGCGCGAACTGGAATCCCTGCTGGATGAACTGAAGGTCGCCCACATCGGCGGGCAGCGCGGCATCAGCCTGTCCGGCGGCGAGCGGCGACGCGTGGAGATCGCGCGCGCGTTGGCGGCCAACCCGCGTTTCATGCTGCTGGACGAACCCTTTGCCGGCGTTGACCCCATTTCCGTCGGCGAGATCCAGCGCATCGTGCGGCACCTGCGCGACCGCGGCATCGGCGTGCTGATCACCGACCACAACGTGCGCGAAGCGCTCGGCATCTGCGAGCACGCTTACATCTTGAACGAGGGCAAGGTGCTTGCGCGCGGCACGCCCGCGGAAATCCTCGCACACGAACAGGTGCGCGAGGTGTATCTGGGGCACGAGTTCCGGATGTGAATCTCGGGACTCAGGATTCGGGACATACGAGCATAGCCCTTGTCGTCATTCCGGATCCCACCCGCGATCGATGCGGGCGGAATCCGGAACGAAGAGAAAGCCGGACCGGCGCCCTCATCCCTGAGCTATCCGTTCACACCGGGCCGCGTTAGGATGCAAAATCCGCTCCACCCCTGATTCGCTGCCTGACGATGAAGCCCGGCATCCAGCTCCGTCTGCATCAACAGCTCGCACTGACGCCGCAATTGCAGCAGGCCATCCGGCTGTTGCAGTTGTCACAGGTCGAACTGGAAACCGAACTGCGCGAACTGGCCGAAACCAACCCGCTGCTGGAAATCGAAAGTCCCGACGAGCATGGCGAAGCCGACGGCGATTCGGGCGAGCCCGAAATCGCATCGGCCGAAGACGCGGCGCCCGAACCCGAAGTGGAATTCGACACCGAGCATTGGGACGAGCATGTCGCCGGCTCGATCGAAACGCCCGCGGCCAATCCATTCGGCGATGACGATGAGGTGCCCGAACACCAGGATGCCGCGCAGGAAGATCTGCGCGATCATCTGCTGTGGCAATTGAACCTGGCGCGTTTCTCCGACCGCGATCGCGCGATCGCGGCGGCGATCATCGATGCACTCGATGCCGACGGCTACCTGCACGAGGGCCTGGAGCCCGTGAAGGCCGCGGTGCAGTCGCTGCACCCGCCACCGAGCCTGGAAGAGATCGAGGCGGTGCGCCACCGCGTGCAGCGCTTCGAACCTGCCGGTGTGGCCAGCCTCGATTTGCGCGATTGTCTTTCCGTGCAACTGCAGCAACTCGACGAGAACACCGAGGCACGCGAACTGGCGCTACGCATCGTAGCCACAGAACTGGAACTGCTGGCCAGGCGCGACTTCCAGAAGCTGGCGCGCAAACTCGACACCAATCCGGAAGACGTGATCGCCGCGGCGACGCTGATCCGCGGCCTCGACCCGCGACCCGGTGCGGCGTTCGATCCGGCGCCGACCGAATACATCGCGCCCGATGCGTATGCGGTGAAAGTCGACGGCCGCTGGCGCGTGGCGCTGTCGCCCAATTGCCAGCCGCGGCTGGCGATCAATCGTCACTATTGCGACCTGATCGCGCGCGCGCGCCGCAACGACGCGGCGTACCTGCGCGGGCAATTGCAGGAAGCGCGCTGGCTGATGAAGAGCTTGAAGGCGCGCGCCGATACGCTGTTCCGCGTGGCGCAGGCGATCGTGCGCACGCAAAGCGCGTTTCTCGATTACGGCCCCGAAGCGATGAAGCCGCTGGTGTTGCGCGAAGTCGCCGATGAACTGGGCATGCACGAATCGACGATCTCCCGCGTCACCACGCGCAAATATCTGCGTACGCCGCGCGGCACGTTCGAGTTCAAACACTTCTTCTCCAGCGGAGTCGCAACCGACGACGGCGGCGCGGCTTCGGCCACCGCGATCCAGGCGATGATCCGCAAGCTGGTCGCCGAGGAGGATCCGCGCAAACCGCTGTCGGATCAGGGTCTCACCACCGAACTGAACAAGCGCGGCATCCAGGTCGCACGCCGCACCGTCGCCAAATACCGTGAAGCACTGCGCATTCCGAGCTCGGCGGAGCGCCAAAGGGCGGAGTGATTGTCGGATTCGAGATCCTGCGGCTTCCGGTTTCTATTCGCGCACGCGGAACTTTCTTTTTACATCGACACTCGCAAGATAGGGACGCGGCGGAACCGCGCACCCGCACGGCGAAGTCGTCACCACCACGATGCCGGAGGTCATCCCCGAACACCGCGCCGTTTCTTCATCCGTTCCACATCCGAGGAATCAGCCATGCAAGTCCAGATCAGCGGCCATCAGATCGACGTCACCCCCGCGCTGCGCGACTACATTGACACCAAGCGCGAACGGCTCGCCCGCCACTTCGATCATCTGACCTCGCTCAACGTCGTGCTGGAAGTGGAGAAGAGCCGCCTGGCGCACAAGGCCGAAGGCACACTCTCGGCGGCGCCGGGCCGCGTGCTGCACGCGGATGCGGTGGAAGGCGACATGTACGCGGCGATCGACGCGCTGTTCGACAAACTGGACGCGCAAGTGCGTCGGCACAAGGAGAAGTTGAAGGAAGGGCGACGCGGCGGCGAGGCGGGGTACGGGACGTAGGTTCCCTCACCGGGGCAGCGTGCGGTTGCCCGCGCTGGCACAATAGGCGCGGGTTTCCCTGATTCTGCAACGTGAACCGCCTCTCCGCGCGCGAACTTTACGACGGCATCCACGAACGGCTGGCCCTCCGCTGGATCGCCGGCCGCAAGGGCGAGTCGCGCGCGCTGGAACCCGTGGGCAAGGCCGGTGCGCGCCGGCCCTCCGAAGTCGGCTATCTCAACGTCATCTATCCCAACAAGGTGCAGATCATCGGCAGCGAGGAACTGAACTACCTCGACAGCCTCGAATCGCGCCAGCGCTGGGAGACGGTGCAGAAGATCGTGGCGCAACGACCGGTGGCGCTGATCGTCAGCAAGGATCAGGCGGTACCCGCCGACTTGCGCGAAGCGGCCGAGGAAACCGACACCCCGCTGTGGGTGTCGGCCAAGCGCGGACACGAATTGCTGACCTTCCTGCAATACCATCTCGCGCGAGCGCTGGCGCGGCAGGTGACGCTGCACGGCGTGTTTCTCGAGGTGTATTCGATCGGCGTTCTGATCACCGGCGCCTCCGGCACGGGCAAGAGCGAACTGGCGCTGGAACTGGTTTCGCGCGGGCACCGTCTGGTCGCGGACGACGCGCCGGAATTCACGCTGATCGCGCCTGATGTGATCGACGGCGCCTGCCCCGATCTACTGCGCGATCTGCTGGAAGTGCGCGGCCTCGGTGTATTGAACGTGCGCGAGATGTTCGGCCATACGGCCGTAAAGCCGTCCAAATACCTGAGATTGATCGTGCATCTGCAACCGATCAACGTGGGCGAAGAAGCCGATGCGATGACGCGCCTCACCGGCGACACCGGATGGCGCGAGGTGATGGACGTGAAGGTGCCGCAGATCACCGTGCCCGTGGCGCCCGGCCGCAATCTCGCCGTGCTGGTCGAAGCCGCCGTGCGCAGCCACATGCTGAAATCCAAGGGGCTCGATCCGGCGCAGGTGTTCATCGACCGCCAGGCGCAGATGGTCAGTGCGATCAAATGACTTTTTGCGATTGTCCATGATCGCTATTCCAAGCGACGACTCGGCAAAATTCATCGATTGCAACACTCAGAGTGGCCGTCCGTGGCCACGGTTTTCAATGGCGATCGTCCATGATCGCGGCACATACGACGGCTTCGTTGAATCACGGCTGTGGGATGATGCAAACCAAAAGCGACCTTCCATGTCCGCACTTTTCAAAAAAGCATGAATTCAACCGCATCCGCAGAACCAACCCGCCCGCGCGTCATCGTGCTCTCTGGCCTGTCCGGCGCGGGCAAGACGGTGGCGCTGCGCGCGTTCGAGGACATGGGCTTCTACTGCGTGGATAACCTGCCGACTACGCTGCTGCCGGCGCTGGTCGCGGCACTGACCGGCGGCGAACGCGCGGCGGTGGCGCGCGTCGCAGTGGGCGTGGACGTACGCAGTCGCGGCGATCTGGAGCGACTGCCCGAAGCATTGTCGGCGCTGGCCGATAGCGGCGCGCAGGCCGAGCTGGTGTTCCTCGACAGCAATGAGGGAGTGCTACTGAAACGTTATTCGGAAACGCGCCGCAAGCATCCGCTGTCCGGCAAGCGCTCGCTGCCAGATGCGATTGCCGAGGAGCGCCGCCGCCTGCGGCCGCTGGTCGCGATCGCCGATCACGTGCTCGATACCAGCGAGATGAACGTGCATCAGTTGCGGCGCGCGATCGCCACCGGTTTCGGCGGGGCCGATGGCGAGACCACGCTGCTGTTCGAATCCTTTGCCTACCGCCGTGGCTTGCCGCCGGATTCGGATTTCGTTTTCGACGCGCGTTGCCTGCCCAACCCACACTGGGACCCGCGCCTGCGCCCGCTCTCCGGCAAGGACGCGGCGGTGCGCGAGTTCCTCGACAGCCAGCCGCTGGTCGGGCATTTCCTCGACGACATCATTCGTTTGCTCGAAGAATGGCTGCCGCGCTTCGAAGGCGAGGACAAGCGCTATCTCACCGTGGCGATCGGCTGCACCGGTGGCCGCCATCGCTCGGTTTATCTGGCTGAACGGCTGGCCGAGCATTTCCGCGGACAGCGGGAGCAAGTGCTTACTTTCCATCGGGAACTGGACTAACGGGCGGCTGCAAAGCTGCTGCGCTCGGCAGCTTGCTACGCTTCCCCACCGTTCGCTGACTGGCGTTGGAGTGAAACTTGCTAAAACCGTCCGGCCGCCGCATGTAAAATACGCGCAGTTATGAATCCCGCCATTTCCCTGCAAGCGCCGCCCGCCGCGGCCCATGTCGGCGTATTGCTGATCACGCACCATGCGATCGGACACGCGCTGGTGGACGCCGCGCGTCACGTCATGCCCGCGTTGCCGCTGAAGGTGGACGTGGTCGAGATCGGCGAATGCCGTGATCCGGCCCGCACACTTTCCAGGACCGCCGCCGCCGCGCGTGCGCTGGATGATGGTGCGGGCGTTCTGGTGCTGTCCGATCTCTACGGCGCCACGCCTTGCAACGTCGCGCACAAACTTGGCGGCGCCGGCGTGCGTGCGCGCTGCGTCTCCGGTCTGAATCTGCCGATGCTGCTGCGCGTGCTGAACTACGCCGACAAACCGCTGGACGAACTGGCCGAAGTCGCAGCCAGCGGCGGCAAGGGCGGAATTTGCATCGACAAGGTGTGAGGACCGGGAAACGAGAGAAGGGAGACAAAAGCGATCCGCGCGGTTTGTCTGCCCTCCGCCGTCTCCCGTTTCCCCTCTCCCTGCTGGTAACGTAGCGTCCACCCATCCCGGACGCTTCGCATGCAGGAACGCCACATCACCGTCAGTAACAAACTCGGCCTGCACGCGCGCGCGTCCGCCAAGCTGGTGCAACTCGCGCAGGGTTTTCGCTCCACGGTGACGCTGGTGAATGGCTCGCGCGAGGTCAATGCCAAAAGCATCATGGGCGTGATGATGCTGGCGGCCGGCATCGGCACGCCGCTGACGATCCGCGCCGACGGCCCCGACGAGGAGCAAGCCCTGAACGCGGTCGTCAACCTGTTCGAGCGCAAGTTCGACGAGGGCGCATGAGGCGCGTGCTGCCCGGCGTGACCGCGGCCTCCGGCATGGCGCTCGGTCGCGCGCGGCTGGAGCAGCCTGCGCGATTCACCATCGATCCCACGCCGCTCGCGGAGAACGAAATCGAAGCCGAGATCGCGCGGCTGGAGCGCGCGCTCGACACCGCGCAAACGGAGTTGACCGAATTGCGCGGCAAGCTGCACGGCGCGCTGGCGCGCGAGGTGGGCGAATTCATCGACGCGCACTCGCTGCTGCTGCACGATGCGGAACTGATCAACGGCCTGCGCGACCTGATCCGCAAAGGCCGTTATCGCGCCGGCGCGGCGCTGAAGATGCAGCGCGACCGTCTGGTCGCGGTGTTCGATGCGATGGACGATCCGTATTTCCGCAGCCGCCGCGAAGACGTCGATCATGTGATTGCGCGCGTGCAGTCGGCGCTGGCAAGGCAGGCATCCAGCGAGGAAAGGAAACTCGCATCGCGGGTCGGCGAAATACTCGTCACCGAAAGCATCGCGCCGGGGGAACTGGCGCATCTCTCCGGCCACGGCGTGCTCGGCGTGGTCGCGACCGGCGGCAGCACGTATTCGCACAGCGCGATCCTGGCGCGCAGCATGCGGCTGCCGATGCTGGTCGGCGTGCGCGACGCGCTCACCGATCTGCGCGACGGCGATCTGGTATTGATCGACGCCGAACGCGGCGAAGCGGTGGTGCATCCGACCGCGCAGGATCTGACGCGCTACCGCAACTGGCAGCGCGATACCGCACGCGAAGGCAAACGACTCGCGCGGCTTGCGCGTGCGCCCACGCAGACCGCCGACGGTTGCGAGCTGCGCCTGTACGTCAACGCGGAATTGCCGGGAGAGATCACACAGGCACGCGCGCTTGGCGCCAGCGGCATCGGCCTGTACCGCACCGAATTCCTGTTCCTGAAGCGCGACCGCCTGCCGGATGAAGAAGAACAGTTCTGCGCCTATCGCGACGCGGTGCTCGGCATGGGTGGTTTGCCGGTGACGATCCGCACACTCGACCTCGGCGCCGACAAGGCCGACGGCACGGGGCTCGCATTGGCGGCTGAACCCAATCCCGCGCTGGGCGTGCGCGGCGTGCGCCTGTCGTTGCGTCGCCCCGCGATTTTCGCGATGCAGTTGCGCGCCATTTTGCGCGCGGCGTGTTACGGACCTGTGCGCATCCTGGTGCCGATGGTGACCGACGCCGGCGAACTCGCCGCGGTGCGCACGCTGATCGAACATTGCGCGCGCGACTTGCGCACCGAGGGCCACGAAATTCCGGATCAATTCGAAATCGGCGCGATGGTGGAAGTGCCGGCCGCGGCGATCGGCGTGCGAGCATTACTTTCGGTTTCCGACTTCCTCGCGATCGGCACCAACGACCTCGCGCAATACGTGCTGGCCACCGATCGCAACAACGATTCGCTGGGACAGCTTTACGATCCGCTGCATCCGGCGCTGTTGCGATTGCTGGCGCGCGTGATTCGCGCCGGCGCCCGCGCCAACAAGCCCGTCAGCCTGTGCGGCGAGATCGGCGGCGACCCGCGTTTCGCGCCCTTGCTCGTCGCGCTGGGACTCACCGATTTCAGCATGCATCCGGGCCGGATATTGAACATGCGTGATGCGCTGGCGCGTTGCAATCGAAATGCATTGCGTGCGCTCGCGCCGGAATTGCTCAAAGCGAAATCGCGGGAGGAAGTGGCGGAGTTGTTGAAGACCGCCTAGGGGGAGCTTCGTCTTTTTCCCTGTCCCCCCGAGAGAGGGGCCCGGGTTGCGCCTGTCCGCTCCACCTCCGTCAACGCCACCTTGTCGCGCAGGTATACCGGCAGCGCGCGCTCGGGCGTCGTCACATTTCCCGCTTCGAATTGCGGCAGCGCCAACCGCGCTACGTCGCGCGCTTGCGGAAACGCCTCGCCTTTCGTCCAGACCGGGACTGACGGCAATCGCGCAAGCAGCGCATCACGGTATGCCTCCCAGCCGGTGCCGATGACGTTCCAGCTTTTTGCTTCCGTCAGGGACATATCTTCCGCGCGCGCCACGCGTTCTTCATTCAGGGGTCGAATCAATCCATCCGCATCGAAGGCAAACGCACCGGCATACACCTCGCCCATGCGCGCGTCGATCGCCGCGAGAATGGCCGCTGCGTTGCGCGGCGCCTGCATCGCCAGCGCGGCGAGCGAGGAAACCGTCACGACCGGAATGTCCAGCGCAAACGCCAAACCTTGTGCGACCGAGATTGCCAAGCGAACGCCGGTGAACGCGCCCGGCCCGCGGCCGACCGCGATGCCGTCCAGTTGCGTGCGCTTCAAGCCGGCTTCCGCCAACAAGGATTCGGCCATCGGCAACACCAATTCCGCATGCCGGCGTGGCGCCAATTCGCTGCGATCGATCAACGCATCGCCGTGCAGCAGCGCGACCGAGCAACACTCTGTCGAAGTTTCGATGGCCAGCAGGCTCATGCAGACATTGTCGCAAAAAAATTCTGCACGTCCGCCAGCGCGCGCGTGCGCGGCATGGGTGGCAGACTGTTGAGGAACACACGGCCGTAGGCGCGGGTGGTCAGTCGCGGATCACACAACACCAGCACGCCGCGGTCGTGCACGTCGCGGATCAATCGCCCCGCGCCTTGTTTCAGCGCGATCACCGCGTTCGGCACCTGCCATTGCGTGAAGGGATTGCCGCCGGCGCGCGCCAGCGCTTCCAGCCGTGCCTGCAAGACCGGATCGTCGGGCGCTGCAAACGGCAACTTGTCGATGATCACGCACGACAGCGCCTCACCCGCGACGTCCACGCCTTCCCAGAAACTCGCCGCACCGAGCAACACGCCGTTGCCCGATGCGCGGAATTCGTTGAGCAACTGGTGGCGCGGCGCGCTGCCCTGCACGAACAGCGGCCATTCGATTTTTCCATCCAGTAGATCCGCCGCGCATCGCAGCGCACGGTGCGAGGTGAACAGCAGGAAGGCGCGGCCCTTGCTCGCGTGCAACACCGGCAGCGCCATTTCAATTGCGCGCTCGGTGTAATCGCGCGCAGACGGTTCCGGCAAACCCTGCGGCAAATAGCACAATGCCTGATTGGGATAATCGAACGGGCTGCCGAGCGCCAATGTTTCAGGATTATCCAACCCCAATTGCTGCGTGTAGTGATCGAAATTCTCCGCGACGGACAACGTGGCGGAGGTAAAAATCCACGCCGCATGCGTGACCTCGCGCAAGGCGCGCAACGGCGGCGCGAGATCCAGCGGCGTCGCGCTCAGGGCGAAACCGCGTTCGGAAATCTCGTACCAGCGCACTTCGTTTTCGTCGGCACGATCGGCGATGCGCGACAGGCGTTCGCACAATGCCAGCGCGCGCTCGTGCACGTTGCTCAAACCCTTCGAACGCTCGGCCTGTCCGCCCAGCGCGAGTGCCAGTGCATCCAGCGCGGAGTCCAGCGCGACCAGCGCATCGTGCGCATTCGCATCCGCTTCCAGTTGCGCGAACGCGCCGCGCGCGGGCAGTGGATCGAATGCCAGCCGCGCCTTGCGCACCGCCTGGTTCAAACCGTCCAGCGCCGGCTGCAGCACGCTCAACGCGCCGGCTTGACCCACGCATTCGCTCAATGCATCGGCTGCGAGTTCCGTCAACTGTCGCGCGCTGATCGAAACCGAAAAGAATTGCCCGGCCAGTTCGGGAATCTGATGCGCCTCATCCAGAATGAACGCATGCGCGCCGGGCAGGATGTCGCCGAAGCCTTCCTGCTTCAGGGCGAGATCGGCGAACAGCAAGTGGTGATTGACCACGACGAGATCGGCTTCTTGCGCGCGCCGCCGCGCCTTCATCACGAAGCAATCGTCGAAGAATGGACATTCGCTACCCAGGCAATTCTCCGTGGTCGATGTGACGCGCGGCCATAGCGGAGAACTTTCCGGCACCTCGGCCAGTTCCGATCGATCGCCGCTGCGCGTGCGCGAGCGCCACGCGCGGATGGCCTGCAAGTCATTGGCCTGCGAGCGCGAGGAAAACGTGCCATCGCGCGTGGTTTGTTCCAGACGATACAGACACAAATAATTCGCGCGGCCTTTCAGCAGCGCGGCATCGATCTTCGCACCCAGCACATCGCGCACGCGCGGCAGATCGCGATGAAACAGCTGGTCCTGAAGATTGCGCGTGCCGGTGGAGACGATCACACGCTTGCCGCTCAACAATGCAGGCACGAGATAGGCAAAGGTCTTGCCCGTGCCGGTACCTGCTTCGGCCACCAGCGTGCCGCCCTCCTCGATCGCGTTCGCCACGGCATCGGCCATGCGCTGCTGCGTTTCGCGCGGCGCGAAATTCGGCACCTCGCGCGCGAACGGCCCCTCCGCGCCGAGCAGCGCGGAGACGGAACTCGAGTCGAGCACGCGGGACATCGTGCAAGTATCGCGGAGGAAATTGGCAAACGGAACGCCCGCGACTACCCGCGATCCAGCGGACTGACGACGCCGCGCCCGCCGCGGTTCAGCACGTGTATGTAGATCTGCGTGGTGGACACGTCCTTGTGGCCGAGCAGTTCCTGCACGGTGCGGATGTCGTAGCCGTCCTCGATCAGATGCGTGGCGAACGAATGGCGTAACGTGTGGCAGGTCGCAGGCTTGACGATGCGTGCCCGACGCACCGCGGTCTTCACCGCGCGCTGCAGCACCGATTCGTCCAGATGATGCCGGCGCACGATGCCGCTGCGCGGATCGGTGCTGCGCGTGCTCGCCGGGAACACGTATTGCCAGGGCCACTCGCGCGCGGCACGAGGATATTTGCGCGCCAACGCATCCGGCAGCCACACCTCGCCGAAACCTGCGCGCAGATCGCGCTCATGGACGCGCCTCGCCTCTGCGAATTGGTTCTGCAGCGGTTCGATCAGCATCGCCGGGAGCATCGTGCGGCGATCCTTGCCGCCCTTGCCGTGGCGCACGACGATCTCGCGGCGCAGGAAATCCACGTCCTGGGCGCGCAGGCGCACGCATTCCATCAATCGCAATCCGCTGCCGTAAAGCAGGCTGGCCATCAACCAGCTCACGCCGGTCATTTCCGCAAGCAGCGCCGCCACTTCCTCACGGCTCAATACCACCGGCAAACGTTCCGGTCGTTTGGCACGCCGGATATCGTCCATCCACGGCAGCTCCTGTTGCAGCACCTCGCGATACAGGAACAGCAGCGCGGACAGCGCCTGATTCTGGGTGGACGCGGAAACGTGTGCCCGCGTGGCGAGATGCGTCAGGAACGATTCCACCTGCCGCGCACCGAGCTCGCGCGGATGCCGCTTGTCGTTGGCAAGGATGAAACGCCGCACCCAGCCCACGTACGCTTCCTCCGTGCGCCGCGAAAGACCGAGCCGGCGCATCCGCGCGCGTAACTGGTCCAGCAGCTTCGGCGGTTGCGGCTGCCGCAGCGGCGGCCTCGCCGTCCTTGTCGCGCCTTGATCGAGGTGGGAAGATGCCATTGGGACCGATCCGGCCGCGGGGGAAACAGCCGCAAGATTAGGCCGCAGGATTAGATGGCGGGATCGGTGCAGTCCGTTGATTTGTGTAGGCCGAGGCCGACGATCCGACGTTTTTGTAATGGACTAGACCCCAACTCTACACCCCGTTTTCAAACCGACTTGTAGTTAGGCGGC
>JAJPID010000054.1 GCA_021324945.1 Lysobacterales bacterium | reverse complement strand
TCTGCCGTCTTGCGGAGCTTCGCGATGCCCATCGCCGCCAAGTTCGAGATCGAATACCTGCAATACCTGGACGCCGACGGCAAGCTGGTGCGCAAGGACCTGCCCGCGTTCGCCAAGGACCTGGACACCATGGTCAAGCTGTACAAGCTGATGGTGTCCACGCGCGTGTTCGACACCAAGTCGATCGCGCTGCAGCGCACCGGCAAGCTCGGCACCTACGCCTCGTGCCTGGGCCACGAGGCCGCGCACGTCGGCATCGGCAGCGCGATGAAACCGGAAGACGTGCTGGCCCCCAGCTATCGCGAATACGGCGCGCAGTTGTTCCGCGGCGTGCAGCCGCGCGAGGTGTACATGTACTGGGGCGGCGACGAGCGCGGCAACGATTACCAGAACGAACCCGCGCGCCACGATTTCGCCTGGAGCGTGCCGATCGCCACGCAGTGCCTGCACGCGGCAGGGAGTGCATTGGCATTCAAGATTCGCGGCGAGAAACGCGTGGCGGTGTGCACCGTCGGCGACGGTGGCTCGTCCAAAGGCGATTTTTACGGCGCGATCAATATTGCCGGCGCGCAGAAGCTGCCGCTCGTTGCCGTCATCGTCAACAACCAGTGGGCGATCTCGGTGCCGCGCCGCATCCAGACCGGCGCGCAAACGCTGGCGCAGAAAGGCATCGCGGCAGGATTGCCGTCGATACAAGTGGACGGCAACGACATCATCGCCGTGCGCAAGGCAATGGAAGACGCGCTGGATCGCGCCAGAGCGGGCGAAGGCGCCAGCGTGATCGAATGCGTCACCTATCGCCTCGGCGACCACACCACCGCCGACGACGCGCGCCGCTATCGCGGCAAGGAAGAAGTCGAGGACGCGTGGAAGAAGGACCCGGTCAAGCGCCTGCGCATTTGGCTGGAAGCGCAGAAGGCGTGGGACGAGACGAGGGAAAAGGCGTTGCAGGACGAGTGCAACGACTGGATGGACAACGAGGTGAACGCGTATCTGGAAAGCAAGACGCAGCCCGTGAGCGCGATGTTCGATTACACGTTCGCGGAGATTCCGGCGGACCTGGAAAAGCAGCGCGAGCTTGCGCTCTCGCTGGACAAAGGAGCGCATTGAAATGGCAGCCATCACCCTGATCGAGGCGGTCACCCAGGCGCTCGCTTATGAAATGAACCACGACGACTCGGTCGTGGTGCTGGGCGAGGACGTGGGCGTCAACGGCGGCGTGTTCCGCGCCACCGTCGGCCTGCAGGAGAAATTTGGCGAACTGCGCGTATTGGACACGCCGCTGGACGAAACCACGATTGCCGGCGTCACCGTGGGCTTGGCCGCGCAGGGCATGAAGCCGGTGTGCGAGGCACAGTTCGAAGGCTTCATCTATCCAATGATGGAACACATCGCCTGCCACGCTGCGCGCCTGCGCACGCGCACGCGCGGCCGCATCACGGTGCCGGCGGTATTCCGCGCGCCGTGGGGCGGCGGCATCCGCGCGCCGGAACATCATTCGGAAGCCAACGAACACCTGTTCACCAATATCCCTGGCTTGCGCGTGGTGCTGCCCTCCTCGCCGGCGCGCGCCTACGGCCTGCTGCTCGCCGCGATCCGAGATCCCGATCCGGTGATGTTCTTCGAGCCCAAGCGCATCTACCGGCAGTACAAGGAAGAGGTGCCGGACGACGGCGAAGCGCTGCCGCTGGACGTGTGCTTCGTGCTGCGCGACGGCAACGACGTCACGCTGGTGACCTGGGGCGCGCAAGTGAAGGAAACGCTGGAAGCCGCCGACGCGTTGGCCGAGGAAGGTATCAGCGCAGAAGTGATCGACGTCGCGACGCTGACGCCGCTGGATTTCGACACCATCGCCGAATCGGTGCAGAAGACCGGCCGCTGCGTGATCGTGCACGAAGCGCCGAAAACCGCGGGCTTCGGCGCCGAGATCGCCGCGCGCATCGCTGAAGAATGTCTCTACGATTTATTGGCGCCTGTCGAACGCGTCACCGGCTACGACACCCACATCCCGCTGTTCCGGCTGGAGATGAAATACTTGCCCAGCACGCAGCGGATCGTGGAAGCGGCAAAGCGGGCGGTGGCGGCGTCTTAGCCGGACATGCGGGCGTTTCTTATCACCATTTCAGGAATACTGCTCAGTTTCGTTGCATTTATAGCAGGCAGTTTTTGGTTGACCGTCATAGCAATGGTGATGGCTCTCGTCGGGGCATATGCCCAATACCGTAGTAGTCTGCCCTTTGATTTCTTGTTTTCAGAGCACACTTGGAAACAGCATGATGAGCACGAATTCAAATTGGTAATTCCGCAATCACTGCACAAGAAAGTCAGTCCCACTGCTACCGTGTTTAAAGGTATGGCTCCTCGTTATGAGGAAGTTGGTGTTTCCATAAGTACTGGCGAGAGCGGCGCCGTGGTGGTGGGTGCTGCACAACGTTTCAGCGGCAAAGTGACTATCAACTGACGATCCTTCAATAGATTTGAGAGTTTCAATCATGGCCGATACCAAAACCTTCCATCTCCCCGACTTGGGCGAAGGCCTGCCGGACGCCACCATCGTCGAATGGCTGGTCAAGGAAGGCGACGACGTCAAGCTCGACGCGCCGCTGGTTTCGATGGAAACCGCCAAGGCCGTGGTCGAGGTGCCCTCGCCCTA
>JAJPID010000022.1 GCA_021324945.1 Lysobacterales bacterium | reverse complement strand
TGGCTGCCGAAGTGGACCGGCCACATGTATTCGGAGTTCTGGGGCAAGGTGCACTTCTGGAACAGCGCGATCTGGGTGAACGTGCTGTTCTTCCCGCAGCATTTCCTAGGGCTGGCCGGCATGCCGCGCCGTGTTCCCGACTACAACGTGGCCTTCGCGGATTTCAACATGATCTCCTCGATCGGCGGTTTCCTGTTCGGCGCCTCGCAGTTGATCTTTCTCGGCGTGGTGATCCACTGCGTGTGGTTCTCGAAACAGCGCGCGCCGGCGAAGGTGTGGGAGGGCGCGCGCGGACTGGAGTGGACGCTGTCCTCGCCGCCGCCGCACCACAGCTTCGTGACGCCGCCGGTGATCGATGATTCCGTGCTGGCGCACGGTGATGTTTTGCATTGATTCATGCGACCATCCGTGATCGCTGCCTGTCGAAATGACAAAGTGTGTTGACGATTGTGAGTTACGGAATCCATAAGCGCACATCCTTGTGCGCACACTCTCAAAAAACAGCGCGTTGCGAAGCCAGGCATGTCAACTGAATTGAAAAGCACATCGGCTTCGCAGCACGCCGCGCGCCGCACGGCAGTGATCCTCGCGATCATCGCCGTGGCATTCTTCGTGTTGAGTATCGTGCAGCAGTTGGTTCTCGTACACCGTCACTGATTGGTTCGGAAAGAACAAATGGCACAACCAGGCGTTTATTACATCCCGCACGGCAGCCGCTGGCCGATCGTCGCCGCGGTCGGGCTTTTCATGTTCATGATCGGCGCGGCCAACTGGCTCAACGGCAACGACACCGTCGGTCACGTGATGATCGGCATCGGCGCGCTGACCATCATTGGCATGATGCTGGGTTGGTTCGGTTCGGTGATCCACGAATCGCTCCGCGGCAATTTCAACAGCCAGGTGGATGTGTCCTTCCGCATGGGGATGATGTGGTTCATCTTCTCGGAAGTGATGTTCTTCGCGGCGTTCTTCGGTGCATTGTTCTACACGCGCATGATCAGCATCCCCACGCTGGGCGGCGAAGGCACCGGTGCGCTGACCAATCAGTTCCTGTGGAGCGGCTTCGCGCCGGCGTGGCCCACCAACGGTCCGGAGCACATCGGCGGCACCTTCAGCACCATGCCGCCGTGGGGCATTCCGCTGCTGAACACGCTGATCCTGCTGTCTTCCAGCGTTACCGTCACCATCGCGCACCACGCGCTGCGTGCCGGGCAGCGCGGCAGGCTGCTGGTGTTCCTGGCGCTGACCGTGCTGCTGGGCGCTTCGTTCCTGTATTGCCAGGCGCACGAATATTACGAGGCGTACACCAACCTCAACCTCACGTTGCACACCGGCATCTACGGCTCGACGTTCTTCATGCTGACCGGCTTCCACGGCCTGCACGTGACGCTCGGCACCATCATGCTGACGATCATCTGGATCCGCTGCGCGCGGGGGCACTTCAGCCGCGATCACCACTTCGCTTTCGAGGCGATGGCGTGGTACTGGCACTTCGTGGATGTGGTGTGGTTGTGCCTCTTTCTGTTCGTCTATGTCCTCTGATTGCGCGGAGGCTCGCGCTACGTCGTTGCACGCCCGCTCGCAAATGCTCATCGAGCTACAGGCCACTCCGCTTTGCTCGCGGACAACGCCCAGCCAGCGCCTTGCCCGCGCAGTCAGCGGTTAGGCTTCGTCGAGCAGTTCGGAAATTCGGGTCGAGAGCCAGCAGCTTTGTTCAACCGCCCACATCATGTGGATGCAACCATCCTGCCCAGATGCCGATCAGTACCAGCGCGATCAGCAGCAGGGACAGGCCGATGCGGCGGGTGAGCGCCCAGGCGGTGCGGCCGCTCTGGCCCTTGTCGGTCATCATGAAATACAGCGCCTGTCCGAGATTCCAGAGCACCACCAGAAACACCGCTACCAGGATGATCTTGAACAACGTGGGCGTCATGACGGATACCGGCGTGGGATCGCGTTGCAGTATATCCGCGCGGCTGTGCGCTGACCGTGGCGCGTGATCGCCCTGCGCCGCCCATCGTGGTTCGCGGTATTGCTGACGTTGTGCGGCGTGGCGGTCTTCATCGCGCTGGGAATTTGGCAATTGCATCGCGCGCGTTATCACCAGGCCGTGCTGGCGCGCTTCACACGCGCGGCGGCCGCACCGGTGCAACCCTTCGCGATGGTCGAGCGCGCGGCGCCGACGGATGTCTATCCGCACGTGCAGGTGCGAGGCACATTCGCGGCGCATCGCGTGTATCTGCTGGACAACCGCATGCACGCGGGACAATTGGGTGTCGACGTGTTCGTGCCGTTCACGCCGGACAACCGCGATCGCTTGCTGCTGGTGGATCTGGGTTTTGTTTCGCGGCAAGGTCCACAGGAAATGCTGCCGGAATTGCCGCCGCTGCCAGAGCATGAGATCGCGTTGCGCGGTCTCTACGCGCCGCCTCCCGCACCCGGCTTGAAGCTGGGCGGCGATGCACTGAAGGACGAAAGGAGCTGGCCGAAGGTGTTGACTTACATCGACATGAACGCGATCGCCGCGGATCTGCACCGCCAACTGTATCCACGCGTGTTGTTGTTGGATGCCGATCCGGCCAGTCCCTATATGCGCCAGTGGACACCGGAGGTGATCGCGCCGGCGCGCAATCGCGCATACGCTTTCCAGTGGTTCACTTTCGCGTTGGCGGCCGTGGTGATTTTTTTCCTGATGCACCGGAAGCGCGATGCATCCGCAATGGATGAAAAGAACTGACATGCAAACGCGCACTCGCCGTCGTCTGCAACTGCTGGGTGTTGCCGCGTTGTTCGCAGCGCCGATCCTGGTCGGCGTCGCACTGGTGCTGGCCGGCTGGATGCCCGGCACGAAAAGCTACGGGCTGCCGATCCTGCCGCAGCGCGACCTCACAAGCGTTCCGGTGCAGACCGCCGACGGCGCGCGTTTCGAATGGCGCGACCGCACGTTCGACTGGACACTAGCGGCGCTGCCGGGCCCGGATTGCGCCGAGCGTTGCACGCACGCGCTGGACATGATCCATCGCGCGCGCATCACCTTGAACCAGAATGCCGACAAGGTGCGTTTGCTGTATCTCGGGGCGCCGCCCGACGCGCCAGCCGCGCGCGGTCTGATGCGCGTGTGGCAGATCAGTACGTCGAATGTTTCCGTTCTTGAGGATTTGCGCCCGCACACGCGCGATTCGCTGGCGGCGGTGCTGGTGATGCCTGATGGCGCGGCGCTGACGCATTATCCGCCCGGTTTCGATCCGGACGGTTTGAAGAAGGACCTGCAGAAGGTGGTGCGATAGCGCATCTCCACAACCCCATCGAACCCCCTTCACTCAGGGGCCAAATTCAGAGCCGCTTTGATGAGAAATTCCGAAAACATGATGATGCGTTCGGTACGCGCGCTGGCGTGGCTCGCCTGCGCGTTTGCGTTCTGCGTGATCGTGTTCGGCGCGTTCGTGCGCTTGTCGAATGCGGGATTGTCCTGCCCCGACTGGCCGACCTGTTACGGTCACGTCACCTGGCCGCAACGGCCGCACGCCATCGCGCAAGCCGACGCGGCGTTTCCGGATCGTCCATACGAAACGGCGAAAGCGTGGCGCGAACAGACGCATCGGTTCCTCGCCGGCACGCTGGGTGTGCTGGTGCTGGCGCTGTCGCTGTCGGCCACGTGGCGCAATCGCGCGAGAACGGCGATCGTGATCGCCGGCATCGCGCTGATCGCAATCGGCATTCCGTTTTACATCGCGAAAAGCTATGCCGCCTCGGCCGCATGCGCAGCGCTGGGCGAAGCGTTGCTGCTGGCATGCGCGATTTTCTGGCGCGATGCGGGTTGGCGGCGCATCGCCGTGCTGGCGCTGGCGGTGGTGGCGTTCCAGGCGTTGCTCGGCATGTGGACGGTCACGTGGTTGCTGAAGCCCATCGTGGTCTCGGGACATCTGCTTGGTGGCATGACCACGTTCGCGCTGTTAGCGTGGATCGCGTGGAACCTTTCAGGCGCGTGCGCGCGCGACGCACGCGAAGCTTCGCTGTTCACCGCAGTGCTGGTCGGCTTGGTCCTGCTGGTGTGCCAGATTTTTCTCGGCGGCTGGACGTCGAGCAATTACGCAGCGCTCGCGTGCGGCACGGATTTTCCCAAGTGTCTGGGCCAATGGTGGCCGCCGGTGGATTTCCACCAGGGTTTCATCCTGTGGCGCGGCATCGGCGTGAATTTCGAAGGCGGAATTCTGGATGCAGCGGCAAGGAGCGCCATCCAGATCGCACACCGCTTCGGCGCATTCGTGGTGTTCGTCTATCTCGCCTGGCTGGCGCATCGTGTTGCGCGTGCGGGCCTGCGCGGATTCGGCATCACGCTGGGCGTACTGCTGCTGGCGCAGGTCGCGCTAGGAATCGGCAATGTGAAACTCGGCTTGCCATTGCCGGTCGCTGTCGCACACAACGGCGGCGCCGCGTTGCTGCTATTCGTGATTGTGGCGCTGATTGCGCGCACGCAAGAGCGAGAGCGGTCCGCGGTGAAGAGTGAGCGGGAGAATGTCGCTGACGCTATCCTTTAACGCTCCCCGCTCCCCGCTCCCCGCTCACTCTGTGCTTTCCCTCGCCATCCAATATCTCGAACTCACCAAGCCGCGCGTGGTCGCGCTGCTGGTGTTCACCGCGGTGATCGGCATGTTCCTCGCCGCGCCGGGCGTGCCGGACTGGCGGCCGTTGGTATTCGGCACGCTGGGCATCTGGCTGGCTTCCTCTTCCGCGGCGGCGTTCAATCAACTGATCGACCAACGCATCGACAAGCTGATGGCGCGCACCTCGCAACGGCCGCTGCCGACCGGCGCGTTGAATGCGAAGCAAGTGCTGACCTTCGCGCTGGCCATCGGCGCGATCTCGATGGCGGTGTTGTTCCTGTTGGTGAACCCGCTGACCGCGTTGCTGACGTTCGCCGGATTGATCGGCTATGCGGTGATCTACACCGCGTTTCTCAAACGCGCCACGCCGCAGAACATCGTGATCGGGGGCTTGGCCGGCGCGATCCCGCCGCTGCTGGGCTGGGCAGCGGTCACCGACATGCAGGGCCGCACCGATTGGGCTTACGCGCTGCTGCTGGTGCTGATCATCTTCGCGTGGACGCCGCCGCACTTCTGGTCGCTGGCGATCTTCCGCCGCGAGGACTACCGTCGCGCCTGTATCCCGATGTTGCCGGTGGCGTACGACGTGCAATACACGCGCTGGCACGTGCTGTTCTATACGGTCCTGCTGATGTTGGTCAGCGTATTGCCGTATCTCGTCGGCATGAGCGGCTTGTTCTATCTGGGCGGCGCGCTGGTGCTGGATTTCGCGTATATGTATTACGCACTGAGATTGATGAATCCGCCGGACGAACTGTTCGCGATGCGCGCGTTCGGCTATTCGATCGTGTACCTGATGGCGCTGTTTGCGTTCCTGCTGATCGATCACTGGCTGCTGCCGGCCGCCGCGCCGGCCGCCTACACGTTGCAACGCGTGATGTAAGGCCGAGCTGCGAATCGAGCATGAGCATCCTGCACTGGTTCATTCCCTGGGAGCCGTCGGTCACGGTAGGGGTGTGTTGCGCCGCCGCGGCGATCCTGTATGTGCGCGGTGCGCGTCGCTCGCCGATCAGCGCCGCGTGGCCACGGCAGGTGGCCTTCTGGTCGGGATTGGCGATCACCTATTTCTGTCTGCACACGCAACTGGATTACTACGCCGAGCACGAGTTCTTCATCAATCGCGTGCAGCAGTTCGGCTTGCAGCATCTCGGGCCGTTCCTGATCGCGCTGTCATATCCCGGCGCTGCGCTGCGGCGCGCATTGCCGCTGAGCTGGCGCACACGGTTGGCGCGGAATGCCGCGCTGCGCAGGATCTGCGATGTCGCGTTGCATCCGTGGCTCACCATCGCGTTGTTCGTCGGCCTGATGGCGTTCTGGTTGTGGCCCTCGGTGAACTTCGCTGCGATGCTGGATTGGCGGCTGTATCGCGTGATGAACTGGAGCATGGTGCTGAACGGGCTGCTGTATTGGCGATTGATACTCGACCCGCGACCGAAACCGCCGGCGCGGCTCGGTCCCGGCTTGCGCGTGCTGATCGAAATGGCGGTGATGGTGCCGCAGATCCTGATCGGCGCGTACATCACGTTCTCGCACCGCGATCTGTATCCCGTGTACGAGTTGTGCGGGCGCGCGTTCGCGGGCATCAGCCAGTCGGCCGATCAATACATGGGCGGCCTGATCATCTGGATTCCGTCGGCGACGATGAGCGCGTTTGGCGCCCTGCTGGCGTTCCGCAACTGGCTGCGATTGTCGGCGCGCGGAAGGCTGCCGATCCAGCGGAAATGGAAAGATCAGCGGAAATTGCAACAACGGGAATTGCAACGGCGCGGCGCGCTGGTTTAGTCGCGTTATTTCTTGCTCGTCATTCGTTGGCCGCATATAAGCGCGAAACCCGAAATCCATTTTGATGTCGTCTCAAAAACAAATGGATTCCGGCTTTCTCGCTCTTCATGGATGCGACTATCCATGGCCGCTCGCTGTGTGCTCCGGAATGACAAAAACCAGTATTGGACTCATTGCGCATTCGCCGGCCGCACCGGCCACGCTGCCTGAAGCGCTTCGCCATCGTCGAAGTGCAGCGATATGCGCACGGTATCTCCGGGTTTGATCGGATGCTTGGGTTCCATCAGCATCAGATGATAGCCGCCCGGTGCGAGCACCACGCTCTCGTGTGCGGGAACGGCGATGCTGTCGACCCTCTCCATTGAATCGCTGCCGTTCTTCTGCGCGGAACGATGCAGCATCGCCATGCCGTAATCGGCACTTTCCGCGCCGATGAGTTTCATCGGCTTGCCGCCGTCGTTCCGGATCGTGACGTAACCGGCCGCGGGCAGATTCGCCGGCAGCCAGCGTATCCAGCCATGTTCTAATTTCAACGAGGATGCCGCCATCGCCGTGCCGACGAAACACAACGCGGCGTAGACGACTGCATTCAATGCAAACTGTTTCATTTCGATTTGCCTCGACGGGTTTGGATCAATCCGATTGAATCAGCCCGATTGGATCAATAATTTCAGATCGTGGGCGAATTCGTCTACCGGATCGGCCGAGGTGCCCAGCAACCGCGCGCGTCCTTGGGGATCGAAGATGTAGATCGCCGAACTGTGGCTCACCTCATAGCCGCCGTCGGGCTGCGGCGCGTTGCGGTTGAACGCGGCGCGATAGCGCTTCGCCATCTCCGCGATCTGATCAGCAGTGCCGGTGAGGCCGATCACGTGCGGATCGAACGCGACGACGTACTGATGCAAGACCTGAGGCGTGTCGCGCGCGGGATCGACGCTGACGAACAGAATGCGCACCTGGTCCGCATCTGCGCCGAGCTTCTGCATCAGCAGATGCAGATGCACCAAGGTTAGCGGACAGACGTCCGGACAATGCGTGTAGCCGAAATACATCAACACGTATTTGCCGCGCAGGTCGGCGGCCGTCATCGGCTTGCCATTGTCGGCGGTCAAATCGAATTGCAGATCGGGCAGATGCCCGCGCACGTCGTTGAGCTGCCACTGCGGTTGTTGTGCGCAGGCGGCGAGCAAGACCAGAGAGCAAGCGATCAGCAGGAACTGACACGGTTTGGAAAACATCTTGACCGCCGCGTGAATGCAAAGCGCCAATGATAACGCGCGATCGAAATCGTCCCCCTTCGGGGGTTGACGCGGATGCTGCGTCGCGACGAGAATACGTGCGTCGCAAGCGCTCGCGCCTGCGACATTCCTGTCCACCAAGCAAAGGTCATGGACGTACACCCTAGTCGCACCGCCGTTCTCCGCTTGCATCGGATGACGGCCGCCAACAATCAGTCGTTCGCCTGCGGCAACCGCACGGGCAGCGCCGACGCTTTCCTCGACTAGGAACGCCGGCCCTCTCCGCGGCGCCGCAAGCGCCGTATCAAAGGAGATGGGCCATGAAACTCCTTCGTGAATTCTGCTTGCGCCTGGTGCCCCGCCACGCGCCGCATTTCCGCCGCAGCGCACGCCGCCGCGAGTGGCACGTGACCGTGCCAGCGCCGCGCGTACGCGACGCCGCCTGACGATGCGCACCGTTCCGCGAAAACGATCTTCGATATCGCGATCCCGACCTTATCGGGCCGATCGCGATCTCCTATTGCGCTGACCACGAATCGACCCGCTCGCTTCGTGGCAAAAACAAGGACCACGGAAGCGAGCCATGCTGCAGACCCCGCTCAATGAAACCCGCCGCACGCCCGAGCGCAAGCCCGGCAACGGCGCACGCCCGGCGGCCGCCGCGTTCGCATGGGAAAACAACGACGAGCTGCTGCGTGCTCTGGAGACCGGCTACGCGGGGCTGGATCAGGAACAGATCGAGGCGCGGCTGGATCGCGACGGCGTCAACGAAGTCAGCCACGAGAAACCGCCGCACTGGTCGAGGCAGTTGCTGCGCGCGTTCAAGAATCCGTTCATCGTGGTGCTGCTGGTGCTCGCCTGCGTGGAGCTGTTCACCTCGCCGGACGATCTTTCAGGCCCCATCATAATCGCGGTGATGGTGCTGATCAGCGTGACGTTGAGCTTCACGCAGGAATTCCGCTCTTCGCGCGCGGCGGAAAAGTTGAAGGCGATGGTGCGCAACACCGCTACCGTCACGCGCCGCGCGTCCGACGGACACAGCGAACGCATCGAGGTGCCGGTGGCAGAACTCGTGTCCGGTGACATCGTGCACTTGGCCGCGGGCGACATGGTACCGGCCGACCTGCGCCTGCTGCACGCGAAAGACTTGTTCATCAGCCAGGCGATCCTTTCCGGCGAATCGCTGCCGGTGGAAAAGAGCGCGCCCGAACACGCGCCGTCGCAATCACGATCATCATCAACGGATCCGCTCGACCTGCCGAGCGTGTGCTACATGGGCACCAACGTGATCAGCGGCAGCGCGACCGCGGTGGTGGTCGCCACCGGCACGCGCAGTTATCTCGGCTCGCTGGCGCGCAGCATCGTCGGCCAGCGCGTGCAGACCAGCTTCGATCGCGGCGTCAACAGCGTGTCATGGCTGTTGATCCGCTTCATGGCGGTGATGGTGCCGATCGTCTTTGCCATCAACTGGTGGAACAAGGGCAGTTTTCTCGAGGCGTTCCTGTTCGCACTGTCTGTGGCCGTCGGCCTGACGCCGGAAATGCTGCCACTGATCGTCACCGCCAACCTCGGCAAGGGAGCGATGGCGATGTCGCGGCGCAAGGTCGTGGTGAAACGCCTCAACGCGATCCAGAACTTCGGCGCGATGGACGTGCTGTGCACCGACAAGACCGGCACGCTGACGCTGGACCGCATCGTGCTGGAACGGCACCTGGATCTGCGCGGCCAGGAATCGATCGATGCGCTGGAATACGGCTACCTCAACAGCCATTTCCAGACGGGCTTGAAAAACCTGATGGACAAGGCGGTGCTGCAACACCGTGATCTGGAAGCCAGCGCCGCGCACTGGCGCGTGGTGGACGAGATTCCCTTCGACTTCCAGCGCCGGCGCATGTCAGTGGTGCTGGCGCCGGCCGATGAGAAGTCTTCACAGGAGTTTCCTTCACCCGACGCTTCGCGCCATTCTCTCCCGCAAGCGGGAGAGGGAAACAACCACCTGCTGATCTGCAAGGGCGCGGTCGAGGAGATGCTGTCGATCTGTACGTACGCGTGCGACGGCGAAGCCATCGTGCCGATGACGGACGAGCGCAAGCGCGAAATCCGCGCGATGACGCATGAGTTGAACGAGGACGGCCTGCGCGTGCTGGTAGTGGCGATCAAGCGCGAGCCCGCGCGCGATCATGCTTACGGCATCAAGGACGAGCACAATCTCACGGCGGTCGGCTGCCTCGCGTTTCTCGATCCGCCCAAGGATTCGGCGGCGACGGCCATTCGGGCATTGCACCATCATGGTGTTGAGGTAAAGGTGATCACCGGCGACAACGAGGCGGTGACGCGCAAGATCTGCCGCGAAGTCGGGCTGGATATCGCGCATTCGGTACTGGGACGCGAAATCGAATCGCTCGAAGATTCCGAACTGGACGGCGTGGTCGCGCGTACCACCGTGTTCGCCAAGATGTCGCCGTTGCAGAAGGCGCGGGTGGTGAAGTCGTTGCAGCGGCAAGGACACACCGTGGGTTTTCTCGGCGACGGCATCAACGATGCCTCCGCCCTGCGCCAGGCCGACGTTGGCATCTCGGTGGATACCGCCACCGACATCGCCAAGGAATCGGCCGACATCATCCTGCTGGAAAAGAACCTGATGGTGCTGGAAGAGGGCGTGCTGGAAGGCCGCATCACCTTCGGCAATATCATCAAGTACATCAAGATGACGGCCAGCTCAAACTTCGGCAACGTCTTCAGCATGCTGATCGCCAGCGCTGCGCTGCCGTTCCTGCCGATGCTGCCGTTGCAGGTGCTGGTGTTGAACCTGCTCTACGACATTTCGCAGTTGTCGATCCCGTTCGACCGCATGGATGAGGAATACATCCGCCGTCCGCGCAAGTGGGATGCGGGCGACATCGGCCGCTTCATGGTGTGGATCGGACCGACCAGCTCGATATTCGATATCACCACGTTCGCGCTGCTGTGGTTCGTGTTCGGCGCCAATTCCGCCGCGCATCAGTCGTTGTTCCAGTCCGGCTGGTTCATGGAGAGCCTGTTGACGCAGACGCTGATCGTGCATCTGATCCGCACGCGCAAGATTCCCTTCCTGCAAAGCGCTGCCGCGGCGCCGGTGCTCGGGCTCACCACCGCGATCATCGTGATCGGCCTGCTGATTCCCTGGACCGCGGTGGGCCACAAGCTCGGCATGATGGAACTGCCGCCGGTTTACTTCGCCTGGCTGGCAGCGACCGTGCTGGCCTACTGCGCGCTGACCCAGGCGGTGAAGGTGTTTTACACGCATCGATTCGGGAGATGGCTGTAGAACGGTTGCAAAGCTGCTGCGCTCGGCCCGATTCAAAAACAGCATGATGCGCGCCGGCGGTGCGAGAATCGGGCCCGTCATATGGATGTAGCGCTTCGGGGCCAGGCAATCCTCCTGTACTGGCGTGTACACTCTGGCTCCTGCGCTCCGGCGTCACGCGAGCTGCCTTCGCTCGCTAAGCTTTGCAATCCGTTGTTGATGCGGGACTGACTGGATGCAAACGATCTACGATTTCGAGGCGAACACGTTGGAAGGCGAGCCGCGCAAGCTCGACACGTACCGCGGACAGGCGATGTTGATCGTAAACGTCGCCAGCCAATGCGGGTTCACGCCGCAATACGCCGGGCTGGAAGCGCTGTACCGCGCGCACAAAGATCAGGGCTTCGTCGTGCTGGGCTTTCCCTGCGACCAGTTCGGACATCAGGAGCCAGGCGATGCGGAAGAGATCCGCAACTTCTGTTCGCTCAACTACGACGTCAGCTTTCCGCTGTTCGAGAAGATCGAAGTCAACGGCGCGAATGCGCACCCGCTGTACAAGTATCTCAAGCATGCCGCGCCCGGCGTGCTTGGCTCCGAAGCGATCAAGTGGAACTTCACCAAATTCCTGATCGACCGCGAAGGCAAGGTCGTGCGCCGCTATGCGCCGACCGACACGCCGGAGAAGATCGGCAAGGATCTGACGCAGGTGCTGTGAAGGCGGCTCAGCTTGTGAGCTCGCGAAACAATTCCGGCTGCGCTTCCAGGCTGTCGATGTCGACGAAGCCGGCCAGGCCCACCCCGACCAGCCGGTAGTGCGTGCGCTGTGGCAACGCGATGCGCGCGCGCAGCGCGCAGGCAATTTCCGCGATATGCCGCGCCGAAGCCGGGCGTTCGGCCGGTGTGAGCGTGCGCGTGAGGATGCGGAAATCGGATGTCTTCAATTTCAGCACCACGCTGCGCGCGATGCGGCGGTGTTCGCTTTCCTCGCGTGCATGCGCGGCCCAGGTTTTTTCTGCCAACCGCTCGATGTGCGGCGCGAGTTCGGAAAGCGGCAGGTCGCGCTCGAGCGTGTCTTCGCAGGAAATCTGCAAGGTCGGTTGATGCGGCGTCACCGGCCGCTCGTCGATGCCGAGCGACAGCTCGTGCAGCCGTTTGCCATAACGGCCGAAACATCGCTCCAGGTGCGCGGCATCGAACGCGCGCAGATCGGCGATCGTCGCGATATTCAACTCGGCGAGTTTGCGATGCATCACCTTGCCGACGCCGGGCAGACGCTCGACCGGCAGCGGCGAGAGGAAATCCAGCACTTCGCGCGGACGCACTACGAACAGGCCATCGGGCTTGCGAAAATCCGACGCGATCTTGGCGACGAACTTGTTGGGCGCGACGCCGGCTGACGCGGTCAACTGTGTTTCCGCGCGTATCTCCGCGCGGATCGATATCGCCACCGCGGTCGCGGAAGGCAGGCCGGATTTCGGTTCGGTAACGTCGAGATACGCTTCATCCAGCGACAGCGGCTGGATCAGATCGGTGTGGCGCGCGAAGATCTCCCGCACCTGCCGAGACACCGCCTTGTAGCGTGTGAAATCGGGCGGCACGAACACGGCCTGCGGGCACAGGCGCTCGGCGCGCAGCGCCGGCATCGCCGAACGCACGCCGAACTTGCGCGCCTCGTAACTCGCCGCGCACACCACCGAGCGCGCGCCTTTCCACGCCACCACCACGGGCCGGCCGCGCAGCGAAGGATCGTCGCGCTGTTCGACCGATGCGTAGAACGCATCCATGTCCACGTGCACGATCTTGCGGAAGGCGGTGGTCACGTGTGCGGCGTTGATGCGAATCAGGATTCGGCAGACGACACCGGTTGCGCCTTGCGCGCCAGCAGCTCGCGCAATTCGCTCTTTTCAATCTCATCCAACGAGGATTTGGCCTGCTTGCGGATCAGCGCGTCCAGCCGTTGCTGCACGGTCTGATCGGCCAGCTTGCGCAAGGCATCGACGAATTCCGCGCGCAACGCTTCGCGCTCGCCGGGAAATTCGATCATCGCCAGTTTCTGCAATGCCGCCGATTCCTCGCGCTGCGCGAAGTGTTCCAGCAGCGCGGCGGTATTGATGCCCGGCCGCGCGCGCGCCACATCCAGCAATTCGATCAGCAACGGCACGCCGGGCTTGTCCAGCGCGCCGAAGGCGTAGGGCGTCTGCGCTTCGCTCGCGAGCGAAGGCTCGGCCAGCAGCATCGCGATCGCGCTGCGCACCAAGGTGCGACGCGGAGTGTGATTCGTTGCGGGCGTTCGTGTCGGCGCGCGAGTGGGTGCCGTCGAAGCGGTGGTTCCGGTGTTGAGCCCCGTGCGCTTCTCCAGCTCCGCGTACATCAGATCGCGAAACGCACCGTCCGGCAATTTCGCCAGCAAGGGTTTCGCGTGTTCGGCCAGGCGCGCGCGGCCATCAATGGTGGCGACGTTCACGTCACGCGACAGTTCCGAATAGAAATATTCCGACAGCGGCAGCGCCTGTGCAGCCCGTGCCTCGAAGCCGGCACCGCCTTCGGACCGCACCAGCGTGTCCGGATCTTCGCCTTCGGGGAGAAACAGGAAGAACGCCTGGCGACCGTCGCGCATGCGTGGCAGCACCGATTCCAGCGCGCGCCACGCGGCCGAACGCCCGGCGCGATCGCCATCGAAGCAGAACACCACGTCCGGCGCGGCGCGGAACAGTAATTCCGCGTGTTCATGCGTCGTCGCGGTACCCAGCGTGGCGACCGCCTGCGTGACGCCGGCCTGATGCAGTGCGATCGCATCCATGTAACCCTCGACCACGATCAGCCGCTCCAGCTTGGTATTTGCCTGGCGCACCTGCCAGAACGCGAACAACTCGCGACCCTTATGGAACAGCGGCGTCTCGGGAGAGTTGAGATATTTGGGCGACTGATCCGATGAGAGCACACGACCGCCAAACGCGATGACTCTTCCCCGTCGATCCATGATCGGAAACATCAGGCGCTCGCGGAAACGGTCGTATTTGTTGCCGCGCTCCGCCGTGGACAACATGCCGGCCTGTTCCAGCAGCTTCAATCGATATTCATTCGTGCCGAGCACACGCTTCAATCCATCCCAGCCCGCCGGCGCCCAGCCGATGCGGAAATGTTCGATAGTCGCGGCATCCAACCCGCGCTGCTCGCAATAGGCGCGCGCGTTGTCGCTCTTGTTCAGTTCGTTCTGATAAAAGCGTGCCGCCGCGTCCAGCAGCGCGTACAGATCGGTCTTGTCCTCGCGCGGACGCTGGTCGCCGCCTTCGCGCGGTACCTTCAGTCCGACCGACTGTGCCAGTTCCTCCACCGCATCGGGGAATTCCAGATGCTCGTAATCCATCAGGAACTTGATCGCGCTGCCGTGCGCGCCGCAGCCGAAGCAGTGGAAGAACTGCTTGCTCGGGCTGACATAAAACGAAGGCGAACGCTCGTCGTGGAACGGACAGCGCGCCGTCCACTCGCGCCCGGCGCGCTTCAACGGCACGTGCCGCTGCACCACGTCGACGATGTCGACGCGAGCCAGCAGCTCGTCGATGAAACGTTCGGGGATGAGGCCGGGCATGGCTAGTTAGTGTGCCATGCCCGGCCGACGTCAGCGCCGCTGCGCTACATTACCATATGGAAAATCCCCACCAGCGCGAGGATTGCCAGGATGAACAGGATCAGGAAGATCACGAACAGGACTTTCGCGATCGTGGCGGCGATGCCTTCGACGCGGGTGAAGCCCAAGGCGCCCGCGATCAGCGCGATGATGGCGAAGATGATGGCCCACTTCAGCACGGCAGTCTCCTTTTGCGGCGCCCAGATAGACGCGTGGAGATTCTGAGCGCAAGGGCGCGCCGCGTAAAGCGCGGCATTGATTCACGCCGCGCGTGAAGTCTGCGGCGCAGCGGATGTTTGCGAAAGGCGTGTGTACGCTGGCGGCTGCCGATCCAGGAATCCCAGACCGTGGCAATACGGCATCACGTGGACGCCCTTGGCGCGCTGCTCATCGCGAATCGCATCGCGCAGTTCAACCATTTTCGTCCAGTGCACCTTCGGGCGGTAATGGTGCTCGGCGTGAAAGCCGTTGTAGAGCCAGGTCCAGTTGTAGACCTTGTTGTAGGTACTGACGCCCCAGGCGATCGGCTGATCCGGGTTGCCCTTGTAATGCTCGTAATAACCATTCAACGACGACAGCGAATGGCCGAGGTAGTAGAACGGCACCAGAATCAGGAACGCGCGCCAGTCGTAGATCAGGCAGACGAGATATATCACGACCACGGTCGCGATTTCCGCCTTGATCCAACGCGCCAGATGCGGCCATTTGGCTTTGACGCGCGTGTAGCACTCGCCGATGTCGTCGCGGAAGTACGAGAAGAACGTGTACGTCCATGGGCTTTCCGGCTTGCCGTCCTTGCCGTGACGGTAGATAGACAGCGGATCGATCGTCGTGCCGTTGGGCCCGATGCGATCCATGTTGCCGACGTGGTGACGCAGGTGGACGTGCTTGTAGAACTCCTGGCTGAAACCGATGCTCAGCGAGAAAAGAAAACTGAAGAACCGGTTCAGCGGTTCCCACTTGAAGAACGGATTGTGAATGAAGTTGTGGCTGGTCGAATTGATCGCCCAGGAAATGGAAATCGAATACAGCAGCGCGCAGGGCACCCATACCACCCAGGGCGTACGGTGGAAGCCGAAGAACAGCCACGCCACGAAAGCGGCGTGCGCCAGCACCATCAACACCGGGATCACGTCCCAGTTGCTATAGGCGAAGAACCGGCGCTGCGGCCGGGAATTGGAAGTAACGGCATTCATGCGGAAGCGATCACGCGATGTGGCGAACCAGCGGCTGCAAGTCTAGCGCCGGCGGGTTTGGGAGAAGTGAAATCTTGCCAGCGCAGACTTTCCTAAGGCTTTCCAAAACGTGCGCGAGCCTGCGATTCCGCGTGTAAGCGGCCCGGAAGGATCGCCAGCTAAACAGGGCCGCAGCCGCTACACTCGCCTGCCATGCCTCGTTTCAGGTTCAATCCGCGCCGCGCGCGCGCCGGGCTGCCGCTCGCTGCGTGCGCGTTGCTGGCCGCCTGCGTGAGCGTGGCGGTGCCGCCGCTGCCGAGAGGCGATCTGCCGCCGGCGTGGCGCAATGCCGTAGAAGGGAATACGCCCACGCCCGATCTGCACGGCTGGTGGGAAAGTTTCGGCGATCCTCAATTGGACGCGTTGATCGACCAGGCGCTGCACGACAATCTCGATGTGCAGCAAGCGGCGCTGCGGCTGCGTGCCGCGCGCGCGTTGGAGTCGGTTTCCGACGCGGAATACAAGCCGCAGCTCGCGTTCCGCACGCTATCGCTGCCTACGCCAGAAGCGACCGCGAATTATTTCCAGGCCGGTTTCGATGCGCAGTGGGAATTGGGCCTGTTCGGCCGCCGGCAGGCCGAACGCGATATCGCCGCGGGCGAAACCGGCGCCGCGCAGGCGCAATGGCAATCGGCGCGCGTGTCGCTGGTGGCGGAGGTCGTGCGCGCCTACCTGCAATTGCGCGGCGCGCAGACGCGCGAAAAGTTGTTGCAGGAGATCGCCGACGCCATGCAAAAAAAGGTGCGATTGATCGAAGTGCGCGAGCGTTTGCGGCTCGCGTCGCGAATGGACGTCGAACGCGAGGAGGCGGACAGCGCTCAGGCTCAGGCGGCGCTGGCCGAACCGCGTGCGCAGATCGCGCAGGCCGCGCAGACACTGGCATTGCTGCTGGGCCGCAACGCGCCGCCCGAGGACTTGCTTGTGCCCAAACCGTTGCCGGTTTCCACGCAAACCGGCTTCGACAGCGTGCCCGCCGATCTGCTGCGCACGCGCCCCGAGATCGCGCAGGCGCAAGCGCAGGTGTTGAAAGCCGCGGGTGAACTCGGCATCGCGCATGCCGATCGTTTTCCGCGCATCGGTCTGGGCGGTGCGATCACTTGGGCCGCGCGCGTCAGCGGCGCGGATCATCTCGGCAGTGTGCATCGCACCGCGGGCCTAGGGCCGGTGATCGACATCCCGCTGTTCGACTGGGGCATGCGCGCGGCGGCCGAGTACGCGCGCGACGACGAACTGAAAGCCGCCGTGCTGGCCTATCGGCAGGCGGTGCTGCAGGGCGTGGCTGACGTGGAATCCGCGTTGGCGGAGCTGCACCAGGCGCGTGAAGCGGCGTTGCATGCGGACGAGTCTGCGCAGGCCCTGCAGCGCAGTGCGCGCATGACGTCCCGCTTGCGCGAACTGAATCAGGTCGACGATGTGGATGTGGCCGACGCGAACGCCGCGTGGTGGAAAGCGCAACTCGACGCGGAACAGGCGCGCGAGCGCGAAGGTGTCGCCTGCATTGCGTTGTACAAGGCACTCGGCGGCGCGCCGCTGCCACAGGATCAGCAATGATCCCGCTCGCCCGCAAAACCCTGCTGTACGAATGGCGGCGATTCCTGCCCTCGGCGCTGGCGGTGGCGTTCTCGGGCCTGCTGCTGTTGATGCAGGCCGCGCTGGTGTTCGGCATCTTTGGCGCGAGCGCGGTATACATCAACACTTCCGACGCCGATCTGTGGGCCGGTTACCCGGGCACCCAGAGCATCGAACTGGGCCGGCCTATTCCGCCGCGCGTGCAAGTCGAGTTGCTGAGCGATCCGGCGGTGCAACGCGTCGAGCCGTTCGCGTGGATCGACGGCGACTGGCGCGGGCCCGCCGACAAGGGCGGTGTGTCGGTGTTCGTGTCGGGCATCGATCCGCGCCCCGACGGCATGATGTTCGCCAACGTGCTGACACCGCAGCAACGCGCCTTGCTGCGCGAACCCGGCGGCGTGCTGGTAGATGCGGCCGATCTGCCCAAGCTCGGCGTGAACGTGGGCGACCAGGCGCTGATCAACGGACAACTGGTGCGCATCGTCGGCACCGGCCACGGCCTGCGCGCGCTGGGCGGCGTCAACGTGATCGCGTCGCTCGACACCGCGCGCGCTCTGGACAATGACAATGGCGGCACGGAAGTGGCCTATTACGTCGCCAAGTTGAAACCCGGCAGCGACGCCGATGCCGTCGCCGCGCGCCTGAACGCGCAGACGCGCGGCTACGCCGTGTGGACCGCATCGGCTTTCTCGCGCCGTGCGGTGCTGTACTGGATGTTGGAAACCGGTGCGGGCTTGGGCGTGGTGTTTCTGGCGCTGGTGGTGTTCGCGGTTGGCGCGGTGATTACCAGTCAGACATTGATGGCCGCGGTGGCTGGTTCCGTGCGCGAATATGCCACGCTGCACGCGCTGGGCGTGGGCTTCGGACGCTTGCGCATCGTGGTCCTGGAGCAGGCCGCATGGATCGGTTTGTCCGGCTTGATCGTCGGCGGCGTCTTTAGTTTGATCCTGATCGCGTTGGCGCGCGGTCAGGACGTGCCGGTCGCGGTGAATCCGTTGTCGTGGCTGGTCTGCGCAGCGCTGGTGATGGGCATCGCGCTGGTGTCTGGCGCGGTGGCGGTGCGCACGCTGCGGCACGCCGATCCGGCCCTGTTGTTGCGGTGAGCGCGATGACCCACGCGCTCCATGCCACCGATCTGCACAAGAGCTACGTCAGCGGCAAGGTGCGCACGGATATCCTGCGTGGCCTGTCGCTCCAAATCGATGCCGCGCAATTGACGCTGATCGCAGGCCCCTCCGGTTGCGGCAAGAGCACGCTGCTGTCGATCCTCTCCGGGTTGACGCCGCCCGACAGCGGAAAGGTGATCGCGCTGGGCGAGGACGTCTGGCGCGGCGATGCGCGCGCGCTGGAGCGCTTCCGTTTACAGCACACCGGATTCGTGTTCCAAGGCTTCAACCTGTTTCCCGCACTGACCGCCCTGGAGCAGGTGATGCTGCCGCTGGGCTATCTGGGCGTGGATGACGCGCAGGCGGCGCAGCGGGCGCGCGTGGCGCTGGAAGAAGTGGGTCTCGCATCGCGCACGCATCTCAAGCCAGCAGAATTGTCCGGCGGGGAGAAGCAACGCGTGGCGATCGCGCGCGCGCTGGTGAAGCAGCCGCAACTGCTGTTCGCGGACGAGCCGACCAGCGCGCTGGACGCGGCCAATGGTCAGATCGTGATCGACACGTTGCGCCGCATCGCACACGTGCACGGCACCACCGTGCTGTGCGTCAGCCACGATCCGCGTCTCACCACGCACGCCGACCGCGTGCTGCAAATGGAAGACGGCGCGATACTGAGCGACCGGCGTGTTGTTGTGGAATCGGCTGTGGAGAGTTTCTCGTGAAAACGCTCGCCTCATCCTGTCTCGCGGCTCTGCTGTTCGCGCTGACCGCGTGCTCGGGCAATCAACCGCCGTCCGCGAACGGTGCTGTGAGCAATGCCGCGCAATCGCCATACCTCGCGATCGCTCGCGGCCGCGTGGACGTGGAGGGCGGATTGGTACGCGTGATCGCGCAGCGAGACGGCGTGCTGAGCGCGGTTGACGCGCAGGAAGGCGATCAGGTGAAAGCGGGACAGGTCTTGGCGCAACTGGATGCGCGCGGAGCGCAGCTCGAACTGGCCGGCATGAAGGCGCAGGCCGAGCAGGCCCGCGCGCAACTGGCAGAACTCGACGTGAAACTGCGCGAAGCGCAACGGCGCGCGCCGCGTCTGGCGCAAGCGGCGCAAGCCGGCGCAGCCAGCGGCGATGCCGCCGACGAAGCGCGCAACGAGGTCGCATCGTTGAAGGCGCAACGCGATGCCGCGAAAGCCGCAGTGGATCTGGCGCAGCAGCGCGTGGCGCAGGCGCAATTCGAAGTGGAGGCGCGCAGCGTCCACGCGCCGGCCGCGGGCACCGTGGTTCAGCGCGATGCGCAGGTGGGACAGAACGTTTCCGCGCAATCCTCCGCGCCGCTGTTCGAAATCCTGCCCGATCGCCCACGCATCGTGCGCGCGGAAGTGGATGCGGACGACGCGGACAAGATTCGCGCCGGCATGGACGCGCAAGTGGTGCGCGAGACCGGCCAGGGGCCGGCGTATACGGCGAAGGTGTTGCGTGTCGGCGAAGTGCTCGGGCCGGCCAGCTTGAGCGACGACCCGCTGGCGCGCGCAGCCTCGCGCGAGGTGGATTGCGTGCTGCGGCTGGAGCCGGCGCTCGGCCAACCCGAATTGCGCATCGGAGAACGGGTGCTGGTGCGCTTTCCGCGCTGAACACCCAAAGCGGCAAGCCGGACACCCTCCATGATGGCAAGGACCGACGTAGCGAGATTTCCATGCTGAAGGTCGCCTTGGGCTATCGGCATGGGTCGGGAGCTTCGCCGACGGTTCTTCATTGAACCCTCTCGGCTGTGCGGGGTCTCGTAAGCATCCCGAAAGCCTGGCCCCGCTACACTTCGCAACGTTTCCCTCCCGGGACCTCGCCGTGGCCCATTGGAACATCCTCTGCGACTTCGACGGCACCATCGCCATCGAAGACGCCACCGACGCCCTGTTGGAGCGCTACGCGCATCCCGACTGGCTGAAGCTTGAACGCGACTGGCGCGAAGGCCGCATCGGTTCGGCCGAGTGCATGGCCGGCCAGGTCGCGCTGCTGAACGCCTCGCGCGAGGAGATCGACACGCAACTCGCCGGTCTGCGCATCGACCCGGCCTTTCCAGCTTTCGTCGACGCGGTCAACGCCGCTGGCGTCACCTTGCGGGTGATCAGCGACGGACTCGATTACGCGATCAAATCGATCCTGCGCCGCTATGGTCTTGAGCATCTGCCGGTGCAGGCTAATCATCTGGTGCAGACCGGCCCGCGCTCGTGGAAGCTGGAGACGCCGTTCGCCGATGCGCATTGCCGCGTCAACAGCGGCCACTGCAAATGCTCGAGCGCCGTGCGCGCGCACAACAAGCACCGGCGCGTGCTGCTGATCGGCGACGGCGCTTCGGATTTCTGCGCGGCGACCGAAGCGGATTTCGTTTTCGCCAAACATCGACTGATCGAACATTGCCGTCACGCCGACATCCCGCACGTGTCGATCGTCGGCTTCGCCGATGCCATCGGCCTGCTGCCCGCGCTGCTCGCCGGCAAGCTGCATACGCCGCGGCGCACGCTCGCGGCCGAGCGTATCTCTTCCTGATTTGTCCGAACCACCAGACGCGATGAATGCATTGATCCGCCCGGCCGATTCGGCCGAAGCCCGCGCGCCGCAGGCGCAACCGGTCGCCGGACACGGCACCGCGCGCAGCGCTGCCCTGTTCGAAGCCGCATGCCGACTGATTCCCGGCGGCGTCAACAGCACCGCGCGTGCGACTTGGTCGGGCTGGACGCCCTATCCGCTGTTCGTTGCGGGCGGCGAGGGCTCGCGTTTGCACGATGTCGACGGCAACGAATACGTCGATTATCTCCTGGGCTTGGGACCGATGCTGCTCGGGCATCGCCCACCGCGCGTGACGCAGGCGGTGGTCGATTTCATCCAGCAGCGGGGCACCATCTTCGCGTTGCCGACGGAAGACGAGGCGCGCCTCGCACAGAAGATCGTCGACGCCGTGCCGAGCGTAGAGCAGGTGCGCCTGTGCAATACCGGCACCGAGGCGGTGCTGTATGCGACGCGTCTGGCGCGCGCCTTCACCGGTCGGCCGAAAATCATCCGTTTCGAAGGGATGTATCACGGCTTTTCGGATCAGGTGTATTGGAGCAAACATCCGGACATCGCCAAGGCCGGTCCAGACGCGCATCCGGTCCCGGTGCCGCAGGGGCCAGGTTTGCCGCGCGGCGTGGAGGAAAATCTGATCATCCTGCCGTGGAACGATGCCGACGCGCTGGCCGACGCGATCGAACGCGAAGGCGATGCCATCGCCGCAGTGCTCACCGAACCGGTGATGTGCAACACCGGTTGCATCCTGCCGAAGCCCGGTTACCTCGAAGCGATGCGCGAGATCACGCAGAAACGCGGCGTAGTGCTGATCTTCGACGAAGTGATCACCGGCTTCCGTCTCGGGTTGAGTGGCGCGCAAGGCCGCCTCGGCATCCGGCCCGACCTTTCAGTGTTCGCGAAGGGAATCGGCGGCGGTTTTCCCGTCGCGGCGATGGGTGGCCGCGCCGACATCATGGCGCTGGTCGCCAACGGCACCGTCTCAATGGCCGGCACTTATGCGGCCAACGGCATCGCCATCGCCGCGGCCAATGCGGCGCTCGATGAATTGGCGACACCGGGCCTGTACGAAAAGCTCGACGCAATTTCCGACGAATTGCGCTTCGGGCTTGAACGGATCCTGCGCGAAGCGGGATTGCCGGCCCATGTTGCCGGCATTGGTCCGCTGATGCAGGTGTGGTTTGCGAAGGAAGCAATCCACAACTACCGCGACGCCGAGCGCCACGCGGATCAGCAGATGTTCCGCAAATGGTGGGAAGGCATGTTGGCGCGCGGCATCCTGTTCCATCCTGGTGCTTATGAAAACTTGTTCGTCTCGACCGCGCACACGCGCGACGACATCACGCAGACGCTCACCGCGGCGAAAGAAGTGGCGGTGGAACTAGCACGGATCGCTTGACGCGGTATTTGCGTGTCGGACGCACCCTCATCACGCATCGCAGTGATGCCTCGGCTGGCATAAGTCCATACCGCCACTTTGCACTGCGACGATGCCTCTCCGCAGGCCGCGAACGGCTGATCGCTTGTGCCGCAGAGCGAAACCCGTCAAGCTCGACGTTCTGATGAAAGGACGTCTAGATGGCTAAAAGAAAAGGCAGCGGCGCGCCGGAGAAAATGCCGAACGCGAAGACTATGAGCTGCGGCAAGCCTGATCTGGCCGAGGTGCGCGCGCAGATCGACGGCATCGACCGGCAGATCCAGGCGCTGATCGCCGAGCGTGCGAAGTGGGCGCGGCAGGTCGGCAAGGCCAAGGGCAAACTCGCCGCGGCGGTGGATTACTACCGCCCCGAGCGCGAGGCGCAGGTGCTGCGGCGCGTGGTGGACCGCAACGATGGCCCGCTCGCGGACGAAATGCTGGTGCGGCTGTTCCGGGAAATCATGTCGGCTTGCCTCGCGCAGCAGGAACCGCTGAAGGTCGGCTATCTCGGTCCCGAGGGCACGTTCTCGCAGCAGGCCATGCTGAAGCACTTCGGTCATTCGGCGAAAGGTTATCCGCTCACCAGCATCGAGGAAGTGTTCGATGAAGTGGCCGCGGGTCACGCCGATTTCGGCGTGGTGCCTGTGGAGAATTCGGGGCAGGGCACGATCCAGTCCACGCTCGACATGTTCCTGTCGTCGCCGTTGAAGATCTGCGGCGAAGTGGAGCTGCACGTGCATCAATATCTACTGTCGCGCAGCGGCCGCGTCGATGACATCGAGCGCGTGTATTCACACGCGCAGTCGCTGGCGCAGTGCCGCGGCTGGCTGCGCCAGCATCTGCCGAAAGCGGAATTGCAGGCGCTGGCTAGCAACGCGGAGGCCGCGCGCCGCGCGCGCAACGCGGACGATGCGGCGGCGATCGCCGGCGAGAGCGCCGCACACGTATATGGCTTGAAGATCGTCGCGGGACCGATTGAGGATCGCCCCGACAACACCACGCGTTTTCTGGTGCTGGGCCGCGCGCTCTTTCCGCCGTCGGGACACGATCGCACCTCGCTGCTGGTGTTCGTGCACGATCAACCCGGCGCGCTGTACCGCGTGCTGGAGCCGCTGGCGCGACGTGGCATCAGCATGAACCGCATCGAGTCGCGGCCCGCGCACACCGGCCTGTGGCAGTACGCGTTCTTCATCGACGTCGGCGGGCACGTCGAGGAAGCGCCGCTGTCCGACGCGTTGGCGGAGTTGGGCGATTTCGCTACGCAGGTGAGGGTGCTGGGGTCGTATCCGGTGGCGGTGCTGTAATCCAAACACTTGGATGCTGCTTACACCAAGCAGCCCTCCATGGCGGATTTGCCGATCGGCATCCTTGTCTCACCCTCACATGCAGCGCGATCTGCCTGCGAGGCAGGTCGCAAGCGCTGCATGTTCGACCAGTGCGGTGGATTTGGCCATTGCGGTTGCGCGTTGCCGCTGACCGCGCGGCGCAGATCGTGCCGATCCAGTTGCGGCGCCAGCGCGTGCACCAGCGCCAGCGCATAGTCGCGCAGCACGCGTTCGCGCGGCAGCACCGCCCAGGTAATGCATTCGGGCAGCGCGTCCGGCGCGGGCAGCGCGCGCAAATCACTGTCCTCGCCGTTCACCGCCATCTCGGCCAGCACGCCGATACCGACGCCTTCGCGCACGTAGGTCTTGATCAGATCCGCGTCGATCGCGGTCATCGCTAGCCGCAAATCCAGTCCCGCTTGCGCGAACGCGCGGCGCAGCGAGGAACCCGGTCGTTGTGAGGAGGCATAGCTCACCAGCGGGTGTACAGACAGCTCGCGCATGCTGGGCGCGCTTTTTTTCAGCGCCAGCTGATGCGCGCGCGGCGCCAGCACCACACGGCTCCAGCGGAACAGCGGCACCACAATGCCGCCTTCCGGTACCGCGCCGCTGCTGCTGATGATCGCGACATCGGCATCGCCGCCCGCGAGCTGCGGCAAGATGTCGCCTTCGTCAGCCGGATGCAGGTGCACCGTCACTTCCGGAAATTCGCGCTTGATCGCCGCGATCGCGTGCGGCAGTACGTGCCGCGCCTGCGTATGCGTGGTCACCACGGTCAGGCGGCCGCGGCGGTCGCCGCGTTGGTTGGCCGCCAGCGTTCGGATGTTGCCCGCTTCGTTCAACACTCGCCGTGCGTAGCCCAGCACCTGCGCGCCCGCGGCGGTGAGCGCTTGCAGGCTGCGTCCGCGCCGCGCGAACAGCAGAAAGCCGAGTTCTTCCTCGAGCCGCTTGATCTGCTTGGAGAGTCCCGGTTGCGTGGCGTGCACGCGACCGGCGGCTAGGGTGATGTTGAGGCCGGAGTCAGCGATGGCAACGAGATAGCGAAGCTGCGTGAGGGTCATTGGAGTCGTCCAGGTCGTGTGGGCGGCAAACGGGATAACGCGCGTATTTCGCGCGTTTCATCGCGTAGGTGCGCCAACACATGGGACGACGTTGCAACGACATTTAAAACTTCGCCTGATTGCTTGCGGGGCAGATTAGCAGATGGACGTTTAGACGTCCAATCGGTTCTTATAACTTTTGGACATGAGCGGCCGCGGGATGTTTATTTCCGTACGCGCACTGCCACAGTCAGGATCGTCGCATGAATGTGAACCGCCTGCCACTATATCTGTTGTCCGCCGACCTGCGCGGCCGCCAGGTGCTGGTGATGGGCGGCGGCGTCGTGGCGCGCCGCAGACGCCGTTGGCGATCATCGAAAACGGCGGTTCGGCGCAGCAGCGCGTCGTCACCGGCCCCCTCGAGCGACTGCCGCAGGCCGCACAGGAGTACGCTATTCGTTCGCCGGCGCTGCTGATCGTCGGCGAGATCGCGGCGCTGGCTGAACGGCTGCACTGGTTCGGCGCCGCGCCGCGGTCCGTTTCGCACGTCGCGCACGCGATGCGCGCCGCCTGATCGCAATCCGAAACAGGAGCCCATTATGTCCCTGCACGAGAGCATCGTCGACACCATCGGTGGCACGCCGATCGTCAAACTGCACCGCATCGCGCCCGCGCATGTTTCGCTGTATACGAAAGTGGAATCGTTCAATCCCGGCGGTTCGGTCAAGGACCGCCTGGCGATCGCGATCATCCTCGATGCCGAACAGCGCGGCACGTTAAAGCCGGGCCAGACCGTGATCGAAGCGACCTCCGGCAACACCGGCGTGGCGCTGGCGATGGTGTGCGCGGCGCGCGGCTATCCATTCGTGGCGGTGATGTCTGATTCGTTTTCAATCGAGCGGCGCAAGCTGATGCGCGCCTACGGCGCGAAGGTGATCCTGACGCCCGCGGCCGAGCGCGGCAGCGGGATGGTGCGCAAGGCCGAAGAGCTGGCAAAGAAACATGGCTGGTTCCTGGCGCGGCAGTTCGAGAACGAAGCCAATCCCGCGTATCACCGCCAAACCACCGGACCGGAAATCCTGCGCGACTTTGCCGGGAAGCGGCTGGATTATTTCGTCAGCGGCTGGGGCACCGGCGGCACGATCACCGGCGCAGGCGAGGTGCTGAAACTGGCGCGGCCGAACATCAGGGTCATCGCGACCGAACCTGCCAACGCGTCGTTGCTTGCGGGGCAAGAATGGCATCCGCACAAGATCCAGGGCTGGACGCCGGATTTCCTGCCGCAGGTGTTGAGCCGCAGCATCGCCGACGAAATCATTCCCGTCGACGAAGTGCTGGCGCGGGACACCGCGCGGCGCCTGGCTCGGGAAGAAGGCATTTTTTGTGGCATTTCTTCCGGTGCTACCGTCGCCGCCGCGCTGGAAGTCGCGGACAGAGCACCGCAAGGTTCGGTGCTGCTGGCCATGCTGCCCGACACTGGCGAGCGCTATCTCTCGACGTTCCTGTTCGAAGGGGTGAACGAGGGGTCGGACGACGATTGGCTGAATCAGCAAGGCTGATTCAACGGCGCGGCGCGTCTGTATCCCGCCACCGAACGCCGGTGCATTCGTGTGGTCAAAGATGTTTCGTCTTGCGGATTTTTGCCATGCGCCGCCATCTGTTGTTGCCGCTCGCTTTGTTCTCCGCCGCGGCCGTGATGCTCCCCAGACCTTCGCATGCTGCCAGCGCGGATGACGACCTCGGCCAATGCCTGATCCATTCGACCACGCCCGCGGATCGCACCGTGCTGACGCTGTGGGCGTTCGCCACCTTGGCGCTTGATCCCGACCTCGCGCCGCTTGCGACGATCGATCCCGCGCAACGCGAATCGATCAATCAACAGGCGGGCAGTGTCGTCACGTCGTTGCTGACGGACGCGTGTCCGGCGCAGGCGCAACGCGCGTTCGCGAACGGCGGTCCGCAAGCGATTCAGAGCGCGTTCGAAACCTGGGGTCAGTGGGCGATCACCGGCGTCGCCACCGAACCGCACGTGATGGCAGGCATGGCCGGCCTGCTGCAATACATCGACATCAGCAAATTGATGATGCTCGCGCCAGTGGGTTGAGCGGATGGACTTTCGCGAGACGCGTCCTATCGCCACTCGCATCGGAGTCTGGCGCTGCGTGTCTTCGCGGCAGCGAGCGGAACATTGAGCAATCTTGCGGTGCAGCTGCAAGTCTTCCCTTTCTTGCAAGTTTTCCCCCTCCCGTCTGACAAGTGGTCGCATCCTCTCCCGCAAGCAGGAGGGAAATGTCGGCCTCGCGGGGATGACTGGTCAGGTCGCACGCTTCAACGCCACCACCGCATTCAACCCACCGAACGCGAAGGCATTCGACAGCGCGGCGCGAATTTCGCGTTCGCGCGGCGTGTTCGGCACGTAATCCAGATCGCATTCCGGATCGGGGTCGATGAAATTGGCTGTGGGCGGCACGACCTGGTCGCGCAGGGCTTGAATCGCGGCGAGCAGTTCCAGCGCGCCGGCGGCACCGAGAGCGTGGCCGTGCACGGATTTCGTGGATGACACGGCGAGCGAATTCGAGTGTTCGCCGAACACTTTCCGGATTGCACGGGTTTCGGTGGGATCGTTGGCCGGCGTCGCGGTACCGTGCGCATTGATGTAGTCGATGTCGCACGGATTCAATTTCGCATCGTTCAACGCAGCCTGCATTGCGCTTGCCGCACCGTCAGCGGAAGGTAGCACGATGTCGCCCGCGTCGGCCGACATGCCCGCGCCAGCAAACTCGGCCAGGATTTCCGCGCCGCGTGCGCGGGCATGGTCGAAATCTTCCAGCACGTACATGCCCGCGCCTTCGGCCAGCACCAAGCCGCGGCGCTGTTTGCAGAACGGCCGGCAGGTGTCATCGGCCAACACGCGCATCGCTTCCCACGCGCGCAGCACGCCGAGCGTGATGCACGCTTCCGTGCCGCCGGCCAGCGCGACGTCGCACAAACCCGAGCGCACCAGCGCAAATGCCGAGGCGAGCGCGTGATTGGCCGAAGCGCAAGCGCTGGACGTGACGAAAGTAGGGCCGGTGATGCCGAATTCGATCGACACCTGCGAAGCCGGCGCGCTCATCATGCGGCGCACGATCGACAGCGGATGCATGCGCGGATTGCCTTCGCCATACAGGCGTTTGGAACATTCGTCGTTGGTCTGTTCGCCGCCGGTGCCGGTGCCGATCACGCACGCGGTGCGCGCGCTCAAGTCCCTTTCGCGGAATTTCAGCCCGGCCTGCGCCACGGCTTCACGCGCGGCGATGATCGAGAATTGCGACACGCGATCCAGCAGGATCAGTTTCTTCGGATCGAAGTGCCGCGCCGGATCGTAATCGCGCACCTGCGCGGCCACGCGCACACGCAGGTCGGTCTGATCTTCGAAGCCCGTGAGCGGCGCGATCGCACTGCGGCCCTCGCGGATGCCGGCCCACACCTCGCGCGCGTTGTGACCGAGCGCGCAGATCGCGCCCATGCCGGTGATGACGACGCGACGGCCCATCGCGATCTCACGCCGTGGGCGGCGAAGAAGGCGGCGTCGAATCGCCCGACGGCGCGCTCTGCTGCTGCGCCAGCAGTTGCTTGACGGTGTCCACCAGCCCGCGCACCGACTCGGTATCGAAATTGGGATCGCGATCCGGCATCTGGATCTTGTAGTGATCCTCGATCTCGAAAATGATCTGGATCGCATCCAGCGACTGGATTTCCAGATCCTTCAAGGTCGAATCAGGCGTGATCTTCGACACGTCGATGTTGGCTTCTTTGGCAATGATGCCGAACACCGTCTGTTGCACGTCGTCACTCATGCGTCTCTCCTGTCGCCGCGGCAACCGCGGCTTGCGCGCCGGGCGCATCGCCGCCCAGCATCAGTATGCCTGCCACGATGATCGCCGACCCCAGCACTTTTTCCCAGTCCACCGCTTCGCCGAACACGACCCATGACGCGATCATCACGCTGACGAATACGATCGCGCTGGTCGGATAGGCCGAGGACAGCGTGGATTTGCTCAGGATCGTCATCCAGGCGAGGAACGCGCCCAGATAGCAGCCGATCGCCACCCACAGCCATGGCGTGGACAGCGCAGCCAGCACCGAAGCCGCGTCGAAATGGAAGGCGCCCACCGCTTCACCGGCCAGCTTCAGCGAAATCTGGCACAGCGTTTCGAGCGCCAGCAGCGCGAGCCATGCGATCAGCACCGGCCATATGGTCTGCCGTGTCGCGTTCATGCGCATTGCGCCTCGCCGTCGTCCATGCGTGCCAACTTGTCCACGCGCGCGAAAACGCCATCCACGAAGCGGTTGCGATGGCGATACCACAACGTGTTGGCGTGCAGCGTGCTGCCCAGCCGCACCTTTTCGCGATGCAGGCCCTGCCCGCTTTCGTACACCGGAATGCGCCGCGCGATGCAATGGCGCACGTTCTCCAGCCAGCTCACGTGATAGAGGTTATAGCGATCCATCGCCGAGTAGTCCATGCCGAGAAACTTGTCCAGCAGGCGGCGCCCGTTTTCCAGTATCAAGTTGAACGCGAGCAGCGTATCGCCTTCGAAGTAAGTGGCGATGAGCGCGCGGCCGGGCATCCCGCGCAGCACGTTTTCGAAATAGCTTTCCGTCAATTCCTCGAACCGGAATTCGGCGCGCTGCAGCGTGGCGCGATACAGCGACATCACTGCCTCGCGAACGCCATCCAGCGAATCGCGCCATTCGATCTTCAGGCCTTCCGCCGCGCGTTGCTTGCGGCGCAGATCCTTGCGCGTGGCGGGGCTGAGCGTGGCGAGATATTCGTCGAGACCTGCATACGGCAAGTCCAGTGTCGCGCCGGGCAGGCCCGGCAGGGCGCGCAGGCCGCGCTGCGGAAACACGCGGCGCCACAGCGCATCCTGCGCAACCGGTGCGTCCTTCACGGCGAGCATGCCGCAGCCTTCGCGTGCGGCGGTGACTTCCATCTTCGCAAGCAGCGCGTCAAGCCAACTTGCGCGTTGCGCTTCCGTGGCTGCCGCATCGAAGCCGATGCCGCAGCGCTCGGTGACGGGAGAACCCAGGCAGAGCATCGGAATGCGCAGCAACCGCGGCAGCAATTTTACAACCGCATCGGTGACGCGCTTCAGAGAGCCGGAAACGGTGGTGTCTAGACGATAGTCGGTGAGGAAGGCCGGCGCCGCGGCACGCAGTTTTCCGTTTTCACGTAGCGCGAAATAGACAAAACGGAAATCGCGCAAGCCGGCGCCTTCGATCGCGTGCAAGTAGCTCCAATCCTCGAGTTCGTCGGCATCGTTGCCGCCGAAATGCAGCGCGTTCCAGTGCGAGGGTTCGATCGCCGCGATGGAGTCGAGCGCAAGCGTTTCGATCATGCGACCCGCGCAGCGGAGGCCGGCGCGAAGGTTTCTCGTTCGCGTCCGGCGGCCAGCGCACGCGCAAAGAAATCCGCCGAGCGCGCTATCACCTGATCGCGCTCGCCGTCCACCGTGATCATGTGATAGCTGTCGGTCAGCAGCACGGTTTCGGTCGGTGCGGAAACGTGCCGCTCAATCAACTGCGCGTTGCGCACGCTCGCGATGTCGTCGTCGGCCGAGTGCATGATCAGGCACGGCGCGCGCACCTTGTGCAGGCGCGGGCGCACGTTCCATACCAGCTTGTGGAATTCCGCCAGCGAGGGCCATGGATTGCCCGGCAGACCGGCCATTTCGCTCTGGCCGTCGAACATCGCGCCGGCGATGCGCTGGCGCACGCGCTCGTCCTTGATGCCGTAGGGGAAACTCTCCATGAAGCGTCGCCGTTTGAACAAGCCGAGGCCGCACACGAACGGCAGCATGAAGGACAGCCGCGCCATCTTCGGGATCGTCCAGCCGTCATAGAAGAACGTGCTGCCGTACAGACCCAAGGCTTCGACCTGGTGCGGGCGGTCGATCGCCAGTTGCAGCGCCAGCACCGAACCCATCGACAGGCCGGCCACGAACAGGTGATCGACCTGCGCCAGCAGTTTGTCGGCCGCTTCGGAAACGCTGCGCCGCCAATCGCGCCAGCCGGTCTTCAGCAGATCCGCTTCGGTGCCGCAATGCCCGGCGAGCTGCATGCCGTAAACCGTGTAGCCGGCGCGGTGCAGACCCTTGCCGACGAAGCGCATCTCCGCGGGCGTGCCGGTGAGGCCGTGGATCAACAGTACGCCGCTGTTGCCGCCGCGCAGCAGGAAATCGGCCTGCTTGATCATCGAGTGCGTCATGACGTACGCCTGTTCAACCCAGTTGCTGACCACATACCAATGCCACACCGATCACGATCGCCGCTGTGCCTAGCCAGCGCCGCAGGGACACGCGTTCGCGCAGCACGAAGCGACTGGCCAGCACCACGCCAACGTAGGACAGCGCCGCGACCGGAAACGCGAAGGAGAGTGGGGCGCGCGACAGCGCGGCGAACCACAGCACGAACTCCAGCGCGTACACCACCACACCGAGCGCAACCCAGGGCGAACCCACCAGCCGCAACAGGAACGCGCGCGCGCCGCGCCCCGCATCGGCGTGCTCGTGGCCGACGCCCAGCTTGAAACATACCTGCCCGATCACATCGCAACAGACCGAACCGAGCAGCAACAGAATTGTAACCGGCATGTAGGGAAGATCACTGCAAAGTGGATCGGTTGCAAGCCTCGAACAATGCTGCCGCCAATGCGCTGTCTGTCCGCGAGTTGGCCGTCAGCGCGTCCGCATTCGACCGGCGTCGCGGCTGATCCATGCGCGCCTCGATCCGTTTGAACCAGTTGGCGTGCGCGGGCGGCGAATACTCACCGCAGACGTCCGCCCCGATTACGCGCCGTGCGGCCGCGACCGCGCGAATGGTTTCCAGCACCGCAGCGAGCGGCATGCGGCCCTGGTCCCAATTGGTCAAGGCCTCATCTTCCGGCAGCACATCCTTGTCGATCGTGATCCAGACCGCCGTTTCGGGCAGCGCCGCGACCACCATGCCGCAAGCTTCCAGCAACTGCCTTTCGGCGAGGTTTCGCCAGTGCAGGGCGCCGTTGCGCCATTCATGCCCCCGGCCGTCCTGGATGCGCCGCCGCACCCGCGAGGGCGCGTGCTGCCAGGGAAAGAGCACGAGCCTGCCCGCGTCCAGCGCGGCGAGGTTGCCGCCCTTGCGCGCCGGGTCGACCAGATCGTCGCTGCACGGCCCGACCGTCACCACGCGCTGCACGTTCGGCAATTCTAGCACCCGGTTGATCCACGATCCGCAGTGCCAGCGCGGCGCGAGTTTCACCCAGTCCGGATGGTTGTCGATGTGCAGCACGCTCAACGGCTCGCGCACGCGCTCGATCAGCAGCACGGCGAGATGGTGGAAATCGCCCGAACCGAGAAAACTGACCGACGGCCGCAAATCGCCGGCCTGAGCGAGGCGCGCGCGCGCGATGTCGATCGTCTTGCGACGGCTCCACAAGCGGAGCGCGGGGCCGAGATCGCGCAGATCCATTTCGCTGGTGGACGCCCACGGCGCAGCATCCCGCAGCATCTGCGCGTCCACGCTGCCGTCGGTGTCGAGGATGCGAAGGTGGGGAATGGTCATGCGGGTGATGTTAGCGAGAGTTTCCCCTCTCCCGCTTGCGGTGAGGGCGTCCGACCACGGCAAGGGGTCGGACGGGAGGGGAACACTTGCGGTTGCATCGAAAGATTGCTCAATGATCCGCTCGCTGCCGCGAGCGGCCGACTTTGTCTCGGCAAAAGTCGCCGAAACCATCGCGCCGGCATGACAGTCGAGCCAACGTTCAATTGACTTGACTGCCCTGCGCTTCTCGCCGGGTGCGTGCTGGGGGAACTCACACATCCCAAGTGCTCGAAGATCGCGCCTTTTTCGCGTCCGGCTGCGATACTCGGCGTCATGCGATGGCGCTGGAGGCTCGCTCAACACGGCCTTCCATGGCCTGCTCAGTGTCAGCTTGAAAGCTTCGCCTTCACTTTCTGCGACAGCGCGCCGAAATCCGCGCGGCCGGCGGCGCGTTCCTTCAAAAGCGCCATCACCTTGCCCATATCGCGCGCAGATGTGGCGCCCGCATCGGCTATCGCGGAAGCAATCAGCGCATCGATTTCGGAATCCGACAATTGCGCCGGCAGATACGATTCGATCACGCCGATTTCATAGCGCTCCTGCGCGGCCAGATCCTCGCGCTGCGCGGCTTCGTATTGCGCAACCGAGTCGCGACGCTGCTTCAGCATCTTTTCCAGCACGTGCAGTACTTGGGCGTCGTCAAGCTGGATGCGCTCGTCCACCTCGCGCTGCTTGATCGCGGCCTGCACCAGCCGGATCGTGCCCAGCCGCTGCTTGTCGCCGCTCCTCATCGCGGCTTTCATGTCGTCGCTGAGACGTGCTTTCAGGGCGCTCATGTTCCATTCTCCAAAACGAAAACAGCCGGCATCCGAGGATGCCGGCTGCCCGAACCCACAAAATTCTTGTCTCAATACAACCGTTCGCGGCGCGTCACTTCGCGCGACAGGCGGCGCAGATGGCGCTTCACCGCGGCGGCGCGCTTGCGCTTGCGTTCCTGGGTCGGCTTTTCGTAGAACTCGCGCTTGCGGGTTTCGGCGAGCACGCCGGCCTTCTCGCAGGTGCGCTTGAAGCGGCGCAGGGCGATTTCGAAGGGTTCGTTCTCGCGAACCTTGAC
>JAJPID010000007.1 GCA_021324945.1 Lysobacterales bacterium | reverse complement strand
TCCGCGCTGGTGCAGGGCGCGCACGAAGCGCGCCAGGAACTGGAGCGGTTGTTCGAGGCGAACGCCGCCGCCAATGTGGTGGAGTTCAATCCGCAGACGGCGCGGGCTGGCGGAGCACCTGATTAGTCGCGGGCAGGATGCGCGGCGCAATTTCCAGCGCAAGATCGACCAGCCCCAGCACGCGCGCCACGTCCGCAGGCGTACGGCCCATGCAATCGATCGATTCGCGGCTGGCGCCACGTGCCAGCAGCACGCGCGCCGGCTGAAACAGCGCGTGCATCGCGCAGGCGTGCAGCGCGGTCACGCCGCGCGCATCAGCGTGATCGGGATCGGCGCCGCTGTCCAGCAATGCCGGCAGCAACGCGCCGAGGTGCGTGCCGTCGGCATCCGAGCCGGGCCTGGATTGCGAGCCGAGCAACAACAGCAGCGCGCTCGCGCCCTGCTGGTCTGTCGCATTGATCTGCACGTTCGGCGCTTTCAACAATGCATCGAGCAGGCGCTTGCAGCGCAGGCTGTCGCGGCTGTCGAAACAGAAACGCGCTGCCGCGTGCAAAGCGGTGTGGCCGGATGCATCCGCGAGACCCGCGTCCGCGCTGTGTGATAGCAATGCTTCCACGATCTCCGGAAAACCGAGCGCGGCGGCGACCATCAGCGCAGTCGCATCGTTGGGCAGACGGCGATCGGCTTTCGCGCCGCGCTCTAGCAGAAGATTCACCACCGCTTCGCGGCGCGCGCTGATCGCAGCCGACAACGGCGTCGCGCCTGATTCGGCGGCGAGCTCCACATCCGCTCCAGCTTCGATCAATCGTTGCGCGGTGTCGACGTGACCCGCGCCGCAGGCGCACAGTAGCGCGCTGGCACCGCGGACGTCACGCGTGTTCACATCGAAACCCAGCGCGAGCAGCTTGCTCACTGCGTCTGCATCGCCGGCGGCCGCGGCGGCAGGTAGATCTTCCGCGCGCAGCGGACGCTGCGGCAGCGGCCAGCCTTGCCAGCGCAACCAGTATTCAAGTTGCGAATTGCCGCGCGCCAATGCAAGACCCAGCGGCGTTTCGCCATTGGCCGCCGCGCGTTCCGGATCGGCTCCGTGCGCAACCAGCGCGCGCGCCAGCGGCAACGCGTCGCGCCCGGCATCCAGGGCAACATGCAGCGGCGTGGCGCCGCCGCGATCGCGCGCGTTGGGATCGGCGCCGCGTGCCAGCAATGCATCCAACACCGGCGCGAGATTCGCGCAGGCCGCGTGATGCAACGGCGTGCGGCCTTGCGCGTCTGCACCGAACGCATCTGCGCCGCGCGTCAGCAGCGACAATGCAAATTCCGTTTGCCTGGAATCCTCCTGATTCGAATCAGCCAGCCGCGACAGCACACGTGCGAACAGTCCCGCGCCCGCGGGCGTCGCGCCGAGATCGAGCAATTGCTTGAGCGCACCGATGGATGCGGGCAGGCGATCGATCAGCGCATCGAACAGACGCGTGCCGTCGTCCAGTTTCGCTTCCGCGCTCAACCCATGTTCTAGCAGCCACTGCCGCGCCTGCGCGTGATCGCCTTCGATTAGATCGAGATACAGCGCGGCCAGTTCGCTCGCCGGCCAGCCGCGCGCGCGTTCGGAAAAGCCTGACGCCACCGCCCAGTGCCCAAAACGCAACGCATCCAGCAGATGCGCCGGCGTGTCGGCGCCCGGTTCCGGTTGCGCGGCCAGCGCGTGCGAGGATGGCAGCGGGGTGGACGGATCAAGCAGCGCGACCAGATCCCAGCGGCCCGCTGTGGCGGCATGATCCAGCGCGCTACGTCCGTCCTGGCTCTTGGCCTTGGGATCGAGACCGAGCGCCAGTAACGCGCGCACACATTGCGCGTTCGCGCGCGGCGACTGGCAGGCAAGGATCAGCGCATCCCGGCCATGTTCGTCGCGCACACGCGCATTGGCTTCTGCCGCGAGCAATTCGTTCAGCGCCGCGTGCGCGCCCGCACGCGCGGCTTCCATCACGGCGGTCACGCCATGACGGTCGGCGAGATCGGCGTTCGCCCCCGCATCCAGCAACGCGCGCACGATTTTCGCGTGGCCTTCCAGCGCGGCGTTCATCAGCGCGGTGCGGCCGAGCGAGTCGGCGGCATCGACGCGTGCCCGGTGTTTCAGGAGCAACTGCACGCCGCGCGGATCGTCGTCAGCGATCGATGCGGCGGCCAGCAACGCCGGCACGCCTTGTGGCGGTTCGCACTTTGCGCCGCGCTCCAGCAGGAATTTCACCAGCGACCAGTTGCCCGCACCCGCAGCGAGCGTCAGCGGCGAATGACGGTTGCGGTTCAAAGCATCCAACGGCGCCTGCGCATCGATCAGGATTGCCGCGATGGAAGGCTCGGCCGCCAGCGCGGCGTAATGCAGCGGCGTGTTTCCTTCGCGATCGACCAGACGCGGATCGGCGCCGTTGGCGAGCAAGGTCATCACCGCTTCGGAGCGACCGTGATAACTGTCGCGCGTGGCGGCCAGCAACGCGGCGACGTCGCAGTGCGCTCGGTTGACCTGCGCGCCGCGCGAGATCAGCGCGCGTAACAGGCGCGTGTCCGGCAGCAATGCGGCCAGCACCAGCGCGCTGCGCTGGTCGCGCGCGCCGGGAGCAGGAAGCGCATCGGGATCGGCGCCGGCTTGCAGCAGTTCGAGCGCGTGTTCGACGTCGCCTTGCCGCGCGGCATCGAGCAGCGCCTGATTCAGCGCAGCCGCTGGCAGCGCGGTTTCAGCAGGCGTTGCGATCTGCGCGGTTTGTGGTTCAACGGCCGGCGCGGACGAAAGCAATTCGATTTGCGTGGATTTCGATTTGCGCGCGCGCTGGCCTTCGGACAACAGTCCGCGCAGCGTGCGGTTCGCGGCCAGCAAGGTGCACAATGGCAGCAGGATCGCGTACAGAAACAGCGCCGCGGTGCGCAGCTCATCCGGCAGGATCGAACCCACGCCCGTCAGCACCAGCGCGCCGAAGGCGATCCCGAGGTACGCCAGACCGGCCGGCAGAAAACGCGTGAAGAAATGTTCCTGTTCGCCGGTGACATGCCAGGCGAAGGCGATGCTGCGGGCGAACGCAGTGGAGATCCACGAGCTTTCCTGATCCTGCGGAAATGCATCGTCCCACAGGAACACCAGTCCGAACACCGGCCACAGCCGCCACAACAACGCGAGCGCGGCAACCAGCGCTGCACAGAGCCCCAGCGTGGCGGGCAGCGAAGGCGCGGCCGACAACGCCAGCAACGGCCATGCGATCAGGCCGAACACGATCGCGGTGTAGGCGGCGAACAGGATCAGGTGGATCGCGCCGCGCCGCAGCGCGGTGCGCACAAAGGAAGGCTCGGGGTCGAAACCAATCGCGTGACACACCGCGGCCATGCACAGTGTGCTGGCGATCAGCAGCGGCAACAATGCCAAAGAAGATGTGCCGAGGGCGGCCAGCGCCACGGCGATCAGCGCGGGCAAAAAATAAGGCAGGGAGCGCAGCAGCGGCGGCCGGCGGCGCGGCTTGGCATTCGGCATGGAACGGGTGGGTCGGCGGCGGCGGAAGCACCGCAGTATACGGAAGCGTCACAGCGGCGCGCGGTAATTGGATGTTAAAGGAGCGGGTTGCGGATTTCTGACTTGATGGTTGTGACGAGGTTCGGTTCTCGCCGACGCATGACCCGCAACCGTGCCCCCCTCACGGTTGGCGACCCAAAACGTCAACCGACTATTGCATCCTTCCTGCGTTCCCTTCAAAGTTCGCGCCGGGGCGGTTCAAACAAGCGTATGAATCAGCGAACCGCAAGCGCACCGACGGGAGAATTGCTTCATGAACATGCTCGCACAGACGAATTCGAAATCGCGCAGGCACGCGCTAACGCTCGCTGCGTTGACGTTCGCCGTAGCGTCTGCGCTGATCAGCAGCGGCGCATCCGCATCCGGTTTTCAGATCCGGGAAAACAGCGCCAAGGCGCTGGGCCGCGCTTTCGCCGGCGCGGACACCGCGGGTAACGACGCCTCGGTGATCTTCAACAATCCTGCGGCGATGTCCGACCTCACCGGTCTGGTGTTCCAGGCGGACGTCACCGCCATCGACGTGCACACCCAATTCCGAGGCAGCGGCACCGATCTGCTCGGCTTGCCGTTATCGGGCGGCGACGGCGGCGACGGCGGCGACGTGACGCCGGTGCCGGCACTGTATTTCTCCGCGCCGATCAATGACGCTTGGCGCGTAGGCGTGGCCGTCACCGCGCCGTTCGGTTTGAAGACCGAATACGACAGCGGCTGGGTCGGCCGGTATCAGGCGCTGGAATCGAAGGTGACTTCGATGGATCTGACCGGCTCGGTTTCGTGGCAGATCAATCCGCAATTCGCGCTGGGCGCATCCGTGATCGCACAGAAGACCACGGTGAATCTCAGCAACGCGGTGGACTTCGGCGGCGCGATCGCCGGTTCGTATATCCAGCAATGCCTGGGCGCCGGCGCGCCGCAGTCCTACTGCGTCAGCACCGTGCCCGTGCTGCCGCAATCGCTGGACGGCACCGCACGTGTGCGCGGCGATGACTGGGCCTGGGGCTGGCAGTTCGGCGCGGAATTCAAGCCGACCGCGCAGGATCGGATCGGCGTGTCATATCGCGCAAAGATCGATCACACCATCAGCGGCAATGCGTATTTCACGGTGCCGCCGATGGCGCAGGCGCTGCTCGCCGCGGGCGGGGAAGGATCGCTTTTCCAGAACACGGCGGCCAGCGGCGATTTCGCCACGCCGGCTTCCTTCAGCGCGAGTTATTGGCACAGCGGCAGCGGCCCGGTGAGTTGGGGCGCGCAACTGGGCTGGACCGGCTGGAGTTCATTCAAGCAACTGGCCATCTCGTACGCCAATCCGGCGCAGCCCGCGACCGTGCAGGTTTACAACTGGCGTGACACCTTCTTCGGTTCACTGGGTATGGATTACAAACTCAACGAGCAGTGGACGTTGCGTGGTGGCGTGGCGGTCGACCAGACACCCACGCGCGATGCGACGCGCGACCCGCGCATCCCGGACGGCTTCCGACGCTGGCTGGCGTTCGGTGTCGGCTACGCGCCGTCACAAAATGTGGAATTCAATCTCGGTTATGCGCACCTGTTCGTGGATAACGGCGATGTCAACGACACTTCGGCGACCGGCGATCATCTAATCGGCACGTTCGACAACAGCGCCAATCTGCTGAGCGTGTCGGGGACGTTCCACTTCTGACCGTGACGTTTGTAGCTTATGGCTTCATTTGAAGAGTGCGGACAAGGATGGCCGACTTACTCGGCACCTTCACCTCGCCAGGACAGGGGTTCGTATCGAGGAAACTCAGGATAGCGATCTTGGACGATCGCATAAAAAAGCCGGCCTTCATGGCCGGCTTTTCGCGAAAGAGAGAAAGGAGCCGGTGCGTCCTGCCGGCGCGTCATCCGTAATTCCTTGCGCCACCGCGCTCCTTGATACGAACGAGCAATCCGGGTCGTCCGCCTCCGGGATACGACGCGAGCGCCGCAGGCGGAGTTTCGTCCTTGGATCAGGGTGCGCAAATTCTGGCGCAGCGCTTCCGTGCGCACGGATCAATACGCAAGGGCGGTGCCAAGCCGGGTGCGTGGACGCGCAGCCGCAAATCAAATGCTTGCGACGGTGGAGTGCCCGGGCGGTCGGGCATTCTGCAAGGAGTGCTTCGCGGTCCGTGCGATCCGCACGATTATTCCGCCATCGTCAACAACGAAGCATTTCCGCCCGCTGCGGTAGTGTTGATTGTCACCGTGCGCTCGGTGGCGAAGCGCAACAAATAATGTGGACCGCCGGCCTTGGGGCCGGTACCGGAGAGATTCTCGCCGCCGAACGGCTGCACGCCCACCACCGCGCCGATCTGGTTGCGATTGACATACGTGTTGCCCACGCGCGCGCGACGCGTGATGTGCTCGATCGTCTCGTCGATGCGGCTGTGGATGCCGAGCGTCAGGCCGAAACCAGTTGCGTTGATCGCATCGATCACCTGGTCCAGTTCGCTCGCTTTCCAGCGCACCACGTGCAACGCCGGGCCGAATACTTCCTGCGTCAGCAACTTGATCGAGGGAATTTCGTACGCGCGCGGGGCGAAAAAAGTGCCGTGCTCGCAGCCGGGCGAGAGCTTCGCCTGGTTGATCAGTTTCGCTTCGCGACCCATGCGCTCGGCGTGCTCGTTGAGCGTGTTGCAGGAAGGCACGTCGATCACCGGGCCGACGTCGGTCGAGAGCAATGCGGGATCGCCGACGGTTAGTTCATCCATTGCACCTTTCAGCATTTCGATCACCTTGTCGGCGATGTCTTCCTGCACGAACAGCACGCGCGCGGCGGAACAACGCTGGCCGGCCGAATCGAAAGCGCTGGCCATCACGTCCTTCACCAGTTGCTCGGGCAACGCGGATGAATCGGCGATCAGCGCGTTCTGTCCGCCGGTTTCGGCGATCAGCGCCGCGATCGGAGCATTGCGTGCGGCCAGCGTGCGGTTGATGGTCCACGCGGTTTCGGTGGACCCGGTGAAGCACACGCCCGATACCTCTAGGCGTGTCAGCAGCGTGTTGCCGATCATCGAACCTTTTGCGGGAATGAATTGCAGCACCCTCTCCGGCACGCCCGCTTCATGCAGCAGTTTCACCATCGCATGACCGACGAGCGTGGTCTGGTCTGCGGGTTTGGCGATCACCGAATTGCCTGCGGCGAGACCCGCGGCAACTTGTCCCGTGAAAATCGCCAGCGGAAAGTTCCACGGGCTGATGCAGACGAACACACCCCGCCCGCGCAGATACAGTCGGTTGCTCTCGCCGGTCGGGCCCGGCAGTTCTTCCGGCTGACCGAACAGCTTGCGCGCCATCGCCGCGTAGTAGCGGCACATGTCGGCGGCTTCGCGCACTTCGGAAACGGCGGCGGGAATCGTCTTGCCGGCTTCGCGCACGCACAGCGCGATGAAATCGCCGCGGCGCTGTTCCAGCAGATCGGCCGCGCGTTCCAGGATCACCGCGCGACTGGCGGCCGGCAAGGTATCCCAGCCTTCCTGCGCGGCGACCGCGTTGGCGAGCGCGCGTTCGATTGTCGCGGCATCGGCATTGCGACTCCTGCCCACCACCACGCGTCGATCAGCCGGATTGGTGACGTCGCGCTCGGGTTCGCTGGAATTCGCGCCCGGCACCAGCGGCTGCGCGGTCCAGGGCGCGTGCGGAGCATTGACCGCCGCTGCAAGCGATTTCAGTTCGTCGTCGTTGGCGAGATTCGCGCCCATGGAATTCTTCCGCAGTGAACCGTATAGATCGATCGGCAGGGGAATGCGCGGGTGTTCGTAGCGCCCGCCGTGCGCGGCGCCGAAAGCGCGCACGGACTCGACCGGATCGGCGATCAGCTCGCGCACCGGAATCTTCTCGTCGCTGATGCGGTTGACGAACGAGGTGTTGGCGCCGTTCTCCAGCAGACGCCGTACCAGATACGGCAACAGATCCTCGTGGCTGCCGACTGGCGCGTACACGCGGCAGGGCACGTTCCAGTGCCCGTCGCCGATCACTTCCGAATACAAGTCCGCGCCCATCCCGTGCAGGCGCTGGAATTCGAACGGACGGCCGTTCGCGAAATGGTGAATCGACGCGATAGTGTGCGCGTTGTGCGTGGCGAATTGCGGGTAGATCCAATCGCTCCCCACATCCAGCAGTTTCTTCGCGCAGGCGAGATATGACACATCGGTGTTGGGCTTGCGCGTGAAGACCGGATAGCCGCAAAGTCCCAGTTCCTGCGCTCGCTTGATTTCCGAATCCCAGTACGCGCCCTTCACCAGCCGCACGCACCAGCGGCGATTAGCCTGCTTCGCTGTCGCGGCCAGCCAGTCGATCACAAACGGTGCGCGCTTCTGGTACGCCTGCACCGCCAGACCGAAGCCGTTCCAGCCGGCTAGCGACTCGTGCGCGAACACCGCGCCGATCACATCCAGCGAGAGTTCCAGACGATCGGCTTCTTCGGCGTCGATCGTCATCGCTATGCCGTTCTGCTTGGCCAGTTGCGCGAGCTGCAATACCAGAGGAGTGAGTTCGGCATGCACGCGTTCGCGCTTGGCGGCTTCATAACGCGGGTGCAGCGCAGAGAGCTTCACTGAAATAGAAGGCGCATCGACCACGTCGCGCCACGGTCCGCGTTGGCCGAGCGCGGCGATCGCATCGGCGTACGCCTTGAAATAACGCTCGGCATCCGGCGCGGTCAGCGCCGCTTCGCCCAGCATGTCGTAGGAATAGCGATAGCGCGCGTTGTCGCCTTTCGCAGAACGATCCAATGCTTCCTCAATCGTTCTGCCCATCACGAATTGGTGGCCCATGATGCGCATCGCGCGCCGCACGGCAAGGCGGATCACCGGCTCACCCGCGCGCGCGATCAGCCGCTTGAACGCCCCGACCGCATCTTGACGCGTGCTCTCTGCGAGATTCACCAAGTGTCCGGTCAGCATCAAGCCCCAGGTCGAGGCATTGACGAACAGCGAATCGCTCTCGCCTAGATGCTTCTTCCAGTCCGCCTCGCCCAACTTGTCGCGGATCAGCTTGTCGGTGGTATGGCGGTCTGGGATGCGTAGCAGCGCTTCGGCCACGCACATCAACAGCACGCCTTCTTCCGAAGACAGGTCGTACTGGCGCATGAAGGATTCAACCGCACTCTGATCCGCAGCCTTGGCGCGTACGCGCGCTACCAGTTCCGCGGCCTGAGCCAGCACCAACTCGCGTTGCACGGATGGCAGTTCGGCCTGATCGAGCAGCGCGGAAACCGCCCGCGTTTCGTCCGCGCTCCAGGCAGCGGTGATGCGCGCGCGCAGCGGATCGGCCGAAGGCGGCAATTCAGAGGAGAGGATGTCGGCCATTGAAGAGCGCGGCGGCAAAACCAGAATTGTAGGGTGCGCGGGAAGTGCGGCCAAGCCGGCTCGCCACACGGCACACACGCCTGATCGGCTGGATCTTCGAGGCGTGGATGAATTGAACAGCCTCGCCGGATGCGGGGGCGGACACGCCTTCCCGCAAGCCGACAATCTCTGGTCAGTGCTTGAGGGTCTTGCGCAACCGCTCCAGCGCGGACAACTGCGCCAAAGCCTGCGCCAGTTGCTGCTGCGCCTCGGCCACGGTCTTGGCGTCGCCGCGATTGGCGAGCATGCGCTCAGCCTCTTCCTTGGCGCGGCGGGCTGCAGCCTCGTCGATGTCGCGCGCTCGCAATGCGGTGTCGGCGAGCACCGTCACCACGGTCGGCTGCACTTCCAGGATGCCGCCCGAGACGTAGTAGGGATGACGCTCGCCCTGCGCATCGATCACCTCGACCGCGCCGGGCTTCAGCAGCGTGATCAGCGGCGCGTGGCGCGGCGCGATGCCGAGCTCGCCGGCGATGCCGGTGGCGACGACCATGCTGGCCTCGCCGTGGAAGATCTCGGCTTCTGCGCTGACGATGTCGCAGCGGATGGTGGACATTCCGATTCCTTATGCCGCCTTCTTCTGTTCCGCCGCGGCCATCGCTTCGCCTTTCTTGATGGCTTCGTCGATGCCACCGACCATGTAGAACGCCTGCTCGGGCAGGTGATCGACTTCGCCATCCACGATCATCTTGAACGCGCGGATGGTTTCCTTCAGCGGCACGTACTTGCCGGGCGAGCCAGTGAACACTTCCGCCACGTGGAACGGCTGCGAGAAGAAGCGCTCGCACTTGCGCGCGCGGTACACCGCCTGCTTGTCGGCTTCGGACAATTCGTCCATGCCGAGGATTGCGATGATGTCCTTCAGTTCCTTGTAGCGCTGCAACGTGCCCTGCACCTTGCGCGCGACATCGTAATGTTCCTGACCGATGATGTTCGGATCGAGCTGGCGCGACGTGGACGCCAGCGGATCGACCGCGGGATAAATACCCAAGCTCGCGATGTCGCGCGACAGCGCCACGGTCGAATCCAGATGCGCGAACGTGGTCGCGGGCGACGGATCGGTGTAATCGTCCGCCGGCACGTACACCGCCTGGATGGACGTGATCGAACCGGTCTTGGTGGACGTGATGCGCTCCTGCAGGCGACCCATTTCATCGGCAAGCGTGGGCTGGTAACCCACGGCCGACGGCATGCGGCCCAGCAGCGCCGATACTTCGGTACCGGCCAGCGTGTAACGGTAGATGTTGTCGATGAACAGCAGCACGTCGCGGCCCTTGCCGTGCTCGTCCTTCTCGTCGCGGAAGAACTCGGCCATGGTGAGACCGGTCAGCGCCACGCGCAGGCGGTTGCCCGGCGGCTCGTTCATCTGGCCGTACACCATCGCCACTTTCGACTTCGGAAAATCGTCCGGGACCACGACGCCGGCCTCGATCATCTCGTGATAAAAGTCGTTGCCTTCGCGCGTGCGCTCGCCCACGCCCGCGAACACCGACAAGCCCGAATGCTGCGTCGCGATGTTGTTGATCAGCTCCAGCATCGTCACGGTCTTGCCCACGCCCGCGCCGCCGAACAGGCCGACCTTGCCACCCTTGGCGAACGGACACATCAGGTCGATCACCTTGATGCCGGTTTCCAGCAATTCGTTGGCCGCGGCCTGATCTTCGTACGACGGGGCTTCGCGATGGATTTCCCAGTGCTCTGCGGAATTCACCGGTCCCTTCTCGTCGATCGGCTCGCCCAGCACGTTCATGATGCGGCCGAGCGTGGCCTTGCCGACCGGCACCTTGATCGCCGCGCCGGTGTTCTCGACGACGAGGCCGCGTTTCAGGCCGTCGGTAGAACCGAGCGCGATGGTGCGCACCACGCCGTCGCCCAACTGCTGCTGCACTTCAAGTGTGACCTGCGTGCCCTGCACCTTCAGCGCGTCGTACACCTTCGGCACGGACTCGCGCGGAAACTCGACGTCCACGACGGCGCCGATGATCTGTACGACTTTGCCCTGGTTCATGCTGATCACTCCGGTAACTTTTGCATATCTTTTTGGGACACGGAAAGAGGGAGGCGGGAGGCGAAAGCACCTGCTTCAACGTTTCCCGTTTCCCGGCTGCCGTCTCTCGTCTCCCGGTTTCAAACCGCCGCCGCGCCGCCGACGATTTCCGAAATCTCTTGCGTGATCGCCGCCTGCCGCGCCTTGTTGTAGATCAGCGTCAGCGTGTCGATGGCCTTGGTCGCGTTGTCGGATGCGGCCTTCATCGCCACCATGCGCGCGGCGTGTTCGCTGGCGAGATTCTCCAGCACCGCGTGATACACCAAGGCTTCGACGTAGCGCTGCAACACGTGGCTGATGACCGGCTCGGCTTCGGGTTCGTAGATGTAGTCCCAGTCGTGCGCACGCTGCACCACCGCAGTGGCGACGCTGGGTGTCTCGGCATCAGCGGGCGTTTCGGCAATCTGCTTGGCCGCCGCTGGCAGCGGCAACAGCACTTCGACGCGCGGCTTCTGCGTCATCGTGTTGACGAAATCGTTGAAGCACAGATAGACGCGATCGACCTTGCCCTGCAGATAGGCGTCGTCCATCACCTTGATCACGCCCGCCAGCTTTTCGATCTTGGGTCGATCGCCCAGATGCGAAATGCTGGCCGTCATGTTGACCTTGATGCGGCGGAAGAACGCGGCGGCTTTCTGGCCGATCGTCACCACGTCCACTTCCACGCCCTGGTGCTCCCACTCGCGGATGTCGGCGAGCAGCTTGCGGAACAGGTTGGCGTTCAAGCCGCCGCACAGGCCGCGATCGGTGGAGACGATGATGTAACCCACGCGCTTGACTTCGCGTTCCTTCAGCGCGGGATGACGGAAATCCGTGGTCGCCTGCGCGATGTGCGCGATCACGCGCCGCATGTGCTTGGCGTAGGGGCGCGAGGCGCGCATCAGATCCTGCGCGCGGCGGATCTTCGACGCCGACACCATCTCCAGCGCGCGCGTCACCTTGCGCGTGTTCGCGACGCTCTTGATCTTGGATCGGATTTCTCTTGCGCCTGCCATCAGGAGAATCTTCTCTTCGTCTTTTGACGTCTTTCGTCCTGCACGTGGAGTCGCACTTTTACGACCCCGCGCGCTTCACGTGCTATCCCCTTGACTCAAGGGGGCAACAGCCTGTTACCACGAACCGGTTTTCTTGAATTCGTCCAGCGCCGACTTGAACTTGCCTTCGATCTCGTCGTTCCAGTCGCCAGTCTCGACGATCTTCTTCATCAGATCGCCTTGATTGGATTCCATGTACTGGTGCAGCGCGTGCTCGAACGGCAGGATCTGGTTGACGGCCAGGTCATCCAGATAACCGCGATCGGCCGCGTACAACGAAATCGCCAGTTGCGCGATCGAAAGCGGCGAGTACTGCTTCTGCTTCATCAGCTCGGTGACACGCTGGCCGCGTTCCAGCTGCGCACGCGTCGCCGCATCCAGATCGGACGCGAACTGCGCGAACGCTGCAAGTTCCCGGTACTGCGCCAGCGCCAGCTTCACGCCGCCGGACAATTTCTTGATGATCTTGGTTTGGGCCGCGCCGCCCACGCGCGACACCGAGATGCCCGCGTTCACCGCCGGACGAATGCCCGCGTTGAACAGGTCGGTCTCCAGGAAGATCTGGCCGTCGGTGATCGAGATCACGTTGGTCGGCACGAATGCCGAGACGTCGCCGGCCTGAGTTTCGATGATCGGCAACGCAGTCAGCGAGCCGGTCTTGCCTTTCACCGCGCCGTTGGTTTCGCGTTCGACATAGGCGGCATTAACGCGCGCGGCGCGCTCCAGCAGACGCGAGTGCAGATAGAACACGTCGCCCGGATAGGCCTCGCGGCCCGGCGGGCGGCGCAACAGCAGCGAGATCTGACGGTACGCCCACGCCTGCTTGGTGAGATCGTCGTAGATGATCAGCGCGTCTTCGCCGTTGTCGCGGAAGAACTCGCCCATCGCACAGCCGGCGTAAGGCGCGATGTACTGCATCGTGGCCGAATCGGCGGCGGATGCCGCGACGATGATGGTGTGCTCCAGCGCGCCGAACTCTTCCAACTTGCGCACGACGTTGGCGATCGAACTCTGCTTCTGCCCGATCGCGACATAAATGCATTTGATGCCGGTGCCGCGCTGATTGATGATCGTGTCCACCGCCAGCGCGGTCTTGCCGGTCTGACGGTCGCCGATGATCAGCTCGCGCTGGCCGCGGCCAATCGGGATCATCGAGTCCACCGATTTGTAACCGGTCTGCACCGGCTGCGACACCGACTGACGCCAGATCACGCCCGGCGCGACTTTCTCCACCGGTGAAGTTCTGGTGGCGTTGATGGGACCCTTGCCGTCGATCGGATTGCCCAATGCATCCACCACGCGGCCGAGCAACTCGCGGCCGACCGGCACTTCGAGAATGCGGCCAGTGGTCTTGGCGGTATCTCCTTCGCGCAGATGTTCGTATTCGCCTAGCACCACGGCGCCGACCGAATCGCGCTCCAAGTTCAAGGCCAGCGCATAGGTGTTGCCCGGCAGTTCCACCATTTCGCCGGACATTACGTCGTTCAGGCCGTGGATGCGCACGATGCCGTCGCTTACTGCCGTGAGCGTGCCTTCGTTGCGCGCCTCGGCGGCGAGCTTGAACTTCTCGATGCGCTCGCGGATCAGCTCGCTGATTTCGGAAGGATTGAGTGTGGTGGCCATTGCTCTAGTTCCTTGCGCGTGCTTTTGCTCGCACCCGCTGATGTGATTCGTTTTGTGAATCGTGGGTAGTGAGTAGTGAGCGAAAAAGCGGGTTTGGGCTTCGACTCACAACTCACCAGTCACAACTCACCTCTCTAACTCGCCAACGCCATCTCCAGCCGCGCCAGCCGTCCGCGCACGGAGCCGTCGATCACCATGTCGCCGGCGTCGATCACCGCGCCGCCCAGCACTTCGGGATCGAGCGTCTGCTCCAGTTCGATCTCGCGGTTGAAGCGGCGTTGCAGCGCTTCGCGCAGGCGCGCGATTTCGCTCTCGTCGATCTTCGCGGCCGAGCGCACGTTGACCTTCAGCACACGTTCGGCATCGCGCTTCATCTGTTCGAACAGCGCCGCGATCTCCGGCAGCTCGCGCAAACGGCCATTGTCGGCGAGCGTAGCGATGAAGCGCGCAAACGGCGTGTCTTCGTTTTCGCCTTGTGGCAGGAACAGACTCGCCAGTTGCGTAGGCGCGATACGCGGATCGCCGAACAACGCGTTCACTTGCGGCTCGCTCGCGACCTGTGCGGCGAAGGCGAGCTTCTGCGCCCATTCGTTCAAGCGCTGCTGCTCGTTCGCCAGCTCGAAAGCGGCGCGCGCGTAGGGTCGGGCGAGGGTCAACGGTTCCATCAGATTTCCGCGACCAATTGCTCGATCAGCGCCTTGTGCGCATCGGCGTTGATCTCGCGCTTCAGGATTTTCTCCGCGCCGGCCACCGCAAGCTGCGCGACCTGCCCGCGCAATTCCGCACGCGCGCGGTGCGCCATGTTGTCGATGTCGGCTTGCGCCGCGGCTTTCAGTTTGGCCGCTTCCATCAACGCATCGGTGCGCGCCTTGTCCACGATTTGCGTGGCTTGATTGTTGGCGCGCTCGATGATCTGCGCCGCTTCCGCACGCGCGGCCTTGATCTCCTCGGCCACGCGCGCATCGGCGTCCGCCAGTTCCTTGCGCGCGCGGTCGGCGGCTTCGAGGCCTTCCGCGATCTTCTGCTGGCGCTCCTCGATCGCGCGCGTCAGCGGCGGCCAGACGAACTTCATCGTGAGCGCGATCATGATCAGGAACGCGATCACTTCGCCGATCAGGGTGGCATTGATTTCCATTGCGGTGTTACCTGCCTGGATTCAAGGCGCCGTGGCGCGTCAATGTGCTGCCGCGGCGTGGGTCAACGCGGTCGTCAGCAGCGGATTGGCGAATGCGAAGAACATGGCGATCGCCAGGCTGATGAAGAAGTCGGCGTCGATCAGGCCGACCAGCAGGAACATGCGGCCCGTCAGCATCGGGCTCAATTCCGGCTGCCGCGCCATCGATTCCAGATACTTCGAACCCATCACGCCCATGCCGATGCAGGCGCCCAGCGCACCCAGGCCGATCATGAGGCCAGCCGCGATGGCAGTGTTGGCCTGGATGAGTGCAATCAGTTGTTCCATTTGGATCTCCCGGTAAAACGTTGGTGGTTGGTTGGCGGTTGTATGGAAGCAGGAACGGCGGAACGCCGCGTCAGTGGTGCTGTTGCGCCATCGCGATGTAGGTGACGGCGAGATACATGAAGATAAAAGCCTGGATCAGGATGATCAGCAGCTCGACGAAGCTCCACGCGACATAGCCGACGATGCCAAGGGGATACCAGAACGAGAGGAACTGGGTCATCAACCCCGCGATCAGCATGAAGAGCAGGTCGCCTGCGAAGATGTTGCCGAACAGTCGCAGCGCGAGGCTGACCGGCTGGGTCACCATCTCGATCAAGAACATCAGGACGTTGAACGGCGCCAGCAACACCTTCATGAAAATGTTTTTCGCGGCGAACGGGTGCGAAACGGCGCCCTTGAAATAGCCGCCGACGCCCTTGGCTTTCATCCCGTAGAACAGCGTCAGGATCAGCACGCTCAACGACATCGCGAAGGTCATGTTGACGTCGGCCGTCGGCACCGGGCGGAAGTGCGTGGCGCCGGCCGCGTGCGCTGCAGCCGGGATCAGATCCACCGGCAGCACGTCCATGAAATTCATGAACAGGATCCAGAAGAAGATGGTCAATGCCAGCGGTCCCAGGAATGTGCGGCTGCCGTGCCACGCGTCCTTCACTTGGCCATCGACGAATTCGAGCGCAAGCTCGACGAAGGCTTGCCCCTTGCCCGGCACGCCGGAGGTCGCGCGACGCGCGAACCACCCGAACCAAAAGAGAAACAAAAAACCCAGCACGCACGACATGATCAGGGTGTCGACATGCAGTGACGCCAAGCCGCCGGTTTGCGCCAGCGGCGCTTTCCAGAACGTCAGGTGATGCTGGATGTAATCGGTGAAGGACTCACCGCCCGATTCGGCACTCACTCGCTCATCCTCGATCTTTGCACCGCACGGCGCGCGCTGCAGGCGCGAAGCGTCTTCAGCGTTTGAAACCCAGAACCGCCAGATTGACCAATAACGCGGCCACCAGACCAATTAGCGCCGGCAGCGCCGGCAGCCTGCAGTACGCCAGGATCAGGTAAAAACCGACGATTACCACGATCCATTTCAGCAAGGTCCCGAAGGCGAAGCGCGCCAGCATAGCGCCGGGCCCCGCCAATGCGGGCGCGAACACGCGCAGCGCCAGCAGACCGTTTCCCGCCGCGACCAGCAGCCCCGCCGCTAGCGCCGCGACCGCCGCTTGAACTCCCTGTACCAGAAACGCCAAGCCGGCAATCACCGCCACCGCAGCTTGCGCCAGCACGACTTGTAAGGCGAGCCGCCTGCCTGCGGCCAGGGAGTTGTCCACGTTTCGAGATCCGCCCCGATGCCGCAAAACCTCATGGTCAAGCCTGAAAATGATAGCAGCGCCGCACCGAGCGCCGCAAGCGTTCGGGCCGGTTTTTCAGCCGGTTACGCGGTTTGCAGGGGGCGAAGAAGCGCGGGTGAATGGGTATCCGGAGGACGAAGCGGGCGCTGGCTACTCCCGCGCGCGCTGCCCGAACAGGATCTTGCGTTCCTCTTCGCTCATTTCGCCGCCACGCTCGAGCGCGCGGCCACGCTCATAGGCACGCCGCGTGGCCGGCCGCTGCGCGATCGCTGCGTGCCAGCGGCGCACTTCGGGGAAGGGCGCCAAATCCAGCGGCGCCTTTTTGTATGGATCGATCCATGGATAGCAGGCCATGTCGGCGACGGTGTACTCATCTCCGGCGATGAACTCACGGGCGCGCAGGCGCACATTTAACACGCCAAGCAATCGCTCCGCTTCGTTCTTGTAGCGTTCCATCGCGTAGGGAATCTTCTCGGGTGCATAGACGAAAAAATGGCCGTACTGGCCGGTCATGGGGCCCAAGCCCGCCATCTGCCAGAACAGCCATTCGATGCAATCCATGCGCGTTCGCGGATCGGCCGGAATGAAGCACCCCGTCTTGCCGGCCAGATACAGCAGAATCGCGCCGGATTCGAACACGCTGATGGGTTCGCCGCCGTCTGCCGGCGCGCGGTCGACGATGGCCGGCATCTTGTTGTTGGGTGAAATCGCCAGGTACGCAGGCGCGAACTGCTCGCCCTTGGCGATGTCGACCGTCTTGACCGTGTGCTGCAGGCCAGTTTCTTCCAAAAACAGCGCGATCTTGTAACCGTTCGGCGTCGGCCAGAAATAAAAATCGATCATGAATCCCTCCTTGCCGAGTGATCGATGGAGCATGAGGGTGAATCAGGGCGATGCCATGGTGACGGAAGACACGCTGAGGCATCAATGGTGCACGAGATGAATGCGATTCAATTGGATCCCGGCTCAACGTACATCATGTACTGGACGGAATGAATACGCGTGTTCACGGCCACCCATGGCCTGCACGGGATGAAGCCATCCTGCCTTCACTTGCCGATGCAGAAGGTTGAAAAGATCGCGCCAAGCAAATCCTCACTGGTGAATTCGCCGGTGATCTCTCCGAGAAATTTTTGCGCTTGCCGCAATTCCTCGGCCGCCAGTTCGCCTGCGCGATGTTCATGCAGGTTTTGCGCAGCCGCTTCGATATGAGCTTGCGCACTCTCCAACGCGAGCACGTGGCGCGCGCGCGCGCTGAAGGTGCCCTGTTCCGCATCGCTGCCGCCCGCGCGTTCTTTCAACGCGGCGCGCAACAAATCCAACCCTGCGCCGGTTTTGGCGGATAGCGCGATCGTCTCGACCCCGTGGTGCATCGCGCGCCGCGGCGTCGAGCCGTCCAGATCGATCTTGTTGATTACGGCAAGCCGTGAGACTGAATCCGGCAGATTACGCAGCAGCGCGAGATCGTTTTGCAGATGCGCCGCATCCGTTACCAGCAGCGCCACATCGGCGCGTTGCAGTTCGACCCGCGCACGGCGCACGCCTTCGCTCTCGACGATGTCGCTGGATTCGCGCAGACCTGCGGTGTCCGCTAGCGTGAGCGAGATATCGTCCAGCCGCACTTCCTCGCGTAACACATCACGCGTGGTGCCGGGAATGTCGGTGACGATCGCGCACTCATCCGCAGCCAGCGCATTCAACAGACTGGATTTGCCGACATTGGTTCGGCCGGCGATGACAACGTGCAGGCCATTGGTCAATCGCATGCCACGACGCGTTTGGATCAGCACCGCTTCCAGATGCGCGCGCAGATCGTCCATGCGCGCGCAAAGAACGGGGGCGGAGAGGAAATCGATCTCCTCTTCGGGAAAATCGATCGCCGCTTCAATGTGCGCGCGCAATTCGACCAGCGCTTGCAACAGCGATTGCACGCGCGAGGAGAATTCGCCTTGCAGCGAACGCAAGGCTGCACGCGCCTGTGCCCGGGATTTCGATGCAATCAGGTCGGCAATGGCTTCGGCTTGCGTCAGGTCGAGCTTGCCGTTGAGAAACGCGCGTTCGGAAAATTCGCCTGCGCGCGCGGGCCGCGCACCCAGCTCGCATGCGCGGGCGCGCAGCGCGTCCAACACCATCGGTGCACCATGCGCGTGCAATTCCAGCACGTGTTCGCCAGTGAAGGAATGCGGTGCCCTGAAATACAGCGCCAACGCGCGATCGATCAGCTCGCCATGCGCATCACGCAAGGCGATAAGTTTGGCGAATCGCGGCGACAGTTCACCGATCCATTCGCGCACGATTCGCGGCACGCGCGGCCCGGAAATGCGCACGATGCCGACGCCGCCAGAACCCGGCGGCGTGGCGATCGCAACGATGGTATCGGTTGCGGCGTTCATCACCGCGCGTGCTTCTTAAGCCCTGGCTTTCGCGTCCGCGCGTTCGATGCGGCGCGTGATCACCCATTGCTGGATCACGCCGGTCAGGCCGTTGATCACGTAATAAAGCGTGAGGCCGGCCGGGAAGAACGCGAACATCACTGCAAACACGATCGGCATCGCCTTCATGATCTTCGCCTGCGTCGGGTCCATGCCCTGCACCGGCGTCAGGAATTGCGTGGCGATCATCGTCAACGTGTACAGCGCCGGCAGGATGAAATACGGATCGGGCGCGGAGAGATCGTGGATCCAGCCGTAGAACGGCGCGTGGCGCAATTCCACGCTGTACATCAATACGTAGTAGAGCGCAAAGAACACCGGAATCTGGATTAGCGTCGGCAGACAACCGGCCAGCGGATTGACTTTCTCCTTCTGGTACAACTCCATCATTGCCTGTTGCTGCTTCTGTTTGTCCTCGCCGTAGCGCTCCTTCAGCGCGGCGATGCGCGGCTGCAGCTTGCGCATCTTGGCACCGGCCTTGTATTGCTGTTCGGTGAGCTTGAAGAACGCCGCCTTGATCAGCAGCACCAGCAGCACGATCGCCAGACCCCAGTTGCCGACCAACGCGTGGAACTTGGAGAGGATCCAGAACAGCGGCTGCGCGATCACGGTGAAAATGCCGTAATCAATCGTCAGTTCCAGACCTGGCGCGATCGTCGATAGCGTGCTCTGCGATTTCGGCCCGACATACAGCCGCGCCTGCGCGACCGCGCTGCTGCCCGGCGCCACGGTGATCCCTGGACCGCGCGTGCGGATCAGGTAACGCGTCTTGCCATCATTCGAGGCGGGCGGCAATTCCGCAGTGCTGAATTGTTCGCTCTGTCCCTCTGGCGGAATCCACGCGGCGAAAAAATAATGTTGGATCATCGCGATCCAGCCGCCTTGCACGCTGCGGTCCAGCGGGTCTTTCTCGAACTTGTCGAAGGCGAGCTTGTTGAACTTGTCCTGCGGGCCGTACCACGCCGCGCCCAGAAAACTGGAACGCTCGGGATCGTAGAACTCCAGGAAGTGCTTGGGCGGCGGCGGCGGCTCGACGCGCTCGATCTGCTCGTAGGCGTTGCCGCTCCAAGGGCGAGCGCCTCGATTGTCGATGCGCTGCTGCAACTGCACGATGTAGCTGCCACGGCTCAAACTGTAACGCTTGGTGACCTGCACGCCGGAGGCGTCGCGCCAGACTAGATCGACCGAAACATCGTTCGCGCCGGACGCCAGCACGGCCGATGCGGCTTGCGGTGCGAACGTCGCCAAATGATCCGGCGCCGCGCTGCCGGAAGCGCCAACCAACCCATCCTGCACCACGAACAAGCGTTGCGCGCTGTCGTCCAGCAGACGCACCGGCGAGGTGTCACCTTTTACCTCTTTCGGAAACTTCAGCAGATCGGCACGCACGATGCTGCCGCCGCGCGTGTCGATCGTGAGCCGCAACACATCGTTGCTCAAGATGACCAGCTGCCGCGGAGCCGCCGCTGACGTTGCGCTCGAAGCAGTCGCTGGAAAGTCCGGCGTTTTCGCAGCCGGCACTTCGGCGCTGGTCGCCGAAGCATTCGCTGCAGGCACTTCTCCCGACGACGCGACGCTCGCCGACGTCGTCGCCTGCGCGCTGGCCTGCTGCGGCTTTACGCCGTAATCCTGCTGCCACTGGTTCCAGATCAACCAGGCAACAAACAGCAGCGCCACGACCAGCAAGGTTCGCGTTTGATTCATTACGAGGGAACTCACGATGGGCGCGCGTACGTGGCACCCGGCAGGTCAATCGGCGATTGTGCCGGGCCCGGACGCGCGGTTCAACGCTTTCAAGCGTGGCCACGCGCGATCGAGATCGCCGCAGAGTAAGTCGTTCGGTGCATCGGCGGCTTGCGCGCGCGCTATCACCAGCACATCCAGTGGGGGTAGAAGTTCACGTGCGTGGCGGAAGGATTCACGCGCCACGCGTTTGATGCGGTTGCGCTGCACGGCGCGCTTGGACACCTTGCGCGATACAGCCAAGCCCAAGCGCGGCTGCGGAGTCGCGCCCGCATGGTAGCGGATCAGGAAGAAGCGCGTATCCAGTTTGCCGGCTGCGTGTCGTAGCGCGGCGAAGTCGGCGGCGCTGCGCAGCCGCGCTTGCGGCGGCAGGCCCATCGTCATGGTCATTCGGATCGATGGGCGGCCGCGTCACTATGTCTTTGGCCTCTTGAGTCGAGGGGGCGGAAACTTTTGGCCAGTAAAAGTTTCAGAGGTTGTGGGGGCATGATGCGGCTCATCGAAGCAAGCATCGTTCCCACCCGCGAGCCCCTACTCTCAAGGAATAAGGCGTTTGCGGCCCTTGGCGCGGCGGGCGGCCAGCACCTTGCGGCCGTCCGCGGTTTTCATGCGGGCACGGAAGCCGTGCGTGCGGGCGCGCTTGAGCCGGCCGGGTTGGAAAGTGCGTTTCATGGAATGCTCCGGTCGCGCTGCGCGATGTGATCTTCAGCGCCGAGAATGAAAAAGGTCGACGATGCTACGCAAGCACGGTCGTTCCTGTCAAGACAAATTGTCGCATGTCCGAACCTTCTCCTGCGCGCGGCGCGCGGCAATCCGGCAGCCTGCTAGACTTCCTGTTTGCTTCGCAGGTGTTCGATGCGATCCTTCCCTTCCACTGCCGGGCTGCCATGAGCGAGTTGTGGCGGCGCTGCCTGCAACGTCTCGAAGGCGAGCTAGGCGAGCAGGTTCTGCACACGTGGCTGCACCCGTTGCAGGCGCGCGAAGACGGGGCCGCGTTGCGCCTGTTCGCGCCCAATACCTATGCGCTCGACCGCGTGCGCGGCGAATATCTGCCGCGCATCGAACTCGCCCTAAGCGATGTGGCAGGGCACCCGGTACCGGTAAAACTAGAAGTGGGTTCGCTCACTCCCGCCACCGCGGCTCGCGACAACCCCGTCGTCGTTGAACCTGCGCCCGCGCACAATCTCGATCCGCACTACACCTTCGACAATTTCGTCGAGGGCAAGTCCAACCAGCTGGGCAAAGCCGCGGCCATGCAAGTGGCGCAAAACCCGGGGCGCGCCTACAACCCGCTGCTGTTGTACGGCGGCACGGGTTTGGGCAAGACGCACCTGATGCAGGCGGCGGGCAATCTGATGCGCGCATGCAATCCGGGCATGAAGCTCTTGTACGTGCATTCAGAACGTTTCACCAGCCTGATGATCGAATCGTTGCGCACCAAGAACATGGACGACTTCAAGCGGCGTTTCCGTTCGGTGGATGCGCTGCTGATCGATGACATCCAGTTCTTCGGTGGCAAGGACACGACCCAGGAAGAGTTCTTCCACACCTTCAACACGCTGGTAGAAGGCAAGCAGCAGATCATCCTGACCTGCGACCGTTACCCGAAGGAAGTGGAGAATCTGGAGCCGCGTTTGAAATCGCGCTTGGGTTGGGGGCTGTCGGTGGCAATCGAGCCGCCGGATTTCGAGACGCGCGCCGCTATTCTGTTGGAGAAGGCGCGCATGCGCGGCATGCGCATGCCCGAGGACGTGGCCATGCTGCTGGCGCGGCGCATCCGCACCAACGTCCGCGATCTGGAAGGCGCACTCAATACCGTCGCGGCCCGCGCTAATTTCTTCGGCCGTGACATCTCGCTGGAGTTCGTGCAGGAGACCTTGAGCGACCTGCTGCGCGTGCACGCCCAGGCGATCACCATCCAGAACATCCAGAAGACCGTAGCCGACTACTACCAGGTGCGCTTGTCCGATCTATTGTCGCAAAGCCGCAAACGGTCGCTCGCGCGGCCGCGGCAATTGGCGATGGCGCTGGCGCGCGAGCTGACCGAACACAGCCTGCCGGAAATCGGAGAGGCTTTCGGCGGGCGCGACCACACCACCGTGATGCACGCGTCCAAGACCATCCGCGCCCTGCGCGACAGCGACACGCGGGTACATCAGGACTGGGACAAATTGATCCGCATACTCACCGGCTAAACTTGTGGACGAGCTGTGCAAAAATGCCCGAAGGCCTGTCGCACACATGTTTTCCACAAGAAACAGCTGTCGCCCTGTACAGGCTTCTGTGCACACAACAAATTGAACCCAAAAGGATTTATTCCCTTGTCCAGATAAACACAGCACCTGCTGCTGCTCTTTCTTGATCTTCCACTCTTCGAATTGGTCCGGGGATCCGCCATGCGTTTCAGCATTCAACGAGAAGCCTTGCTTAACCCTCTGCAGCAGGTGGTCGGTGTCGTCGAACGCCGGCAGACCCTGCCCGTGTTGGCGAATCTGCTGGTGCAGGTCGATCAAGGCCGATTGACCCTTACCGGCACCGATCTGGAAGTAGAGATGCGCGCCAGCATCGCAGTGGAGAAAGCCGAGGAAGGCGCGACCACCATTCCCGCGCGCAAGCTGTTCGACATCGTGCGAGCGCTGTCCGATGGCACGCAGTTGGACGTGAAACTCAACGGTGACCGTGTTGCCGTGCACGCCGGGCGGAGCCGTTTCACCTTGGCGACCTTGCCGGCCGAAGAATTCCCGACCATCGATGAAATCGATCTGGTCGATAAGGCCCAGTTGCCCGAGGCGACGCTGAAGGATTTGATGGAGCGCACGGCTTTCGCGATGGCCAATCAGGACGTGCGCTACTACTTGAACGGCATGCTCCTGGATTTGCGCGATTCGGGGTTGCGTTGTGTCGCGACCGACGGGCACCGTCTGGCGCTCGCCGAAACGAAGCTCGACAAGAAGACCAGCAACGCGCGGCAGATCATCATTCCGCGCAAGGGCGTGCTGGAATTGCTGGGGCTGTTCTCGGGCGGCGAGGGCGAGGCCACCATCGAATTCGCGCGCAATCATCTGCGCGTGCGGCGCAATGACGTGGTGTTCACCTCCAAGTTGATCGATGGCCGGTTCCCGGACTACGAAGCGGTGATCCCGCTGGGTGCGGACAAGGTCTTGCTCCTGGATCGTGAGGCGTTGCGTACCGCCCTGCAAAGAGCGGCCATTCTTTCCAATGAAAAATACCGTGGCGTGCGGCTGGAAGTCAGTCCCGGCCGGTTGCGGATCGTGGCACACAACCCCGAGCAGGAAGAAGCGGTCGAAGAGTTGGAAGCAGAAACGTCAGTGAACGAGCTCGCAATTGGCTTCAACGTCGGCTATCTTCTGGATGCATTGAGCTCGCTTGCTGATGACAGAGTACGGTTGCAATTGCGCGACGCACAATCGAGTTGCCTCCTGCAGGGTGCTGAGCACGACCAAGTCAGGCACGTGGTAATGCCACTGCGTCTCTGAGCGGGTGGCCGGACGGCACGTGAGGATCACCCGGCTGCGCGTACATCGTCTGCGCTGCTTAGACGAGGCTGAACTGACGCCCGGAGCCGGCGTGAATTGGCTGGTGGGTTCGAACGGTGCCGGCAAGACCACCTTGCTGGAAGCGATTTACCTGCTCTCGCGGGGACATTCATTTCGGGGCGCGGCGCTGGAGACGCTGATCCAGCGCGGTGCCATCGGATTCACGATATATGCAGAGATTGAGGGGGCAACCGGGACGCACGCGCTAGGAATGACGCGCTCGGCTCAAGGCTGGCAGCTTCGCGCCGATGGCCTGGATGTGCCCTCGTTGTCGGGTGTGCTACGACATTGTGCGGCGATCTGCTTTGAACCCGGCAGCCATGCGCTTATTGCAGGGGCTGCTGAAGAAAGGCGGCGGTTTCTGGATTGGGGCGTGTTCCACGTGGAACACGACTCGCTTATACCTTGGCGGGAATATCGCCGCGCCCTGCGTCAGCGCAACGCACTCTTGCGCGCGGGCGCTGCGATCGAGCAGTTTGAATTCTGGGAAGCTGAGCTGGAGCGACTGGCCACGCCGATAGCGCAACGACGACGAGTCTATTTGGATGCGTTTCAGCCGCACCTGTATCGAATGCTCGAGTCCCTTCTCCCTGAACTCGGGAGTCCGCATCTTCATTACCATCCGGGATGGAATCCGGAGCAAAGGTTGAGCGCCGTATTGAAGGCTCAACGCGAGCGGGATTTTTTGCAAGGTCATACGCGCGTTGGCCCTCATCGCGCCGATTGGAGGCTGACCTTCGAGGTGGCGTCGGGACGTGAATACCTCTCGCGGGGCCAGATCAAGCTCGCAGCGTTGGCTTGCCTGCTCGCCCAAGGAAGCCTGTTCGCTGATCATGCGGGCGCTTGGCCCATCCTCTGCCTCGATGATCTCGCTTCGGAGTTGGACAACTCACACCAGCAGGCGGTTTTTCAACAGATTCTCCAGTCCGAGGCCCAAACTTGGATCACGGCTACCCATTTACCCGACAAAAGGTCTTCGATCTCGGTGTTCCACGTGGAACAGGGAAGCTTGCGCTGCGATCGGAGCGCGTCAGACGAATGATATAATTGCTTGTTTTGCGCAATCAGGTGCGGCACGGCATGAACGAAACCTACGACTCCAGCAGCATCAAGGTCCTGAAGGGCTTGGAAGCCGTGCGCAAGCGGCCTGGCATGTACATTGGCGACACCGATGACGGCACCGGCCTTCACCACATGGTTTTCGAGGTGGTGGACAACGCGATCGACGAGGCGCTGGCCGGTTTTTGCGATGAGGTCATCGTCACTCTGCACGAGGATGGCACTGTCAGCGTCGCCGATAATGGACGCGGCATTCCGGTCGATATCCATCCGGAAGAGGGCAGATCGACCGCGGAAGTGGTGATGACAGTACTGCACGCCGGCGGCAAGTTCGACGCCAATTCTTACAAGGTTTCCGGTGGTTTGCACGGTGTGGGCGTATCAGTCGTGAACGCTTTGTCCGAACACCTGTGGCTGACCATTTACCGCGATGGCCAGGAATACCAACAGGAATATCGGTTGGGTGAGCCCCTATATCCGCTGAAGACGGTGGGACCATCGAATCGCCGCGGTACCACGGTACGCTTTCTGCCCAGTCCCGAGACCTTCACCCACATCGAGTTCCACTACGACGTCCTCGCCAAACGGTTGAGGGAACTCGCATTCTTGAATTCAGGAGTGCGCATTGAGCTAATTGATCTGCGCGCCGACAAACAAGATGTCTTCCAGTATGAAGGCGGTATCCGCTCATTCGTGCAGCATTTGGCGCAACTCAAAGCACCGCTGCACCCCAGTGTGATCCACTTCAGCGCCCTGGCGGAAGCGATCACCGTGGAATTGGCGATGCAGTGGACCGATGGGTATCAGGAATCGGTGTACTGTTTCACCAACAACATTCCACAACGGGATGGGGGGACGCATTTAACGGGATTTCGCGCTGCCTTGACGCGAACGGTATCGAACTACATTGAAAAAGAGGGATTGGCGAAAAATGCCAAAATCCAGTTGAGCGGCGACGACATGCGTGAAGGCCTCATCGCCGTCCTGTCGATCAAGCTGCCGGATCCAAAGTTCTCCTCGCAGACCAAGGACAAACTGGTCTCCAGCGAGGTCAAAGGGCTGGTCGAACAAGTTGTCAACGCCAAACTTGAGGAATTTTTGCTGGAAAACCCATCAGAAGCCCGCATAATCGCCGAAAAAGTGATCGATGCGGCCCGGGCACGCGAAGCAGCCCGCAAGGCACGCGAATTGACCCGCCGCAAGGGCGCTCTGGACATTGCGGGCTTGCCTGGCAAGCTGGCCGATTGTCAGGAGAAAGACCCGGCGCTCTCCGAGTTGTTTCTGGTCGAAGGCGATTCGGCCGGCGGTTCGGCCAAGCAGGGTCGCAACCGCAAATACCAAGCCGTGCTGCCGCTGAAAGGCAAGATTCTCAATGTCGAGAAGGCGCGCTTCGACAAGATGCTCGGTTCTGCCGAGGTCGGCACCTTGATCACGGCACTTGGCACGGGCATTGGCAAGGACGAGTTCAACGCCGACAAGCTGCGTTATCACCGCATCATCATCATGACCGACGCGGATGTCGACGGTTCGCACATCCGCACGCTGCTATTGACGTTCTTCTATCGGCAGATGCCGCAATTGATCGAACGTGGGCACGTCTATATCGGCCTGCCGCCACTGTACAAGATCAAGCAGGGCAAGCAGGAGTTGTATCTGAAGGACGATGCGGCACTCAACGAATACCTGATCGCCAATGCCGTTGAAGGCGCGGAGCTGCTCTACGCACCCGATGCGCCTGCTGTGCAAAGCGAAGGACTGGAAAAACTGCTGCGCATCTATCAGGCCGCACTGGAACAAATCGGCCGGCTCGGACAGCGGGGGGATGCGGCATTTTTCACTGCACTGCTGGATCACGCACCCCTCGAAGCCGACCTGTGGTCGCAAGCGGAGGCCATGCAGGCCTGGCTGGATGCGCTCGCCGCACGCGTCAACGGCACAGGCTTGGGCCGCGCCCGCTATGCGTTGCAACTGCGCGCGGCGGTGGATGGCTCTCCCGCCGCCCTGCTGGTGACGCGCAGCCAGCATGGCAGCGAGCACACGTGGGTATTGCCGCAATCTTTCTTTGCCGGTCAGGAATACCGTCCGCTGCTGGAAGTCTCGCGCGCATTACACGGATTGATCCGGCCCGGTGCCCAGATCCGTCGCGGCAGCGCCGCACAAGCGATCAGCGATTTTGCGCAGGCCCGCGAGTGGTTGTTCGAGGAAGCCAAGAAAGGCCGCAACATCCAGCGCTTCAAAGGTCTGGGTGAGATGAACCCAGAGCAATTGTGGGAAACCACCGTCAATCCGGAAACGCGCAGGTTGTTGCAAGTGCGGATCGAGGATGCAGTGGCGGCCGATCAAATTTTCGCGACGCTGATGGGGGACGTGGTCGAGCCCCGACGCGACTTCATCGAAACCAATGCACTGAAAGTGGCGAATCTCGATGTGTGAACCGGCGCATTTTCCGGTGCGCTTTCACGCATCCGCATCCAACATTGACTGGCTGGTGGCGCGATAACGACTTCGCAACATCACAGCCAGAAAAACTATGTAACGTTTGGCGCTTGAGCTTGGCGTGCCTGCCGCGCTAGTCTCGGTCACTTGTCCGTGCTGCATGCACGCTGCTTATCAGAGGGTTTCATGAAGCTCGATCCGCGTCTGCTCGTGTATGGGCTCTGCATTGCGTTGTTTTTGCCGTCCGCTACTGCCTTGGCACAAATGAGCGGCATCACCGGGCAGGGTTGCACCGACATGCAGATGCTGCGCAATGAGTGCGGGCAGCCACAGAAGAAGAAGCAAAAGGAATCCGAGCAGCCCAAGCAACCCAGCCAATACCCCAACGCCACCCGCCCGGAACCGAAAGACACTACCGTCAGCGACAAGGAAGCCAAGGCGATCAATGAAGGCTTGAATGCAGCCAACAGCGGCGATGCCGCCACCGCGCAGAAGGATTTGCAGCCGATCGCCGACAATGACAGCAATGCCTACGCCAGGGCGATGGCGCTGCGTGGCTTGGCGCAACTCAAGTACAACAGTGGCGATACCAAAGGCGCGATCTCGCTGCAGAAGCAGGCGGTCGATCTGAATTCGCTCCCCAACGACGATTATTTCCCGGCCTTGTTCGCACTCGCGCAGATGTACATGGCCGATGAGGATTACCAGAACGCACTGGCCTCTGCGGATCAATGGCTGCAGCAGAGCGGCAAGCAATCCGCCGATCTCTACGCTCTGAAAGGCAACGCGCTTTACCGGCTGGAAAAATATCCCGATGCAGTCGCCGCGATCCAGAAAGCCAAATCCCTCAGCGATCAACCGAAGCCGGATTGGGATCAGATCCTGATCGCCAGTTATTTCGCGATGGACAAATACGATGATGCCGCCAAGGTCGCCGAAGTCGCGCTGGCGAAGGATCCCAACAATGCCAAACTGCTGCTGACCGTGGCGCAGAGCTACATGAACGCGCAGCAATACGACAAGGCGCTGCCGCTGCTCGAGCGCGCGCGCGCAAGCGGGCAGATCACCGATGAAGGCACCTATCTCAATCTGGCCAGGGTGTATTACAACCTTGCGGTGGACGGCAAGGATCAGAACGCCAATGCGTTGAAAGCGGCACAGGTGGTCGAAGACGGTATGAGCAAGGGCATCATCAAGCCCACCTCTGCCAACTACAAATTGCTGGGCGACGCTTATCACCTCGCCGGCGACGACGCCAAGGCCAATGCGGCATACGACAAAGGCGGGTTGCCGCATTTAGCCGAAACGCACAAGACGCGCAAGAAGAAGTGAACGACACGCGCATCGAATCCGGCGATGGCGGATGATGCGCGAACCGGGCATCAAATGGCCCTCTAGGCAAAAGCCCGGTGCTGGTGTAATTTGCTCCTCTTTTCAGCCGCCCTCGTGGACACCGCCCGCACCCTCGGGCGGCGGTGACTGCGGGACCGAACGGGATAGCGACTGGTTTACACGATGGCCCCAACTCACGCGACCAAACACGATCGCTTCAACTGGTGGCGCACAATTGCGATTGCGGCAGCGATCGCGGTGCACTGCGTCGTCATCCTGGTCCTGCTGACGCCGGCTGCGCCTCCGGAGGCGGAGAAGAAGACCGAGAACAAGGTCGTGACGGTGGAGTTCATCGAACCGCCGCCACCGCCACCGCCGCCGCCGCCGCCGCCGCCAGAGCCGCCGAAGACGCCGCCGCCGAAGATCAAGGAATTGGTCAAGCCGCCGCCGACACCGCCGCCGCCGGAACAGCCTCCGCCGACGCAGGAAGTGTCGCAGATGGCCGAGCCCGCGCCGCCACCGGCGCCGCCCGCGCCGCCCGCGCCGCCGGCTGAAATCGCGCCTTCCGCTGACATCAGCTACAAAAACCGCAATCCGCCGAACTATCCGGTGGAAGCGTTGCGCCAGCAGCACCAAGGCACGGTCATCCTCGACGTCACCATCGATGCGCAGGGCAACGTGCTCGATGTGAAGGTCGAGAAATCCAGCGGCTTCCGCGAGCTGGATCGTTCGGCCATGGACGCCGCGCGTCATTGGAGATTCAACCCGGGCATGAAGAACGGCCAGCCGATCGGTGGGGTCGTTCGCATCCCGGTCAACTTCAGCCTCACCGGCGTGGAGTAGATTTTTTTTACTTACTCCGAACACGTAATCCGGTAAAGTTCCCTGTCACGTTTTAAGGAAGGGTAGCGCCATGCAGCAAGCACCAACCAACACTCCGGCGGCCGCCGGCAACAGCAACGCGCAAGCCCTGCAGCAAATGGGCTTCGATCACCTGATCCACAGCCTCGACTGGGTCGGCTGGCTGGTGCTAGTGACCTTGTTCTTGATGTCGCTGTGCTCTTGGTACTTCATCATTGCCAACGCATTGCGCAACGCGTTGATTCGCGCCCGCGCGGATCGCGTGATCTCGCAGTTCTGGGATACGCCTTCGGCGCAGGATGCCATCCGCCTGATGGAGAAGCAGCCGCGCGGCGAACCGTTCTCCAAGATCGCGCTGGACGCGGCATCCGCGGCCGCGCACCACCAACGTCACGAAGGCAGCCGCATGGTCGAGGCGTTGAATCGCTCCGAATTCGTCGACCGCGCCTTGCGTCAGGCGGTCGCGCGCGAGAGCCTGCGCCTGGAGGGCGGCCTGACCCTTCTCGCCACCGTCGGTTCGTCCGCGCCGTTCGTCGGTCTGCTCGGTACGGTCATGGGTATCTACCACGCCTTGATCAACCTCGGCGCGTCCGGCCAGTCCTCGATCGAGGCGGTGGCGGGCCCCGTGGGCGAGGCGCTGATCATGACCGCGCTCGGTCTGTTCACCGCCATTCCCGCGGTGCTGGCATACAACTTCTATGTACGTGCCAACCGCGTGACCTACGCCAAGTTCGATGAGTTCGCGCACGACCTGCACGACTTCTTCGCCACCGGTTCGCGCGTGGAAGTGACCCCGGCCGCAGCGGTGGCCGGCACCCGTGCAGCCAATGTCGCCGGCACTAACGTGCCGCCGCCGGCCGCAAGGAAGTAAGGAGTAGAAGATGGCCTTCAGCACCGGCCAACGCAGCGGTCCGCTTTCGGAAATCAACGTCACGCCATTGGTAGACGTGATGCTGGTGCTGCTGATCATCTTCATGATCACGGCGCCGCTCTTGCAGCACAACATCACGATCGACCTGCCGCAGCCAAATCCGAACGTGCAACCGCCCACCAATCCGCCGACGCCGATCAGCCTGTCGATCAAGGAGGACGGTTCCATGTACTGGAACGACCAACCGATCTCGGATCTGGAGTTGCAGGCGCAGCTTGCGGTGATCGGCGCCAAGCCGCTGGATCAGCAACCCGAGCTGCACATCAAGGCGACCGACATTACCCAATACGACTACATCGCCCGGGTGATGGCGCAGGCCAAGCGCGACAACGTGCAGAAGATCGGCTTCGAGAAATAGGACGGAGACCCGCAGATGGCCTTCAGTTCGAATACCAATGCCGGCGGCCCGATGTCGGAGATCAACGTCACGCCCCTCGTGGACGTGATGCTGGTGCTGCTGATCATCTTCATGATTACCGCGCCTCTGATGTCGCACAAGATCAAGGTGACGCTGCCCAAGGCCGACCCGAACGAGAAGCCAGCGGAGGTGAGGACCGCGCCTATCGATCTGGCGGTGGAGCAGGACGGCACGATCTACTGGAACGACGAGAAGATCGATGAGCCGGTTTACAAAGCACGCCTAGCCACGGCGGCGCAGCAGTTTCCGCAGCCGCAGTTGAACATCCGTGCAGACAAGACCACGCCTTACAAGGTGATCTGGACGGTGATGTCCGACGCCAAGGCCCAAGGCATGGTGCATCTGGGCTTCGTCACCACCGGCAAGAAAGGGCAACCGGGGGTTGAATAGAAGAGTGTCGACCGCACCAAAGAAAAGCCGCGCGATGCGCGGCTTTTTTTTGCGATCATCCCTGATCGCCGCAATCAGGAGCAGCTGTTGTCGCTTGCGGTCATCTCTGTTCGGCAAGAGCAGAAGCGACCCTCCTAGCCGCACTCTGAAATACAGCATCGTCCATCAACGAGCTGCACGATCTTGCAGGATTTGCAGATAATTGCGCACGGTTTTGTCCAACCCGTCGTACAACGCCTCGCCGATCAGCGCGTGGCCAATGGACACTTCAGCCAGAAACGGAATCGCGCGTTTCAACGTGCCGAGGTTTTGCTGGTTGAGGTCATGACCCGCGTTCACACTCAAGCCCGCATCATGTGCACGCCGCGCGGTTTCCGCACAGGCTTGCAGTTCGCGCCCGTAGTTGCCAGCCGCGAAAGCTTTGGCGTAGGGGCCGGTGTAAATCTCCACGCGAGAGGCGCCAATCGCCGCAGCGCGTCCGAGTTCTGTTGCGCCCGCATCCACGAACAGCGAGACGCGGCAACCGAGCGAATTCAATTCGGCGATCAGCGGCGCGAGTTTCTGCGCATCGCGTGCCAGATCGAAACCGTGATCGGAAGTGATTTGCCCCTCGGCATCGGGTACCAGCGTCGCCTGCGTCGGACGCGCGCGCCGCACCAGCTCGATGAAACCGGGATAACCTGCGCGCGCCCCGGCGAAGGGATTGCCTTCGAGGTTGTACTCGACGCGATTGCGAGTGAGCTCGGCCAGCAGCATCACGTCCTCGGGCGTCACGTGCCGGCGATCCGGGCGCGGATGCACGGTGATGCCGCCGCAACCCGCGGAGATGCAGGTCTCCGCGGCCCTGGCTATGTCCGGCTCATTCTCGCCGCGCGCATTGCGCAGCACCGCGATCTTGTTGAGGTTGACGCTGAGCAGAGTCATCCCGTTACCCTAACAAAAAAACGGCGCGAGCCGTTCGGCCGCGCCGAGAGAGTAGGATGCTCGCCGCATCCGGCGGCGAGGGGATCCACGGGGAGACTGTCCGTAAAATCTGACCGGTCATTCCGGTGGAAGTTCCTGGCCCCAATCCGAATTCCGTTCACAGGGTCCAAGCGTTCACAGGCCGCGCAGCCCCGCGCCAAGCCAGCGCTCCGATGTAGTTCGCAGAAATGGTGACGGGGAGAACTTGCCATTCAGCCACGTGGCCGGCTTCGGCATCGAAATGCCTAGGTTCCCAGCGCCCTCGCACGCGTGCGAATTCCACCCGCTCCAATCCGAATGCGATGCCACGGCCGATCGCTTTCAACACCGCTTCCTTGGCGCACCAGAGTTGCAGGAAAGCCGTCTCGCGACTTGAGGTCTCGCACTGGGACAGTGCCGCGGCTTCCGAAGTCGTGAAGAAACGTTGCGCCAATTCCAATGCACGCACATCCGTGCGCGGGTGTTCGATGTCAACGCCCAATTCCAGATCGCGGGCGAGCGCGACGAGTGCAAATTCTCCGCTGTGGCTCCAATTGAAGTGCAGCGCGTGCGTGCCGCCCAGGCGAGGCTTGCCATGCGCATTTTCTTCCAGCATCAACGTCGATGCATCGACGCACAGATAAGCCGCCAGAACATCGAGCAACGGCGTGCGCGCCTGCGAGGGCCGCCATGGCAATCGCCAGAGATGGATCGCATCGCTAAGGTGCGGCGCGATTTCGCGCGGCGTGGCTTGAACGAAAGCATCCGCATCGATCATGTAGTCCAGCGCTATTTGATCAGCCGTTGCTCGACCAGGGTCTGCACCACCGCGGGATCAGCCAGCGTGGAGATGTCGCCGAGTTGATCCGGCTGGTTCTCGGCAATCTTGCGCAGGATGCGCCGCATGATCTTACCCGAGCGCGTCTTCGGCAGTGCGTTCGCCCACTGGATGTAATCGGGCACCGCGATCGCACCGATCTGCTTGCGCACGCTCTCGCACAACTCCTTCTTCAATGCATCGGAAGGTTGTGCATCGGCGACCAGCGTGACGTAGGCGTAAATGCCCTGCCCCTTGATGTCGTGTGGACAGCCGACCACTGCGGCTTCGGCAACTTTGGGATGCGCGACCAGCGCACTTTCGACTTCCGCCGTGCCGATGCGGTGGCCGGAAACGTTGATCACATCGTCGACGCGGCCGGTCAGCCACCAATCGCCATCGGTATCCACGCGCGCGCCGTCGCCCGTGCAGTAATTGCCGGGATAAGTCTTGAAATAGGTGTCGATGAAACGCTGGTGATCGCCGTAGACCGTGCGCATCTGTCCCGGCCAGGAATCGGTGATCACGAGGTTGCCTTCGTTCGCACCGTGCAACGGCTTGCCTTCGTTGTCCACCAGCGCGGGCTTGACCCCGAAGAACGGCAACATCGCCGCGCCCGGTTTCATCGCGGTGACGCCGGGCAGCGGCGCGATCAGGATGCCGCCGGTTTCGGTCTGCCACCATGTGTCGACTACCGGACAACGTGCATCGCCGACCACGTTGAAATACCACTCCCAGGCTTCCGGATTGATCGGCTCGCCGACCGTGCCGAGCAGGCGCAGCGAAGCGCGCGAAGTCTTTTTCACCGGCGCTTCGCCTTCGCGCATCAGCGCGCGGATCGCAGTGGGCGCGGTATAGACGATCGTTACCTTGTGCTTGTCGCACACCTGCCAGATGCGCGAAGCGTCCGGCCAGTTCGGCACACCTTCGAACATCAGCGTGGTTGCGCCGTTTGCGAGCGGTCCGTACACCACATACGAATGCCCCGTGACCCAACCGACATCCGCGGTGCACCAATAGACATCGTCCTCGCGCAGATCGAACACAATCTCGTGCGTGTAACTGACGTACACCAGATAACCGCCGCTGGTGTGCAGCACGCCTTTCGGTTTGCCGGTGCTGCCCGAAGTGTAGAGGATGAACAGCGGATCTTCCGCATTCATCGGTTCCGGGTCGCACTGGTCGGATTGGCCCTCGACCAACGTGTGCCACCAGCGATCGCGCGGCGATTGCATCGCGATCGAGCCGCCGGTGCGGCGCAGCACGATCACGGTTTCGACCGACGTGGTGCCGGGGCGCGTCAGTGCCTCATCCACGTTGGCCTTCAGCGGAATCTTCTTGCCCGCGCGCACGCCTTCGTCGGCGGTGATCACCAGCTTGCATTGCGAATCGGCGATGCGCCCGGCCAGCGCGTCGGGCGAAAAGCCGCCGAACACCACCGAATGCACCGCGCCGATGCGCGCGCACGCCAGCATCGCGACCGCCGCTTCCGGCACCATCGGCATGTAGATCGCGACGCGGTCACCCTTCTGCACGCCAAGATTGCGCAACGCATTGGCAAAGCGGCACACCTCCCCGTGCAATTCGCGATAAGTGATCGCGCGCGATTCGTCCGGAGCGTCGCCTTCGAAGAGGATCGCCGTCTTGGCGCCGCGCTTTGCCAGTTGCCGATCGAGACAATTGACCGAAACGTTCAGTACACCGTCTTCGTACCAACGGATGTGCAAGTCCTTCGCGTCGAACGAGGTGTCCTTGATCTTGCTCGGCGGCTTGAACCAGTCCACACGTTGCGCCGCACGTTTCCAGAAGCCTTCCGGATCGCGCAGCGATTCGGCATAGAGCCGCTCGTATTGCTCGTGCGTGAGCCGAGCGGCTTTGGCGAACGCCTCGGGAACCGGGTGCACCGTGCTCATGACAGCTCTCCGCAGGTCAACCGCCGCAGCGTAGCAAACAGCGCGGTGCGCGGAAACCGGAACACCGGGATCAGGACGAGCGCGGTGGCGGCAGGCGCTCGGCGGGCGGCTTCAATGTGGCTTTCAGCGCGTCCAGCTCGCTCTGCGTCATATGCTCAGGCCGCGAGCTGGCGCGGATATGCAGATCGATGAACATCAGCGCGGCGCCGATCGCGCACACCAGGCCCACAATCACGCCGAACGCCACCCAGCCCGGCGAATGCGCGAAGATCGCGATCAGGATTCCGATTGCCGCGGCGGCGGTCAGTCCCCAAAACATGAGTCGCTGCTCCAAAACACGTTGCGCCTGCAACCCCGAGCGCTTCGATCATAACGCAGCGGTGGGCGTAGAGATGACGTATCGTTGACACTTCGCCGTCGCGTCCGCCGAGACGCGGCGGCGCCAAAGTCCGATCATGTCCTCGCAGGAAATCTCCCGCCCCCGCACCCCACACAAGGGCCGCGGCGCGCTCAGCAACCCCGAAGGCCGGTTCGAACCGACGGTTCACCGCGCCGAGGACGACGGCTGGGGTATACCGCCGGATGGGACCGACATCGCGCCGCGCCCGGCCACCACGATCACCGAAGAACGCTCGCGTTCGATCATCAGCCGTAACGACTCGCCCGACGTGTCGTTCGAGCAATCGATCAATCCCTATCGCGGATGCGAGCACGGCTGCATCTATTGCTACGCGCGGCCGTCGCACGCGTATTTGAATCTATCGCCCGGGCTGGATTTTGAAACCAAACTGTTCGCCAAGATCAATGCGGCCGAACAATTGCGCAAGGAATTGGCGAAGCCCGGCTACCGCTGCTCGCCGATCAATCTCGGGGCCAATACCGATCCCTACCAGCCCATCGAACGGCGCTTGCGGATCACGCGTTCGATCCTGGAAGTGCTGCTGGAAACGAAACATCCCTGCACCATCGTCAGCAAGAACGCGCTCGTGGAACGCGATCTGGATTTGCTGAGACCGATGGCGAAACAGCAGCTCGTACACGTCTTCATTTCCTGCGCGCATCTGGATAATCATCTCGCTGCGAAGTTGGAACCGCGCGCGTCCGCGCCGCACCGGCGCATCAAGGCCATCAAGGCCTTGAACGATTCAGGCGTGCCCTGCGGCGTGCTGGTCGCGCCGATCATCCCCGCGCTCAACGACCGCCACATGGAGCATGTGCTGGAAGCCGCGGCGCAGGCCGGCGCCAAGGTCGCTGGTTACACGACACTGCGATTGCCGCACGAATTGAAACAGCTGTTTCGCGAATGGCTCGCCGCGCACGTGCCGCAGCGCGCCGAGCACGTGATGAGCCTGGTGCAGCAGATGAATCGCGGGCGCGATTACGACCCGGATTTCCGCACACGCATGCACGGGCAAGGCGTGTTCGCGCAATTGCTGTCGCGGCGGTTCGATGTCGGCTGTGCGAAGTACGGTTACACGCGCCGCGGTGGCGTGCAGCTGGATACCTCGAAGTTCACGCCCCCGCAAACGGTCTCGCCGCAGGGCCGGCTGTTCTGAAGCGGACGCCAAGTTCGGAAATCTTCAGACAGACTTCGCGCTAATATTCCGGAGGCGCCCCATCAAAGGAAGTCACCATGTCGTTCGCGCTCTACCTGCTGGGCATGATCATTGTGATTTGCGGGCTCGCCTACGGCGCATACCTGCTCCACATTCCGCCGCAATGGATTGGCGTCGGCGTGGTCGTGCTGCTGGGCTTGGGAATACTTACCGGCGTCGCGCGCACGCGACAGAAGGATCCGCCCAGCTGAAGTGTTGATGCGCATCGCAGCGGGAGTTGGCTTGCCATCCGTGGCCAAGAGTTCCGTCCCGCCTTTTCAAATGAAGCCCGCTTCGTCGGCCGCGTGGTGGTATTGCGTTGCGATCTCGACTTCATTCTTCGAACCCAGAAACACCGGTACGCGCTGGTGCAGTTTCTGCGGCGTCACTTCGAGGATGCGTTCGCGGCCGGTGCTCGCCGCGCCGCCGGCCTGTTCGACGATGAATGCCATCGGGTTGGCTTCGTACATCAATCTCAGTTTGCCGCCCTGCTCGCGCGTTTTTGAATCGATCGGATAGATGAAGATGCCGCCGCGCGTGAGGATGCGGTGCACGTCGGCTACCATCGATGCGACCCAGCGCATGTTGAAGTCCTTGCCGCGCGGTCCTTCCGTGCCTGCAAGCAATTCGTCGATATAGCGCCGCATCGGCGCTTCCCAGAAGCGGCGGTTCGACATGTTGATCGCGAATTCGCGCGTGTCCTGCGGGATGCGCAGGTTGCGCGCAGTCAGCATGAAGCTGCCCAGCTCCCGATCCAGCGTGAACGCGTGCGCGCCGTGGCCGGTGGTCAGCACCAGCATCGTGCTGGGGCCGTACACGCAATAACCCGCAGCGACCTGGCTTGTGCCGGGTTGCAGGAAATCCTGCGTGTTCGGTTCGGCGCGATCATCGTTCGCGCGCAGCACCGAGAAGATCGTGCCGACGGAAATGTTGACGTCGATGTTGGATGAACCGTCCAGCGGATCGAACAGCAGCAGGTAATTGCCTTTGGGATACGCATCCGGGATCGGGTGCGGGTCTTGCATTTCTTCCGAGGCGCACGCAGCCAGATGCCCGCCCCAGGCGTTGGCCTCCAGCAGGATTTCGTTCGAAATCACATCGAGTTTCTTCTGCGCCTCGCCCTGCACGTTCACGCTGATTGAATCGGCGGTGCCCGCCTCCCCGAGCACGCCGCCCAGTGCGCCCTTTCCCACCGCGATCGAAATGCGCTTGCAGGCGCGCGCCACCACTTCGATCAGCAGGCGCAGGTCGGCATTCACCGCGCCGTGCGTGCGCTGCTCCTCGATCAGGAATTGCGTCAAGGAAATCATGGGTCAGCCCCGGTCACCAAAGCGTGCATTGTCGCGGGGGAGCCGGCATGGGCGCCACTGCTGACAGAACGATGGCAGCAGGCCCGGCTCACACTACGAGTGCATCGAGAACAATCAGAAAGAGAGGGAGACGAGAACAAGAGGGAGACTTTCAAGCGGTCGCTGATCGCCGCGTTCGCACCGGCAGCGCAACACAGGGTAATGGTCGAAGGCAATCCGCGTGCGCCGCTTGGTGCATCGCACATCCCGATCTGCATCCAGCGCGGAAAGCGCATCCGCGCAACTTGGCGGTTGGCATTTGCGCAGTGAGCGCATTCATCCGGAATCCACAACAGGAGACATCGACATGAACCCGCAAACGATCGTCACTTTCTTCCACGCACCATTCAGCCGCTCCGTTGTCACGCGCGCCGCGTTCGAGGAACTGGGCGTGCCCTACGATCTGGTGGCGCTTGATCTCGCGCAGGAAGAACAGCGCAGCGCCGAATATCTCGCGATCAATCCGATGGGCAAGGTGCCGGCCATCCGCCACGCAGGCGTGCTGATCACCGAGCAACCGGCGATCTTGATGTATCTCGCCGATCTTTATCCGGAAAGAAAACTGGCGCCGCCGATCGGGGATCCGTTGCGGGGTGCTTATTTGCGCTGGATGGTGTTCTACGGCTCGTGTTTCGAACCGGCGATGATGGATCACTCGTTCAACCGCACGCCAGCACCGCAGAAACAATGCGGATACGGCGACTATGACAGCGTGATGAATGTGATCGCGGCGCAACTTGCGAAAGGCCCATGGCTGCTGGGCGAACGCTTCACGATCGCCGATGTGCTGTGGGGCGGCGCCATCAACTTCGGATTGATGCAGAAATCGTTGCCGGGGTGGCCGGTGTTCCGCGATTACGCCGAGCGCGTGCAGTCGCGTCCGGCCGTGCAGCGGGCGATCGCGCTGGATCAGGCGCTGGCGGAAGATCAGAAGCTGCAGCGGGAGACACTGCCCGCGTGACGTCTCACGCGAAGCGCGCCGCGCTGTGATAATGCGCGGTGTGCGCCGCGCCGATCGCCTGTTTCTGATCATCCATGCCCTGCAAGGCCGCCGCATCGCGCTGCCAGCGCGGCGGCTGGCCGAAACGCTCGGCGTTTCCCTGCGCACGGTCTATCGCGATGTCGCCGACCTGCAACTGTCCGGCGTGCCGATCGAAGGCGAAGCCGGCATCGGCTATCTGCTGCGCAAGGGCTCCGACATTCCGCCGCTGATGTTCACACAGCAGGAAATGGAAGCGCTGGTGGTCGGCACGCGTTTCGTCAATGCGTTCTCCGGCGACAAGCTGGCCGAAGGTGCGAAGACCGCATTGCTGAAGATCGAGGCGGTATTGCCGCCGGAATTGCGCGAACGCGCGGCGCGCTCGCGCGTGTTCGTGCCGACGCGCAGGTACGAGGCGAAAACTGGCGTGATCGACGTGCTGCATGAGGCGATCGCCGCGCACCGCGTGCTGCGCATCGAGTACCGCAACGAAGCTGCGGAAGTGAGCGTGCGCGAGATCGAACCGCTGTGTCTTGCCTGCTGGGGCAATGTATGGACGCTGGGCGCGTGGTGCCGCATGCGTGAGTCTTTCCGAAATTTTCGGCCCGATCGCATCGGTGCGATGGACGCGACGGGTGAAATCTTTGGAGAAACCGAACAGCGCGGGCTGGAAGCTTATCTCGCAGCGATGGGCGTGTGCCGCGCTGCGCACGAATGACCTTTGGCGGATTCGCGCACGGGCACCAACCGCGCTAAGGTGTGGGAATCACGCGAGGGAGATGGGGCGATGAAGAAAGCGTTGCTGTTCGCGGCACTGTTGCTCGGCACGAACCCTTGGGCGATGGCGGCCGAGTCGGTGGGGACTGCGAGCGGCAACGCGGATGCGCAATTCAAGGCCATCTATACGGCCGAGTGGGCCTGGCGCACCGGCAAGGCCGGCGCGAGCGCGAAACCCGACAACAGCCGGCTGGACACCGCGGACGCGCAAAGCCAGCAGCAGCGGTTGGATTACTGGCAGAACGTGATACACGAGCTCGACGGTATCGACGTCAAGCAGCTGACGCCGGAGGACCAGATCGATTACGCGGTGTATCGCGAGCAGATCGCCAATCTTCTGGCCGAGCAGCAATTCAAGCAGTGGCAGATGCCCTTCAACAGCGACTCGGCTTTCTGGAGCGATGTCGGCTACGAACTGGGCGGCGATCGTCTGCGCACGGTGGATGACTACAAGAAATATCTCGACAAACTCGCGCAGATTCCGAAGTATTTTGATCAGCAAATAGACAATATGCGCGCAGGACTCGCGCGCGGCTTTTCCGTGCCACGTGCGGTGCTGGTCGGGCGTGACCGCTCGATCAAATCGGTTGCCGATCTGACCGATCCGACGCAAAGCAGCCTCTACAAGCCGTTCCAGCAGATGCCGACGAGCATCACCGCTGCCGATCAGGCCGCGTTACGTGGACAAGCGCAGCAGATCATTCGCAACGAGATCATCCCCGCCTACGCGAAACTGCTGAAGTTCTTCGATGACGAATACGTGCCGAAAGCGCGGACCACCTTGGCCGCCGAAGCGCTGCCAAACGGCAAGGCGTACTACGCGCAGCAGTTGAAGGAATACACCACGCTGGATCTGACGCCCGATCAGATCCACCAGATCGGCCTGGAACAAGTGGCGAAAATACATATGCAGATGCTCGACGTGATGATGCAGACCGGCTTCAAGGGTGACTTCGCCGCGTTCCTGCAATTTCTGCGTAACGATCCGCAGTTCTATGCCAAGACGCCGCAGGAATTGCTGGACAAGACCGCGTGGGTGGCGAAGGAAGTCGACGGCCAGATGTCGCGCTTCTTCGGCCACCTGCCGCGCGCGCGTTTCACCATCGTGCCGGTGCCGGATGCGATCGCGCCGTATTACACGTCGGGCCGCGGCGGTCCGGGCGAATACCTCGTCAATACTTATGACCTGAAATCGCGCGCGCTGTTCAATATGCCCGCGCTCACCTTGCATGAATCGTATCCAGGTCATTCGCTCCAATTGGAGTTGGCTGAAGAACAAACCGACCAGCCGGAATTTCGCAGCAACGGCTACATTTCGGCCTACGGCGAAGGCTGGGGGCTGTACTCTGAATTTCTCGGCAACGAAATGGGGATTTACCAGACGCCGTATCAGAAGTTCGGTTATCTCACCTATCAAATGTGGCGAGCGTGCCGACTGGTGGTAGATACCGGCATTCACCATTTGAATTGGACGAGACAACAGGCGATCGATTATCTGACTCAGAATACCGCACTTAGCCCGCTGGAAATCGCCAATGAAGTGGATCGCTATATTTCCTGGCCGGCTCAAGCGGACAGTTACGAATTGGGCTATCTTAAAATCCGCGAATTGCGCGCAAATGCAGAAAAGGCATTGGGGCCGAAATTCGATATCCGCCATTTCCACGACACGATCCTGCAAATCGGTTCCGTGCCGCTGCCGGTGTTGGAGCAGCGTATCGATCGTTTCGTCGCAGAAGGCGGTCCCGAGCCGCAGTGGCCGTGCGATTGCGGCAAGCCGGAACACGCGGACTGATCGCGGTGCGCGTGCCGTTGGAAAGCATCGGTGAAGCTGGCGACGGCCGTTTCAAACGGCAACTGAGTCTCGTCGATCTCACCTTCATCGGCCTCGGCGCGATCTTCGGTTCGGGCTGGTTGTTCTCGGCCAGTTATGTTGCGGGGCTCGCCGGACCGGCGGGCATCGTCTCATGGTTGATCGGCGGCGCGGCGGTGCTGCTGCTGGGGCTGGTCTATTGCGAACTGGGCGCCGCGCTGCCACGTGCGGGCGGCGTGGTGCGTTATCCGGAATACTCGCACGGGCCGCTGCTCGGATTTCTGATGGGCTTGATCACGCTGATTGCGTTCTCCAGCTTGATCGCAATCGAAGTGGTCGCCTGCCGGCAATACGCCTCGGCGTGGTTTCCGCAATTGACGCGGGTCGGATCGCAATCGCCGACACTGCTCGGCTGGCTGGTGGAATTGGCAATCCTATGCATCTTCTTCCTGCTGAACTACTACAGCGTCAAGATCTTCGCGCGCGCCAATAATTTGGTCAGCATTTTCAAATTCGTGGTGCCGCTGACGGTCGTCGTCGTATTGCTGTATTTCTTCCGGATGGAGAATCTCGGCACGCACGGTTTCGCGCCATTCGGATTTTCCGGCATCGCCGGCGCGGTTTCGGCCGGTGGCATCATCTTCGCGTATCTCGGCTTGACGCCGATCGTTGCCGTCGCCGGCGAAGTGCGCCATCCGCAGCGCACGATTCCGATCGCGTTGATCCTCTCGGTATTGTTGTCCACGATCATCTACGTGCTATTGCAAGTCGCGTTTCTGGGCAGCGTGCCGGCGTCGCTACTCGCGCGCGGCTGGAGCGGCATGGGCAAGCTGTTCGCGCTGCCGTTCCACGACATCGCCATTGCACTCGGGGTCGGTTGGCTGGCATTCCTGGTCGTGTGCGACGCGGTGATCTCGCCCAGTGGCTGCGGCAACATCTATATGAACGCCGCGCCGCGCGTGGTGTATGGTTGGGCACACGGCGGCACGTTCTTTCACGTCTTCACGCGCGTGGACGAGAAATCCGGCATTCCGCGCGCCGCGCTGTGGCTGACCTTCGCGCTGGCGGTCTTCTGGACCCTGCCGTTTCCCTCGTGGTCGGCGATGATCAACGTGGTCTCGGCCGCGCTGGTATTGAGCTACGCGACGGCGCCGATCACCGCAGCGGCTTTGCGCCGCAACGCGCCGGGACTGACGCGGCCGTTCCGCGTGCGCGGCTTCGCACTGATCGGGCCGCTCTCGTTCGCGATCGCCGCATTGATCGTTTTCTGGTCGGGCTGGAAAACGGTGTCGTGGTTGCTCGGCGTGCAAATCGTCTTGTACGCCGTGTACGTGCCGTTGCGCGGCTGGCGCGGCGCCGATCGCGACGGGCTTGCGCAGGAGATTCGCGCGTCGTTGTGGCTGATCGGTTTCTACTGGCTGATGATCGGCCTGTCGTGGCTCGGCACGTTCGGCGGCAAGAGTTTCATTGCCTCACCGTGGGATTCGATCTTGGTGGCGATCGCCGCGCTGGGCGTTTATGCCTGGGGCGCGCGCAGTGGATTGCCGTTCTTGCGGATCGTATCCGATGGCGAGGATTGATCGCGCATTGCGCTGCCGCAGGCGAACGTTTTTCGGAGGGCAATGATGAAAAATTTCGAGCGGGCGAAAATCTTGGGCTGCGCGCTGTATCTGCTCGCGTTGACGGGCTCGACCGCGCACGCGCAAGAAGCGGTGGAAAAGCAGACGCACGAGGCGATGGATGCGCACAAGCCGCCGAAGACCACCACGCCGCAGCCGTTGCAGTTCCATTACATGGGCCCGCCGGCGGGCGGGCGCATCGCTTCGGTCGCCGGCATTCCGGGCGATTACGCCACGTATTACCTCGGCGCGGCATCGGGCGGATTGTGGAAGTCCACCGATGGCGGTCACACCTTCGCGCCGATCTTCGACGATCAGGACACCTCCGCGATTGGTGCTATCGCCATCGCGCCCTCCGATTCGAACACCGTATGGGTTGGCACCGGCGAGCGCTGGTTCATCCGTCCCAGCGACATCTGGGGCGACGGTGTTTACAAATCCACGGACGCCGGCAAGACGTGGAAGCAAATGGGCCTGACCCACACCGGCCGCGTCGCGCGCATCGTTGTCAATCCCAAGGACATCGACAATGTTCTGGTCTGCGCCGAAGGACGTGGCAACAGCCCGCAGCATGAACGCGGTGTTTTCCGCAGCACGGACGGAGGCAGGACGTGGCAGCAAACGTTGTTTGTCAACGAGCAAACGGGGTGCAGCGGGTTGAGCATCGATCCGAACGATCCCGAGACGGTTCTGGCAGGCACATGGCAAGTCACCGGGCATACCTGGGCGGAACTGAGCGGCGGCCCCGGCAGCGGCGTGTATCTCTCGCACGACAACGGCCGCACGTGGCAGCATCTCACCAATGGCCTGCCGGCGTCGCCGGTCGGCAAGATCGACGTCGCCATTTCGCCTGCCAATCCACAACGCATGTACGCGTTGATTCAGACGCAGGATCAGGGCTCGGTGTGGCGCAGCGATAACGGCGGCGCAAATTGGAAGGTGGCGAGCCACGATCGCAACCTGATCATGCGCGCGGGTTATTACATCCGCATCGAGGCCAACCCTAAGGACGCCAACGGCGTGCTGGTATTGAACAGCGGCCCACATTATTCCAGCGATGGCGGGCTGACCTTCTCGGGTGAAGGCGGCAAGAGCGCGAAACCGCTGGGCCCCGCCTCCTGCGGCGACTGCCACGATGTCTGGATCGATCCGACCAATCCCGCACACTACGTGATGACCGACGACGGCGGCGCGCAGATCGCCACCGGAGCCGGCACTAAGCTCACGGTGGCCTTGCCGGTCGGGCAGGTCTATCACATCGCCAGCGACAACCAGGTGCCGTACTGGATCTACGGCAACCGTCAGGACGACGGCGCGTGGCGCTTGTCCAGCGACCACTCGCAACCCAGCGGCAATGGCCTGCTGCCGAATGATGCATTCATGCCGCGAGCAGAATCATCCGATGAATCCGATTCCGAAGAAGGCCACGAGAAATTCGAGGTCGACAAGGCGCTGCTCGCGAAATATCCCAAGGCTGCATCGCCGCCCAAGGGCTGGGCGCTCGGTCCCGATGACGAAGTCAAGACGCCGCCGGATCGCAGCGGTTTCGAAGGGCCCAACCCGCCGCCGCCGAGTTATCAGTATTTTCCCAATGCATGCGAATCGGGATTCACGCTGCCAAATCCGGACGATCCGGACATTGTCTGGTCGTCTTGCTACGGCAACAATCTGTTCCGTTTCGACCTGACGCAAGGGACGCCGCATTCGGTGTCACCTTCGCAGATCGCGCTGGGCTCCTCACCGGCCGAAACGAAATACCGCTGCCACTGGACTTCGCCGCTGGCGATTGATCCGTTCGATCCGCGCAACGTCTATCTCGGCTGCCAGATGGTGTTGCGCACCAGCGATGCCGGGCATTCGTGGATCGAGTTCAGCCCCGATCTTTCCACGCGCGATCCGTCGCGCATCATTCCCAGCGGTGGCCTGATGCAGGACAACCTCGGCCAGTACGATGGCGAGGTGGTATGGTCGATGGCGTTCTCGCCGATCCAGAAAGGCCTGCTGTGGGCCGGCACCAACGACGGCAAGCTGTGGTACACGACGGACGCCGAATCGCAATCGCCGCCGCAGTGGATCGACGTCACCGCGAACCTGCACCTGCCGCCTTGGGGCGAGATCAACCAGATCTCGCCTTCGCGATTGCATCCGGGCACCGTGTACATCGCGGTGGATTTTCGTTGGGCGGGCGAGAACGACGACAAACCATATGTGCTGATGACGACGGATTACGGCAAGAGCTGGAAGAATATTTCCGGTGATTTGCCTGCGAGCAATCCGCTCGATTACGTGTTGTCGGTGGCGGAAAATCCCAATCGCGAAGGCATGCTGTTCGCCGGCACCGGCCATGCGTTTTATTACACACTGGATACTGGCAAGCACTGGGCTCCTTTCAACAAGGGTTTGCCGCCCTCGCCGGTGAGCTGGATCAACGTCGAGCCGCGCATGCACGATGTGGATGTCTCTACCTATGGACGCGGCGACTACATCCTGCCCGATATCGTCACGTTGGAGCAGACGGGCAGAACGGAGCCAACGGACGATGGTTCCACTCGTCTTTTCAAACCAGGGCCGGTGTTCCGCCAAGCGCGCGGCGCTTATCCGACCGCGAACGAACCCGCGCGTCCGCAATTCCAGTTTTATCTCGCGAGCACACCGAAAAATCCGGTGCAACTGCAAATTCTGGACGCGCAAGGCAAGGCGATCCGCACCGAAAAGCTGGAAGCGCACAAGGGATTGAACGGCGCGGATTGGGATCTGTTTTACGACGCGCCCATCGACGTCAAATTGCGCACCACGCCGCCGGAGAATCCGTACATCTGGGACGAGCCGCGTTATCAGGGCAAGGATTACCGCACCATCATCCATTGGGGCGTGGATGAGCACACCGGTACGCCCATCGCGGCACCGGGCGATTATCAGGTGCGGCTCACGGTGGACGGCAAATCCCTCACCCAGCCGTTCCAGGTGTTGAAGGACCCGAAGATCAAGGCGAGCGATGCCGTGCTGCGCGATGCGACAGCGATGCAAGTGCAGATCGCCGATGCGCTCAGCGAGACATCGAAGATGGTCAACATCATGGAGGAATGGCGCAAGCAGATCGAGGATCGATTGAAAACGCACGCAGCCGATTCCACCGGCGCCGCGCTCCGGCAACTCGATGCGCAAATACTGGATGTCGAAAACCAGTTGGTCAGTCCGGAAGCCCGGCTCAGCGACGACAAGCAGTTTTCCTCGCCGTTCAAGGTCTACTGGAACCTGCGATGGCTGGGCGGCCAGGTGGCGCAAGGGGCGCAGAATGCGGCCGGCGGCTCCGATTACGAGCCCACGGTCGTGCAGCGTCGGATCTTCGCGGACCTGCAAAATCAGATCGCGCAGGCGCGTGCAGGTTTCGAGAACCTGAAATCGAACGTCCTGCCTGCGTTCAACAGAAGCAATGCCAGTGCGGCGATCAAGCCAGGCGACTGACGCCTGCTTTGGTTGGAGCCAGTTTGCCGCGACTTCACTTATGTAGTAATATGCGAACAAACTCCAATTGGAGAGTGCGGTATGAGCACCGCCGCCCATCGCATCGAAGATGTCCGCGGCCATTATTCGCCGCAAGAGACCGAACTCGCCGGCCCGGCGCTGCGTGCCTTTTTCAGATTGGCTGAGCGCTGGGATCTGCGCGTGGCCGAACAGCGCAAGCTGTTGGGCGATCCGCCCGAGTCCACGTTCTACAAATGGAAGCGCGAGCAGGATGGCGCGCTATCGCGCGATACGCTGGAACGCATCAGTTATCTGCTCGGCATCTTCAAGTCGCTCACTATCCTGTTTCCCGATCCCGCGCGTGCGGACGCCTGGCTGCGCAAGCCGAACAGCACGCCGACGTTCGGCGGCCACAGCGCGCTGCAACGCATGTTGTCTGGCAACGTCTCCGACTTGTTCGTGGTGCGGCAGTATCTGGATGCGCAGCGCGGGTGAGCTGACGCGCTCTTGCTCATCATTCCGGACGCCGCGAAATGGCGATCCGGAATCCAGCTTCTAGTTTCCGTTAGCAAAAAAGCCGGATTCCGGGTTCCATCGCCGATCAATCCGGGGATAGCCTCTGAATGACGGCTGGGGATCCGTAGTCGCGAAGCGCGAGAAGCAGAACGGCGACACTTTCTAGATGCCTCAAAGCACGCCGCCCCTCCACCGCATCCGCTGGCAGCGCGCGTACCGCATCGTGCCTAGCCGCTTTCCGCCGGTGGGTGTGTTCGATGCGATCGCCGGTCGTGAAGACTTGGATGCGTTGTACCGGCTTGAGTCGCTGACAAACCCGCGCCTGCGCGAGGAGTCGGGCGAGCTGTCGAATGTGCCGAAGGAGCGATGCGTCAGCGGGCCGGGTTCGACGCCGCTGATGGCTGCGTTCACGCACTTGAATCCGGAGGGCAGCCGCTTTTCCGATGGCAGTTACGGCGTGCTGTATCTCTCACACGATTTCGCCACCGCGGTGGAGGAAACGGTGTACCACCGCGAACGGTTCCTCGCCGCGACCAATGAACCGCCGATCGATCTGACTATGCGCGCTTACGTCAGCGGCGTGCACGGACTACTGCACGACATCCGCGGCGGCTTCAAACCTGAGCACGACCCGGATAGCTACGCCGCTTCGCGCAAACTTGGGAGCCGGCTGCACAAGGAAGGGTCCAACGGCATCGTCTACGACAGCGTGCGCTGCAAGGGCGGCGAATGCGCCGCGTTGTTCTATCCGGATCTTGCCTCGCTCTGCGTGCAGGGCAAACACCTGATCTACCGCTGGGATGGCGAGAAGATTGCGCAGGTGCTGGAGGTCAGCACAGTGAAACGCAAATCGTAGCGTGCGCAGCGCGGACGCTCAGCAAAATGCGTAGCACCTCATTACCAGCCCCTTCATGTGAAGATTTTTAGCTGCGGTTCTTTCTCAAGTATCGGGTGTTTCAATCCAGCCCTCCCTCGTCCCGCGATGGATCACGCGGTCGCTGGGCTGGATTTCGCCTGCAGGGAATGAATCCAGTTTGGCGAGGCGCTCGTAGATCGGGCGGAAATCCGGTTCGGTGGCTTCCATTAACTGCTCGAAGCTGTCGATCACGAAATAGGTCTGTTGATACGTGTCGATCTTGTAGCGCGTGCGCATGATGCGCTCGAGATCGAAGCCGATGCGGTTGGGTGCGTCGGACTCCAGGCAATAGATTGATTCGCCCTTGGAGCTGACAATGCCCGAGCCGTAGATGCGCAGGCCTTGGGGCGTGTTGATCAACCCGAATTCCACTGTGTACCAGTACAGCCGCGTCAGATTCATCAGCGCATCCGCGCCGATGCCGTGCGCCTTGACGCCCCCCTTGCCGTACGCCTGGATGTAATCGGCGAACACGGGATTCAGCAGCAGCGGCACGTGGCCGAACAGGTCGTGAAACAGATCGGGCTCGGAGATGTAATCGAGCTGCTCGGGCTTGCGGATCCACCATGTCACCGGAAAGCGCCGGTTGGCGAGATGATCGAAAAAGACCTGATCGGGCAGCAGGCCTTCCACGCCGACGATTTCCCAGCCAGTGCCTTTCTTCAGCACCGCATTCAGATCGTCGAATTTCGGGATCGCATCCGCGCTCATGCCGAAGCGTTCCTGGTTTTCCAGAAACTCGCGTGTTGCGCGATTTTTCAGGGTTTCGCGCTGGCGGCGGAACAATTGCGCCCAGACTTCGTGATCGGTGCGCGTGTACTCCGCCCACGGCTGTTCGACGACGCCGGTGGTGTAGACCGGGATGTAGCCCCGGTCGGTCTGCTGATGTTCGACACGGCGCGGTTGGGTGTTCATGTCATCACTCCACCAGGTCATTCGCAAACGACTTCTCAAGCGCCTGCAACGGAAAGTCGCGGGGTTCCGGGCTCCACGCTGCGGGCGGCCCCGAAATGACGGCAATAGTGTAGTCCTGCGCGCTGCAACCGACGGAAAACTGCATGTCCGGGCGCGTGGTTTTCGTTAAAGTGGCGCGATGGAAGTTTCCCTCGATCGAGGCGCGCGGCGCGATCCGCTGCGGCCCTTGCGATATATCTGGCGCGTACCGGCCATCCTGCTGCTGGTGTTCGGCGGCTGTCTGATGGGTGCGGCCGTACTGCCCTTCGGACCGCCGCGCCCCGGGACCTTCGGCGCGAAACTGATTCGCGGCTGGTCGCGGGCGTTCCTCGCGTTGTTCGGCGTGCACGTGCAGCGCGTGGGCGAACCGCTGCCCGATCCGGTGATGTTCGTCGCCAATCACGGGTCGTGGATGGACATCACCGTGCTGCACACGCAGCGCGAAGCCGGTTTCGTGGCGAAGGCGGAAATCGCGCGATGGCCGCTGGTGAGCTGGATGGCACGGCGCGGCGGCACGATCTTCCACCAGCGCGGTAGCACGCATTCGCTGGGTTCGGTGATGGCGCAAATGAGCGAACGTCTGCGCAACGGTTACAGCGTGGCGGCGTTTCCCGAAGGCGGCACTGCGCCGGCGGGAACGCTGAAAGTGTTTCACGCGCGCATTTTTCAAGCCGCGCTGGATGCGAACGCGCCGGTGCAGCCGGTGGCGATCCGCTACCTGCGCGACGGCGCTCCATGGCTGGGTGTCGCGTTCAGAACCGGCGAGAGCTTCATCGGCAATGTGTGGCGTGTGCTGGGCGAGCGGCGCGTGGAGGCGCAGGTGCATTTTCTTGACAGTGTGGCGATCACGGATGAAGGCCGCCGCCGCATGGCCGACACCGCACGCGCGCGCATCGCGCAAGCACTCGGTTATTCCCCATGAGCGTGCGGGAATTGGATTATCAGCCGCCTTGGCTGCTGCGCAATCCGCATGTGCAGTCGACGCTCGCTTCCAGCGGTGTGCGGCGCGTGCTGCTGCGTTCGCGCGCGCGGCAACTGGAAAATGAAGCCGAAGAACTGATCCTCGACGCTGGCGGTGGCGTGCGCTTGCAAGGTTTCTACACGCGGCAAACCGCGTTGCCGAAACCGCGCGGCATGGCCGTGCTGTTCCACGGCTGGGAAGGCAGCGTGCGTTCGACCTATCTGCTGCAAACCGGCGGACGATTGCTGCGCGAAGGCTGGGACGTGTTCCGTTTGAATTTTCGCGATCACGGCGACACGCATCACTTCAACGAGGGCATTTTTCATTCCTGCCTTCTGGACGAGGCGATCGGCGCGGTGCGCGCATTCGTGCGCGATCATCCGCTGACGCCGCGCGTGGTGGTCGGCTTTTCACTGGGTGGCAACTTCGCGCTGCGTGTGGCACTGCAGGGGCCCCAATTGGGCCTGCGGCTGGATGGCGCGATCGCCATCTGTCCTGTGATCGATCCGCATCGGGGGCTGTTTTCGATCGAACACGCGCCGTGGATCTACCACTGGTATTTCATGTACAAGTGGCGGCGAAGCTTGCGGCGCAAGCAGCGCGCGTTTCCGCAAATGGAACTATTTGAACCGCACGAACTGCGCGCGGACATGCGTGGCTTGACCACCACGCTTGTGCAACGGCACACCGACTTCGGCACGCTGGAAAACTATCTGGACGGCTATTCTGTGGCGGGCGATCAACTGGCGAAGCTCGAAGTCCGCACTTGGATCCTCACCTCGCGTGATGATCCGGTAATCCCGGTGGACGATTTCGAGCGGCTGCAATTGCCGAACAATGTCGAAGTGGACATCACGGAGCGCGGCGGACATTGCGGCTTCATCAGCGATCTCAAGTTGTCGAGCTTCGTCGAGGATTACATCGCGCAGAAACTGACGGAGCTGACGGCCGGGGATTGATGCCGCTGCTAGACTTGCGCGCTGCATCCAACCGTCCCATCCATGCTCGACGACATCATCGAACTGCACCGTGCAGGCCGCCTCCCGGAAGCCGAAGCGGGCTACCGCGAATTGCTTGCCGCCGATCCGGACGACCCGGAGGTGCTGCACCTGCTCGGCATCCTGCGCGCGCAGCGCGGCGACAGTATGGAGGGTTTGGCGCTGGTGCAGCGCGCAATTGCACGCGACGGCGAACGCGCGGTGTTCCAGCACACGTTGGGCGAGATGCGCTTGAACGCGGGCGACTTAGATGCCGCGGAAGCCGCCTATCTGCGCGCCAAAGAACTCAACCCCAATCTCACCAGCGCACACACGGGCTTGGGACAGATCGCGTTCCTGCGCGGCAAACTGGACGAAGCCGAATCGCATTTCCGCATCGCGTTGCGTGCGGACGAAAACGATGCGCAATCGCTGGCTGGTTTGGGCAACATCGCTTTCGCGCGCGGCGAAAACGAGAAGGCGTCGCGGCACCTCACCGAAGCGGCCACGCTCGCGCCCAACGATGCGTTGATCCAAGGCAGCCTCGCCAACGTGATGCTGGCCCTGAACACGCCGGATTTCGCCATCCGGGCGGCGAGCAACGCGCTGGCGCTGAAACCCGATTACGCGATGGCGCGGCAGGTGCTCGGCAACGCATTACTGCAGAAAGGCGACTTGCAGGGGGCGCGCGCCGAGTTTGAGGCATTGATCGCACAGGGCGAACAACTGGCGATAGCACATCTGGGCCTGGGCGACATTGCGCGTTTGCAGGAACACCACGACGAAGCGATTGCGCATTACAAACAGGCGCTGCAACAGCAGCCGAATCTGCATCCCGCCGCGATTCGCCGCGCCGATTCGCTCGCGCGCAGCAGGCGTGTAGAGCAGGCGATCACCGAACTGCGCGAGTATGCGGCGGCGCATCCGGATGC
>JAJPID010000058.1 GCA_021324945.1 Lysobacterales bacterium | reverse complement strand
CGCCAAGGCGATCGGCACACATGCCAACTTCAACATCGGCGCGTCGTTCAGCAGTTCGGAAACCTCGGGCGGTGTGGGCTTCGGGGTGGATATTCCATAGAGAACGGATTCCTTTCTCCTCTCGCAAGCAGGGGAAGGTTCACACCCAAGCCGGCGTGCAAACGCCGGCTTTGCTTCATTCACCCACGGCGATGCGCGCGACGCTGCCCCGCTCCGCATCCACGCGGAGAATCTCATGCGCGTTGCGATCCGCGACCCACAAACTCCCGGCAGCGAATGAAATGCCTTGCGGTTCATGGAAACGCCATTCGATCGGCAGAGTCGAGACTTCACCATTGCGCGTGTTGATCGCGCGCAGGCGGTTGTTGAGCGTGTCGGTGACGTAAAGCGTGATGCCGTCCGCGGCGAGCCCTAGCGGGTGTGCGAAGCGCGCCTGCGCGCCGGTGCCGTCCTGCAATCCGAACGAATACGGCGTGCCGCCGGCGAGTGTGGTCAATGCGAAATCCGACAGTCGCAATTGACGGATCGCATTGCCTGCGGCATCGGCGATCATCAACACGCCCGGCAACATCGCCAGCGCGGATGGCTGCGCGAGCTGCGCCCGCCCCCCCGGACCATCGCGTACTCCGCAGCGGCCACTTCCAGCCAGCACGTCGATGCCGCGCGTGTGCAAATCAATGCGCCAGATCTGATGCTGCCCACTCAAGGCGACATAGATGCGATCGCCCGACAGCGCCACCGCGCTCGGCGCGCTGATCGCGATGCGCTGCCCGTGTTCGCCCGTGCGCGGTGTCTGATACCCCGCCGCACCGTTGCCGAGCAGCGTATCGACTTCGCCGCCAAGCAGGCGGATGCGGCGCAGGCAATGATTGCCCGTGTCGGCAACGTACAGGGAATCATTCGAAATCGCCAAACCCTGCGGCGCGGTGAAACCCGCATCCGCGAGCCGGCCGTCCCAATAACCGGGATTGCCGGAACCGAATTGGCGCAGCACGCGGCCGTCGTGCGTGCATTCGAGGATGCGGTTGTGGCCGGTGTCGCTGACATAGAGTTTGTCGGCAGTAGCGAGCGCGTGCGCGGGAAAACGCAACGCCATGCGCGGCTCGCTGCGGAACGCTGCTGGCGACGGCGCATACACGCGCATCTCGCGGCTGGCCGCGTCTTCCAGCAGCGCCGGAATCATCTCGTCGGCGCGGCGCAACGCAGTCTCACCCACAAAACGCCCGGCGAGATTGCCTTCGCAATCGAGCAGCAGCGCGCTCGGCCACGCATCGATGCCGTACTGCTGCCATGCGCGCCACTGCGCATCGTTGGCCACGGGGAAACGCACGTAATGACGATTGACCGCCTTCAACACCGCATCACTGGATTGCTGCGCCGGATATTTCGGCGTATGCACTCCGAGGATCGCCAGTCCGTCGTGATACTTGTTCTCCAATTGCCGCAGGCCCGGCAGCGCGTTGATGCAGTTGACGCAGTCGTAGCTCCAGAACCACAGCAGCACCGCGCGGCCGCGCAGCGCATCCAGCCGGCTCGCTTCGCGCGCATTGACCCATTCCAGCGACGCGGGCAATTGCGGCACGCTCGGGCGCGCTTCCATATCGAGATCGTCGCGGCGGCGGTTGCTCATCCGCGCTCCAGCAGGCGTTGCGCCGCTTCGAGATCGGCCGGCGTGTCGATGCCGGGCGGAAACGGTTCCGGCGCCGCGCGCACCGCGATCGCGTGTCCGTATTCCAGCGCGCGCAATTGTTCCAGCGCTTCGGCGCGCTCCAATGGCGTCGGTTTCAATGTCGAAAAGGTTTTCAGGAAACCTGCGCGATAGGCGTAGATGCCGATGTGCCGCATAAATTTCGTGTTCGGTGGCAACGCGTCGCGATCGTGAGCAAACGCATCGCGTGCCCACGGCAATGGCGCGCGCGAGAAATACAGCGCGTGCCCGCGCGCATCGCACACGACTTTCACCACGTTCGGATCGAACAGCTGCACGGCTTCTTCAATTTGCGCAGCCAGCGTCGCCATCGGCGTGCCGTCTTCTTGCAACGCATGCGCCACCTCGCAGATACCGGAGGCCGGCGCGAACGGTTCGTCGCCCTGCAGGTTCACCACAATCGCATCGTCAGGCCAATGCAATGCTTGCGCGCATTCGGCCAGGCGGTCGCTGCCGGAGGCGTGATCCGCGCGTGTCATGCAGAGCGTCACGTTCGTATCGCGCAAGGCTTCCGCGATGCGCGCGTCATCGGTCGCCACCACCACCTCTGTGGCACCGGCAGTCTGCGCGCGGCGCACGACATGGGCGATCAAGGGCTCGCCGCCGAGCAACCGCAGCGGTTTGCCGGGCAGCCGCGTCGAAGCGTAGCGCGCGGGAATCGCGACAATGAAATCGGGTATCGAAATGGCGCGCGGCATGGCGCGCGCAGACTAACCGAGCGGCATCGGCGCAACAACCGGCACCGATCAGGTTTCTGAATCCTTGCGCGGCGGACGCGGACGGCGCACCAGTTCGCCGCCGCAATTCGGGCAGACGTGGTGCATCTCCTCGCTGCAATCGGCGCAGAAGGTGCACTCGAACGTGCAGATGTACGCCTCGCTCTCCCTTGCGGTCGGCGCGTGGCAGCGTTCGCACTCGAGACGCATTTCAAGGGCCATGCGTGGTCCTCCGTTCAACCGCGAGCGGCGTACTTCTTCGCCACGTAATCTTCCACTATACCCACGAACTCCTGGGCGATGTTCTCGCCACGCAGGGTGATCGCCTTCTTGCCGTCGATGAACACGGGCGCGGCGGGGGCTTCCCCGGTGCCGGGCAGCGAGATGCCAATGTCGGCGTGGCGCGATTCGCCCGGGCCGTTGACCACGCAGCCCATCACGGCAAGCGTGAGGTTCTCCACGCCATCGTATTTCATCCGCCACTCCGGCATCTTCGCGCGCACGTGCCGCTGCACGGTCTGGGCCAGCTCCTGGAAGAAACTGGACGTGGTGCGGCCGCAGCCCGGACACGCGGTCACCAGCGGTGTGAACGCGCGCAGACCCATCGTCTGCAGGAGTTCCTGCGCCACGATCACTTCCTGCGTGCGCGATTGGCCGGGCTCTGGAGTCAACGAAATGCGGATGGTGTCACCGATGCCTTCCTGCAGCAGCACGGCCAGCGCGGCGCTGGAAGCGACAATACCCTTTGAACCCATGCCCGCTTCGGTCAATCCGAGGTGCAGCGCGTAATCGCAGCGGGCGGCGAGATCGCGATACACAGCGATCAGTTCCTGCACGCCGGACACCTTGCACGAGAGGATGATGCGGTCGCGCGGCAATCCCAATTCTTCGGCGCGTGCAGAGGAATCCAATGCAGAACGGATCAGCGCTTCGCGCGCGACGTGGGCGGCATCCCATGGTTCGCTGCGCGCGCGGTTCTCGTCCATCAACGATGCGAGTAACGATTGATCCAGCGAGCCCCAGTTGGCGCCGATGCGCACCGGCTTTTCGTACTTCAACGCCAGTTCGACGATGGAAGCAAATTGCGTATCGCGCTTCTTGCCGAAGCCGACATTGCCGGGATTGATGCGGTATTTCGCCAACGCCTGCGCGGCGGCGGGTACGTCTTGCAGCAATTGATGGCCGTTGTAATGGAAGTCGCCGATCAGCGGCACACCCACGCCCATCATGTCCAGTTTCTCGCGGATGCGCGGCACCGCGCGGGCAGCATCAAGCGTGTTGACCGTGATGCGCACCAGTTCGGAACCGGCGCGCGCCAGTTCCGCGACCTGTTTCGCGGTCGCCGCGACATCCGCCGTGTCGGTGTTGGTCATCGACTGCACCGCGATCGGCGCATCGCCGCCGACGTGCACATTGCCGATGCGCACGCCGATGCTGCGGCGGCGCGGAAACGGAAACGAAGCGCTCATGCGGTCGATAGCGGCAAGTTCACTCGGAAACCGCGTCGCCATGCACCAGTGATTCGACATCCGCGGCGGCCTGCGCCTCGGGCGCGAGCGTGACGCGGAAATACGCGGTGCTGATTTCGTCGATTGAGCGGATCGCGTGCACTCCGACGCTGGCCGCGGATTGCCAATCGGTCGGATCGGCCGGCACGGTCACTTCGACATGCCGCGCGCGCTGATCGAACAGATGCGACACCAGCAAGGACGGCCCGTCGCCGCGATCGGGCAGCAGCGCCGCGCGTTGCGGCGCGTGCAGTTCGTCGTCCTCGCCCGCGGACAGGCGCACGCCCGCGGGTCGCGCGCGCCGCGCCAGCAATTCCACTCCGGCGAACACGCCGTCGCTGTCGGCGCGCAGCCAGCGGATCAGGCCGACCATCCATTCCTGCGTCTCGCCTTCCTCCGCCGCCGGCGCGAGACCGACTACTTCGCCGACGCGGATGCGCAGCGCGCTGCCCGCCTGAAACTGGAGGCGATAGCCGCCGAGACTCTGATCAAGCACGCGCGCGGTCAACACCTGCGGGCGCGCGCTGTCGCCGCCGGCCGTCCACGACGCGGCGTGATCGCGCGTGCTGAGCGTGATCGCACTGCCCCGGATGCGCTGCATGAAGGCGCCGAAATCGTCGTTGCCAGCCAGCACATAATGGAGCGCATGCAGGCCGATCACCGCATCTAGTTCGTGCGCGGCCTCCAGCCGCACGAAACCGCGTTCGGCCGCGCCGGCCCAGCTCGATCGCAGGCGATGCAGAAACGCGATCGTCGCTTCCACCTGCCGTCCGCCACGCTGACGGAAGGTCATGCGCTCGATGCCGGGCGGCTGCAATGCCGCGTGATCTTCCAGAAAGCGTTTCAGCGGCGACAGATCCAGCGCGAGGATCCCGGCTTGCGCAGCGATGCGCTCCTCCGGCACGTAACCCGGGCCTTCATCGCTGTTCTCGTCCACGCCGATGCCGGTGGAAACGGCAGGGCCGAGCACGCAATGCGGCGCGAAACAGCGCGTCAGCAGCCAGGCTTCGCGCAATTCTCGCGGCGAGAAACGATACGGATTTGACAACGCCAGCAGCAGCGCGTGCGCATAAGCCTGACGCGCATCGATATCCGCGCCGTCCGGCAGCGGATCGGAAACGGGTTTGTCGGCGACGCCGATCTGTTCGGCGAACCGATGCAGCGCATGCAACCGGCGCCACGCGCCCTGCGGCGGCGTGCGATACAAGCGATACGACCACTGCATCACGATGCCCAGGTGATGCAGCCCCCGCACCGCGGCGGTTGCCGCAGCCTTGCCTTTCAACATCGGCAGCTTGCCGTCCGGCGCGCAGAGCTCGTGCAGGCCGAGCGCGTAGTTGCGCGCCAGGCCGCGATGGAACGCGCAAGCCGTTTCGACCAGTTTCTCCTTCGCCGGCGGCAGCGGATGCGACTCCGCGCCGAGCTGCTGCTCGATGCCTTCGCACAGACCTGCCACAGGCGCGCGCATGCTTTCCAGCGCATCGATGTGTTCGCCACGCGGCCAGCGCGTGACGAGCATCGCATCCATCAGATCGAGCAATTCGCGCGCGGCCTGCGCGGGATTGGCAAGCGGGAGATGCTCCACGCGTTCGCGCACCGCGCGCGCCCCAGCCGGACGTTCGCGATCCGGCTCCGAACGCGGCGGCAGGTCTTCCACTAGACGCGTGTGACTGTCGTTCATGAGGCTCTCTGACGCCGCGCTTCGCGGCGCGGCGCCATTCTAGCCCGTTCGCGCGATCATCGCGTGGCACAGCGCTTGCCAAGTGGCCTAGACTGGGGGATGCCCGATCGCAAGCCGCACGACGATTTCCGCCCGCTGGCCGAGCAGGCCCTGTCGCGCGCGGCCGGCGCGCCGCTCTCCAGCGGCAATTCGATCGAACTGCTGATCGACGCGCAGGCGCACTTCGATGCCTGGCTGGCGGCGATCCGCGGCGCACGGCATTACGTGCTGCTGGCAAATTACATCATCCGCGCAGATGAAGTCGGCCAGACATTTCTGGATGCGCTGATCGAACGCGCGCGTAACGGAGTGCGCGTGTGCGTCACCCGCGACTGGCTCGGCTGTCTCGGTCAATCCGGCACACGTTTCTGGAAACCGCTGCTGGAAGCCGGCGGCGAGGTGCGCGTGTGGAATCCGTTCGATCCGCTCAGCCCGTTCGGCTGGATCAACCGCGATCACCGCAAATTGTTGTCGGTCGACGGGCGCATCGCCTTCGTCTCCGGCGTGTGCATCAGCGGCAAATGGCTGGGCGATCCGAAGCGTCGCATTCCGCCTTGGCGCGACACCGGCGTAACGCTGCACGGTCCGGCGGTGGCCGATGTGGAAGCGGCTTTCGCCAAAACCTGGTCGATCATGGGCGAGCCGTTGCCGGACGACGGGCTCGTGGATCCGGCGGCGATCCAACCGGCCGGCGAGGTCGCGCTGCGCGTGATCGCCTCGCATCCGAGCAGCGCCGGCATGTATCGCCTCGATCAACTGGTCGCCGCGTTGGCGCGCGAACGCCTGTGGTTGACCGACGCTTACTTCGTCGGTCTGCCGCCTTACGTGCGTGCGCTGATCAACGCCGCGCAGGACGGCGTGGACGTGCGGCTGCTGGTGCCGGGCAGTTCCGACTTGCCGCCGGTCGCGGCGATGTCGCGCAGCGGTTATCGCCCGTTGTTGGCAGCGGGCGTACGCGTGTTCGAGTGGAACGGTTCGATGCTGCACGCCAAGACCGCGGTGGCGGATGCACGCTGGGCGCGTGTGGGCTCCACCAATCTCAATCTTGTCAGTTGGCTGGGCAATTGCGAAATCGACGTGGCGGTCGAGGACCAGGACTTCGCGTGCGCGCTGGCAGCGCAGTACCAGCAGGATCTCGAAAACGCCACCGAAATCGTGCTGTCGCATTCACGCGTGCGGCGTGCCCCGGGTGAGCCGCCGCGCGCGAGATCGCCGCGCGGCAAACCCGGTGCTCGTGGCAGCGCCGGACGCGGCGCCGCGGGCGCGTTGCGCATGGCGCACACGGTGAGCGCGGCGTTGAACAACCGCGTGCTGGAGGGGGATGGCGCCGGAGTCTTGATCGGTGGCGCGATATTGCTGGTGGCGTTCACCGCAATCGCGGCACTGTGGCCGCGCGCGATCGCGTGGCCGCTGGCGGCACTGTCGTTGTGGATCGCGGTGGGATTGATCGTGCGGTTCGCGCGCACGCGGTGGCGAAGCCGCCGCGCGTCCAGAGAAGCGACCGAGAGGCCCCCGTCATGAGCGAAGACGCGGTCGAATACGGCGCGAAGCGTCAGGTGCTCAAGCCCTCCACGCTCAACCGTCTCGCGCGCGATTTGATCGAAGGCGCCTTGCCGCTGATCTGGATCGAAGGCGAATTGTCGAATGTGTCACGCCCCGCGTCGGGACATCTGTATTTCACGCTGAAGGATTCCGCCGCGCAGGTGCGCTGCGCGATGTTCAAGCCGCGCAGCACTTGGCTGCGTTTTCGTCCGATCGACGGAACGCACGTGCTGGCTCGCGCGCGGGTCAGCCTCTATGAAGCGCGCGGCGAATTCCAGTTGCTGGTCGAACACATGGAGGAAGCCGGTGAAGGCGCGCTGCGGCGGGCTTTCGAACGACTGAAGGCAAAATTGCAGACGGAAGGTTTGTTCGATGCATCGCGCAAACGCGTTCTGCCGCGCTATCCACGACGTATCGGCGTGATTACCTCTGCCACCGGTGCGGCGATCCGCGACGTGCTGAGCGTGGCGCGCCGGCGTTGCCCGATGAGCGAAATAGAAATCCTGCCCGTGCCGGTACAAGGCCGCGAGGCGGCGCCCGCGATCGCCGCGATGCTGCACGCCGCATCGAGGAGCACGCGCTACGACGTGCTGCTGCTGACCCGCGGCGGCGGCTCGCTGGAGGACCTGATCGCCTTCAACGATGAAGACGTGGCACGTGCGATCGTCGCGAGTGCCGTGCCGGTGGTCAGCGCGGTGGGACACGAAATCGATTTCTCGATCTCCGATTTCGTCGCCGATCTGCGCGCCCCCACGCCTTCCGCCGCGGCGGAATTGCTGCTGCCGGATTCGGATGCCTTGCGGGCGACCCTGGCTCAAAACCGCGCGCGCATCGCGCACGCGTGGAACCGTCTGGCGCGTGGAGCGTCGCAATCGCTCGATCACCTGCACGCGCGTTTGCTGGCGCGGCATCCACGGCAACGATTGGCGAATGGCGCCGAACGGCTAGTGGCACTGCGCGCGCGCATGCGGCGCTGCGCGCTGGCGAAAACGCAGTCCGGGCGCACGCGCCTTTCGCATCTCGATGCGCGTTTGCGGCTGACGCATCCCGCGCGCCGCCTGACGCTTTGGTCACGCGAGGCGATGCGATTGCGCGAGCGCATGTTGAGCGCATGGGCGCGAGCCGCGCAACGCGACGCGCGACGGCTGTCCGCGCTGGCGCGCGCACTGAATGCGGTCAGTCCGCTGGAAGTCCTGCAACGCGGCTATGCGATTCTGCTCGATGAAAACGGCACGGTGTTACGCTCCGCGCGCGGCGTTGCGGCGGGCACATCGCTGACCGCGCGACTGCGCGATGGCACGCTGCCGCTGATCGTGAGAGAACACGAGGAGCCGAGATGAAACTCAAGGATCGATACCCATTTTATCTTGCGAACAAGCCGCAGCAGCCGAATGCCGATCTGCCGGTGCTGGACAAATATTCCGGCGAGGTTGCCACGCGCGTGGCGTTGGCGGATGCGGCCGCGATCGAAAACGGCATCGCGGCGGCCGCGCAAGCCGCAGCGCCGATGGCGGCGATGAAACCCTACGAACGGCGTGCGGTGCTGGAGCACTGCATCGCGCGGCTGTCCGAACGCAAGGAAGAACTGGCCTTCGCGCTGTGTGTGGAAGCCGGCAAACCGATCAAGGATTCGCAAGGCGAGGTGACGCGCCTGATCGACACTTTCCGCATCGCCGCGGACGAATCGGTGCGCATCGATGGCGAAGTCATCAATCTGGAGATCTCGCCGCGCACGCGCGGCTATCGCGGCTTCGTCAAGCGCGTGCCGATCGGGCCGTGCTCGTTCATCACGCCGTTCAATTTCCCCTTGAATCTGGTCGCGCACAAGGTCGCGCCGGCGATCGCTGCCGGTTGCCCGTTCGTGCTGAAGCCTTCGGAGAAGACACCCATCGGTGCGCTGATCATTGGCGAGGTGTTGGCGGAAACCGATCTGCCGCAAGGCGCGTTTTCGATCCTCCCGTGCAATATCGAAGATGCCGATCCGTTTGTGGAAGACGAGCGGCTGAAACTGCTGTCGTTCACCGGCGGCCAGATCGGCTGGGAATTGAAGCAGCGCGCGGGCCGCAAGAAAGTGGTACTGGAACTGGGCGGCAACGCGGCCTGCATCGTCGATGCGGATCAGCGCCAGCGGCTGGATTACGTGATCGAGCGCTTGATCTCCGGCAGCTTCTATCAATCCGGTCAAAGCTGCATCAAGGTGCAGCGGGTGTTGGTTCACGCCTCGCTGTACGGTGAAGTGAAACAGCGCTTCGTGGATGCGGCGAAAAAACTGAAAGCCGGCGATCCGAAGGATCCGGAAACTTTTCTCGGACCGATGATCGACGAGGCCGCGGCGAAGCGCCTTGAAAGCTGGGTCGAAGAAGCGAAGCAAGCCGGTGCCCGAATTCTTTGCGGCGGCGAGCGCAGAGGCAACATGCTGCAAGCCACCGTAATGGAAAACGTGCCGAACGACGCGAAGCTGTCGTGCATGGAAGCGTTCGGCCCAGTCACCGTGCTGGCAAAGTTTGATGATTTCGAAGAATCGCTCGTGGCGGTGAATGCATCCGACTACGGCCTGCAGGCCGGCGTGTTCACCCACAATCTGAATCACGCGCTGCGCGCCTGGGACGTGCTGGTAGAAGGTGGCGTGATTGTCGGTGACATCCCGAGCTTCCGCGTGGATAACATGCCCTACGGCGGCGTGAAGCTCTCGGGTTTCGGCCGCGAAGGCGTGCGCTATGCGATCGAGGACATGAGCGAGCGGCGGTTGCTGGTGATCCGCGATGTCTGACGCCCGTCAGCGCGACACCCGCCGCGTCGGAGTCAGCAGGGGCGCGGCAAAGCGCCACGCTTCGTTCTGCCGCCGCGCGCCATGCAAGGCCTGGCTCGCGGCCAGCAACAGACCCGCTGCGTCCTCCGCGTCACCTGGGAAACCGGCGATGCCGATGCGCAAACCGAGCACGAAACGCACGCCATCGACGCCGTAAGGCCGCGTGAGACTGTCGCTCACGCGGCTCGCGATCGCACTGCCGGCTTGCTGCAGCGACACGTCGATGCCCTGTGCCAGCAACGTGAATTCGTGATCGCCGCTGCGCGCGACCAGATCGTCGCCGCGCACCTGTCGGCGCAAACGTTCCGCGACCACGCGCAAGGCGTTCTCGGCGAATGCCGCGCCGTGGCGCTCCTGCAGCGCTTCCATTCCGGTCACTTGCAAACGCAGCAACGCGCAACCGCAATCATCGCGCCGCGCGGCATCAAGCGCGCGGCCGACCTGCCGCAGCAGCGCAGCGCGGCTGCGCAGCGCCCCGGAATGAGTGCCGCGTGCGCGCGCGCCACTCAATGGATACAACCACGCCCAAGGCATGCATTGGCCTCCGCTCGTCCCCTTCAGGGTTCGCGCGGAACCATGCACAGCCCGTGCCGATGCGCGATGTGGTGATGCCGGTCGCGAGCTGGGCCGTTGCCTAGGACAGCGGCGTCACCGCGGACGCTTGCGCGCCCTTCGGCCCCTGCACGATCTCGAAACTGACCCGCTGCCCCTGCTGCAGGCTGCGAAACCCCTGCGCGTTGATCGCCGAATAATGCACGAACACGTCTTCACCGCCCTCTTCGGGCGCAATGAAGCCGAACCCCTTGGCATCGTTGAACCACTTGACCGTACCGGTGGACATAAAGCAAACCTCTGCGATGAGACAAGCGCGGCGGCGCATCGCGGATGTTCCCGGAACGGCATGACGCGAGTCCGCAACGACCGCGTCTGATTCCCCGGCCCCAATCCCCGTGCGCATCAGCGCAAACGCAGTATCGCCAACGGGTTGCATGCAATCAAGCGTCTCGTGCGGGAAGCATGCGGCGAGGCTCAAGTCTCCAGCAGCGCGGCGATGATCGGCGGCACCTGTGCGGTCGCAGCGGCCAGATGCGCGTGGATCTCTTCCATGCTGATCTGCGCGGCATGAGGATCGCAGCCAGCTGCCCAGTTTGCGACCAGCGCGAGGCAGGCGTATTCGATGCCGAGTTCGCGCGCCAGCGCGGCTTCCGGCATGCCGGTCATGCCGACCAGATGGCAGCCGTCGCGACGCATGCGTTCGATCTCGGCATTGGTTTCAAGACGCGGGCCTTGCGTCGCGCCGTAGCAGCCGCCGGCGATCACGGCGATGCGCGCGCGTTGCGCGGCGGCCAGCAATTCTGCACGCAGATTCGCGCTGTACGGTTCGCTGAAATCGATGTGCAGCACCGCTTCGCCTTCGGCATCGCAGAAACTGGAAACGCGTCCGGAGGTGTAATCGATCAACTGATCCGGCAACACGATGGCACGCGGCGCCATGTCCGCACGGATGCCGCCGACCGCATTGACTCCGATCACGCGGCGCGCGCCGAGTTCGTACAGCGCGGCGATATTGGCGCGGTAGTTGATGCGATGCGGCGTGAGGGTGTGGCCTTCGCCATGCCGCGCCAGGAATGCGACGCGCCTGTCTTTGAGCATGCCGGTGACCACCGGCGCCGACGGCGCGCCCCAGCGCGTCGTGACTTCATGGCGCCGCGGTTCCTCCAACCCCGGAAACGCGTAGAGGCCGGTGCCACCGATCAGGGCGAGGTCGATTTTCATTCGCTCAGCGCATAAATACCTGGCAAGTTTCGCCCCTGCTCGTACCAATCCATGCCGTAGCCGAACACGTAGCGATCCGGCACCTGCACGCCGACGAAATCCGCCTTCAATCCCGGCACGCGACGAGTGTGGCGTTTCTCGCACAGCACCGCGATCAGCACACGCCGCGCGCCTCCGGCCATACATGCATCGCGCAAGGCTGCCAGAGTGCGGCCTTCGTCGAGAATATCGTCCGCCAAGATCACGCTGCGTTCGCGCATGGTAGCTTCCGGACGGCGCAGCCATTGCAGCGCCATGCCTTGCGTGCCGCCACGATAGCGCGTGGCATGCACATAATCGAATTGCAGATCGCAGCCGATCGACAGCGCCAGCGAGCCCGCAAAAATGAGGCCGCCATGCAACACGGTGAGAAACAATGCGCGTTCGCCATCCAGTGTCTGCGTGATCTGCGCGCCCATGCGCGCGATCGCCGCCTCGATCACGGTGCGGTCGTGGATCAGTTCGGCGGTTTCCAACGCATGGGTCAACGTCAAGCCGCTCATGCCACGCGCTCCGTGCGTGCGGGGTCGTCCAGCTTGCGCAACGAAACGGCGGCTTCGCGGTGCCGCGGATTCTCGATCAGTGCCTGCCAGTCGCCCGAGACCGCGCCGCACAGCATCGATACACGCGCCGCCTCGCAGCACTGGCGTCCGCGCACCGCGGCGATCGCCTCGTCCACGAGGCGCGGCGCGCACACCAGCACCAGATCGCAACCGGCGTCGAGGTGCGCGTTCGCGCGCGCGCCGGCGCCGCCGGCCGATTCCGCCGCCGCCATGCCGATGTCGTCGCTGATCACCAGTCCGCGAAAGCCGCATTCGCCGCGCAGAATGTCTTCAATCCAGATCTTCGAGTAGCCCGCCGGCACGGCGTCGACATTCGGATAGGTGACGTGCGCCAGCATCACCGCCTCGGCGCCCGCGGCAAAACCCTCGATGAAGGGAACCAGATCGTTCTGGCGCAAGGTTTGCAGATCGCGCGGATCGGTCGCGGGCTCGACATGCGTGTCTTCGCGCACCGTGCCGTGACCGGGGAAATGCTTGAGCGTGCCGGCCATGCCGGCCGAGCGCATGCCGCGTAGATACGCCGCGCCCAGGTTCGCCACGACCTGCGGGTCGGCATGGAACGCGCGCTCGCCGATGATGCGGTTGCCGCGTTGCAGATCCACCACCGGCGCGAACGACAGATCGACGTCGCAGGCGCGCAGCTCGCTCGCCATCAGCCACGCATGCGTTTCCGCCATGCGCGTCGCGGCGACAGGATCGTTGTCGTGCAGCGCGCCGATGCGCGCCAGCGGCGGTAGGCGCGTGAAGCCGTCGTTCTTGAAGCGCTGCACCGGTCCGCCTTCCTGATCGACGCAGATCGGAAACGGGTCGTCGCGCAGCGCGCGCACTTCCGCAATCAGGTCGTCAAGTTGCGCGCGCGAGGCGAAGTTGCGCGAAAACAGAATAGCGCCGACGACTTCGCGCGCCGAGAGGCGCTCGACATCGCATTCGGTGAGTTCATGTCCTTCGAGTCCGATGATCAGCATGTTCGTCTTCCATGCAGCAGATGCCGATGATGCCGGAATGCGGCGTCGCTTGCACTCAAGCGTCGCGATCGAATACCGCGATGGACTCCACGTGCGCGGTGTGCGGAAACATGTCCATCACGCCGGCCGCGCTCAGTCCGAAGCCATGTCGTTGCACCAAGGTGCCCGCGTCGCGCGCCAGCGAACCCGGATGACAGGACACGTACACCACACGTCGGACGCACTTGTCCGGCAGATGCTCGAGCAATGCGGCCGCCCCGGTACGAGGCGGGTCCAGCAGCCACTTGCCGAAAGAACTTCGTGCCCATGCCGAGCCGCGCGGATCGGCGGCGAGATCGCCGACCACGAATTCGGCATTGGCGATGCCGCTGCGCTCGGCATTGCCGCGCGCGCGCTCGATCAAGCCGGCTTCGCCCTCCACGCCGCAAACGAAACCGACGCGCCGCGCGATCGGAAGCGAGAAATTCCCGAGCCCGCAAAACAGGTCGAGCACACGATCGTGCGGCTGCGGATCGAGCAGTTGCAATGCATGCGCGATCATCTTCGCGTTGAGCCGCGCGTTGACCTGAACGAAATCCAGCGGCGCGAAATCCAGATCCAGATCGTCCAGCCGGTAATGCAGCCGCACGTTTTCGGGAAACAACGCTTGCACGCTGTCCGTGCCGCCGGGTTGCAGCAGGATCGCGAAGCCGTGTTCGCGGCCGAACGCGGTCAGCCTGCCGCGGTCGGCTGGCGAGAGCGGCTGCAGGTGCCGGAACACCAGCGCGCGTTGATCGTCGCCGGCGGAAAATTCGATCTGCGGGATCGCTGCCGCACCTTCGAGCGAATTCAACAGCGCGCCGAGCGCATCCAGCTTTTCGCCGAGCGCGGAATCCAGCACTTCGCAACGCGACAGATCGGCGACAAAGCGTGGATCGCGCTCGCGGAAGCCCACCAACGTCTTGCCCTTCTTCGGCACGTGCTTCACCGACAGGCGCGCGCGGCGACGATAGCCCCATGGCTCAGCGGTCAATGGCGGCAGCCACCGCTGCGGTTCCACCTTGCCGATACGCGCGAAGTTCTCAGCCAGCACGCGCTGCTTCGCGGCGATCTGCGCTGGCGGCGCCAGATGCTGCAACGCGCAGCCGCCGCAAACGCCGTAGTGCGGACAGCGCGGCGCGACGCGCTCGTTTGAGGCCTGCAAGACTTCAATGCACTGCGCTTCATCGAACTGCCGATGCCTGCGCACGATGCGCGCTCGCACGTGTTCGCCCGGCAGCGCGTCGGCCACGAACACGGCCTTGCCATCCACGCGCGCCACACCGCGTCCGTCATGGCTCAGATCGGATATTTGGGTTTGGAACTGGACGTGGCGCATCTCGATAAAAACAAAGCCCGGATCGATGGTCCGGGCTTTGTCATTCTAGTGCAGGAGCAAGTGTGCTCGCGACTGAGTGGCCTGCAAGCAGGGTTTCTACATTATTTCTGAACCCACGTGCCTGCTGCGTTCTGCACAAACCAACCTGCGTGCGCGCGATCGATCCATTGTTTCGCGAAGATCTGCTGGATCTGTTTCTCCCATTCGGGGTGACCGTTGGCGATGGCGATCTGCTGGTACAACGCGGCGCGGTCGCGGTTCTCGTCCGCAACCGCGGAGTTGATCTGCGCGCGTTGCGCGAGCGGCGCCTTCGATGCGTCCTGCACCGCGACCAGCCCATCGCTGGTAAAACCGACCGCCCCGGAATCCAGCAGGGCTTTCAAGGTGCCGTCGAAGCGTTCGCGCATGCGCGACTGGATCGCCTGGATCTGCGGCGTCTCGATTTTGATGTCGGGCTGCGATTCCGCAGCGGACGCCGCGGGAATCAATGCATCCAGCACGCGCGCGGCCAGCGGCTCGCCTTCGCCGTCGCTGGATGAACTCGACGACGAAGGTTGTTGCACGGGCTGCGTGTTCTGTGGTTGCGCTTCTGGCCCGATCACATTGCTGATGATCTTGTCCGCGGCCTGTTGCGCGGCAGCGGCCGGGAAATAGACGTTGATGGTGACGCAGCCGGCGAGCAGTGCGACAGCCGTGATGACGGTCAACATGAGTTTGCGCATTTGATTCTCCATTGTGTTCCCGTAGTGTCGTTCACTGCACCACAGGTCCGTTGCCTTCCGTCGCAGCCTTCAGCCGATCCACCAGCGTCGCCCAATCGACCTGGCGCTCGTGGCCGATCATGGAGATGTGCGGCAGCCCGCTGCCATCGACGATAGTGTAGCCCGCCTGCGGGTCGTCGCCCGCCGGCCCGAGGCCGCCCATTGTGCACATGCCCGCGCGCAGCACGCAGCTCAAGGCCATGCGCGAATAACCGAAGGTCTTGAACAGGTTCAGCGCGAGTCCCTGCAGACCCGCCGCGATGCCGCCGCCGCCCACCGCCGTCAGGCTCTTCAATGCGCGTTGGCTGATGCGGCCGCCGCTGTCCGCGCGCAACGAGGCATCGAACGCCACCGGTTGCCAATTCACCAGTTTCAATCCGTGGATCGCGCCGTCGAGCTTGCCGGTAATCGAGCCAAAATCGAACACGCTGGTGACTTCGCCGAGGTCGAGCTGGCGTAGATCTATATCCGCCGTCATCGCCGGCGCGACGCCGAACGGCTGCTGCATCGTCAGACTGGTCACGTCCACGAAGCCGTCGAACACGTTCACCGACAAACCGCCGTCCAACACCACTGAATCGCCGCTGTAACGCAAGCCCGGCACCGCGCCGCCCAGCGTGCCGGGGAATTGCGGCCAGCCGAACAGCTTGCAGAGCGCGCCGACGTCGATGCCAGCGACCGCGAATGAAGCGTTGATGCGATCCTGCTTGTCCGCCGCGGGACGCCACATGAACTGCTGCAACGAGAACTGGCCCTTCAACAGTGGCAACTGTGCGGGCGCGGCGAGCGTCAGCGCACCGCCATCGCTCTTGAATTGCAGCAGCGCCGGGCCGAACGGCAACTTGTAGAACGCCAGCGACTTCCACGAAAGCGTGTTGACCGGCTTCGACGCCTGCGCATCCCAATCCAACGCGCCATTCAATCCGGCGAGCGTGATGCGGCCGTCGCTGTCGCTGATACCCACGTTATCCGCATGCAGAGCGAAGCGCGAAGGCACGCCGCGCGCGATCGCGATCGAACCGGACAGCGCACCGTAGGTGGTGAGATTTTTCCAACCGAGCGTAGCCAGCCAGGCGCTGCCATACCGCGCGTAGGCCTGCGGCAACTGCGCCTGAAAACGATCGAATTGCAAAGCTGTGAGATTGTCCTTCGTATCAAACGCGAACTTGCCGCTCAGGCTCAGCGCGTCGACGTCGTCGAAATGCAGGGTGTCGATGTCGATCCCTTGCGCACCGATGCTCGCCGACAGTTGCAGTTGCGCCGCGTGTGCGGGCAGTTGCGCGTACAGGGAGCCGAGCAGCATCTGACCGCCGCTCAACATGCCGTCGAAATCGAAATGTGTGGTGGATGACGTGGCATCGAGCGTGAAAGTGCCGCGCGCGCCCAATTGCTGCGCGGCCAGCGTCCCGGATTTCGAATCGACGCCCGCCCCGGCGAGACCGATGCGACCGGAGAGCTTGGCGCCCTGCGCAGGGATGTCCAGCGCCAGTTCGCCTTCCAATGTTCCGCCGGTGAGCTTGCCTTCCTTCCATGCCGTGTTCAGCACGCCCTGCAACCAGGTCAACGGCAGGCCCTTGAAACTGAGTTGCATGTGGCTGGGCTGATCCAGGGGCATCAGCACCCGCACCGCGCTTGCGTGTTGATCGAGATGCACGTCCAGCGAACCGGCATCGGTGTCGATCGCGACGCTGACATTCGACGCGTTCAACGCGCCGCCGGGCGTTCGCGTCAACGCGAGCGCGCCGTCCATTCGCCATTCGTCGATGCCGCTGCGTTGCGGCACGCCAGTTAAACTCAGGCCGACATCCTTCCAACCCAATGCCGGCATGGAGACGTGCGCGGCGCGCAGTTGCAACACCGGCTTGCCATCCGCGCCCGACGCGAGGCTCATCTGCACATCGCTCAACTTCGCGCCGGGAAGTTCCAGCACGGCAGCCCGCAATCGGATCGCCGCCTGCGCCGGCCCGCAGACCATCAGCGCAAGCAAGAAGGATGCGAACGCCGCGATCGCGAGCGGTGCGGTAGGCTGTCGGCTTGCGCAAGCGGGCATGATCGGCGATTGTGCCGAACCGGATTGAATGCCGGTTAACGCGAATCGATGAATCGCACCGCGCCGCCGCGAATCTTGCTGGCCGAAGACGACCCGGTCAGCCGGGCGTTTCTCGCCGAGGCGCTGCGGCAGTTCGGCTGCGAACCGCACGCCGTCGAAGATGGCGAGGCCGCGTTGCGCGCGGCGACCGCGCGGCGGTTCGATCTGCTGATCCTAGACCGCTCGTTGCCCGGCTTGCGCGGAGATCAGGTGCTGCACGCCTTGCGAACGGACGAGAAGGCAGCCTCGCGCGCGACCGGCGCCATTGCGACCACCGCCGCGCCGGATCCCGAAATCCATGCAAGCTTGCGTGCCGCAGGGTTCGCGCGCGTGATGATGAAGCCGCTGAGCACGGAAACGTTGCGGCAGACGCTAAACGAATGCGGCTTCGCGCACGTCGATGCGGATGAAGCCGTGCTGGACGACACTGCGGGCCTGGCCGCCAGCGGCAATGCAGAAATCTTGTCCGCACTGCGCGGCTTGTTTGCAGCGGAACTGGATGCGCTGATCCGCGAATTCGAAGCCTTGCATGATGACCGCCTTGTCTTGAGCGAACGCTTGCACCGCTTGCGCGCTGCCTGCGGCTTCTGTGGCGCGGTCGCGCTGCAAACCGCTGCGGCGGAATGGTCGGATGCCCTGCACACGCACGATGCGGCGCGCCTCGCCGAATGCGGCGCGCGTTTCAAGCAGATGCTCGCGGCGACACGCCAGGCACTCGGAAATTAGGAGACACGATCAGCCCCGCATGGCTCCGCCCAACACCCGCCACGCGCGCAAACCGTTTTCACCGAGGTGCGCGCTGATCACCGCGCGCAACATCCGACGTAACGCGGCGAGATCGCCTGCTGGCGGCATTGTGTCGTCGTGCAAGGCCAGCAGCGCGGCGCCGCGAATGCGCGCGCCATTGGATTCTGTTTCCGCCGGCACCGGGCCGTGATCGGGCACATATACGTATTCGACATCCGGCGCCAGCGGCGCATCACTCTCCGCTTCGCGATCGAGCAGCAGCCCGTAACCCAGTTCCGCCAGCAAATCGCGCTCGAAACGCCGCAATGACCACGCCAATGATGCCGCCGCGCTGAGTTCATGCAGCAGCAACGTGTAGCGATCGAACAGATCGGGATGCGGATCATGGCGCGCGGTCAGGCGCGTGACCAGTTCGTTGACGTACAAACCCGAGAGCAGCTTTTCGCCGACGGGGCGATGCGCCGGGCCGACGGCTTCCGCCGCGCGCAGGTTTGGCAGTTCGCCGGTGCCGGCCCAATCCACGCTCAATAATTGGAACGGTTCCAGTGTCGCGCGGCTGATGCGCGCGCGCGTTGCGCGCACGCCGCGTGCCAGCAGACCGATGCGCCCGTGCTCGCGGCTGAACACTTCCAGCAACAGACTGGTCTCGCGCCACGGACGCGCGTGCAGGATGTAGGCGGGTTGGTTGGAGAGGCGCATGAGCAAGGGATCAAGGACGAGCAGCGGGGGCGTATTTCCGAAGGCCGATATCAAGAGGACGATTTGCGAAAGCGCTGCATCAACGCACCTTCTCCACTAATCCCTCGCCCCTGCTTTATTCATACCCGAACCGCTTCAGGATCGCCTCGTCGTCGGACCAGCCTTCGCGCACCTTCACCCAAAGCTTCAGAAACACGCGGCGTCCGAGCAATTTCTCGATATTCCGGCGCGCCGCGGCGCCGATTTTCTTCAGGCGTTCACCGCCTGAACCGATCACGATCTTCTTCTGGCCTTCGCGCTCCACCCAGACCATTGCGGCGATTTCGGTCAGGCCGTCATCGCGACTCTTGAAGTTTTCGATCTCCACCGTGGTCGCGTACGGCAATTCCTCGCCGAGTTGGCGCATCAATTGTTCGCGAACCAGCTCTGCGCAGAGAAAACGTTCGCTGCGATCGGTAAAAGTGTCTGCATCGAACACCGGCTCGCCGGGCGGCAGGCGCGTCAGGATGCCGCGCTCCAGTTCCGCGATGCCTTCGCCTCTCTGGGCGCTCAACCAGAACACCTCGTCAAACTCATGTTGCGCGCAGAGTTGTTCGACGAACGGCAAGAGCTTGCCTTTGTCGCGAATGCGATCGAGCTTGTTGAGCGCCAGCAGTCGCGGGATGCGCGCGCTTGTGATCGCCGCATACACCGCCTCGTCCTCATCGTTCCAGCGGCCGGCTTCGATCACCTGTACCGCTACATCCGCTTCGGAAACGGCCGCGTGTACCGCACGATTCAAACTGCGATTCATCGCGCGCCTCGCCTGCGCGTGCAAGCCGGGCGTATCGAGATAGAGGATCTGTCCCGCATCGCGCGTCACCACACCAAGAATGCGGTGGCGCGTGGTGTGCGGCCGCGCCGTCACGATCGACACGCGTTCGCCCACCAGCGCGTTCAACAGTGTGGACTTGCCAACATTGGGACGGCCCAGGATGGCAGTGGTGCCACAGCGGAGGCTGCTGTCAATCATCGCGCGATTTTACGCGCCGCCGGCACCGATTAACGCATCCAGTGCGGACTCTGCCGCCATTTGTTCCGCCGCCCGGCGGCTGCTGCCGCTGCCTTCGAAGCGCGTCGGTTCCGGTTCGCTCAGCACGCAGGCGACTTCGAAGATGCGCGCGTGTTCTTCGCCGCGCGTGGTCAGCAATTCGTATTGCGGCAGCGGATAGCCCTGTGCCTGCAGCCATTCCTGCAGGCGCGTCTTGGCGTCCTTGACCGCGCTATCGATCGAGACCACGGCATCGTGGAACAGAGTGCGCAACCAATCCCGGCAGGCATCGAATCCACCGTCCAGATACACCGCCGCGACCAGTGCTTCAAATGCATCGGCCAGGATCGAATCGCGGCGGAAACCGCCGCTCTTCAATTCGCCCGGCCCAAGCAGCAGATCGTCGCCCAATTCCATCGCGCGCGCGCGTTCGGCCAGCGCCGGCCCGCTCACCAGCTGCGCGCGCAGACGCGTCAGTTCGCCTTCGTCCGCCTTGGAGCGGGTTTCGTGGAGCAGCTCGGCGACCACGAAATTGACCAGCGCATCACCCAAAAATTCCAGCCGCTCGTTGTTCGGCCGGCCTGCGCTGCGATGGGTGAGCGCAAGCCGCAGCAACTCGGGATCGCGGAAGGAATAGCCTGTTTTCACGCCCCGCCGCTCGGCTTCAACGGCACCGTCTTGTCGAAGTGCAGCAGGAAGTCGATGTTGTACAGGAACGGAATGTCCTTGTCGTACTTTACCTGCAACGTGCCGCCGGCAGGGCCATTCTTGATATGGATGTTCTGCGGAGAAAAAACGTTGTCGTCCGCGTACTGGAAGCTGCCCTTGAAGGCCAGATCGCGCTGGATGTCTTCCGGCGACTTTGTGGCGAGATCCGGTTCGGACGCCAGCGAGTTCATCGCCTTCACCACGCCCATGTACTCGGCGTAGGCGGGAACCAGCTTCATCGCCATGTAAGCGAAGAAACCGACGATGATCAGGATGAATACGAACCCGATCAGGGTGAGACCTTGCTGCTTTTTCATGAAACCGTCCCCTGCAACGTGACCGAGGCACGGAGTCTAGCAGTTCGTTTTGCCGGTGGAATGCGGGCGGGTGCGCATTGCGGGGCGGGTTTCGACCCGGCTTGCGGATCGACGGACCAACGTCCGGCCTCGGATATTCAATGAATGATCGTGCCGATACGCTTCAAGTCGGCCAGACTGAACCAGATCAGGAACGCTTTGCCGCGCAGATCCTTCTCCGGCACCGGGCCCCAGAAGCGGCTATCGGAGCTGTTGTCGCGGTTGTCGCCCATTGCCCAGTAGGACCCTTGCGGCACCACCCAGGTGCCGTCGGTCTGCGGAGCGCGCATGAACGGCGGCAGCACGATGATGCGGTGCGTGACATTGCCGAGATGTTCGATGCGCTCGATGCCGCCGGCTTGCGCGGTCTTAACGCTCTCCGCATCGGTGTCGGTGATCGGCCCGAGATAACTTTGCGGCATCGGCTTGCCGTTCACGAACAACTGCTCGTCGCGCACGCTGATTGTGTCGCCAGGCAGGCCGATGATGCGCTTGATGTAATCCTCTTTCGGATTGGGCGGGTATTTGAACACCGCGATGTCGCCGCGGTGAGGTTCGCCGATGCTGACGATTTTGGTGTCGGTTACCGGCAGGCGCAGGCCGTAGGCGAATTTGTTCACCAGCACGAAATCGCCGACCAGCAGCGTCGGCATCATCGAACCGGAAGGAATGCGGAAAGGCTCGATCAGGAACGTGCGGAACAGCAGCACCGCCAGGATTACCGGAAAGAACGAGCGCGCGTAATCCACCAGCATCGGTTCTTGCGGCTTGCGGCCCTCCGCGGCCGCGCGCTCGATGCGGCGGTTGTGGAATAGCAGTCGGTCCAGCGCCCAGATGACGCCGAATGTCACGGTCATCAATACCAGCGCCAATGCGAAATCGGAGGTGACGTACCAGATGTACAGGCACACGCCGACCACGGCGACCAGCAGGATCATTCCCCAACTGTCTTTGTTCATCCGGTTCCCTTCTTATTTGTCCACCTTCAGCACCGCGAGGAACGCCTCCTGCGGAATCTCCACGCGGCCGACCTGCTTCATGCGCTTCTTGCCTTCCTTCTGCTTCTCCAGAAGCTTGCGTTTGCGCGTCACGTCGCCGCCGTAGCACTTGGCCAGCACGTTCTTGCGCAGCGCCTTCACCGTCGACCGCGCGATGATCTGTGCGCCTACCGCGGCCTGGATCGCCACGTCGAACATCTGCCGCGGAATCAGCTCGCGCATGCGTTCGACCAGCTCGCGGCCACGCCGTTCGGCCTGTGCACGATGCACGATCAGGCTCAGCGCGTCCACCCGGTCGCCGTTGATCAGCGTGTCCAGCCGCACGAATGGGCCCGGCTCGAAACGCTGGAAGTGATAGTCCATCGAGGCATAGCCGCGCGAAACTGACTTCAGTCTGTCGAAGAAATCGAGCACCACCTCGGCCAGCGGCATTTCATAACTGATCCGCACCTGACTGGCCAGATAATGGATCGAGCGTTGCACACCGCGCTTCTCCTCACACAGCGTGATCACGTTGCCGACGTAGTCGGGCGGCGTGAGGATGTCGGCGATGATGATCGGTTCGCGGATTTCGGCGATCTGTGGAACCGGTGGCAATTTGGCCGGGTTGTCCAGCAGCAAGATCGAGCCGTCAGTGCGCTGCACTTCGTATACCACGGTCGGCGCGGTGGTGACGAGGTCGAGATCGTATTCGCGCTCCAGCCGCTCCTGCACGATCTCCATGTGCAGCATGCCGAGAAACCCGCAGCGAAAACCGAAACCCATCGCTTCTGAGGATTCCGGCTCGAAGAACAGCGCGGCATCGTTGAGCCGCAATTTGTCCAGGGCTTCGCGCAGCGCGGGAAAGTCATCGGCGTTGACGGGGAACAAACCCGCGAACACGCGCGGCTGCATCTGCTGGAAACCCGGCAGAGGTCTCGGCGCCGGATCGTTCGCCAGCGTGATGGTGTCGCCCACCGGCGCGCCATGCACATCCTTGATTGACGCACAGACGAAACCGACCTCGCCAGCGCCGAGTTTGTCCAGTCTTTTTCGTTTGGGCGTAAAGACGCCCACTTCCAAGACCTCGTGCGCGCGACCCGTCGACATCACCAGCAGCTTGTCGCGCGGCTTGATTTCGCCCTGCATCACGCGCACCAGCGAAACCACGCCCAGGTAGTTGTCGAACCAGGAATCGATGATCAACGCCTGCAATTTGTCGGTGTCGCGTGGTTTGGGCGGGGGGATGCGTGCAACGATCGCTTCCAGCACGTCCACCACGTTCTCGCCGGTCTTGGCGCTGATCGCAAGTGCGTCATCGGCGTGGATGCCGATCACCGCCTCGATTTCCTCTTTCACCTTGGGAATATCGGCGGTGGGCAGGTCGATCTTGTTCAACACCGGCACCACTTCCAGACCCATCTCGACCGCGGTGTAGCAGTTGGCGACCGATTGCGCCTCCACGCCTTGCGCCGCATCAACCACCAGCAACGCGCCTTCGCACGCGGCCAGCGAACGCGAGACTTCGTAGGAGAAATCCACGTGCCCGGGCGTGTCGATGAAATTCAGTTGATAGGTCTTGCCATTGCGCGCGGTGTACGGCAATGAAACCGACTGCGCCTTGATGGTGATGCCGCGCTCGCGCTCGATCGGATTGTTGTCCAGCACCTGCGCCTCCATCTCGCGCTCGGTCAGCCCGCCGCAGATCTGGATGATGCGATCGGCCAGCGTGGACTTGCCGTGGTCCACGTGCGCGATGATGGAGAAATTGCGGATGTGCTGCATGACGCGTCCGACACTGCACCGCCCGCGCGGTGCAAACGCGCGATTATCGCATGCAGCCGGCATCCGTGCGCTCGACGGCCGTGACTGAGGGCATTGCGGGCCGAACGCCTTCAGACGTTGAAACGGAAGTGCAGCACGTCGCCTTCCTGCACGATGTAGTCCTTGCCTTCGAGCCGTAGCCGGCCCGCCTCACGCGCGCCGGCCTCACCGCGATATTTGACGTAGTCGTCGAAGGAGATCGTTTCGGCGCGGATGAAGCCGCGCTCGAAATCGGTGTGGATCACGCCCGCGGCTTGCGGCGCGGTGGCGCCGCGCCTCACGGTCCAGGCGCGTACCTCTTTCTCGCCTGCAGTGAAATAGGTTTGTAAGCCGAGCAGTTTGTAAGCCGCGCGGATCACGCGATTCAAGCCGGGCTCGTCCAGACCCATGTCGCGCAGGAATTCGTCGCGATCGGCATCATCCAGTGCGCTGAGCTCTTCCTCGATCGCAGCGCACACCGGCACCACTTCCGCGCCTTCGCTCTCTGCCCGCTGGCGCACCGCATCCAGGTGCGGATTGTTTTGAAACCCATCCTCGCGCACGTTGGCGATGTACATCAATGGTTTCAGCGTCAGCAGGAACAGGTCGCGCACCTGCGCCTTTTCTTCATCCGACAAACCGAGCGAACGCGCCGGCTTGCCTTCATTGAGACCGACGGCGAGTTTCTGCAAGACAGGTTTTTTTGCCATCGCTTCCTTGTCATTGGCCTTGGCCGCGCGCTCGACTCGCTGCAACGCCTTGTCCACCGATTCCAAATCGGCCAGCGCCAGTTCGGTGTCGATGGTTTCGATGTCGGCAATGGGGTCAACCTTGCCTGCGACGTGCACGATGTCGGAATGCTCGAAGCAGCGCACCACGTGCGCGATCGCGTCCACCTCGCGGATGTGCGCCAGGAATTTGTTGCCCAGCCCTTCACCTTTCGATGCGCCGGCGACCAGCCCCGCGATGTCCACGAATTCCACAGCGGTGGGAATGATCTTCTGAGGATGGGCGATGTCGGCAAGTTGTTGCAAACGCGAATCGGGCACCGGCACCACGCCGACATTCGGATCGATCGTGCAAAACGGAAAATTCGCCGCGGCGATGCCCGCCTTCGTCAGCGCGTTGAAGAGCGTCGATTTGCCGACGTTGGGCAGGCCGACGATGCCGCATGTGATTCCCATTGCAGTTCCTGTGAGTGGTGAGCGGTGAACGGTGAGCGGAACGCAGCTCCTGAGTGCTGGTCACTTACCGCTGACCGCTCACGTCGTCGTTGTATGCAACCGCTTCATCGCCTCGTTGAAATCGCCTGCGACGATGCGCGGCAGTTCATCCAGCCCGCGCGCAATTGCAGTGAGCATCGCTTCTTCATCCGCCACTGAGGGCTTGCCGAGTACCCAGGGCGTGACGCGATCCTTGTGCCCCGGATGACCGATGCCGATGCGCAAGCGATGGAACGCGCCGGTGCCGAGATGCTCGAACAGATCGCGCAAGCCGTTTTGCCCGCCGTGTCCGCCGTCGAACTTCAAACGGATCGCGCCGGGCGGCAGATCGAGATCGTCGTGCACCACCAGCATTTCGGCGGACTCGATCTTCCAATAGCGCAGCGCGCTCGCTACCGCGATGCCGCTTTTATTCATGAACGTGGTGGGTTTGAGCAGCCACACCTGTTCGTTACCGATGCGAACACGCGCGGTTTCCGCGTGCAGTTTGTTCTCGAAACCGAAACGCGCATCCATGCCGGAAGCCAGCGCATCCACGAACCAGAACCCGGCGTTGTGCCGGGTGCGAAGGTGTTCGGGGCCCGGATTTCCCAGACCGACGATAAGGCGGATGGCGGACATGACGTTGAAAGGAGAGGCGAACGAAAACCCTGCCGTCATTCCGGCGAAAGCCGGAATCCATTTTCCGCGAAGGCGGCAAAAGCAAAATGGATTCCGGATCGCAGCTTACGCGGCGTCCGGAATGACGACAGAATTGTGCGACTACTTCTCTTCCTTCTTTTCCGCCGCGGGCTCGGGTGCCGCCGGCGCCGCTGCGCCTTCGGCCGGTGCTGCGCCTTCGGCGGCTTCTGGCGCCTCCTCGACTTCCTCGCGGATTTCCTGCGCGGTGACTACCGGATGATCGTGTTCCTTGCCAAGCTTCAGTTCCGGAATTTCCACGCCCGCCGGCAGCTTGATGTCGGAAACGTGCACGATGTCGCCGAGCTTCAGATCGATCAGGTCGATCTCCAGATACTCCGGCAGATCCTTCGGCAGACAGGAGATCTCGACTTCGGTGATGTTGTGCGAAACCACCACTCCCGATGCCTTGCCGGCCGGCGATTTCTCCTGATTGAGGAAGTGCAGCGGCACGCGCACACGGATCGCCTGGTTCTCGTTGATGCGCAGGAAATCCAGATGCAGCAGTTGCGGCTTGAACGGGTGCTTCTGCACGTCGCGCAGCAGCACTTTCTGGCGCTTGCCATCGATCAGGAGGTCGAGAATCGACGATGAGAACCACTCGTTGCGCGCGGCCAGCGCCAGCGTGTTGTGTTCGAACTGGATGTTCTGCGGCGGCTCGCCCGCGCCGTAGACGATGGCGGGCACCTGGCCCGCACGACGCAGGCGGCGGCTCGCACCTTTGCCCTGGTCAGTGCGGCCTACCGCCGCGATTTCATGGATTTGTGCCATTGATGTTTACCTTCAGTTGCGTGATTCCGCCTCGCGGCGGATGAAAACTCTCCCGCGACCAGGAGAGTCGTGTTGTGAGCGGTGCGCGGTCAAGCCGTCAGCGGGACCGCCGGTCACCGCTCACCTAATCCACATACAACGAACTGACCGACTCCCCGTACGCCATGCGACGCAAGGTTTCGGCCAGCAGTTCCGCGACGGTCAACTGGCGGATCTTGCCGCAGGCCGCCGCCGCGTCGGACAGCGGAATGGTGTCGGTCACCACCAGTTCGTCCATCTGCGAATTCTCGATGTTGTCGACCGCCCTGCCCGACAGCACCGGGTGCGTGCAGTAGGCGACAACCTTTTTCGCGCCGCGCTCCTTCAGCGCACTCGCAGCCGCGCACAGCGTGCCCGCGGTATCCACGATGTCGTCCACCAGAATGCAAATCTTGTCCTGCACATCGCCGATGATGTTCATCACCGTCGCTTCGTTGGCGCGCGGCCGGCGCTTGTCGATGATCGCCAAATCCGCATCGTCCAGCCGTTTCGCCACCGCGCGCGCGCGCACCACGCCGCCGACATCCGGGCTCACCACGATCAAGTTGTCGTTCGCGTAATGCCGCCAGATGTCGGCCAGCAGCACCGGGGAGGCATACACGTTGTCCAGCGGAATGTCGAAGAAGCCTTGTATCTGGTCGGCGTGGATATCGACCGTCAACACGCGATCCGTGCCTACCACGCCGATCATCTGCGCCGCCACTTTCGCGGTGATCGGTACACGCGCCGCGCGCAGACGCCGGTCCTGCCGCGCGTAGCCGAAGTACGGAATCACCGCGGTGACGCTGGACGCAGAAGCGCGCTTCAGCGCGTCCACCAGCACCAGCAGCTCCATCAGATTTTCCGCAGAAGGCGCGCAGGTGGACTGCATCACGAACACATCCTGCTTGCGCACGTTCTCTTCGATCTCGACCTGTACCTCGCCGTCCGAAAACTTTCCGACCAGCGCCTTGCCCAGCGGCTCGCCCAGACAATGCGCCACGTCGCCCGCCAGCTTGCGCGAAGCGTTGCCGCAGAAGAGCATCAGGCCGGAAGCTGTATTCACGTCACCGCCTCGTCCATACCTTGCTTACAGCCCCCTTCAGTAAAGGGGACGACTCGATCGAAGATCGAGCCGGGGTTGTGGAAGCAATCTACGCTCACCCGCAGGCCGATGCGACAAAATCTCGCGCCGACACACATTGTGGCTGGGGCGGCAGGATTCGAACCTGCGAATGCCGGGATCAAAACCCGGTGCCTTACCACTTGGCGACGCCCCACCTTTGATCGCGACCGGGCATCCTGCCACGG
>JAJPID010000004.1 GCA_021324945.1 Lysobacterales bacterium | reverse complement strand
GCAATCGCGATGCACGGTTTCGTTCCGCGCCACATTTTGCGCAGTTCGCGCAGTGCACCTTCGAATTCGGTCGGCAATTCGCGCGCCACGACGCGACAACCTTCGATGACCTCGTCATTCAGCGCGCGCACGGCCTGCCACGATGGGTTGACAGTTTCGCCGGCGAACGGGGAAAAGCCGGTGAGGAGGACGGCGGGTTGCCGTTTGGGGGTCGTCGGTTTCAAGAACGGAATACCAGGAAATACATCAAGCACAAGTTGACGATGAGCAATGCCGCGCCGGTTTTCCATTGCGCCCGAATCACGTCGTTCTGGTTGGGCAGTTCCAGCAGCGCGACCGGCACGATATTGAAATTCGCCGCCATCGGCGTGAACAACGTGCCGCAATAACCCGTCAGCATGCCCAATGCGCCGAGGATCGCAGGATGCGCGCCGTGCATCTGGATCAACAGCGGTAGACCGATGCCCGCGGTGAGCACGGGAAACGCGGCGAACGCGTTGCCCATGATCACGGTGAACAGCACCATGCCGAGCCCGAAGGCGACGACGCATGCGAGCGCGCTTTGCACGGGAATCGCAGTGCGCACCAGGTCTGCGATCGCGGCTCCTACGCCGGTAGCAGCGAACACGCCGCCCAGCGAGGCGAGCGTCAGCGGCAGCAGGGCCGCCCAGCCGAGCGTGTCCAACAATCTTCGCCCTTCGACCAAACCGGCGGAAGGTTTCGCGCGCGTCACGATCAGCGCCGCGATCAGCGCGATCAGGCACGCCAGCGCCAAGCCTGTCAGCGTCATTTGCTGCTGCGCGAACAGTGGCACGGAGCCCAAGTTCGGGCGATTTCCCAACAACGCGACCAGCAATGTCACCAGCGGGATCAGCAACGCGGGGATCAGCAGTTTGTGACGCAGCCGCAGCGCATCCGCCTCGCGTTCCTCCGCGCTGCGTTCGGTGATATGCCCGCGCTTCATGCGCGGCGCCAATACGGCCAGCGCCAGCACGCCGATGCCCGCGAGTTGCGCGGGCAATTGGTGTTGCGCTTTCGTTGCGGTCAGTACGTAATCCCCACTCGCGAAGAGCGCCGCCAGAACCGTCCAGAAAGCGGTGTGCCAACAGCGGCGCTCGCGCAGGTTCAGCCATGCGGCACCCGCGAGGAACAGCGCCAGCAGCCAATAAGCGTGCTCAATGCGCAGCATCGCGTTCGACCGTGGGAGTGGAAGTCGAGGTCAATTTGTCCTGCGCGATTCGCCGCGCGAACAGCACGATCCGCGCACCATGAATCAGAAACGCTGCGATCGCGGTCGGCAGCGCCCACAGCGCGATCTGCAACGGCTGCAATTCGATGCCGTGTTGCGCATAGAAGCCCTGGATCAGCAGCACCGCGCCCAGCGCTATGAACACGTCTTCGCCAAAGAACAGCCCCACGTTGTCCGTGGCCGCGCAGAAAGCGCGTACCTCGTTTCGTTCGTTCGGGTCCAGCGGAGCGCCGCGCTTCCCGGCTGCGGCTTCGGCCATTGGCGCCAGCAGCGGGCGCACGGTTTGTGCTTGTCCGGCGACGTTGGTCAATCCAAGCATCGAAAGGATCTGGCGCGCGCCGAGATAGGCGATCAGCAGACGCGGCAAAGTCAGGCTGCGCAACGATGCGATCCAGTTGCGCGCGTGCTCGCGCAAGCCCGCACGCTCCAGCACGCCGATCGCGGGCAAGGTCAGCGCAAACAGCAGCAGCGCGCGTTCGGACACGAAACTGTTGCCGAGCAAGCCCAGGATTTCGCCGATGCTCTTGCCCGCGCACAGCCCGGATACCACGCCGGCGAGCACCACCACCGGCACCGGATTGAAACGCAGCGCGAAGCCGATGACGACAACGAGGACGCCGAACAGTGGCAGCCAGTGCATTAGGCGTGCTCCGGCGCGGCAATGCGCAAGCCCGCGTGTTCAAGCGCTTCGCGCAAGCGATGCGCGAAATCGCCGGCATTGTCCCGATCTCCGTGCACGCACAGCGTGTCGGCTTCGATGCGCACGCGCAAGCCGTTCTCCACAATCGCTTCATTGTGCGTGGCGATCGAAATCGCTTGTGCGATTGCATCATCGATCTCCTCGATCACCGCGCCCGTTTGCGAACGCGGCGCCAGTGAGCCGTCCGCGCGGTAGCGGCGGTCGCAGAACGCTTCGCGCGCGGTGCTCAAACCGATTTCACGAGCTGCCTCGATGGATTCGCTGTCGGCCAGCCCGATCAGGATCAGCGACGGATCGAAGTCGCGCACCGCAAGAGCGACCGCATCGGCCAGTGCGCGATCGCGCGCCGCCATGTTGTACAGCGCGCCGTGCGGCTTGACGTGGTGCAGTTTCGCGCCGGCGGCGCTTGCGATCGCGGCTAGCGCGCCGATCTGCTGGAGCGTCTGTGCATGCACCTCATCCGGCGAGATCTCCATTTCGCGCCGGCCGAAGTTCTGCCGATCGCGCAACGAAGGGTGCGCGCCGATGGCGACGCCGTATTCAACGCAGAGGTCAACCGTGTGGCGCATCGTCCGCGCATCGCCCGCGTGAAAGCCGCAGGCGATATTGGCCGATGAGATGTGGGGCATCACCGCGGCATCATCGTAGCCTTCGCCGAGATCGGCATTGAGATCAATCGTTTTCACGCGCCTTGCTGCAACCGTGTCGCGATCAGCATTTCCATTTCGCGCAACTCCCGCTCGCGTTCGCGCAGCGCCTGTCGCGCTTCGTCCAGTGTGCACGGCGCGAAGCGTATCGCATCGCCGGGCCGGCGTTGCGCCAGGTGCGGCAAGTCCACCGCGGCGATTTGGCCGATACGGGGATAGCCGCCGCTGACCGGATGCTCCACGCCCAGCGCAATCGGCTCGCCGGACGGCGGCAATTGCAGCGTGCCGGCAACGCATGCCTCGCTGATCAATTCGACCGGTGTGTCGAGCCGCAATGGCACACCGCGCAAGCGCACGCCGACGCGATTGGAATCGTTGCTGACCTGGAACGCTTGCGAGAACAACGCTTGGCGCGACTCGGCATCGAGCAGATGCGTGTGCGTGGCGGGCAGTAGCCGCAGCGGCGATTCGGCATCGAACCAGGGCCGCGGATCGATGCTCCAGTTGAATTTCATCTCGCGGCTGCCATTCCCCGTCTCTCGAATCCGCAACGCGTCGCCGACGCGCAGCGGCCGTTGCAGCGGTCCCAATGCGGCGTTGACATCGAGACTGCGGCTGCCCAGCACGGGTTCGAAATCAAAACCGCCGTGCACCGCAAGATATGTGCGGCAGCCGCTGCGCATCGCGGCCAGCGCCAACGTTCGGCCTGCGTGGATGAACAATGGCGACCACATCGCGTGTTCGACGCCATCGATCTGCACGGACAACGGCGCGCCGGTGACCGCGATGCATGCGTCGCAATCGAAGCGTAGCGTCGGACCGAGCAGTGTGATCTCCAGAGCGCAAGCATCGCGTGCGTTTCCTGCCAGCGCATTGGCGAGACGATATGCGGGCGCATCGAACGCGCCGGCGCGGCCGATACCGAGATGCGTGAAACCCTGACGTCCGAAATCCTGCGGTGTCGTCAACAAACCCGGTTTGAGGACTTCGATACTCATGCCGGATGTGACACGCGTGCCGAAAACTCGTCTGCATCGATCGCACGAAACCGCACGCGATCGCCGGGCGCGAGCAGACAGGGCGGGTCGCGTTGTGGATCGAACAGGCGCAGCGGTGTGCGGCCTATGATCCGCCAGCCGCCGGGCAGCTCGCGCGGATAGATGCCGGTTTGCGCGCCCCCGATCGCCACGGAACCGGCCGGCACGCGTGTGCGCGGCGTGGCGCGACGTGGTACGTGCAAGATCGGATCGAGGCCGAGCAGATACGGAAAACCCGGCGCGAAGCCGACCATCGCGACACTGTAGTCCGCCGCAGTGTGGCGTGCGATGAAGTCGCGTGCGGAAAGCTGCGCTTGCCGTGCGGCTTCATCCAGATCGGGGCCGAATTCGCTGCTGTAACAGACCGGAATTTCGACTACGCGCGTTTGCGGAAACCTAGCCGTCGTGCAAGGGTCGCGAAGAATCGTCTCGACCGAGGCCAACAGACGCGCGTGGGCAGACTCATCAGCTAGTGCATCTTCCCACGCGAGCGGATCGAAGCGCAGCAACAGACCGGCATAGCTCGGCGCGATGTCGACCATGCCGGGCAAATGCGCTGCCCGCAACCGCGCCGCCGCGGCGTGCACCCGCGCGTTCACTTCCGGATCGATCGAATCATCGAAGCGCAGCAGCAACGCGTCCTCGGACAGCGGTTCGGCGGTCAATTCGCTCATGGTGCTGCGCGCAACCGATCGAGGAGGAAATCACGGGCGAGGACTTCATAACGCACCGCCGCGCCCGAGCCCCACACCGGCCCCGGCCAGGCAGCGTCGCTCTCGCGGCGCGCCACCACGTGCACGTGAAACTGCCGCACGATGTTGCCGAGTGCGCCAATATTGAGTTTGTCGCAGGGTGCGAGCGAGCGCAGCAGCGCCATCGCACGATCGATTTCGCGGAGTAGTCGCATCTGTGCATCGAGATCCAGATCGCTCAACTCCACCAGTCCCGCGCGTCGCGGAACCAGGATCAGCCAAGGAAAGCGCCCATCATCCATCAGCAGCACGCGCGACAGTTCCCAGTCGGCGACGAACAACGTGTCTGCCGCGAGACGCGGATCGAGAACGAATTCCGTCACTGAGACAGATTCTTCTCGAAGAATTGCAGTGTGCGTTGCCAAGCGAGTTTCGCGGCGGCCTCGTTGTAATGAGAAGGATCGACGTCGCGATTGAACGCATGTCCCGTGTCTTCGTACACATACACCGGCGCATCAGGATAGGCATCGCGATGTTTCTCTACCGCTTCTGGCGGAATCGATTTGTCGTTCGCGCCGAAGTGGAAGATCACCGGCGCCTTCAATGGCCGGTCCAGATACGACACGTTGCGCGCGCCGTAATAGCTCACCGCTGGCAAACCCAGCACCTGTGCGGCGCGCAGCGCGACCGTGCCGCCCCAGCAGTAGCCGACCACGCCGGTCTTGCCCGATGACTTGATCGAATCCGCCGCGCTGGCGACCGCTTCTACCGCGCGATCCATGCCGATCTGACCGATCAGTTCCCGGCCCTTGCTCATGCCGTCATCGTCGTAGGGCAATTCCACGTCCTGCTCGACGAAATCGAAGAATGCCGGGGCGATCGCAGTGAAACCCGCCGCCGCGAATCGATCGGCCACGCTGCGCACATGCGCATTGACGCCGAAAATTTCCTGTACCACCACGATGCCGCCCTTCGGCGCGCCGGCGGGTTTGGCGAGATACGCGCCGATGCATTGCATCCCAGCGGTGTTGAGATTGATACGCTCACCCATGACACGACTCCTTCCGAGGTAATTCCGTCAGCGTACTACCGGCGAAACAGGAACGGGAGTCGCGTCCCGACTCCCGATACAATTGCCGATTCGTTTTCGCCCGCACGGCAATGCCAGCATCTGCACCCAAGATCGGTTTCGTCAGTCTCGGCTGTCCCAAGGCACTGGTGGATTCCGAACGTATCCTCACGCAACTCAAAGCGGAGGGCTACGAGATCGTGCCGCGCTACGACAAGGCCAATGCAGTAGTGGTCAACACCTGCGGCTTCATCGACGCGGCCGTGCAGGAATCGCTGGACGCGATCGGCGAGGCGCTGCACGAGAACGGCAAGGTGATCGTGACCGGCTGCCTGGGCAAGCGCGCGGAACTGATTCGCGACGCGTATCCAGAGGTGCTGGCGATCAGCGGTCCGCAGGATTACGCCAGCGTGATGTCGGCCGTGCATGAAGTATTGCCGCGGCCGCACGATGCGTTTCTGGATCTGGTACCGGCGACCGGAATCAAGCTGACGCCCAAGCATTACGCGTATCTGAAAATCTCCGAAGGCTGCAACCATCGTTGCACCTTCTGCATCATCCCTTCGATGCGCGGCGATCTGGTTTCGCGACCGATCGACGAAGTGCTGATCGAAGCCGAGAAACTGGTGCGCGGCGGCGTGAAGGAACTGCTGGTGATTTCGCAGGACACCAGCGCCTACGGCGTGGATCTGAAATACGCATCACGCGAATGGCGCGGCAAAGCCTACCGCACGCGCATGACCGATCTGTGCAATGGCCTGGCGGAACTTGGCGTATGGGTGCGGCTGCATTATGTCTATCCCTATCCGCACGTGGACGAAGTGATACCACTCATGGCGGAAGGAAAACTTCTGCCGTATCTCGATATTCCGTTCCAGCACGCCAGCGCGCGAATCTTGAAGTTGATGAAGCGTCCCGCGCATTCCGAAAAGACGCTGGAGCGGATTCGCGCATGGCGACAAATCTGTCCGGACATCACCATCCGCAGCACGTTCATCGTCGGCTTTCCCGGAGAAACCGATGCCGAATTCGCGGAGCTCCTGGATTTCCTGCGTGAGTCGCAGCTCGATCGAGTCGGCGCGTTCGCCTATTCGCCGGTGGACGGCGCGCGCGCCAACGAACTGCCCGATCCGGTGCCAGAAGAATTGAAGGAAGACCGGCTGGAGCGCTTCATGGCAGTGCAGGCGGAGATTTCGGCTGCGAAGTTGCGCAAGAAGATCGGCGGCACGATGCAGGTGCTGGTGGACGAAGTGCATGCCCGTGGCGCGATCGCGCGATCATCCGCCGATGCACCGGAAATCGACGGTGTGGTGCGGATTACGGGTGATCAGGCATTGAAGCCGGGACAGTTTGCGCAGGTACGCATTAGCGGCGCAGATGCGCATGATCTGGAAGCGGTGCTCTTGTAGGAACTTGCTTGCAAGTGACCGCTTACACGTGTCGGCTGCAAGCAGCCTCCTATTTCATTTTTCGTAACTCACCGTCACCACCACGAATCTCGCCATGCCGCCCGGCAACTCCGCCTCGAACTCCTCGTCGACACGTTTCTTCAGCACCGCCCGCGCCAGCGGCGAGTCGATGCTGATCCAGCCCTGCCTCGCATCGGTTTCGTCCGGGCCGACGATGCGGTAGCGTTTCGCTTCACCGCTCGCGACATCTTCGATTTCGAACGTCGCCCCGAAGTAGACCGCCTCGCGATCCGCCGGCGCGCCTTCGGCTACCTTCAACGACGGAATGCGTTTGGAGAGATACCGCACGCGGCGGTCGATCTCGCCGAGTTGCTTCTTGCGATAGGTGTATTCGGCGTTTTCCGAACGGTCACCTTCCGCGGCGGCGGCTGCCAGCGCACGCACGACCTCTGGCCGCAGCGTGTGCCAGAGGTGGTCCAGTTCCGCTTTCAATTTTTCAAAACCCGCGCGCGTGATGATCGCGGTGGAACGCGGCGGCGGCGGTCGACAGCGAGACATGTCGTTTCCTACAAACTATCGTCCATTCTACTAGGCCAACCGCTTGAGTCGCGCGTGCGCACGGGGTAGGGTTCCGGTGCCGCATCACTGTCTCGGGATTGTTCGAAGATGTCCGCCTCAACGCGCGCACCGCGCTCGCTTCCGCTCCTCGTCACGTCGCTGTTCGCGCTGCTGGCCGGTTGTTCCGGTACGCCTACGCGCAGCGCCTCCGCCAATTCCGCGCTGGATGCGCTATACGCCAGGCTCGACCAGGCCGGCCGCGATTACGATCATGCGCTGACGCTGGCGCGCCGTAACGACAACGCGCAGGCCGAGCACGCGATCAGCGTGGCGCTGGACACGATGCGCAACACCGCCGCGCAGTGCGTCAACCTGCCGGGCTGCGACGTACAGCGTTTCATCAGCAGCTACGACCGCGCGTTGCGCCTGAAGGATGGCAGTTTCCTCGGCGGCGACGAAGGCGACGAACTCTCCGATCAACCCGACACCACCAACGCCGGCGAAAACTCGTCTCCGGTGTTGAACGCGGTGCCGCAGACGCAGCGCAGCGTCAGCTTGCTGCGCGGGCGGCAGTTGTCCGACCTGATCGCGATGAATGGCCCGGTGAAGGCCGCGCTGCAAACCTGGCTGACCAGCATGCGGCCGAACCTGATGCAGGCCTATGTCGATTATCAATACCTGCGTTTCGAGATGTGGCCGGAGTACCAGAAGGCCGATCTGCCCGAAGCGATCCTGTTCGGGATCCTCGCCAAGGAATCCGGCGGCAAGGTGCACGCGGTCTCGCGTTCGGGCGCGGCGGGGCCCTTGCAGTTCATGCCCGCCACCGGCGCGCGTTTCGGCCTGACCACGATCGACGGGTTTGATCAGCGTTTCGACCCGACGATGTCCGCGCGCGCCAACGCGGAATATCTCAACGAGCAACTGGCGCAGTTCAACAACAATTTGGAACTGGTGCTGGCCGCCTACAACGGCGGCGAAGGCCGCGTGGGGCGCCTGGCGACCAGCCAGCCCAACGTCAGTTTCTGGGATCCGCAGATCTATTTTTCGCTGTCGCCGGAAACGCGCGACTACGTGCCTATGGTGCTGGCCGCGGCGTGGCTGTTCATGCATCCCGAGCGCTACAATTTACGCTTCCCGCAAATCGATGGCGCGCCCGGGCACGTGATCCTGCAGCGTCCGGCGTCGTTGACGGAATTGGCGGTGTGCCTGGGCCAAGCCGGCGGCCAGCGTTATGGCTGGTTCCGCACGCTGCGCAATCTCAATCCGCAACTCGATCCGCAAATCCAAGAGCCGATGGGCGCGCGCATCGAATTGCCGAAGATGCTGGAGGACGATTACACACGCCTCTGCACCGGCAACAGCCAATGGGTCGCGCTGGCGGACGATCTGCACTCGGCGGTGTTGCCGATGCCGCCGCCGCAACTCGTCGCGCATGCCAATGACGATCCATCACCGCGTGCGCGGTATTACACGGTCAAACGTGGCGACACGCTCTCGTCCGTCGCGCACAAATTCCGCTGCGAAGACACGCGCGAACTGGCGCGCGCCAACCACCTGCACGCGCCGCACTACGCACTGAAACCGGGACAGGAGTTGACGTTGAGCGGGTGTGGGCGGGAATAGTGAATACAAGTGCCGCTGAAAGAATAGTTCGATCTATCTGACCACTCCACCAGTCGGTCTTGATTGTCACGCCCGAATTTTGCCCGGCCAGCGGAGAGAGCAGGAGATGCCGGGACTGGCTGCCAATTCTGGTTGTCCCGTCTGATGCAGCTCTTGATCTTGCGCAAACTACGCCGCGGCCTCATCGCCGTCTTTCATCCACGCGGCACTGCGGTCGGCGGGTCGCGCGGCGTTTTCCTTGATTTTGCGCATCAGCCCGAGCACTTCGCGATGCAGGTCGGCGAATTCCGGGAAGCTGGCTTCTTTGGTTTCGTGATAGGCCACCGCGATCCACAGCGCGATGCCACGCAGGCGTACCTGCGCGTTGTCGGAGCGCGCGCGATCAAAGCCCAGATCCATGCCGGTGCCCCAACTGCCGGGCTTGAGATCGGGCGGCGAGCCGTAAAGATGCGGCGTTTCCAATTTGGCCGCGGCGGCGGACTCGCGCGCGATCAATTCGGCCAGCAGGGCGCTGGTCGGCGACGGCAGCGCCAGCGCGCGTTGCTCAATGTCGCGGAACTGGCGCTTCAGCCGCACCGCACGGCTCAAGGCGAGAATCCTCATCACAAGTCGCATGAACTGCTCCCCGCAAGTCCTTGGCCGTCTAACGCGCGGCCGGCGCCATCAACAGGGTTACATTCTGCGCCGATCCGGGCGCGAGGACAAACCCGGGGCTTCATGGCTTGGGAAAGTGCCCCAGTCTCTGGCCAACCCGCACCGGCATTTCCGGCATCAAACCCGCGCGCAGCAGGCAACCCTTCGGCAGCAGCACGATCACGGTGGAACCCATTTCGAAACGGCCCATCTCGGCGAATCGGGCGAGTTTCACGCCGCGTCCGCGCCAGTCGCTGCGCACCACATGCGCCGCGTAGGGCGGCACTTCGTGGCCGTGCCACACCGTGGTGATGCCCGACACCAGCATCGCGCCGACCAGTGCCACTGCGAACGGGCCGTGCGCGCCATCGAAATGGCAGATCAGCCGCTCGTTACGTGCGAAGAGATTGGGGATTTGCGCCACCGGCGCGGGCGCCACGCTGAAGAGTCGCCCTGGCACGTGCACGGTTTCGATCAGCTCGCCACCCAGCGGCATGTGCACGCGATGGTAATCGCGCGGCGAGAGATACACGGTGACGAAATGGCCATCGTGGTATGCCTCCGCGGCATCGCCATCGCCCAGCAATTCCGCCACGGTGAACTCGCGGCCCTTCGCTTGCAGAATGCGCCCGTGCGTGATGCGGCCAGCTTGACTGATGCGCCCGTCGGCGGGGCAGAGTACGGCCGATTGGCCGCCGCCCGCGTGACGCGCGCCGGGTTTCAAGGCGCGGGTGAAGAAGGCATTGAAGCTGGGATAGGCGAACGGGTCGCGCTGCGCGGCTTCGCTCATGTCGACGCGGTAGCGCTTCAGCACACGTGCAATCAGGAAGTTCTTCCAGGGGCTCCAGGTACAGCGCGTCGCCGCGCGCACGATACGGCTCAGGGTTTTCTGCGGCAGCAGATATTGCAGCGCAATGGATGGCGACATGCGCGGAGTGTAGCGATTCGGGCTCATCTATACTGCGGCGCTCGTGGAAAACTTCTTGCGTTCATTCAAGGGTGCAAAGATCAAGAAGCAGTCTTCCATGAATGCGCTTCCAGATTTCGCAATGACTGCCGAACTTTCCAGCATCGTCGATTGCATCCGCTACGCGGCCAGCCGCTTCAACGCGGCCGGGTTGACCTTCGGCCACAGCCACGACAACGCGATCGATGAGGCCACGCATCTGGTTCTCTCATCGCTGCATCTGCCGCCCGATCTGCCGCCCGCCTACGGCGCGGCGCGATTGACTGCTGACGAAAAGGCGCGCGTGCTGGAGCTGATCGAGCGGCGCATCGCCACGCGCGAGCCGGTGGCATATCTTGTGGGCGAAGTCTGGTTCGCAGGCCTTCCGTTCAAGTCGGACAAACGCGCGCTGGTACCGCGTTCTCCCATTGCGGAACTGATCGAGAACGATTTTTCCCCATGGCTGGATGATCGCGAACCGGAACGCGCACTCGACCTGTGCACCGGCTCGGGTTGTATCGGCATTGCGATGGCCGCGCACCAGCCGCACTGGGATGTGGATCTGGCCGATATCGACGAACAGGCATTGAGCCTCGCACGCGAAAACATCGCGCTGCATCAGTTGCAGGATCGTGTGCGCGCGATCCGTTCGGATTTGTTCGACGGATTGAAAGGCGAGCGCTACGACCTGATCGTTTCCAATCCGCCGTACGTCACCGCGCAGGAATTCGCCGCGTTGCCGGACGAATACCGTCACGAGCCGAGGCTAGGCTTGATTGCGGGTGAGGACGGATTGGATTTCGCCCTGCGCATCCTGCGCGATGCGCCGGAGCATTTGAGCGAAGATGGTGTGCTGATCGTGGAAGTGGGCGAAGCCGAGCGTGCGTTGAATGAATTGCTGCCGCAGGTGCCGTTCGTTTGGATCGAGTTCAAGGTCGGGCCGATGGGCGTATTTGCGATCGAGCGGCGGCAGCTGGTGGAACACGCGGCGGAAATCGAGAAGGTGCAGATGGAACGAGTCGTTTGAGAATCACCCCTTCTCCCGCTAGCGGGAGAAGATGCCGACAGGCGAATGAGGGAACGCTTGCGGCACAATTCCCCTCACCCCAGCCCTTTCCCGCAAGCGAGAGAGGGGGAGAAAAGCGTGTCCAGCAACTCCTTCGGCAAACTGTTCACCGTCACCACATTCGGGGAGTCGCACGGGCCGGCGATCGGTTGCGTGATCGACGGCTGTCCGCCGGGTATCGCGATCGCGCCGCAGGATTTCGCGCACGATCTCTCGCGCCGCGCCACCGGCAAGTCGCGTTTCACTTCGCAGCGTCATGAAGCAGATGAAGTGGAAATCCTTTCCGGTGTTTACGAAAACAAGACCACCGGCACGCCGATCGCGTTGCTGATCCGCAACACCGATGCACGTTCGAAGGACTATGACGAGTTACTGGACACCTTTCGCCCCGGTCACGCTGATTACACCTACTGGCAGAAATACGGCATCCGCGATCCGCGCGGCGGCGGCCGTGCTTCCGCACGCGAGACCACGATGCGCGTGGCCGCGGCGGTTATCGCGAAAAAATGGCTGCGCGAGAAATTCGGCGTGCAGGTGCGCGGCTACCTCGCGCAGATCGGCGATGTCATGCCGGACTTGTCCAAAGGCGCCGTGATCGATTTCGATATCGTTGAAAGCAACGCATTCTTCTGGCCGGTGGCCGCGCAAGTGCCACGGCTCGAAAAATACATCGATGCATTACGCAAGGACGGCGATTCGGTCGGCGCGCGTGTCGACGTAGTCGCCAGCAATGTGCCGCCAGGTTGGGGCGAGCCGGTGTACGGAAAGCTGGATGCGGAGCTCGCCTCCGCGCTGATGTCGATCAACGCGGTCAAGGGCGTGGAAATCGGCGCCGGTTTCGCATCCGTCTCACAGCGCGGCAGCGAGCACCGCGACGAATTGCGTTCGGACGGCTTTGCGTCCAATCATGCCGGCGGCATATTGGGCGGAATTACCAGCGGGCAGGACGTGCTCGCCTCGATTGCGCTGAAACCGACGTCCAGCATCTTGAAGCCCGGCCGCAGCGTCAATCTCGCCGGTGAACAGGTGGAAGTGCGCAGCAAAGGCCGGCACGATCCCTGTGTCGGCATCCGGGCCGTGCCGATCGCCGAGGCAATGGTCGCGCTGGTGCTAATAGATCAGGCGCTCCGTCACCGCGCGCAATGCGGCGATGTGGGCGAGGTGAAGCCCCGAATCGCATAGGAGAATGCGATGACTGCACAGGCAGGGATTTCCTTTCACGAAGTATCGAGCGAGGCGATCGCTTATTGGGGGCCGTGCCAGCCGATCTACAATGCCGCGCTTGCGGCGGTTGTGGCCGCCCTCGCGGTGATCTTCTGGACGCAGATCCGTGTAGATCTGGGCTTCGAGCCGATTCTGGCGCGGGTGGTTCTGGCGGTGCTCGCCAACGTCTGTTATTGCGCGGCGTATGTCGCGGATGTGCCGATGCAGCGTTGCGCGTTTCGCGAGCGGGGGCGACACTGGTGCCAGCCAACTGCGGCTGTTCGTTGTGTCGTTCGGCGCCGCGCTGGCCTGGTGCCGGACGGCCGATGAAATCCGCCGACGTTGCTGGCGTCGAAATGACAACTCGTCATTTTGACGGTGTCGACATCGCGGCGAATCTTTTCTGCCACCATTCTTCCATTGCAAATTGATGAGCAAGAAATCCCGCTACAACGTCGCCGTCGTCGGGGCCACCGGCGCAGTGGGCGAAGCGCTGCTTTCGATCCTGGCCGAACGCGGATTTCCGATCGAACAACTGGTGCCGCTGGCGAGCGAACGCTCGACGGGCGGCAAGGTCGATTTCGACGGCAGATCGCTGACGGTGCAAAACCTCGCCGACTACGATTTCGCAAACATCGACATTGCCTTCTTTTCCGCGGGCGGCAAGGTGAGCCGCGAACACGCGCCGCGGGCGGCGGAAGCGGGCGCGGTGGTGATCGACAACACCTCCGAATTCCGCTACGTGGACGACGTGCCGCTAGTGGTGAGCGAGGTCAACCCGCATGCAATCGCGCATTACACAAGACACGGCATCATCGCCAATCCCAATTGTTCGACCATGCAGATGCTGGTGGCGCTGGCGCCGATCCACCGTGCCGCACAGATCGAGCGCATCAACGTGGCGACGTATCAATCCGTTTCGGGGGCAGGCCGTTCCGGTCTGGATGAACTAGGCCGGCAGACGGCAGCATTGCTGAACTTCCAGCCCGCGACGCCAAGCAAGTTCCCCGCGCAGATCGCGTTCAATCTGATTCCGCACATCGACGACTTCCAGGACAACGGATACACCAAGGAAGAAATGAAAATGGTGTGGGAAACGCGCAAGATCCTGGAGGACGAATCGATCCAGGTGAATCCAACTTGTGTGCGCGTGCCGGTGTTCTACGGCCATTCGGAAGCGGTACACGTGGAAACGCGCGTCAAGCTGAGCGCGAACGAGGCGAGCGCGCTCTTGGCGAAGGCGCCGGGGGTTACGCTGGTCGACGAACGCAAGGCGGGCGGTTATCCCACGCCGGCGGGGCACGCATCGGGCAAGGACGAAGTGTTTGTCGGGCGCATCCGCGAGGACATCTCGCATCCGCGCGGGCTGGACATGTGGATCGTGTCGGACAATATCCGCAAGGGTGCCGCGCTGAACGCGGTGCAGATCGCGGAATTGCTGGTGCGGGATTATCTTTGACGGCGGTCGCGAACGCGTGCGGTGAAATGCGCTGGAATACTCCGATTCGAATCGAACATGTCGCGGGAATCCGCATGCTACGGGCCGTCATTTTCACGGTTTCGTTGCTGACCACCCCGGTGGGCTTGGCCGCGCCGCCCGTGCCCGCTTCCAGCGCAGCGCCGCGCGCGGACGAACATTCATTGCGCGACACCCAAAGGCAGTTACAGGAACAACGTGCACAGTCGGCCCAATTGAAGAGCCGCGTGGACGAGCTGGAACGCCGTAGCGCGGCGGCGCGCGAACAGCAGGCGCAGCGCGACCGCGAGATCGCCGAACTGCAACGCAAGCTGGACGCAGTGCAAGGGCACGGCGCATCCGCGCCGGCCGCAGCCCGTTCAGGCGCCGGCCACCGCTGAACGTCACAAACCCTGTTCAGAGCCGGCGTTGTGGACTACCCTTGCGATCGCGTCGCGGCTGATCGGGGAAATAACATGAAGTCCAGCCTGAAACTTCCTCTGGCCATTGCCTTTGCGCTGGGCAGCGCACCCGCGCTGGCGCTGCAACTCGGGCAGATTCAGGTGAAATCCGCGCTGGACGAACCGCTGGTCGCGGAAATCCCGATCCAGCTCGACAATCTCTCCGAAGCGAAAGACCTGCGCGTGGAACTGGCTTCGCCCGCGGATTTCAGCAAGGCGGGTTTGACGCGAGCGGGTCTGGAACACCTGCGCTTCAGCATCGTCAGCGACAGCACCGGCCACAAGCTGGTGCTGGTCACCAGCGACCAGCCGATCGGCGATCCCTATCTGGATTTCCTGCTGGAAATCGATACCAGCACGGGCAAGCAATTGCGCGAATACACCGTGCTGCTCGATCCGGTCATTGCATCGCCGCCACCGCAGGTAGCGAGCGCGCCCACGGCTGCGCAGGCACCGCAGGAACCGGTTGCGCCCGTGGAGTCGCCAGCGCAAACCGCGCCCGCGAGCCCGCCGCCGAGCGTGTATTCGGCGCCAGTGCAGCAACCCGCGCCCGCGCCGCAGCCGGTTGCTCCGCCGCGCGCCGCAACCCCGATCACCTCGCCCCGTGCCAGCGAATACACCGTGCAGCGCGGCGACACGTTGTACCGCATCGCGGCGCAAACGCGCCCCGACGATCAGGTCAACGTCGATCAGATGATGCTGGCCCTGCAGAACACCAATCCCGACGCGTTCTACAAGAACAACATCAACAATCTGAAGAGCGGTGCGATCCTGCGCATCCCCACGCGCGACGAGATCGATTCCGCACCGGCCGGAAAGCAGGCGCGTGCGCAAATCCATCGGCAGATCGAGGACTGGCGTGGTGCTGCCGCGCACCAGGCCACCACCGTTGCCGGCACTGCGGAGGCGCCCGCGGAAAGCGCGCAAGCGAAACCGGCGGCGAGCGAGGGCGATCGGCTCGCGCTGGTGCCGCCGACGCAGGGCGGCGGTTCGGCCGCGACGCGCGCAGGCGAAAAGGGCGGCACCGACACCGCGCAGGTCGCGGGCATCAAGCAGCAACTTGCGACCGCGAAGGAATCGCTGGCCAGCCTGAAGCAGGAAAACAGCGAATTGCAGTCGCGCGTGCACGATCTGGAAGACATCAGCGGCAAGAACCAGAAACTGCTGGCGATGAAGGACGCGCAGATCGCCGAACTGCAACGCAAGCTGGCCGAAGCGCAAGCCGCCGCGAAATCCGGCGTGGCTGCGCCGGCCGCATCGGTTGCTGGGGCGTCGTCGGCGCCGAAACCGGCGGCGAGCGTCGCCGCGCCGGCTGCATCCAGCGTGGCCGCCGCGCCGAAATCTGCCGTCACATCGGCGCCCGCGTCGAGCAGCCCCGCGGCCGCGAACATTGCGACAGCCGCGAGCGCGGCATCGGCGCAGGTCGCCAAACCTGCGGCAACTGGGAAACCTGCGCCGCATGTCGCGCCGGCCGTGCACAACCCGCCGGCCGAGGAAGTGCCGTGGTATCAGCGACCGATCGCCTGGGTAGCCGCGGGCATCGTCATCCTCGCGCTGATCCTGCTCGGCCTGTTGCGCCGCCGCCCGCGCTCATTGCCGGATCTGGAGCCCGAGACGCCGTCGCTCGCCGATCACTTCGGCGAATCGCCGTTGCCACCGCGCGCGCTGGTTGAAGACGAAACGCCGCACACAGAGGCGTTCGCAGAAGAAGCCGGGGCGCAAGACGAGCCCATTGCCGCCGTACCCACGGAGCCGGCACCGGAGCATGAATACGATTTCGCCTTCGACGAATTGCCGCAGGAAGAGCCTGTGGCCGAACCCGGCATGCCGCCGGCGCAACCTCCCGTGGCCGGCGCTGACGAGATCACCCGCGAGCATCGCGCCGCGAGATTCGCGGATACGGTGGACGAACCGGTTCATCAGCGCCAGGAATTGCCCCCGCTGATGCCGGAGGAAGAGCAAGACATCGTGCGCGAGCAGAACGCGCCGGCCTTCAGCGACGATCCGGTGGATACCAAGCTCGATCTCGCGCGCGCCTATCTCGATATGGGCGATCCAGCGGGCGCGCGCGCGATGCTGGAAGAAGTTCTCAACGAAGGTTCGCAGACGCAGAAGGACGAGGCGAAGCGGCTGCTCGAAAGCGTTTGATGCGCATTGCGCTCGGCATCGAGTACGACGGCACGGATTTCTTCGGCTGGCAGCGGCTCGCCCACGCTCCCAGCATCCAGGCTGAAGTAGAGGCCGCGTTGTCATTTGTGGCAGATCACCCGGTCGAAGTGATCTGCGCCGGCCGCACCGATGCCGGCGTGCACGCGCGCTGTCAGGTGATCCATTTCGACAGCGATGCGCAGCGCGACGAACGCGCTTGGACGCTGGGCGCGAATTCGCGTTTGCCGGGCGGCGTGTCTGCGCTGTGGGCGCGGTGCGTGCGCGAGGATTTTCATGCGCGATTTTCCGCGCGTGCACGCCGCTACCGTTACGTGATCCTCAATCGCGCGGTGCGGCCTGCCTTGCAAGCGCGTTACGTTTCCTGGGAGCGGCGGTGGCTGGATGCCGAGGCGATGCATGCGGCGGCGCAATCGCTGGTCGGCGAACACGATTTCTCCGCATTCCGTGCGCTGTCGTGTCAGGCCGCGCACGCCCGGCGTGAAGTGCTGGCGATTTCCGTCAAGCGCGAAGGCGAACGCGTGATCCTCGACATCGAAGCCAATGCCTTTCTGCATCACATGGTGCGCAACATCGCAGGATCCCTGCTGGAAGTCGGGCGCGGCGAGCAGCCGATCGAATGGATCGCGCGCGTGCTGGAGCAGCGCGACCGCGCGCTGGGCGGCGCCACCGCGCCACCGCAAGGCTTGACCTTCATCGGACCGAAGTATCCGGCACAATGGCGGCTTCCGGCCGAGGTGACCCTGTAGCAGCGAGTGGGCTCGCGACCGGAAGCTTGCACCGACATGAGTCCTCTGCAAGCAGGCTCCTGCATTCGGATCGATCGATGTCCCGCACGCGAATCAAAATCTGCGGCATCACCCGCACCGAGGATGCGCTGCTCGCGTGCGAGCTCGGCGCGGATGCGATCGGTCTAGTGATGACGCCAAGCAGTCCCCGCTGCGTGTCGGTGGAACGTGCGCGCAGGATCCGTGATGCCTTGCCGTCATTTGTTTCGGCGGTGATGTTGACGCACGATCTGCCGCTTGATCACCTTGCCAAGCTCATCGACGCAGTGCAACCCGACCTCATCCAGTTCCATGGCAGCGAAGACGCGACGTTCTGCGAATCCTTCGGTGTGCACTACATCAAGGCGATCGGCATGGCGGGTGAAGTGGATGTGCGAGCGATGACGGCAATGCATCCGCACGCTCGCGGCTTCGTGCTGGACGGGCACGCGCCCGGCGCGCGAGGTGGGCAGGGCAGGACATTCGACTGGTCACGCATTCCGCGCGATCTCGGTCGTCCGATCATCCTCGCCGGCGGTTTGAATGCGGACAACGTCGCGCGCGCAATCGTCGAAGTACGACCATGGGCGGTGGACGTGGCGAGCGGCGTGGAATCCTCGCCGGGCATCAAGGACGAAAAGAAACTGCGCGCGTTCTTCGCGTCCGTGCGCAGTGCGAAATCGCCATGAACACCGCAGCCGTATCTGCATCGCAATTCAAACCCATTGAGGAATGCGACCCGCGCGCGTTCGATCTCGATGCCGCACTCGCACGCGGCAAGCCGCTAGTGATCCGCGGCCTGGTGCGCGACTGGCCGATCGTGCAACTTTCGCTGCAATCGGATACTGCGTTCGCGCAGCGGCTGGCGCAACTCGACAGCGGCGTCGACGTCACGACTCTGATGCTCGCGCCGGAGGTCGATGGCATCATCGGCTACACATCCGATCTTTCCGATTTCAATTACCAGCATTTCAAGGTGCCGGTGACGTGGGGCCTGGCACGTCTGGCGAAATACAGCCAGCGCGAGCACGCGCCGGGCTTGGTAATACAGAGCGTGCCGCTGCGCGAGTGTCTGCCTGGTTTGCTGACGGATCACACGTTGCCGTTCCTCGATCCGCGAATCGAGCCGCGTTTGTGGATGGGTAACCGCACGATCACGCCCACGCATTTCGATTCGCAGCACAACATCGCCTGCGTGGTGTGCGGCACGCGTCGCTTTACTTTGTTTCCGCCCGATCAACTGCCGAACCTGTATGTCGGGCCGCTGGATTTCGCGCCCACCGGCGCGGCGATCAGCCTGGCACGGCTGGACCGGCCAGACGATCCGCGTTATCCGCGATTGAAGCTCGCGCTGGCTACTGCGCAAGTGGCCGAACTGCATGAAGGCGATGCGATCTACATCCCGCCGCTGTGGTGGCATCACGTCGAATCGCGTGAGCAGTTGAACGCGCTGGTGAACTACTGGTGGAATGCGGTCGGCGTGCCGGGTTATCACACAGGTCACGCGCGCGCGGCGCTGTTCCATTGCCTGCTCGCTTTCAGGGCGTTGCCGCCGGCGGAGCGCGCCGCATGGCGCAATCTGCTCGATTACTACGTCTTTGGCGACGAAAATCCCGCCGCTCATATTCCCGAATCGCGTCGCGGCGTGCTCGGCCCGTTCACGGCAGAACTCGTGGAAGAATTGAAACAGCGCGCCCGGCAAAATCTTTAATCCCGATGAAACAGATCGACTATCACGCGTTTCCCGACGAGCACGGCCGCTTCGGCGATTACGGCGGCGTGTTCGTGGCCGAGACCTTGATCGCGCCGCTGCAGGAGTTGACCGCGGCGTACGTCAGATTGCGCAACGATCCGGTGTTCACCGCCGAGTTCGAGCATGACCTGAAGCATTACGTCGGCCGGCCGTCGCCGATCTATCACGCGCAGCGCTTGTCGCAGCACGTCGGCGGCGCGCAGATCCTGCTGAAGCGCGAGGATTTGAATCACACCGGCGCGCACAAGATCAACAACACGGTCGGGCAGGCGCTAGTCGCTCGCGCGATGGGCAAGCGCCGCATCATCGCCGAAACCGGCGCGGGCCAGCACGGCGTTGCCACGGCCACGGTGTGCGCGCGTTTTGGCATGCGGTGCGTCGTCTACATGGGCGAGGTCGATATCGAGCGACAGAAGATCAATGTCTACCGCATGAAACTGCTGGGCGCCGAAGTGGTGCCGGTAACTTCGGGTTCGAAGACGTTGAAGGATGCCCTGAACGAAGCGCTGCGCGACTGGGTCACCAACGTGCACGACACCTTCTACATCATCGGTACGGTGGCGGGGCCGCATCCGTATCCGATGATGGTGCGCGATTTCAACGCCGTGGTCGGCCGCGAAGCGCGCGCGCAGATGCTGGAAGAGTACGGCCGTTTGCCGGATGTGATTACCGCATGCGTCGGCGGCGGTTCCAACGCGATTGGCCTGTTCCACGCCTTCCTGAATGACCAGAACGTCCGCATGGTCGGCGCCGAAGCGGCGGGCGAAGGCCTGGCCAGCGGACACCACGCGGCGTCGCTTGCAGCGGGCCGTCCCGGTGTGTTGCACGGCAATCGCACCTACGTGTTGTGCGACGACAACGGTCAGATCACCGAGACGCATTCGGTGTCGGCTGGCCTGGATTATCCCGGGGTCGGCCCCGAACACGCGTTCCTGAAAGACAGCGGCCGCGCGGAATACGTCGGCGTCACCGATGACGAGGCGCTGAAAGCATTCCATCTGCTGGCGAAAACCGAAGGCATCCTCGCCGCGCTGGAATCCAGCCACGCCGTCGCGCAGGCGATCAAAGTGGCGCGTGGATTGCCGAAGGACAAATTGATCCTGTGCAACCTGTCGGGCCGCGGCGACAAGGATGTGCACACGATAGCGGCGCGCGAGAGCATCGAATTGTGAGCCAGCGTATCGAAAAATGCTTCGCGGCCTTGCGTGCTAAAAAACGCACCGCGCTGATCCCTTTCGTCACCGCCGGCGATCCGTTGCCGTCAGCCACGGTCGCAGTGATGCACGCGCTCGTCGAAGCCGGCGCGGACGCGATCGAGCTGGGTGTGCCGTTTTCCGATCCGATGGCGGATGGCCCTGTGATTCAGCACGCCAGCGAGCGCGCCTTGGCAAAAGGGATCGGCACCGAGCAGGTTTTGCAGTGGGTGTGCGATTTCCGTCAGCGCGATACGCGCACGCCGGTCGTATTGATGGGCTATCTCAATCCGATCGAAATTTTCGGGCTGGAAAAATTCGCACGCGAAGCGAGCAAAGCCGGCGTGGACGGCGTGCTGATTGTGGATTGTCCGATCGAGGAAGACGCCTCGTTAAAACCGCTGCGCAATGCTGGTTTGCAATGCATCCTGTTGGCCGCGCCGACCACCTCGGATCCGCGGCTGCAGCAGATCGCCACAGCAGCGGAAGGTTATTTGTATTACGTTTCCTTCGCCGGCATCACCGGCGCGGCGCGCTTGCGGGTCGATGAGGTCGAAACACGCGTGCAGGCATTGAAGAAATTGTGCGAGACGCCGGTTGCAGTGGGCTTCGGCATTAGGGATGCAGCCGGCGCACACCGCGTCGGTGCGTTCGCCGATGCGGTGGTGATCGGGTCGGCGCTGGTGTCGCATTTGGAAGGTAGCGCGAGTGCGGATGAGGCATGCCGCCGCGCCCGCGAATTTCTCGCGCCGATTCGCGCCGTTCTGTAGCGCGTACTCCATACAGCGAAAGGACCTGCACGCAGCGCACGCTGCTGCGGTATCCTTTGATCTCCTTTCATTCTATTCCTGCCCATGACCTGGTTGCAGAAACTGATGACCCCGCGCATCCGCACCGAGAACTCCGGGGGCAAAGGCAATGCCGGCGGCAAGGGCAAGGTACCGGAAGGCGTGTGGGAAAAATGCGTGGGCTGCGGCGCGGTGCTGTACAAGCCCGAGCTGGAGCGCAACCTGATGGTGTGCCCCAAATGCGGCCATCATCACGCGATCGGCGCGCGCGCGCGCCTGGCTTCGTTTCTCGATGAGAACAGCGTCACCGAACTCGACGAGAATATGCAGCCGGTTGATGCGCTGAAGTTCAAGGACTCGAAGAAATACCGGGACCGCATCGCCGCTGCGCAGAAGGCTAGCGGGGAGAAGGACGCGCTGATTTCAGTGCGCGGCACGTTGAAGTCCATACCGCTCGCCGCGTGCGCGTTCGAGTTCGCATTCATGGGCGGCTCGATGGGCTCGGTGGTGGGGGAGAAGTTCACGCGTGCGGCGGAACTCGCGCTGGCCGAAAAGGTGCCGCTGGTGTGTTTTTCCGCCACCGGCGGCGCGCGCATGCAGGAAGGCCTGCTCTCTTTGATGCAGATGGCCAAGACCTCCGCCGCGCTGGCGCGCCTGCGTGAAGGGGGTTTCCCCTACGTCAGCGTGCTGACCAATCCCACCACCGGCGGCGTATCGGCCAGCCTCGGCTTGCTGGGCGACATCAACATTGGCGAACCGAAAGCGCTGATCGGCTTCGCCGGGCCGCGCGTGATCGAACAGACCGTACGCGAAACCCTGCCGGAAGGTTTCCAGCGTTCCGAATTCCTGCTCGAACACGGCGCGCTGGACATGATCGTCGACCGCCGCCAGATGCGCGACACCGTCGCCGACTTGCTGGCGATCCTGATGAAGCAGCCGAAAGCGGCTTGAGAGCTGATGTTCGCTGGTTATCCCGCACAAGCGGGAATTGAGTGTCTTTTGCGTTTGCTCCGACCGAGTCAAAGGTTGATGTAGCGCATTCTGCTGCTGATCTTCTTGACCTTCTTTTCGAAATTGACGCGACGGGCGGCGCTGACGCGGAACATGTCGAAAAGTCGTTGAGGAAGGGTTGAGCTTCGGCACCTTCCGGTGCCTCATCCACTCATTCGCGCGAAAAAAGCAACGCGTGATTTTCGTTCCAGCTCAGCGGCATCGAAGCAAGTCTCCGCTCAAGCGGCGGCGATGGTCGCTGATCTTCTCGCCGGCGAGCGATTCGGTGTGCACGCCGTTTGTTTCCCATGGCTTGCACAGCCTGCAGTCGGCGCGGTGTCTGCATGCGCGATGACGCTTGCGGCGCCCGCGAATCTCCGATACCGCAAGGATACGAAATCTCTGCGAAACTGCGCGCCCCCGGAGCCTTTGCAGCAATGCCGCCCACCTTCTCGATGTTGGTCGATTGGCTGGATTATCAGCAGCGCGTGCACGCGCGCGGGATCGATCTCGGGTTGGACCGTGTGCGCGAGGTGTGGCGGCGAATGGGTGCGCCGCGGATCGCGCGCACGGTGATCACGGTCGGCGGCACCAACGGCAAGGGCTCGACGGTCGCGTTCCTGCAAGCGATGCTGCGCGCCGGTGGCATGCATGTGGGCGCGTACACCTCGCCTCACATCCTGCGTTACAACGAACGCGTGCGGATCAACGACGAGGAAGCGGCGGACGAAGCGCTGATTGCCGCTTTCGAGCGCATCGAGACCGCGCGCGGCGCCGATCGTGTGGATGCCATTCCGCTCACTTATTTCGAATTCGGCACGCTGGCCGCATTCGACATCTTCTCGCGCGCGAATCTGGATGTCGCGTTGCTGGAAGTGGGCTTGGGCGGACGGCTGGATGCGGTGAACCTCATCGATGCCGATGCGGCGATCGTGACGACGGTCGATCTGGATCACATGGAATGGCTGGGCAACGATCGCGAAAGTATCGGGCGCGAAAAAGCTGGCATCTTCCGCGCCGGCAAACCCGCAATCATCGGTGAAAGCGATCCGCCACACAGCTTGATCGAAAACGCACTGCGCATCGGCGCACGCTTAATGCGACATGGCCGTGATTACGCGGCACAGGTCGAAAACGATGGCTGGACCTGGCGCAGCGGCGGCACGCAATTGCATTTGCCCATGCCCGTGCTGAGCGCGCCTGCGCAGATCGCCAATGCCGCCGCGGCGATTGCTGCGTTGCATGCGCTGCGCGAATCGCTCTGCTGGCATCCGGAGGCGATTGCGCATGGCGTGCGCGTAGCGCGAGTCGCCGGCCGCTTGCAGCAGATTGCCTGTTTGCCGCAGGTGATCGTGGACGTGGCACACAACCCACAGGCCGCACGCGAACTCGCGCGGTGGCTGGATACGAATCGGGTCGCTGGAAAAAATCTCGCCGTCTTCGGTGCACTCTCTGACAAGGATGTCGCAGGCATCCTGCGCGCACTGCATTCGCGCATTGCACAATGGCATCTGGCCGGACTGGAGAGCGAATCACCGCGCGGCTTGCCGGTCGAGGAACTGGCGCGCCGTGTACGCGATCTCATGCCCGATGCCGACATCAGCGAACATCGTGATGTCGGCGCGGCATTGCGAACTGCGCGCAGTGACGCAGGGAGTAACGATCGCATTCTCGTGTTCGGATCATTCTTCGTAGTCGCGGCGGTAATGCGTGCCTGCGATGTGCATGCATGACGCGCGGCGATAACACGTCGGTATAATCGGACGCGCCGCCGCTCGCCTGGGATCACATCAATGGAACCCGCCCTGAAAACCCGTCTGCTGGGCGCAGCCGTGCTCGTTGCGCTCGCGATCATCTTCGTGCCAATGTTTTTTTCCAGCACGACGCACAAGGTTACCGGCGATCAAACCGTCAGCCTGAAAATTCCGGATCAGCCGGATGCGCAGTTGCAGACGAAAACATTGAGCGTCGGCCCGGACAGCGCCAGCGCGAACGCCAATGATCCCGATCGCGTGACGACGGTGAATGCGGATGCGGGCAAGCCCGCGTCATCGCCGCTGGACGTAGCCGTGGCACCCTCGCAGCCTGCGCCGGCGGCGAGTGCCACCGCGAAGCCGACACAGCAGAGCGCACCGCTTCAAATCGCGAAAGTGACGCCGCCGCCGACGATGCCCACGGCCGCTGTGCCGGCAGCTCCGGATGCGCCAGGGACCGCAGCGAACGGGTCGTACGCATTGAACCTCGGCATCTACGGCGAACACGCCAACGCCGAGAAGCTGATCGCAGCGGTGACCAAGCAGGGATATTCCGCACACGGCGAGAGCACCGTTTATAACGGCAAGCCCGCGACACGTGTGGTGGTCGGGCCATTTGCCGACCGCGCTGCGGCCGAAGCCGCGCGCTTGAAGCTGAAGAGCGCACTACCGAAAGTTCCGGCCGCGCTGATGGCGAATGTCGGAAATCAAACCAGCGATGCACCGGCGAACGCGGTTCCCGCCGACAAGGCCGGCGGATGGGCCGTGCAGCTCGGCGCGTTCGGCAATGAAGCGGATGCGAACAAGTTGCGCGACCGTCTGCGCGAGCTGGGCTTTGATGGTTACGTGGACAGCGCGCCAAATGGCAACGGCAAGCTCTATCGCGTGCGCGCCGGCCCGGTGAATCAACGCGCGCGCGCGGAAGAATTGAAAGCGCAGATCGCGGTGAAGATGAAGATGACCGGGATCATAGTTACGCAGTCATGACGATGCCCGGCACTCACTTGGTCGACAAGTGCCCAGGAAAGCGTAGTGAGAAGACAGGATGCGTGTTGCCGGCGCGCGGCATGCCGGGCGCGATAGCTTGCCCAAAATGAACCCTGCCGACATCGTCATTCTTGCCGTCCTCGCGATCTCCGTGTTGTTCGGGCTGATGCGCGGATTCGTCGCGGAAGTGCTTTCCTTGACGTGCTGGATCGCGGCGTTCTGGGTCGCGTGGATGTTAGGCGATGAAGTCGCGATGTGGTACGGCCAATGGTTGCATCAGCCGGCCGCGCGCATCGTGGCGGGTTACCTGACGTGCTTCCTGGCGGTGATCGCGGCGGGGTCGTTGGTCGGCTGGCTATTGCGGAAATTGATCCGCGGCGCTGGCATGTCAGGAGGGGATCGCCTGCTCGGGTTGTTGTTTGGCTTCGTGCGCGGCGCATTGCTGGTACTGGTTGGCGTATGGGCGCTGAGCTTCACGCCGGCGCCGCACGAGCTATGGTGGCGTGGTTCGCAATTGCTGCCGGTGTTCGCGCAGGGTACGGGCTGGCTGTCGCAGCACCTGCCGGAAGACGCGGCGCAATACGTGCAGACGGGCGCCAAGGCCTTGCCGGAATTGCCCCACGTCCCCATATCCGTGCCGCGACTGGAATTGCCCGGCAACGTGTTGCCCGCATCGTCTTCGAGTGCAAGCGAAGCGAAACGCGATCATCATCACGAAGAGGGCGGTGTGGGACAATAGGATCGCTGTAAAGAGTCACTGGTCGAAATGAGGCGTTTTCGACATGTCGTAGTGGCACGTCGAACCGCCTTCCTAGAAGGCAGGATGCCGACCAAAGCGCGCCATGACGGCTGCTTGCAACTAGAGGCGAGAATCGCAACGTGTGCGGCATCATCGGTATTGTCGGCAGAACCGAAGTCGCGACCGCGCTGTATGACGGCCTGACCGTCCTGCAGCATCGCGGACAGGACGCCGCGGGCATTGCCACGGTGGACGGCAGCCGCCTGCGGCTGCACCGCGGGCCGGGCCTGGTGCGCGACGTGTTCAGCGCGCAGGACATGCGCGACCTGCGCGGCCACGCCGGTATCGGCCACTGTCGCTATCCCACCGCCGGGGCGGAATCTTCCGAGGAAGCACAGCCGTTCTACGTCAATTCGCCCTACGGCATCGCTTTCGCGCACAACGGCAATTTGATCAACACCGAGGCACTGCGGCGCGAGATGTTCGAGGACGATCGCCGTCACATCAACACCGATTCCGATTCGGAGGTGTTGCTGAATATCCTCGCGCACGAATTACAGATCCAGGAGCGCCACCAGTTGACGCCGGATCATCTTTTCAAGGCCGTGGCGGGCGTGCACGCGCGAGCGAAAGGCGGCTACGCCTGCATCGCGCTGATTCTCGATTACGGCCTGCTGGCGTTCCGCGATCCGCACGGCATTCGTCCGCTGGTGCTAGGCGAGCGCATGACGCCGAGCGGCAAGGAGGTCGCGGTCGCATCGGAATCGGTCGCGTTCGACATCCTCGGTTTCAAGCGCCTGCGCGACATCGCGCCGGGCGAAGCAGTCTTCATCGATTTCGACGGCAACATCCATTCGCGCCGCTGCGCCGAGGGCGCGGTGCACGCGCCGTGCATCTTTGAATACGTCTATCTGGCGCGTCCGGATTCGATGATCGAGGACGTGTCGGTGTACAAGGCGCGGCTGCGCATGGGCGAGAAACTCGCGGCGAAGATCCTGCGCGAGTGGCCCGACCATGACATCGACGCGGTGATCCCGATCCCGGACACCTCGCGCACCGCGGGCTCGACGCTCGCGGCCGCGATCGGTGTGCCGTTCCGCGAGGGGTTCGTCAAGAACCGTTACATCGGCCGCACCTTCATCATGCCGGGACAGGGCGAGCGCGCGCGTTCGGTGCGGCGCAAGTTGAATCCCATCCCGCTGGAGTTCCGCGGCAAGAACGTGCTGCTGGTGGACGACTCGATCGTACGCGGCACCACGTCCAAGCAGATCGTCCAGATGGCGCGCGAGGCCGGCGCCAACAAGGTGTATTTCGCCTCGGCCGCGCCTCCGGTGCGCTATCCCAACGTGTACGGCATCGACATGCCGGCGGCCAACGAACTGATCGCGCATGGCCGCAGCGTCGAGGAAATTCGCCAGTACATCGGCGCCGACTGGCTGATCTATCAGGACTTGGAAGACTTGCGCGAGGCCGTGGCCGAGGGTAACGAATCACTGAAGCACTTCGATGACTCATGCTTTTCAGGTCAATACGTTACCGGCGTAGATCCAGGTTATTTCGAGCAGATTGAACTGGTGCGGTCGGACGAGGCGAAGGCCCACAGGCGAAGTGCCTGAACGCCGCGACGAATCTAGTTGACAATCATTCGCATTTGCATTGAAATGGGTTCGCCGAACCGAGAGCCCAGCATGTACGTCTGCATCTGTAACGCCGTCACCGATCACGACATCCGCAGCGCCACGGACGCAGGCGTGGAGTCATTCGAGCAATTGCAGGCGCGTACCGGCTGCGGCAACTGCTGCGGCTGCTGTGAAGTCGAGGCTCGCCTGCTGCTGGAGCAGGCGCGTGCCGAAAACGCCGGCGCGATGATGCCGCTGGCCGCTTGACGACAACTCCAAGCAAGCGTTCCGCTCTCATTCGTCGAGCGGTCTTATTCCTCCACAAACCCGAACCTTGCCGCGCAGGGTTTCCGCTCCCTTGACGCAAGGGGCAAAGAGTCAAAGCCCATTCTGCGATGATGTGAAGCCGCAGCACGGCGGTATAGTGTGCACTTCACGATCGCGCAGTTCGCAGGGAGATCACCATGCAGGGCGATGCCAAGGTCATCGAATTTCTCAACCGCGTGCTCTGCAACGAGCTGACCGCGATCAACCAGTATTTCCTGCATTACCGCATGCACGTCAACTGGGGCTACAAGGAACTTGCCGAGCATGAGCGCGCTGAATCGATCGACGAGATGAAGCACGCCGATCGCCTGATCGAGCGCATTCTTTTCCTCGAAGGCCTGCCGAATCTGCAAAAACTCAACAAGCTGAAAATCGGCGAAGGCCCGAAAGAGGCGATCGAATGCGATCTCGCGCTGGAGCGCGAAGCCCTGCCGGACCTGAAAGCCGCGATCGCGCATTGCGAACAGATCGGCGATTTCGTCAGCCGCGAAATTTTTTGTTCGATCATGAAGTCCGAAGAGGAACATATCGACTGGCTGGAAACCCAGCTCAGCCTGATCGGTCAGCTCGGATTGACGCCGTATCTGCAAGCGCAAGTGCGGGACTAGTCGAAAACCTCCGTATAAGCTACTGCGCTCGGCAGCTTGCGCTCAGAAGCTGCTTCGCGCAAGCAGCCGTCCTTGGCGCGTTCTCCGATCGGCATCCATGCCTCACCCGAAATTTCCGCACGCGATGCCATTCAAGGCATCGCGAAAGCGCAGAAATTTCGACCTGTGCTCCGGCGACGCTCAACCTGCCTTCGCTCGCTACGCTTATACGAAGGTTTTTCATTGCGAGCGAGATTGGCGTCTCGCCGGCTGAGCAGGCGGCGCGCGACAATGCATGACATCGAATTCATGCGTTGATAAACACCATGCCGCGCCGACTGATCGTGCTGTTCGACGGTACCTGGAACAAGGTGCAGACACACACCAACGTCGAACGCCTGTGGAAACTGATCGCGCCCGTGGATGACGCCGGCATCACGCAGATTACGCAATACATTGAGGGCGTGGGCGTCAAGCCGGGCATCACGCACCTTTTAGGCGGCGCCTTCGGGCTGGGGCTGTCGGCCAGCATCGAGCAGGGTTACCGTTGGTTGTGCCAGAACTGGAACGATGGCGACGAAGTTTTCCTGTTCGGCTTCAGCCGCGGGGCCTACAGCGCGCGCAGTGCCGCCGGCCTGATCCGCAAATGCGGTTTGCTGAAGCCCGACGCGAAGGGCGAAGTGACGCAAGGCGCAGTCGACGACGCCTACGATTTCTACCGCAACGACATCAAGCCGGACGATCCGCAGGCAATTGCGTATCGCGCGCAGCATTCACGCGAAATCCTGATCCACTTCATCGGCGTGTGGGATACGGTCGGCGCGCTGGGCATTCCGGACGTCGCGTCGTGGTTTCCGTTCGCGCGCAGCCGCTATCGCTTCCACGATACTGAATTGAGTTCCAGCGTACGCTACGCCTACCAAGCACTGGCGCTGGACGAGCATCGCGCCGATTTTGCGCCGACCAAATGGACGCGCCTGCCGCAGAATCTGGCGCCGGGCGAATCGCCGACTTCAAAGAAGCCCTCGCAGATCGACGTGGAGCAGCGCTGGTTCATCGGTTGTCATTCCGACGTGGGCGGTGGCGAGGAAACCGATGGCGCGGGCCGCAGGCCCGATCCGCTGCCCGATCTGCCGCTGGCGTGGATGCAGCGGAAGGCGGCGGACGCCGGGCTCGCTTTCGTCGCGCCGTTCGTACCATTGCCGGACGCGGAACTCGGCACGCCCAACAATTCCTACGCGCAGTTCATGTACGGCCTCTACGAGCTCTTCAAGCAGCCGTTCAATCGCACCATCGGCGGAGGCGTGAACGAAACGATCGATGAAAGTGTCTGGCAGCGTTGGCGCGAGGTCGCCGTTTACCGACCGCCCCCTCTGACCGGCGCGATCGCCGGCGGCGTGGTGACACCGCCTCCGGATATTTCACGGATGGCGTGAACGCTATGCTCAAGACGCAAGACCTGCGCGAAGCGGCGAGAGAGTGTTTCGTCTGCACCGATCCGCACCGCAAGTGCGAGTTGACCGTACAGACTCTCGCTGCGTTGTTCGACGGATGGCTGCGTGTGCCCGGCGCCGATACGTTGCCGCTCGCCTTAGACACGCCCGGTCGGCCAGAGAGACCGAATCTGGTGCCGCCGCGTGACGTGCCACAGCGCGGGCTCGGTAGCGTCGAAGGCCGCGCCGCGTTGATACACGCGGTCGCGCATATCGAATTCAACGCGATCAATCTGGCTTGGGACGCGGTGCTGCGATTCTCCGGGATGCCGGAGGAGTACTACCGCGACTGGGCGAACGTCGCCGCGGACGAGGCGCGCCATTTCGGGATGCTTGCAGAGCGGCTGGAAAAGTTCGGTCATGCTTACGGTGATTTCGATGCGCACAACGGTCTCTGGGAAATGGCCGTAAAGACTTCTGACTCCTGCCTGGCGCGGATGGCGCTGGTGCCGCGCGTGCTGGAAGCGCGCGGGCTGGACGTCACGCCCGGCATGATCGCGCGCCTGCGCAGCGTGGACGATGACGCGACCGCGAATATCTTGGAAATCATCCTGCGCGAGGAAGTCGCGCACGTCGCAGCGGGCTCGCGCTGGTTCCGTTGGTGCTGCGAACGTGAGCAGCTCGACCCGCGCGAAACATTCCAGAAATTATTGCGCGAGCGCGTCGCTGGCGGCCTGCGCGGTCCGTTCAACCTGGACGCGCGCCGTGCCGCAGGCTTCGACGAGCAGGAGCTGGCTTCAATTCTGACCTAAAGGGGAGCGATGGCGGCGAACGCAGCACCCGCTTCAGACACGGCGCGGGCGTGCACGAGTGTATGCTCGTGAGAGAATGGAAGAGGGGTGACGATGCCGATGCCGATATTTCAGCGCGCGCTGGCCACTTTATTTGTCGGCGCAACGCTTTCCAGCGCCGCGTTCCCGGTCGAGCCGGCCATGCCGATCACCACGTATCTATTGAAAGCCGATCGCGTGTTCGATGCACGCGATGAACAGACGCACGCAGGCTGGGCGGTGCTGGTACGGGGCGACAAGATTGCGCAGGTCGGTCCGGCCGACCAGATCCACGCGCCCGCGGATGCGCAGGAGATCGATCTGCCCGGCACCACGCTGATGCCCGGACTGATCGACGCGCATTCGCACATCTTCCTGCATCCGTACAACGAGACGCTGTGGAACGATCAGGTGCTGAAGGAGCCGCTGCCGTACCGCACCATCGAGGCGGTCAACCACGTGCGCGACACGCTGATGGCCGGTTTCACCGCGTTGCGCGATCTCGGCACCGAGGGTGCGGGTTATGCCGACGTGCAGGTGCAGAAAGCGATCGACGATGGCCTGATTCCCGGTCCGCATCTATTCGTCGCCACGCGCGCGACGGTCGCGAAGGATTGCTACGGACCCGGCCCGATGGGTTTTCGCGATGACATGACGATTCCGCAAGGCGGCATTCCCGTCGCGGGCGTGCCGGAAATGATCGCCGCGGTGCGCGACCAGGCCGGCCACGGCGCGGACTGGATTAAGATCTACGCCGATTACCACTGCGGAAAATCGCACGGATCGGTGCCGACCTTCACACAAGAAGAATTGAACGCGGGCGTGGAAGCCGCGCATTCATTGGGTTTGCCGGTGTCGGTGCACTCGACCACGCCGGAAGGCATGCGCCGCTCGATCCTCGCGGGCGTCGACACCATCGAGCACGGCTTCAATGGAACGAGGGAAGTATTCGAGATGATGGCCAAGCACCACGTCGCGTATCTGCCGACGCTGGAAGCCGTGGTCGCGTACGCAGAATATTTCGACCATTGGAAACCCGGTGACCCGCCCAACGAAGAAATGCGCGCCTCGCAAAATGCGTTCAAGCTCGCGATGCAGGCTGGCGTCACCATCGGCTGCGGCAGCGATGTCGGCGTATTCAAGCACGGCGAGAACTACAAGGAAATCGAGTGGATGGTGAAGGATGGCATGCGCCCCGCGCAGGCATTGCTTGCCGCCACCGCGGTGGACGCGAAGATCCTGCGTCAGTCGGATCATTTCGGTCAGTTACGCGCAGGCCTCGACGCCGACATCATCGCCGCGCAGGGCGACCCGACGCAGGACATCACCGCGATCGAACACGTGCCATTCGTGATGAAGGGTGGTGTGGTTTACAAGAGGCCGTAACCCAAAGCCCGAATTGCGAGTGGACTGACACAAGCGTGTTCGCGCTTTACAGCGGCTTCAATTACGGGAGTCTCGCCTCAAGGATATCCAGCTTCTCGCTGGATGATCGCCCGTCCGTTGAGACCATCGTACCGATAGGTATTCTGGATCAACTTGTTTGCGGCCGATACGCAATCGCCTGCTTCGCAAAGGTCGCGAGATCGATATTCGATCCACACATGATCACGCCGACGCGTTTGCCTTGCAGTCTCTCGCGCAGTGGGCCGCACAGCGCGGCGGTCGCGGCGGCGCCGGCCGGTTCCACGGCGAGTTTCATGTCAGCAAAAAGCAGACCCATCGCGCGTTGCATTTGCTCATCGCTGATCAGCACGATCTCGTCCACGAACTTGCGCGCGATGTCGAAGCTGTAGGGCAGGGCGTAGGGCGCGCCGAGGCTGTCAGCGATGGTGTTCACCCTTTCGATCGATTGCGGCGTCCCCGCGGCGAAGCTGCGCGACATGCTGTCGGCGCCCAGTGGTTCCACGCCGTACACCTTGCAATTCGGCTGCATCTGCTTCACCGCGCTGGCAATGCCGGCGATCAGGCCGCCGCCCCCGATCGGCACGATTACGGCGTCGAGCCGAACGACTTGATTGCACAACTCGTACCCGACCGTGGATGTGCCGAGCACAGTCAACTCGCCTTCGAACGGATGGATGAAGGTGCGGCCTTCCTGCGATTCGATGCGCTTGACCGTTTCGAAGGCCTGGTGCACGTCGTCCACTAGCACGATCTGCGCACCAAAGGTGCGGCAGAGCGCACTGCGCACGGGGTTGGCGGTTTTAGGCATCACCACTTTCGCGGTCGTGCCGATGCTGCGCGCGGCGAACGCCACCGCGATCGCGTGATTGCCTGCGCTCACCGCGGTGACGCCGTTGCGCTTCTGTTCGTCCGACAGCGCCATCGCGTTCAACAGCGCACCGCGCGCCTTGAAGGTGCCGGTGTACTGGAACAGCTCCAGTTTCAGAAAGACTTGCGTGTCGGTGCCCGCGGCCTGTGCGATCGCACCACCGCGCCAGTTCCACACGGGCGTTTCACGCACGCGGTCGCCGAGCTTTTCGCGCGCGGCGCGGATGTCGGAGAGGGAGGGGAACCCGGCCATCTCGCCAATGTAGTGCGCGAGGGGCTCTGGCGGAAGTCGGTCAAGGGTGTCACTTTATTTGAGCGATCTGATCCAGCGTGCCGTTGCGCGGATAGCATTTGGGATCCGAGGTCATCACGTCTCTGATATCCATGTGCGTGCTGCTGTGTTGCTGAAACATTCGCGCCCAGGATGCGGGTGCGATGAGGCATGCAAGCACTAAGCGCGTGCGCGTCCGATGAAGCGCGCGTAAGGCACGCGTTCGAGCGGAAAATGCTTTCAGAAGCGCAGGAACCAAGGAACCGCCATCAGCGCGACGCCAATCACGACCAGCCACACCGCGCTGGCGACGAACCAGGGGTACACCATCAATCCAAGTCCGCAGATCAGCGGCACGAACATCTGCTGACGTTTGCCATAGACGAAGAAACCTACGCCGACGGCGCTGAACAGCATTCCCCAGAGCAGCGAGGCTGTGCTCATGCACGGAGCTTATCAGCGCAGCGCCTTGCCGAAACATTGCGACACGTCGGCGAGTTCGGCGCCGCAAAGGCGCCGGCGCAAGCGCAAACGCAAAGGGAATCAGCCGGGCAGGGCGCGATCGCCGCGCATCAGCCACCACGCCGCGCGCCACAGCCACGCGAGGATCAGCACAATCACGGTTTTTTCGCCCAGGCCACGCGGGATGTGGCGGATCAGTGCGTAAGTCCACAACGCGACAAAAGCGATGGCGGCGAGCGCGAAGACGGAGCGGAAGTGCGCGCGCCAGCGCGGATCGGCTCGCATGCGCCACGACTGCAAGAGCATTGCAACGGTGACGCAGACGAAAGTCGTCAGCGCGGCGAGCACGTGGATCAGTCCGTGCAGGGTCTGCGGCCGCCCGGGCACGTCGGTGATTTCGATCGCGGTGAGGCACAGCGCGATCGCAGAAACCACGAACAGCAACAACGGCGCCGCGCTGCGTGCAGGACGAGCCAGCGCGAGATACCAGCCTGCGCCCAGCGCGATCAATCCGGGCGCCAGCGCGAAATAACTCGCCTCGACCGTGCCGCCGTACGGGCCAATCACGTAGAAGCTCAGCGGCATCCCGAGCCAGTTGTAGTCGGGACGCAGAAATTGCACAACGGTGCAGGTAATGGCAAATATCGCAATACCGATCAGCGCGATGGTGCCGCACACGCGCACCGGGCCTAGGCGATCGACCGCATCATTCACGCCGCTTTCTTCTTCGCCAGTCGCAGCCACGTATCGACTACGGTGTCTGGATTCAACGACACCGATTCGATCCCTTGCTCCATCAGCCATTCGGCCAGATCCGGATGATCGCTCGGTCCCTGTCCGCAAATGCCGACGTACTTGTTCTTGGCGCGCGCGGTCTTGATCGCCATCGATAGCAGTTTCTTCACCGCGGCGTTGCGTTCGTCGAACAGATGCGCGATCACACCGCTGTCGCGGTCCAGGCCCAGCGTCAATTGCGTCAGATCGTTGGAGCCGATCGAGAAGCCGTCGAAGATTTCCAGGAATTCTTCGGCCAGCAGTGCATTGGATGGCAGCTCGCACATCATGATGATCTTCAGCGGTTTCGCATCGCCGCTGCGCGCGCCTTGTTCCAGACCATTGGTCTTCAGCACTTCCACGACCTTGCGTCCCTCTTCCAGCGTGCGCACGAACGGGATCATCACCCAGACGTTGTCCAGGCCCATCTGCTCGCGCACCTTCTTCACCGCCTTGCATTCGAGACCGAATGCTTCAGCGAAACTGTCGTCCACGTAACGCGACGCGCCGCGGAAACCCAGCATCGGATTTTCTTCGTGCGGCTCATATTTCCCGCCGCCAATCAGGTTGGCGTATTCGTTGGATTTGAAATCGGAGAGGCGCACGATCACGGGTTTGGGATTCACCGACGCCGCGATAGTGGCGATGCCTTCGGCCAGCCGGTTCACGTAGAACGACACCGGATCGGCATAGCCCGCAATGCGCTCGTCGATCTTCTTTTTCGTCTCGGCATTCTGTTTGTCGTATTCGAGCAGCGCCTTCGGATGCACGCCGATATGGCTGGCGATGATCATTTCCAGCCGCGCGAGGCCGATGCCCGCATTCGGCAATTGTCCAAAGTCGAACGCGCGCTCCGGGTTGGCGACATTCATCATGATCTTCAGCGGCGCGGGCGGCATGTCGCCCAAGTCTGCCGAAGTCTTGTCGAATGACAGCTTGCCTTCGTAGATGTAGCCGGTATCGCCTTCGGCGCAGGACACGGTGACTTCCGCGCCATCGGGGATTGCCTGCAGCGCATTGCCGGTGCCGACCACCGCCGGCACGCCCAGCTCGCGCGCGATGATCGCGGCGTGACAGGTACGACCGCCGCGATTGGTGACGATCGCCGCCGCACGTTTCATGATCGGTTCCCAATCGGGATCGGTCATGTCTGCGATCAGCACGTCGCCCTCCTTGAATTCGTTCATGCGATCGAGCGACTTGATCACGCGCGCTTGACCTGAGCCGATCTTCTGGCCGATCGCGCGGCCTTCGCAGAGCACCTTGCCGCGTTCGTTCAGCGCGTAGCGTTCCAGCGTGGTCGCCTTGGCGCGCGACTTCACCGTTTCCGGGCGCGCCTGCACGATGTAGAGCTTGCCGGTGGTGCCGTCCTTGGCCCACTCGATGTCCATCGGGCGCTGGTAATGTTTTTCGATCGTCAGCGCCTGCTTCGCCAGGGCCGCGACTTCTTCGTCGCTGATGCAGAAGCGATTGCGCAACTCGGCCGGTGTTTCCTCAATGCGCACGCGCTCGTTCGCTTGTTGCGAATACACCATGCGCTGCTGTTTGGCGCCGAGTTGGCGGCGCAGGATCGCCTGCTTGCCCGCTCTCAGTGTCGGCTTGTAGACGTAGAACTCGTCGGGGTTCACCGCGCCTTGCACCACCATTTCGCCGAGACCATAGCTGCCGGTGATAAAGACGACGTCACGGAAGCCGGATTCGGTGTCCAGCGTGAACAGCACGCCGGACGCGCCGACATCCGAGCGCACCATCAACTGCACGCCGGCGGACAAGAACACATCCTCGTGCGCGAAACCGTGGTGCACGCGGTAAGCGATCGCGCGATCGTTGTAGAGCGAGGCAAAAACTTCCTTCACCTTGTGCAGCACGTCGTCGATGCCGCAGACGTTCAAGAAAGTTTCCTGCTGGCCGGCGAAGCTGGCGTCGGGCAGATCCTCGGCCGTGGCTGAGGAGCGAACGGCAACGGCAATATTTTGGGAGCCCGCTTTTTCGCAAAGCTGTTTGTAAGCATCACGAATCGCGTCTTCCAGATTCTTCGGCAGCGGTTCGTCCGCGATCCAGCCGCGAATTTCCTTGCCGGCTGCGGCGAGCGCGTCCACGTTCTCCACATCGAGGTCTTTCATGCGTGCCGCGATGCGTTTGTCGAGCCCCGTGTCGTGCAGATGCTGCTTGTACGCATCGGCGGTGGTGGCGAATCCGCCTGGCACCGAAACGCCAAGTTCCGAGAGATTGCCGATCATCTCGCCCAGCGAGGCGTTTTTGCCGCCGACCTTGGCAAGATCCTTCATGCCAAGTTTGTCCAGCCACAGGACGAGTTCGGTCACGGCTTTCTCCTTGTGATCTGATGGGCTGAAACCCGCAAAGCTGCTTATTTTCGCGGGCGCGGGCAGGGGAGACAAGCTCGGCTAAACTGGTCGTTCATCCGAGGTAGGTTGAGCATGAGCGAGCGCAAGACCGTCTTCTTCGTTTCCGACTCCACCGGCATCACCGCGGAGACGATCGGCAATTCGATTCTGGCGCAGTTCGAGGGCGTGCAGTTCGACGGCCACCGCATCGCCTTCGTGGACAACAAGGAGAAGGCCGAGGCCGCGGCGCTGCGCATCAAGATGGCGTATGCGCAAAACGGCGAGCGGCCGATCGTGGTCAATACGGTGGTCGACAGCCGGTTGTGCGAGATCATCGCCGAGAGCGGCGCGCTGATGATCGACGTGCTGGCGCCCTTTATCGGCACGCTGGAACTGGAACTGGGCACACGGCGCTCGGGCGCCATCAATCGCGCGCACGGCATGGTGGATTTCGCGCAGTACGAGGCGCGCATCAACGCCACCAATTACGCGCTGGCGCACGACGACGGCATCGATCCGAATTATCGCGAGGCCGACGTGGTGTTGGTCGGCGTGTCGCGTGTCGGCAAGACGCCGACCTGCCTATACATGGCGCTGCACTACGGCATCAAGGCGGCAAACTACCCTTTGACGGAAGAGGACCTCGAGCGTGACGCGTTGCCGGCGCGGCTGAAAGCTTGCCGCGATCGGCTGTATGGCTTGACCATCGATGCGAATCGTCTTGCGCAGGTGCGCGAAGCGCGCCGCCCCGGCAGCAGTTACGCGAAGCTCGAACAGTGCAAGCGCGAACTCGCGCTGGCGGATCAGTTGTTCCGCCGCGAACACTTGCCCTCGCTCAACACGACCTCCACATCGATCGAGGAGATCGCGAGCAAGATCCTCGCGCATCTGGGCATCGAGCGGCACATGTTCTAGCTGTTCCCTCTCCTGTTTGAGGGAGGGCGTGCTCGATCACACCACACAAGGATCAAGCGATCGAGCGGGTGAGGGGTGTCTTGCGTCTGCTCGCGAGATCGCTTTTGGGTTTCGCTCGTTGCCGAAGACGGTGCTGCGCGCTGGAGACTTTCGTTTCGTTGTAGGAGCGCGCCTCTTCCCGCGATACCGTCGCAACAAAAGGCGCGGGAACTTTCCCGCCTCGAGAGCCCCTACGTTGAACCCTTTTGCGCGAAAAAACAAGACTCGCCAAATCGGATTCGCACGCTAAGATCGGCCCATGCCAGTCACGTTTGTACGCAAGAAATTCTTCCATCGCAGCTCGCGCGCGACGGCGCTGCTGCCCGGCCGTTTTTCCTGGCTGATGGGTTTGTATGCGGAAAACCATCAGCGCCTGATCCGCCTGTTTGCGCCGCAGCGGTTGCCGGTGGGCGAATACGTTTCCTCGGTCGGCGACGGGCTGGATTTGCGCCTCACGATCCGGGAACGCCATCCCTACACGCTCGAGTTGAGTTTGACTTACGACCTGCTGGACAAATCCACCGGCAAGCCCGCGCCATCCGCGCAATTGCGCATGTATCTGGACGCGCATACGACCGAAGCGCTGCATTGCGAACCCGGCCGCGAGCTGTGGCAGGTGCTAGGACCGTTCGCGCCAGGACGCAACGTGTTGCAGCACCGGCTGCGAATGAATTCCTTCCTCAACCGCTGGCTGGAATACCTCGGCGAGCAGGGACATTCGATCGGCACGCTGGAGCGCGTCGCGTCGCGCGGGTCGCCGGCGACCGCCGAAGCCTGAGTCGTTCGCCTCGTTCGAGTGGTCACCGTGTTGCGAGCGCAGCCCGCAAATCTCTCTATCGGCCTTGCTGCAATCTCCGTTCTCGAATAGTTTCAGCGGGATTTTTCATCCTGCATTGCACCGGATGACAATTGAGTGCCTCAGGCTTCGGCATCCGCGTGCGAGGGCGAACTACTCGTCGCAGCCGCTGTCGATCCAGCCACCCAATCGGCACCATTGAACGTCAGGCCGTGCCCGAACTATTCGGGCAACCGGGATGCGCCGAAGGTTGCCGGGATAAAGCGAGTTTCCAGTTGCAGGACAGGATGTTTCTCATTCACTGCACGCCAGCCGGAGCGTGCACATTGGTGTATTCGTAACGCATCTCGTCGCCATTGCCGCTAGCATCCATTGACTTGACGTGCACCGGTAATCCGCTGGAATTCGAAACCCATACTTGTTCGTCGGTGTCCGTTTCCCTGTTGTGAACTTTGTAGAGGGTCGCTGCTTGGCCATCGATTGATTGAGCGCCGACGAGCGTGCAAGTCGCCGCGTGCGCTTTAGCTTTCTCCTGGGCATCATTCAGCACATCCTTCGGTTGCATCGGGCTGCGCATCCATTTGCCGTGGTACAGCAGGTATGCGGTCTTGCCATCGAAGATCGTCTCGCTGGTTTCGGTTTTGCTTGCGTACATCGCCTTCCCGGTGAGCCGCTTGAAGGTGTTGCTGTTGGCCATTTCGCCGTCGCTGTGGATCATCGTGAGATAGGCGTGGTTCGGTGTTTGCAATGCCTTGATGGTGGCCTCATAGACTGGATCGCATGCGTCGGCTGCGCACGCCGATTCCGCGACGACCATTGCTGCGACCAGCGTGCACAGGCCGGCAAGCAGTCTTGTGTAGTTCGATTGCATAGGGTTTCTCCGGTAGTGATGCAGATCAATGCCCGAACGGTTGTTCGACCGGCGAGCCAGGGCGGGGCAGCCTTTTCATCGCATGACCCGGCGGAATCGGCTGCGGATTCAGCGACGACTTGCCACCGACGAAGATGATTCCGTGCTCGCTCGCGCTACTTGAGTGCTGCGTTCGCGTATCGGACTGTCGCTGTCTGTGCGGCACGGCGACGCAATGGCCTTGATAGCGCTGCGTCCCGGGTGGGCAGGTGAATTGAATCGCGTTGGTGTTCGGCGGCAGGTTGGATTTCGCCTGAGGCGATGACAAGGCATGCAGCGCCGGCGAAGCGGGCGGATTGCAATTGAAATTGGGATTGTCCTTGTAACCGGGCGTGCAATCTGCCAAGGTGTTTTGTGCGACCGCGATGCCGAACAGACACGCGATGATGGTCAAACCATGCCGATGCGATCGAATCTTCGAGCCTTGCATGACGTTTTCTCCTTGATGAAAGCGCGAGGTACGCTTCAGGGTTTTCTTCCCGCGTCGAAATCCGTCGTCGACAACACAGCGAAGCTGCCGCCCCAGGCGTGCGCGTATTCGGCGCTGCGGATGAAGTTTTGCGTGCTGCTGCGGTAGTCGTCCTGGCCGGGCAGGATCTGGATCATCACCACGCCGCCGCGTTGCGAGTCGATCGCGCCGGCGTGCGCGGCGGCGGCGCAGATCGAAGACGCATCCGTGTACACGCCGCTGCCGGTCACCGATTCCGGCGCGGGCTTTCCGGCCGGGCAACGGAACAGATAGCTCTTGCCGTTCATGCCGCGCAGGTTCAGATCGAGCGGGCTGGTGCGCCAGTCGATCGCCGGCAGCGGCGGCGCGGTGTGCGCGCGCTGGCACGCGGCCAGCGCGAGCATCGTTGCGAGGAGCAGGGCGTGACGAAGTGCGTTCATGGCACCGGTCGCTCTCACTCATTGGGCACTCGGATTGGCATCCTTCATCGACTCCAATTTGCCGAGATCGATCTGCGACAACGCGCTTTTCAGCGCATCCATGTCGACGTTGTTGCCGACGATGTCCACACCGTAGCGCTTGGCGACGATCAAGGACAACTCGCCGTGTTTCGATTGCGCATCCCACTTCTCATGCACGTTGTGCCCGCTGATCGTTTCGTTCTTCTCGTAGCTGTCGCCTTGTTCGGATTCCTGCGAATTGGCCATTTCCACCAAGCCGGCAAGACCAGACACCGCCGCCGCATCCTTGATCGAAACATTGATATGTGCGTCGTTCGCGCCGTTGAAATCGACTTCCGCAGAACTGGCCTTGATGCCCATCGCCTGATCGGCCTCGCCGCGCGGCGTGCCACGCTGCATGCCGGACAGCGAAGAGGGCAGCAACGCTTCCAGCGTATGGAAATCCACCGGATCATGGCGATGCGCGCCGCCCAGCGAACCCGCGAGCGCGCCGAGTAGGCCGCCTGCGGCGTTCATGGCTTGCTGCGTGTCCTGTGCATCCGGCGCGCCGTTGATGTTGCCGGTTGCCTTGTCGTGCTGCTCGATCTGCTGTCCGGCTTGCGCCATGTTGTTCAGCGCCTTGCCGATGTCGGACTTGCCCTTGGCGTCGGTGCCGAGAAGGTTGCCGATCACGTTGCCGGTGACCTGCGCGCCCTGCTGCGTGTCGGAATCGGAAGTGCCTTGCGACGAGGTCTGCGTGTCGCCCGCCAGCGCGCGCACCTTGTTGGCGACCATGTGAAAGAAGCTGTACACGCCGACCACGAACAGCAAGATGATTCCGAAGATCACGCCCAGCACGATCAACGCGGTCTTGTTGTTGCCAGATGGTGGCGAAGCGGTTTGAGACTGTGCCGTGGAAGCCACAGGCTGGTTGAACGCGGCGCCGCATTGCGCGCAGAAACGCGCGCCTTCGGCATTGGCATGTTGGCAGTTGGGACAATTCATGATGTCTCTCCGATGGTGTCGTGAGCGGCGCGTGAGCACCGCGGCCGCATCCTTAATTACGTAATCGGCGCTGTTTCACGACACGATTTGCCTTGGCTTGATTAGCTTCAAGGTTGCGCAGGCCATGAGTACGAAATGTGCCCCTTGCCCTTGCCGGGGATGTCCCCGTCCTGTTCTTCCTTCAAAAGGCGTCCGTTGGATTTGGAAATCCAGATCGTGGCGGTCGTTGATCCGCTGCCGCCCGTGTATTGCTCGCGATAGACGGACGTGGATTGGCCGTCCACCGTTTCGTCGCGCAGGTAGACGCAGGTGTGATCACCGAACGCGTAGAGCTTCGGTGTGTCCGCGGCAAAGGCGTAGCCAGATGTTTTCATCTGCGCGCCATGGCTGCCGGTTTTCACGTTGGCGGCCATGATCTTGTTGCAGGCGGCCTGGTCGGCGTGCGCGGCGATGACTGGCAAGCTTGCGAGCAGCACGGTGACAAACGGGATTGCAATCTGGTTCATGGGTTTTCTCCTGGCGTGCGCACCGTTTTCAGTGCAGTGCGCGGATGAGGGCCTTGGCGAGGGCTTCGGATTGGTCCTGGCTTTCGAGCCCGTTGATTTGGATCAGGGTCCTGCCGGACAAGACGTATAAAGTGTTGTCCTTGTCCCAGACTGCTTTGTCGCCAACGCCGCGGACCTCGACGACGTTGCCGGCGTGGACGAGGTTCCATGTATCCGCGACCCGGTCGGAGGTATCGACGTTGACGGTCACGCCTTGCGCGGTGGCATCGTCGTTGTTGTAGGCGCAGCCGGAGGTCCATCCTTGCGCGGCTCCCGTAGACGCGGCGGTGGTGTACGGCTCTCCGGAGAGCTGCGCCGCCTGTGCGACGGGCAGGAGGGTGCAGACATCGATCGGCTTCGCGGCCCTGACCGGCGTGGTTCGCGCGATGCTGGCGAGGATGAGCAGCAACGAAGCGCCAATCAGCAGTAGGTTCTTCATGATGTCCTCCGAATCGTGGACGCAACCCGGCGCCACGGCCGGGTTGCGAAAGGTGGATCGTCAGGAACTCTTGCAGTGTTCCTCGTCGGTCTTGATCCACTTGCCGGTCTTGTCGCGCATCGTTTCGGTGTGGCTCGACATGCTGGAGCCGCTGGTGGTGAATGTGTCGCGCATCGACGCAGGCTTGCCGCCCATGGATTCGTCGAAGGTGATGCTGTCGCCCTTCCAGCCCGTGCTGGTGCCGGTGCTGTAACCGGAGCCGGAGTTGTCGACGGCCACAGCCATATAGCGTTTCTTTGCTACGTCGTAGCCGATGTACTGGATGACGTGGTACGGCTTCGATACGGCCGCACTCTGGTCCTCGTCGTAGTGGACCTGCACCCAGTTGTCGTCCAGGACCTTTTCGGCTGTGTATTTGCCGGTGGTCTCGTGGAAGCCTTTCATGTCTTCGTTTATGGACTTGCCGCTGCAGGTTCCACTACCGACGAACTTGTCGAGCTGGCCGGCGGATGCCGACGGTTTGCTCTCCTGTGCGTTGACTTGCGTGACAGCGAGCGCCGCAGCGGAGCCGAGCGTGATCAGGCAGATGAATGTGGTGCGTTTCACGTGAGTTCCTCCGGTTGATAGAGGCTGCAACGGCGCTGCGTGTCTCGCAGCGGAATCGAGTCATCCTGCGCAGTGATCGGGTATCTCCTGACGCAAATCGACGAGCGGGATGTTGTTCTTCAGCTTGACGATGTAGCTGGCAGATGGCACGGGATCGATGAGCACCAGCCCGAGGAAGAAATTGATGACCTTGGCTACGACCTTGGGCATCGCGTAACCGATGCCGCCGCCGAGCTGCATGCCAAAGGTGCCTTGCCGGCAATCGACCGCCTGCGAAGCTTGCTTCAATGCGGTGACGTCCGAAATGAGATTGACGTAAGGCCCCGTTGCGAAACCGAGCCCGCCGACGCCGACCAGTAAGCGCTGATCCACCGCGAACACCAGCGAGTTGATCCCAACGGAAATACCGCTGACCGCATCGGCGAGATTGTTCCTGAGCGTCATCTGCAGCGGCGGGATGTCCCAGAAGCCGTGCTTGTAATCCATTGTCAACGCGCCGCTCGCCGCGAAATCCCCCTTGGCGTGTAGCACGGAGGTGCGCGCGCTGAATCCGGTCGAAAGCGAAAAGCTCTGCTGGAACATGGCCGTCAAGGGCACGCCCATGCCACCCAGTGGAATGGTCGCTTCCATCGGCACCGATCCGGTTTCCTTGATGTTGGCGCGCATGTCCTGTGCGGCGATCGCATCGAACGTGGTGGTGAAACCCGTGCCGCCACTCAGCTCCACGTGCGCGTTGACGCTCAAGTTCGGGCTGACGGAAAGATCGAATACCAAATGCGGATTGGCGAGATGGAAGACCGCGTTGAGCCAGACCTTCACGCCGTCTTTTTCCTGATACAGCTTCAATCCCAGGCCGCCGCAATCGAACGAGCACGTGTACATCTGCATGCCGTTGACCATGTCGACGGTCGGCGGCGGCGCATTGCGCGCGGCTTCGCCGAAACCGGGATCGTGCGGCAGGTCCACGCCGGGCACGCCGGGGATGTCGCCGGTGCGCAACCAGCCCGCGTCGCCGCTGCCGCCCGGATGCCAGATGGCTTCCGCCAGGCGCGTGTCGGCGGCAGTGGCATCCGGATCGTTCCACCATGGGCTGCCGTCGTTAGTCAGCGACGCCATCTTCTGCTGCACGTCGGAATTCGGCGCGCCCGGATAATCCGGCGCGGAGTACCGCACCATCGCATCCAGATCCACCGGCTGGTCGTAGTGGAAATTGCCCTGCTTGATCAGATCCGTGAGCTGCACCGGGCCTAGGATCAGTTGCAGGTTGCCGCCATCGCGCTGCGCCGACAGCACGCGGCCTACACAACGGCTGGTGGCGAACACGATGTCGCCGGTCTTGAGCGCGGCAACCTTCGGGTCGCTTGCATCGAGCATCCAGGTCATGCCGTCGCCGCCGTCGCGGCGCACCAGCTTGTCGCCGTTTTCCAGCAACACGATGCCATCGCGATAAATCAGGCCGGGCGCTTGCTTTGGTGCGACACCGTATTTCAATTCGGTCGGTGAAAGATCGACGGCCCTGAGCGCGTGTCCGATCTGGATCGGCACGCCAGGCACGAATCCGTTCCACGATGCACGCGCTTGTTCTTGCGCCCGCGCGTCATCGGTTGCGCTTTGCGCCGGCGCGTTCGCGTGATGGCCGCATGCGGCGAGCAGCAAGGACACGCAGAGCAGCGAAGTTCGTGCGACGACGGCCGCGCGACGATGCGAGTTGCAGCGCGCGTTCATTGCGTGTCCGCCTTCTTCATCAGCAACACGCCGGTCTTGCCTGTCTTCGCATCGCGGATCACGAGGATCATGCGGTGATCGGTGTTGGGATCAGCAGGCTGGAAGATCGTCAGCCCTGCAGCGCGCGCGGCATCGATGCCCGGTTTCGACTGTTGCAATTGCGGACCGACAACCAGCGCGTTGAGCATCGCGCCGACCGGATCGTTGTTCGCCGCGGGCGACTTCGTTTGCGCGATCGCCTGATTCATCGCCGCCGCACTCGGCATGGACAATTCGTTCCAGCCGGCGGGCAGATGATCGTGGTACCAGGCCGCGGCGACATCAGGCGGATCGTCGGTGATGATTTCCGTGACGCTGAAATTCTTGCTGTTCGGGCCCGCTGCGGCCGCCGCTTGCGCGGCATCGGTGCCGCTCGCGACTTTCACCGCATTCGGATAGTGCGGCAGCCCGCTCTTGTCGTAGCGATAATCGAGCGCGGCGACCACCTTGCCCGCGGGTTTCGACGCGCCGAGATCGCCATCGTCCACCGGCGGGCCGAGTTGCAATTCGCCGCCGCGCTCATGCGTGACGGGTGAGTTGCCTGCCACGGGCGTGACCGAGGATGCCGTGGATGGCGGTTGCGATGGCGCATCGCCTTGCGGCGGATTTCCCGCGCCGCCTCCATCCATCTCGCCGTTTTCGCTGGGGCCGTTACCGTGTGCGTTTCCCAGCGTGGCTTTCATCGCCAGATCGCCGTCGGCGCTGCCGTGCGCGGGCGGCAGTTTCATGTCGCCGTTGCCGCCGCCACCCGAAGGTGTGTCACCGGCGCCGTTGCCGTCGCCCGATTTGCTTGAAGCGCTGTCGACCGTCAGCTTGCCGCTGAGGTCGTAACTCCCGCCGCCGTTGACCTTACCGCTGCCGCTGCCTCCGGCGCCTGCGGGCGCGCCCGCTCCGCCGGTATCCGGTGCGCCGTTGCCGACGACTTCGTTATTGCCGCGCCCGCTTCCATTCAATTCGGTGGGGCTGCCTTGAGCCGGCGCGCCGTGTTTTCCACTTCCACCGCCGCCATTTTGGGTGGCCCGGGCAGCGGATGTGCTCGCCGGTTGCGACGGCTGCGGGCAAACGGATTTTGCGACCGGCTGCTGGTGCAACAGCCACCACGCCAGCAGAAAGCCGAGGACGAAGGCGACGATGACGCCCGCGAGCCATCCATCGTTGCGTTTGCGCGGTGGCTGTTCGACGGTCGTGTTCATGGCGCCGAGCGTGGACGAAGGCGCGCGGAACGTCGTCTCCGTCTTGCTGGCAGTTTTCTGGCAAAATTCCTGCCGCGCTCAAAAAGCGGGACAGACACAAAAAAGCCGGCGTTTGCACGCCGGCTTGGGTGTGAACCTTCCCCTGCTTGCGAAAGGAGAAAGGAACCCGTTCTCTATGGAATATCCACCCCGAAGCCCACACCGCCCGAGGTTTCCGAACTGCTGAACGACGCGCCGATGTTGAAGTTGGCATGTGTGCCGATCGCCTTGGCG
>JAJPID010000048.1 GCA_021324945.1 Lysobacterales bacterium | reverse complement strand
TTCATGCAGGTGCTGGATCTCACCATCGCCAACGTGTCGCTGCCGACCATCGCCGGCAATCTCGGCGCCAGCCAGAACCAGTCGGTATGGGTGATCACCTCGTTCACTGTCGCCAACGCGATCGCTCTGCCGCTGACCGGTTTTCTTTCGCGCCGATTCGGCGAGGTAAAGACTTTCGTGTGGGCAACGCTGCTGTTCACCATCGCGTCCTTCTGCTGCGGCCTGGCGACCAGTCTGAGCATGCTGGTGTTGTTCCGCGCCCTGCAAGGCGCGATGGCCGGCCCGATGTATCCGCTGACACAAAGCCTGCTGGTGTCGATCTATCCACCGCAGAAACGCGGCATGGCGCTGGCGATTCTGGCGATGGTCACGGTTGTCGCGCCGATCGCCGGCCCTCTGCTGGGCGGTTACATCACCGACAATTATTCCTGGGAATGGATCTTCTTCATCAACGTGCCGATCGGCCTCTCGGTCAGCGCGGTGATCGCCGCGCAACTGGGTGCGCGGCCGGAGCGCCTCGAGCGCCCGCGTATGGATTATGTCGGACTGATCACGCTGATCCTCGGCGTGGGCTCGCTGCAGATCCTGCTGGACAAGGGCAATGAACTGGACTGGTTCCAGTCGAATTTCATCGTCACCCTTGCGGTGATTTCCGCGATAGCGCTCTCGATTTTTCTGATCTGGGAATTGACCGATCGCGACCCGATCGTGAACCTCAGGCTGTTCCGGCATCGCAATTTCGCCGCAGGCACGCTTACATTGGTGCTGGCGTATGCCGTGTTCTTCGCCATCGCCCTGCTGGTACCGCTTTGGTTGCAGGAAACGCTTGGCTATACCGCGATCTGGTCGGGGCTTGCCACTGCGCCAATCGGCGTGGCGCCGGTATTGCTGACCTTCTTCGTCGGCAAATACGGGACCAAAGTCGATCTGCGCTGGCTGGCCTCGTTCTCGTTCGTGATGATGGGCCTGACGTGCTTTATGCGCGCCGGATTCAACACCGACGTGGATTTTCAGCACGTGGCAATCGCGCAATTCCTGCAGGGCATCGGCGTGGCGTTCTTCTTCATGCCGATCCTCACGATCCTGCTGTCGGATCTCTCAGGGCGTGAAATCGCCGCGGGTTCGGGGCTTGCGACCTTCCTGCGCTCGCTCGGAGGCAGTTTCTCCGCATCGATCACGACGTATTTCTGGGAACGCGGCGGCGCCACCCAGCACGCCACGCTGGCCACCCACATCAGCCCGTACAGCCCGCAGACCCAGGCCGCGCTCGCAAGCAGCGGTGGCAGCGTGCAGCAGTTTGCGGCCAGCATCAACGGCGCGGTGACGCAACAAGGCGTGCAGATTTCCTTCAATAACCTCTTCTATATCATGGGCTGGATCATCCTCGCGCTGATCGTCGTGATCTGGCTGGCCAGACCCCCATTCGTGCCCAAGGCCGGACCGGCCGCGGGCGGCGGACATTAGAGTGCCCTCTTCCTTGGATGGCTTCTTCGATCAGCACACTGCGGCTCTGAATCTCCGGGGTTCGTCACTTCCAAAAGCGGCCGCCCCTGGCCGCACTTCTCACCAGAGCCCAGCGTTGTGAACGCCACACGACGTTGCTAGAGTTCGGGGCCCAGACCGCATTGAAACCGGGCCGAAGGGGATAGGGGACAACGAACAGGGGTTCCACGATATGCGGTTGTCGATGCATCGGCATCGTCGACATCGTAGCTTGCCCGCGCCTTGCGTGACATCGAGTACCGTACCGTGACTGCGCTCTCGCTGTTGCGGTGGGCGGTTTCCGGCATCGCGCCAGAGAGCGATGGCTGGGACGCACCTTTCCCGTTTTTCATCATGAAGCGGGCAGCACGAGACGACCGGCACGGCGCATCCGCGCCATCTCAAGGCCTCCCTCTTCAACTTGCGAAAGCCGCTACGTAGTCGGTAGTCGGCAGGCATTTTCATTTTCCGCATTCGGTTGCACTTCTTGAACATCAACGGGGGTCTGAGTCATGAACAACAGAATCTACAGCCTGGTCTGGAACCGTGCGCTGCGCCAGGTCGTCGTAGCGTCGGAATTGGCGAGTTGCAAAAGTTCAAGCCCGTCGATCGGGGCATCCACCCGTATTGGACAGCTGCGCCGCAAATTATTCGCGTCAATATTGATGTTGATATGTGCAGCTCCGTTATCCGCCCTGGCTCAGGAAGTATGTAGCGGAATAATCGGGGCCACCGCATCCGGAACAAATACCTGTGAGACCGCGGCAACGACGAGATCCCTCGCCTTCGGCGTGGAGAGCACGGCGTTAGCCCCTGGGTCGAACCATTCCGCGCAATCGTTCAATGACGTGCATCCGTTGGTCAGCGGCGTGACCTGCGGATCGGGCACCGCAAGCGGCGCCGACGCGACGGCTTGCGGCCCCACCGCAAGCGCCTCGGGAAATTACAGCGCCGCATTCGGCGACGGCGCCTCCTCATCGGGGGTGTACGCGACCGCGCTCGGCACGCACGCGAACGCTACCGCTCAAAGCAGTACTGCGCTGGGCTACACCGCCGCGGCGCATGGCGTCTATGGCACGGCATTGGGATGGAACAGCCTGGCTGGCGGCGCCTACAGCGTGGCGACAGGCGCGAAAAGCACGGCAGGCAAAGGCGGGGCGGCCTTAGGCGGCAAGGCCTCGGCCTCCGGCAACTACAGCGCGGCCGTGGGCTTCTACAGTTCGGCGCCGGGTATCTATGCGGTCGCCCTCGGCGATTCCGCGACGGCCACGGGCAAAGGCGGCCTCGCCGCGGGAGCCGGCGCATTCGCATCCAACACATACGGCGTCGCAGTGGGTTACAAGGCCAAAGCAGGCGCCAGCAAGGCCGTGGCACTGGGATTGAATTCCAATGCCGCCGGCGGTCAGGCCTTCGCACTTGGTCCGTATTCGCAAGCCACCGCCAGCAACTCGACCGCGATCGGCGGCGCCATCGATCTCAACGGCAACGGCACCATCGATCCCAATGAGGAAACCACCGCTTCGGCCGGCTTGTCGATGGCGCTGGGCTCCGCCTCGCAGGCCACGCAGAACAACGCGACTGCCGTGGGGGGTGAAGCGAACGCGACAGGCGTTGGCGCAACCGCGGTCGGCAGCACCTCTCTCGCCTCCGGCACCGCTGCGGCAACCTTGGGTTTCGGAGCACAAGCCACGCAAAGCGGTTCGGTCGCCATCGGCTGGAATTCGCTCGCGAATGCTGCGAATACGGTTTCCTTCGGCAACTCGGCAACAAACACCTACCGTGAACTGGTCAACATCGCCGA
>JAJPID010000002.1 GCA_021324945.1 Lysobacterales bacterium | reverse complement strand
CTGCCCGAGTTCAGCCCCGGCGACACCGTGGTCGTCAACGTCAAGGTGAAGGAAGGCAACCGCGAGCGCGTGCAGGCGTTCGAGGGCATCGTGATCGCCAAGCGCAACCGCGGCCTGCATTCGGCCTTCACCGTGCGCAAGATGTCACACGGCACCGGCGTGGAGCGCGTGTTCCAGGCGCACAGCAACGCGATCGATTCGGTGCAGGTCAAGCGCAAGGGCAAGGTGCGCGGTGCCAAGCTGTATTACCTGCGTGGGCTGGAAGGCAAGGCCGCGCGCATCAAGGAAGACATCGCCGCGCGCGGCGACGCTTCTGCCGAATAAAGCCAAACTCAGCTGCACGACTCCAAGCCGCGCGGGCCCCTGCGCGGCTTTGTTTTTTGGCGTTGCGCGGTCACGCTGATCTTCAGGCTGAATCATTGGTGCCTTCACCAAGACGGAGCACGCCGCCGCAGCATGGCAGTACACCTTTCATGCTTGATGACGTACGCGGCGTTGCTGCGCACGACAGGCAGCCGAAAAATGCCGAGTGTTCTTGCCATCAGGTTCGCCGAAACCGCTGTAGCGGTGCATCGAGTTGCGGAAATTCGACTGCATGATGAACGGTGCGGGCTTCCGCAATGCAGCCCAGCTATTGTTGTTCGAGAAGTTGATCAACGCGATCCACGCGCGCGCACCACAAGCAAAGCGGTGCATCCACAGCACACCGGCCGATTCCGCCGAGGCGGTGCAACGCTGGTGTGATTCTTGTCGCGGCGGGAGCACGCAGCCGGCAGCGCATTCGGGCATGGGTTAGGATGGGGCGGCCCGCAACCAGCGAAAGGAATCTCCCATGCCCTGCCTGATGGTCTTGCTCGCGCTGTGCATCCCGCGCGTGGTGATCGCGCTGCTGTACCTGTTCACCTACTGGTTTAACGGCATTTTCTCCAGCCCACTGTGGCCCGTGCTCGGCTTTGTGTTTCTGCCCACCACACTGCTGTGGTACACGGCGGTGGTGCACTGGTATCACGGCCAATGGACGCTGGTCCCGATCATCGGGATTGTCATCGCATTGCTGATCGATCTTTCGCCTGCGAGCGGCAGGCGGCGACGCATCTGATGACCTGCGGCCGAGCAAACAGATCACTGGAATGTTTCGCGTGGAAGATTTCAGGAAACCGGTGCGTCACTTCGGAGAGGGCTGTTGCTGAAAATGCGGCAGAGGCGGCCGCTTCTGGAATTGAGCGAGCCCGAAAATGACCGTTTAACTCAATGGTTACAGAGCAGCAATCACGGACGATTGCATAGAAATGGTGCCCAGGAGAGGACTCGAACCTCCACGGTTTTACCCGCTAGTACCTGAAACTAGTGCGTCTACCAATTCCGCCACCTGGGCAGGTGTGATGCGCATGAAGCGCGTCCGGCGAGCCGCGTAAAGTAACCGGCCGCCGCGCGAATTGTCAACGCGGCGCTTGCATTCGCGCGCCCGCTGCGCGACGCTCTGGGGGAGTCAGCGGAGCATTCTCTTGGCCTCCCGCGGCGAACAGATATCCGACCAGTCGGCCGATGCGTTGTTCACGGAGGTGTATGCGCGTCTCAAGACGATGGCTTCGCGCCAGCTCGCCGGACAGCGCCGCAACGCCACGCTCGACACCACCGAGCTGGTGCACGAGTTGTATCTGCGCATGGGCCAGCGGCAGGAACTGCATTTCCAGGAGCCGGCGCAATTCTTCAACTACGCGGCCCGCGCAATGCGCCATCTGCTGATCAACCGCGCGCGCGATCGTCTGCGCCTGCGCGCGGGCGGACAATTCAATCGCGTTACGCTGGATGATCGCGACTTGAAACTCGCGATCGACACCGCCGAGCAGGCCTTGGCGCTGGATGCAGCGCTGTATGCGTTGGAGCAGACCGATGCGCGCGCGGCGAAGGTGGTGGAACTGCGTTACTTCGCCGGGTTGAGTCTGGAGAAGGTTGCCGAAACGCTGGGTCTGGCGCGACGCACGATCGATCGCGACTGGCGCTTCGCGCGCGCTTTCATCAAGGCGCGGATGGATTAGGGAAGCTCTGAACAAAACCACCCGGGATTGGTCGGAGCACGCCGAATCCAGCACACGCCCGGATTCGGCTTCGGAAACTCTAACCAATCAGAGTTTCCTTGGCCGCAGTGTCGCAATTTCACGGCGGGCGGAGTTTATAGCGGAACGAACCAGGAGTTCGCGTGGAAGTGACACCGACCCTGCGCGACTTGTTCGAAGAGGCGCTGAACCTGCCGCCCGCGGAGCGTGCGCGCCTGCTGGCGGATCGCTGCTCCGATCCCGAACTGCGCGCCGAACTCGAGCGCATGCTGAACGCCGATGCGACGGAAGACGAATTGCTCGGCGCGGGCGATGCGATGAGCGCCGCGCTCGCGATCGGCGATAGCGAACCGCCCGAGCCGTTACCGCAAGGCGCCCGCATCGGCCCGTTCCAGTTGTTGGAAATCCTGGGCGAGGGCGGTTCGTCCACGGTGTTCCGCGCGTTCCGCGAAACGCAAGGCGTGCGTCAGTACGTTGCGGTGAAACTGCTGGCGCGCGGGTTGTACACGCCCGAGGCCCAGCGCCGCTTTCGGCACGAGCGCGAAGCGCTGGCGCGCCTCAAGCACCCGGGCATCGCGCGGCTGATCGAAGGCGGCGTGGCGGAAAACGGCTTGGCCTACATCGCGCTGGAACTGATCGACGGTGTGCCGATCACGCGCTACGCCTCGGAAAAAAAACTGTCCGAACAACAGCGCCTGAACCTGTTCCTGCAGGTGTGCCGGGCGGTCGAATCGGCGCACCGCGCACTGATCGTGCATCGCGACCTGAAGCCATCGAACGTATTGGTGACGCCCGAAGGCGAAGTGAAGCTGCTGGATTTCGGTATCGCCAAATTGCTGGACGACACGGAAGACGCCACGCGCACCCGGCATCAGGCGTTGACGCCCGCCTACGCCGCGCCGGAACAATTCGACACCAGCGCGATCACCACGGCGACCGACGTCTTTGCGCTCGGCGTGCTGCTCCATGAATTGTTGACCGGCGAACGCATGGGCAAGCATACGCAGGTGTTCTCTCGGCGCAGCAGCGAGAACGCGATGACTCAACCATCCCCTCAGCGGCTGCAATTGCATGGTGACCTCGCCAACATCGTCGCGAAGGCCACCACGCCGGAACCCGAACGTCGCTATGGCACGGCCGGCGCCCTCGCCGAGGACATAGAGCGCTATCTGGATCGCCGGCCGGTGAGCGCGCATTCACCCTCGCGCTGGTACCGCACCGGCAAGTTCATCGCTCGTCACCGCGGGGCTGTCGCCGTTGCCAGCGTGCTGCTGCTCGTGATCCTGGCAGCGCTGGCGGTGGCTTCCTGGCAGGCGCATGTCGCGCGGCGTGAGACGCAACGCGCCGAGGCGATCCGTGATTTCGTGGTGGAGCTGCTGCGCAAGACCGCACCCGATGTCGCGGCAAACAAGCGCCCGGATGTGCCAACACTGGTGTACACCGCGGCCCAGACCTTGCCGAAAGAATTGCGCACGCAGCCGGATCTTCGTGCGGAGCTGCTGTACACGCTGGGCGACGTACTGCGCGACATGCGTGACATTCCGCATTCGGAAGTGCTGCTGCGAGAAGCCGAGGCCAGTGCTGCGAGTCTGCCGATAGATTCGCCCGTCCGTATCGGAGCGACCGTCGGCTTGGTCCGTACCTTGATCCGCAAGGGGGATTACTCCGGGGCACAACAGCGCATCGACATTCTGCTGGAGGTGCCTGCGCAGCGGTTGCCAGCCAATGTATCTCACGCTGAGCTCCTGAAAATCGCGATGGTGATCGCCGATGCCCGTGGCGACATGCAATTGGCGGTTCTCAGAGGTCGCCAGATGCTGGCGGGTTATCGCGCCGCCTGCGGTGCTCATCGAGACTGCGACGGGCTCGATTCGGCGCAACACGATTTTGCCACCGTTCTGCTGGATGCAGACCGCATTGCCGAAGCGCGGCCATTGGCCGACGCATCACTCTCGTATCGGCGGCGCTACGGTGCCCCGATCGAGTTGGCCAATTCGCTGGTGCTGGACGCGAAAATCGCGTTGTATCGCGGTGACCTGGACCGTGCCGATGTCGACGCGCAGCAGGCCGATGCGCTGTTGGCTTCGCTCGGCAATGGTCTCCAGCGTAAACCGACTGAGCCTCGCACCCTGCGTATCTATGCTTGGCTTACTGAGGAGAACGGGGTTCAGGCCCTGAACGCATCGAGTGCACTGTTGACCGAGCAGCGGGCGCAGGGAAGCGATACCTGCGACTCGGCGGAGACGGCGATCCAGCAAACGCGGGCGTTGTTGCTGCTGGCTCGCCCAGCCGAGGCGCTCAGCGCTTCGCAATCGGCAGTGACGGCAGCCAACGCCTGCCGTGAGGGGATCCTGCATGATCTCGCACTGGCATTGGCTGAGTTGGAACGCGCTCGAGCGCTTTGGGGGGCGGGCGCCGCTGCGGCTGCGCAGGCAGAATACCTGCACGTCGCGGAGATGAGCGAACGGGTGCATGCGATCGATCCGCTGTCTTGGCCAATATTCCTGATCGACTCGATGCGTTTGGCGCAAGCGCTTGGACGCCACGATGATGCCATGCGCGATGCGCGCGCGCTTATTGCGGCGCTGGCTCGCGCGCAAGCCTTGACGACGCATCCCTGGCGACTGGAAGCGCAGCTGCTGTTGATGGGAGCCCACGACGAGGGGATGTCGCCTGAGGCGACGCTCGATGCGCAGATCGCGCAGATCGAGCATTGGCCGATCGGCAAGCGCCTGGCGCGGCAGCACGCTTCCCTGCGCTGACAAGGTGTCGCAAAAACGCGCGTAGTGGTGTTTCCCCTGGATGACTACCACCATCCGGGGAACACACCGAAATGTCTGCCTCAATCCTCCCGCGAGGCGCAAGCCGCCTTGCCTGTGCGGTCTCTCTGCTGTTGGCCAGTGCTCTGGCCTCCGCCCAACTTGCAACCCGTCCTCCGGTCGATCCTCTGATCACCCCGGATGCTTCCGGCTGGTTGCAGACACACGCGCCAAACCACCGGATCGACTTGCACAATCCGTTTTTTCAGAGCCTCGGCAGCAATGGCCGTTCCTGCAATTCCTGCCATCGCCAAGGCGAGGGCTGGACGATTTCCGCGGCGGAGGTCCAGCACCGCTTCGACGTCACGCGCGGCCTGGATCCGATCTTCGCGCTGGTGGATGGCGCCGATTCGCCTCGTGACGACATCTCGACGCTGGCAGCACGCGAAAAAGCATTCTCGATGCTGACCAGCCGCGGCGTGATCCGGGTCGGTCTGCCGATGCCCGCAAATGCCGAATTCACGCTGGTGGCAGTGGATGACCCGTACGGCTACGCCAGCGCCGCCGAGTTGTCGCTTTTCCGTCGGCCGCTGCCGGCGACCAATCTGATCTGGGACAGCGCGGTCATGTGGGACGGCCGCGAGACATTCGCGCCCTTCCAACCGCCCATGGATGCCGGGCTCGACATGGAGGACATCCGCAGCAGCCTGTCCTCACAGGCTTTACATGCGATCCTGGGCCATGAGCAGGCCACGGTCACCCCGGATCAAAAGACGCTCGATGCGATCGTGGATTTCGAATCGCATTTGTTCACGGCGCAAGTGTTCGATCGGGCAGCTGGGATACTGAACGAAGGCGGCGGCATGGGTGGAGCGAACATCCTGGCGCAACAACGCTTCTGGATCGGCATCAACGATGCCCTCGGCAATGACCCCACGCTTGAACCGTTCGATGCCAACGTGATGCAGTTGTTCGATGATTGGAGAAATCCACGAGCGATGAGCAGCCTCGACCCACACGCACGGGCACGTGCCGCGATCGCGCGCGGCGAGCAGTTGTTCGACTCGATGCCAATCAACATCAGAGGCGTTGCCGGTCTGAACGACGTCACGGGGCAAAGCGTGATCCGCGGTACCTGCGGCACCTGTCACGATTCGCCCAACATCGGCAATCATTCCGTCGGTGCGCCGCTCAACATCGGCATCGCCGACGGCAGCCGCCGCACGCCCGATATGCCGCTGTATACGCTGCGCAACAACAGCACCGGCGAGACGGTGCAGACCACCGACCCGGGTCTGGCGATGCTGACCGGCAAGTGGGCCGACATCGGCAAGTTCAAGGGCCCGAACCTGCGCGGCCTGGCCGCACGCGCGCCGTATTTCCACAACGGCTCGGCCGCTACGCTCAATGACGTGGTGAACTTCTACGATACGCGCTTCAACATCGGCATGACCGACCAGCAGAAGAGCGATTTGGTGGCGTTCCTGTCGGCGTTGTAAGCGCAGTGACCCTCGGGCGGTCATCTGGCCTGACGCGGAACACGCCGCGTGCTAGCTTGACGATTTTCTGGAGGGCTGAGAAATGAACAAGCGTCTTGCGGTTGTAACGGGTGTGGTGGCGGCGGCACTGGCGCTGCCCGCGTTCGCCATGTTGCAGGCCGGCGCCACCGCGCCCGATTTCACCGCGACGGCCAGCCAGGCCGGCAAGAATTTCACCTTCTCGCTGAAGGATGCGCTGAAGAAAGGTCCGGTGGTGGTGTATTTCTATCCGGCCGCCTACACCGGTGGCTGCGATCTGGAAGCGCACACCTTCGCCACGCAGAAGGACAAGTTCGACGCGGCCGGTGCCACCATCATCGGCGTCTCGGCTGACTCGATCCAGCGTTTGAATTCGTTTTCCTCCGATCCGGATTTCTGTGCAGGAAAATTTTCGGTGGCTTCTGATCCGGACGGGAAAATTGCGGCCGAATACGGTTTGAAACTGATCCCGCCGCAGCCGGGTTTGAAGGATGTGCGCGGGCAAACGATCACGCACGGTTTCATTCCCCGCACGACCTTCGTGATCGGCAAGGACGGCAAGATCGTGAGTGCTCTGTCATCGGACGAAGATCACATCAAACCGGACCAGCACGTGACCAAGGCGTTGGCGATGGTGCAGCAGATGCAGGCGGGGAAGTCGCCGTAATCGAATGTGCCGCTCATCCTGAGGTTTCGAAGGACGAACGCATAGAAACCGATCTCCGTTCGTGCTTCGATACCTCACCATGAACGGACATCGTGAATGCGGCATGGAGCAGCTGCGCTTGCGTTCGCACGTCCTCTCGGCCACGCTGCACTCCGTAAGGAGTGCCCATGCCCAAGTCACCGCGCAAGAACCCACCGAAGCGATTGCGGCGCAACGCGCCTGCGATCCGCGATCCTCATGCCGCGCGCGAAGCGCAGCGCTACGAACATCCGATTGCCAGCCGCGAGGCGATCCTCGACTTGCTGACGCATCACGGTCAGCCGTGCAGTGCAGAAGCGATCGCGCGCGCGTTGCACATCGACAACGAACGCGGCCGTGACGCGCTGGACAAGCGCCTGCGCGCGATGCTGCGCGACGGCCAGTTGCTACAGAACCGCCACGGTGATTTCGCACCCGCGCATAAGCTCGACCTGATCGCCGGAATGGTGCTGGCGAACGCGGAGGGTTACGGATTTTTGCGGCCGGACGAAGGTGGCGAAGACCTTTATCTCTCGCCTGCGCAGATGCGACAGGTGCTGCACGGCGACCGCGTGCTGGCGTCGGTGGTCGGCGTGGATCGCCGCGGCCGCCGGCAAGGCGCGATCCGCGAAGTCTTGGAGCGTCGTCCGCCGCGGCTGGTTGGGCGCGTGGTCGAAGAACACGGCGTGGTTGTCGTCGATCCCGACGACAAGCGCCTGCATCAGGATGTGCTGATTCCGCCCGACGCACGCAACGGCGCGCGTGCGGGGCAGATCGTGATCGCGGAGATCACCGATCCGCCCACGCAACAGCGCGGGCCGATCGGCCGCGTGATTTCGGTTCTGGGCGAACGCCTGCAACCTTCGCTGATCGTCGAGATGGCGATCGCCAGTCATGGGCTGCCGTACGAGTGGCCGATGCAGGTTACGCGCGAAGCGGAGAACATCGAACAGAGGGTCACCAAGTCTCAGCACAAGGGTCGCATCGATCTGCGCGATGTTCCGCTGCTCACCATCGACGGCGCTGACGCGCGCGATTTCGACGATGCGGTGTACGCGGAGCCGTTGCATGGCGGCGGATTCAAATTGATCGTCGCGATCGCCGATGTTTCTTATTACGTGCAACCGGAAACCCCGCTGGACGAAGAGGCCTACCGGCGCGGCACCTCGGTGTATTTCCCCGGATTCGTGGTGCCCATGCTGCCGGAGACTCTTTCGAACGGCATTTGCTCGTTGAATCCGGATGTCGAACGCTTGTGCATGGTGTGCGAAATGCGCATCGATGCGCACGGTGAGACCACGCGTGCGAAGTTTTATCCGGGCTTGATGCGTTCGCATGCTCGGCTGACCTACGAGCGCGTGTGGCAGGCGATCGGCGAAGACGACAAGGCCGCGCGTCGAGGATTGAAAGCGGTGTTGCCGCAACTGGAGAACCTGCACGCGCTCTACAGATTGCTTGCGAAACAGCGCGCCCGCCGCGGCGCGATCGATTTCGATACCGGGGAAGTCAAATACAAGCTCGACGCCAAAGGCAATGTAACCTCGCTCGGCGCGCAGCCGCGCAACGACGCACATCGCCTGATCGAAGAGTGCATGATCGCCGCAAACGTGCAGGCGGCGAAGTTCCTGGCGAAGAAGAAAATTCCTGCGCCGTACCGTGTGCACGCGCCGCCACCGGCCGGCAAATACGAAGATCTGCTGGAATTCCTGCGCGAATACAAATTGAAATTGCCGCCGATCGAGAAGGTCACGCCCGCGGATTTCTCGAAGTTGTTGGCGAAGACGCGTGATCGCGTCGAAGCGGGCCTGATTCAATCGGTGCTGTTGCGTTCACAGAGTCTGGCGAGTTACCAGCCCGCCAATCACGGCCATTTTGGTTTGGCTCTGGATGCATATGCGCATTTCACCTCGCCGATCCGCCGTTATCCGGATTTGCTGGTGCACCGTGCGATCCGCTACGCGTTGAACGGCGGCAAGCCGGATGCGTATCTCTATACCGAAAGCAAGATGGCGGTGATGGCCACGCATTGTTCACAGACCGAGCGGCGCGCAGAGGAAGCTGAGCGGGACGTGGACGAACGTTACAAGTGCGCGTGGATGGAACAGCACGTCGGCGCGCAATTCGACGGCATCATCACGGGTGTCACTTCATTCGGCTTGTTCGTGGAATTGAACGAATCCAAGGTGAGTGGACTGGTGCACGTTTCTCAACTGCCCAGCGACTACTACCACTTCGATCCGATCGGCCATCTGCTGAGCGGCGAGCGCACGCGCGCACGCTATCGGCTCGGCGACGAGGTGCGTGTGCAGGTGCTGCGCGCCAGCATGGAGGATCGCAAGGTGGATTTCAGGCTGGTTGAAAATGCGGTTCGCAAGGCAGGACACTCGCCCGAATCCTTCTCCCGGCGCGAGAGGGGCTCGAGAGCATGAGCGACACCTGGATCATCGGCATCAATCCCGTCGAGGGCGCGTTGGCCAACGATCCCTCGCGCGTGCGAGAGCTGCTCATCGAGCAGGGCGCGCACAATCCGCGTCTGCGCGCCTTGAACGAAGAAGCTAAACGCCTTGGAATCCGCGTGCACGCACGGCCTCGTACAGCGCTCGATCAACTTGCGGGTGAGGCACGGCATCAGGGGGTGATCGCACGTTACGAATCTCCGCCGCCGTTGTCGGAACACGACTTGCCGCAACTCATCGAGCATGCAGACAACGATGCGTTGTTTCTGGTGCTGGATGGCGTCACCGATCCGCACAATCTCGGTGCGTGTCTGCGCAGCGCAGCGGCGGCCAACGTCACGGCCGTGATCGTGCCGAGAGATCGCGCGGTCGGCATCACGCCCGTGGTGCGGCGTGCCTCCGCCGGCGCGGCCGATCGCGTGCCGTTCGTCGCCGCGACCAATCTCGCGCGCGCGTTGCGAACGTTGAAGGAATCTGGCGTGTGGCTGACCGGGCTGGCCGGCGACGCATCCCAATCGATCTACGACATCGATCTGAAAGGCGCGGCAGCGTTGGTCCTGGGCGGCGAAGGCGAGGGCATGCGTAGATTGACGCGCGAAGCCTGCGATCGCCTTGCGCGCATTCCGATGCCGGGGAAGATGGAGAGCTTGAACGTTTCCGTCGCCGCGGGCATCGTGCTGTTCGAAACGGTACGGCAACGACACGTAACGCTATGACGATCCAGATTCAATGGATGAGCCGGCGCGCTTAGCTGATGCCTTGAACGGCATCGGCTGGCCGGTGAACGCCCGAAGCAGGACGCTGAGGGCAGGCTTGCTTGGCGAGCGCAGGACGCGCGAGGCTGGCAAGACCGGAGATTCAAATGATGATTCAGTTCCAATGGCCGGTTGTAACCGGCATCGTCGGCACGCTTCTCGTGCTGCTTGCGTTTTTTCTCCTGCAGGCGCGCAAGTTGCACGGCAACGGCGCGGTGTATCAACTGCTCAACGCGATCGGCGCTGCGGCGATCATCGTCTCGCTGTTTTACCAGTTCAATCTCGCGTCGATGATGCTTGAAGTTGCGTGGCTGCTGATCAGCTTGTACGGATTGGCGGTGGGTATTCGTCACCGCCGCTCGATGCGCTGATCAATAGGCATCGCCTGCGGCCGTGATTGCCTGTTCCAGTTCATCTGCCAGCGGTCCGATCTCCGCGATCACGCGATCCAGTTCCCCACTGTCGAGCAGCGCATACGGGCGGTTCTCGCACAGGTGCAGATACGGCGCGCCGTCGAGGTCGCTCACCGCCAGAAAACCGGTGCGCTGTTCCCAGTTGAAGCGCAGGCAACGCTTGGCGTCCATGCCAGCCAGCGGACCGATCGGCGTGGACACACGCAGGTAGCGCCGCCCGGCTTCGTCTTCCAGTTCCACTAAATAGATGCCCTGATGACGGCCGTCGCGCACCTCGAGATCGAAGCTCAACAGGTATGGATCATTGGTCTTCAGCTTGTGCTTGCCGCTCAGGTGCGAACGCACCTCCTCGAAACTGCGCATGTTCCGCTCCACTCGTCGGAAGCGGATATGGTAGCGGGAGAATCGCCGCCATTCCGGCCGCGCCGTAGTGATGCGTTGTTGTTAATCTGCCGCAATGAAAGACTGGATCAAGCCCGAATACCGTCGCATCTACGCTGCAGTCGCGGCGATTCCGCCCGGCCGCGTGGCGAGTTATGGCGAAATCGCCGCGCGCGCGGGGTTGCCCGGACGGGCACGTCTGGCCGGCCGCGCGCTCAGCGAAACGCCGAAAGGGTTCGACCTGCCATGGCATCGTATCGTTCGCGCGGATGGCCGCCTCGCGTGCATGCGTGGGCAGCGCGAACAGGCACGCCGCCTGCGCGCCGAAGGCGTGGACGTGCGCAATGGCCGCGTGCGCATCATTGCGCACGGGCTGCATCACGATCTGGATCGCGAGATCTGGGGAAGCGGGTGCTAGCCGCTCAAATCCTTCCCAGCACAAGCAGCACGATGATGATGATCAGGATGATGCCCAGCAGACCACTCGGTCCGTAGCCCCAGCCACGGCTATAGGGCCAACTTGGAATCGCGCCGATCAGCAGCAGGATCAGGATGATGATCAGAATGGTGCCGAGCATGTCGAATTCCTTGTCTGAGGCAGGCACCCGCCTGCGGCGCCAATCATCTTGCGACGCGGTATCGTCCGCAACTCCGCGCGTTACGCCGCGTTTCCCTTGACGCATTTGACCGCGGCCGATCTAATATGCGGCTCGCCGTGCGCAATGTGCGGCAGGGCAGCCCATCACTCCGGACGCGCAACGCGCATCTCCGGATGATTCATCGGCAGCGATGGCCAGGTAGCTCAGTTGGTAGAGCAGAGGACTGAAAATCCTCGTGTCGGTGGTTCGATTCCGCCCCTGGCCACCAAGATTCCTCGCCCAACCTCTATCGGTTGGGCGTTTTCGTTTCCGGGTTCCCCGACGCCGCGCGGGGTTCGGCGGCGTTCTGCGTGTGCCACGCAGTGAAGCCGCACCGCCCGAAAGTCGCCCAGTTCGACTCTCTTTTGCTCTCTCTTCTCTCAAAACCGGCGCCAACTTCTTGGCGGAAGCGCACGCAGGCGGGCTTGCCCGTCAACGACTTGCACGTGTGTCGCCGCGATCGGTTGTTCATCGTGCTTGGAAGAGCAAGGCATCAAGCCCGCGCCGCAGTCGCCGCTGCAGCACAGGGCATCGAGTACAGCCCCTGGCGTCCCTGCACCACCACGAGCGCACGATAGGCGAAGAGCGGCCCTTCGGCCTCCGACTTGCCTCTGTCGCGCGCCTTGACCTTGAACACGTCGATGGGCTTGGCGCTGTCGAGCCCGGCACGCCGCATGACCTGTTCGGCGGTGCGGGGCTCCCCCTTGAACGACCACAGGGCCTCGAACACTGCTGCCTGAGCCTCGGTCAGCCGGATCGGGCCGTGCGGCCCCTCGGGCAGCGTGACCCAGCGGAAATCCGCCGAGAAAGGCCCCTTCACCGGCGTCGTTGGATCGCTGGCCTGCGGTGCTGGCGGCTCTCCCGTCGGGGCGATGAACGAGATGCCGCCTCCGTAGAAGGCGAAGCGATCCTCCAGAGCCAACCACTCCACGCCCGGGCCGAAGGGCGCCCCACGGGTCTCGCGCGGCTTCGGCGTGATGACGCGGATCGGCCCGCCTGCGACCCGCACCCGGTCCAGCAGGGCCGGCTCGCGCCATAGCCGGATCAGATCGCGCGCCAGCAGGACTGGCGAGCACCGGGAATCGCCAAGGCGCCACACGCCATCGCCGAGGGCGTCGATGCCGTCGCGGCTCTCGATCGAAAGCGCCAGCCGCAGCTTTCGGCGCAGCCAGTCCTCGTCCAGCGCCAACGCGGCCATGTCGTCGGCCGCGACGTCCACCGGCCCGCACTCGGGGCAATGGCAGGTACGCCCCTGGTGCCCGTTGCCCCAGACCTGCGCCCGGTGCTGGTGGCAGTAGGGGCACAGCACGAACCGCTGGTCCAGGGCCGTGGGCTTCACCGCCTGCCCGAGGGCCGGCAAGGCGGCGATCTCGCGGGGAGAGAGCGCCGCTCGAAGGATGGGCGTGCCGCCCGCGAACAAGCGGCACACCAAGGCCCAGGCGTCGTGCGTGGCCACCGATCAGTCCTCGCCAATCGTGGAGCGATGCGGCTCAGGATTGGCCGTGTCCGCTTCCGGCGGCGCTTCCCGGACGTTCAGCGTCTGCCCGGGCTGCAAGATGCCCAGCGAGACCAGGTAGCCCTCCAACTGCGCCTGCAACGCGGCATCGAACTTGTGCAGGTTCAGCCGTCCGCGACGCGTCACCTCGACCGTGACGACCTTGGAACGAGCCTTTCCGGCCTCGGGCGGGTAGTACAGGTTGATGCGTGCCGCCGTGATCAACCAGCCGCGGGCCAGCGGGTCCTCACCAGGGAACTCCTCGCGCAGCAGTTCGGTGACGCAGCGCTGCTCGCTCGACGCCATCGCCGTGCAATCAAGCTTCAGTGCCGTGCTCGGGCTCAACACCGAGAGGGACTTGACCTGCAGCGCCACGAAACCGTCCGCCACGGCCTGCGGCACGTCGAAGCCGAGGCGCAAGACCGACAGGTCCAGCGTCGGCGGCTTGATGCGGTGCGCATCCACCTTGACGCCCAGCAGGTGCTCGGCGAAGGCGTCCACGAGCATCTGGTGGTACTTGGCGCCACCGCGCACGAGGGTGCGAACGACCCCGGTGGCGACGGCGTACTCCAACACCATGTGGATGTTCGGGTTGCCGACGCGACGGGTGAGATGGGCGCCCTCGAACTCCAGGCGCAGCATGGCCAGGTCCTTGACGTGGACCGTCAGCAGGAACACGCCGGGGCGGCGTTCCACCAGGTAAGCCACGCTGCCGTCACCGCACTGCAGCTCGCGCTGGTAGAAGGCCGAGATGGCCTGGCGCAGCGCGGCCAGCGCGGCATCCGAGGTGTTCGGCCGGCGCTTCACGCCGAGGTCGTGCTGCTGGGCTTGCGATCCGTGGCGCTCCAGGTAGTCGAACTCGCAGGCCCGCTCGAACAGCGCCGGGTGGTTGGCATACAGCCAGAAGGAGCGGTGGGCGTCGCTCCGGCATCCCACCAGGCCCAGCAGCGCGGCGCCGTCCCCGGCGGCGGCCTGGAACATCGCCTGCTTGCCGGCCGGGTCGGCCAACTGGACGCTGGCCATGAGGTTGCCGATCAGACGGTCGCGGGCGGCGACGTCGGGCCAGGCCCGAACGGCCTCCACCAGTGCCTGCGAGGTGCGCGGCGTGTCCTCCCAGTCGAAATCGTCGGCCACGGGTAGGCCGTGCGAGGCCAGGAAAGTGCTGAGCGTCGTGTCCACCGGCAGTTCGAGCAGCACGTCGACGAAGGTCTTCTTCATCTTCTCGGTCCTTTCCGCAAGAGGTGTCGAGGGCTGCGGACCGATGGATCGGGCACGCGGGCCGGCGACGGGGTTGCCGAACGGGCATCTCGCCAGAGTAAAGCAGCGAGATACAGCGCGATTGTGTCCCGCCCATTCCCGCTTGTCAATCATCGTGGCACGTCTGGCGCTTTTTGGTATATCGTGGCTATACTTTTGGGTCTGTTTTCCTACACTGACAGTCGATTCGAGACGGGACATCGCCATGGCTTCGGCGTTTGGAGTACGCCTGCGGCGATTCCGCGAGGCGAAGAAGTTGACCCTGCAGCAGGTGGCCGACGCGGTCGGCTGCACCAAGGCCTACATCTGGGAACTGGAGATGAAGGAGGGTCAACGCCCCTCGGCTGAGCGCGTGCAGGCGCTGGCCAGGGTGTTGGGCGTCACGATGGAGGACATCATGGGTGAGCCCATGCCCCAGGTCCCCGAGGCCAGCCCCGAGGATGTGGCCTTCTTCCGGGCGTACGCCGGCATGACCGAAGCTGAGAAGGACCGGGTGCGCCAAGCGCTGAAGATCATCTTCCCGGACAAGGATCTGCCGGAAAGCAAAAGGTGAACACGCCCCCGGCCCTCAACGGCGCGATCGCCGCCAACAAAGTCCACCACTGGTTGCGGGCTTGGTATGGCGCGGACGTGCCCGAGGCCGTCGATCTCGATGTCGTGCGGCAGATGCTGCCGACCACGCCCTACGGCAAAGGGGTTCGGGAAATTCGTCCCCCGGTGCAGTTCGACGACGATGCCTTCGAGGGCCTGCTGGCGCGGGACCCTGATGACCCTGAAGTCTGGGGTATCGCCTACAACGGCACGGTCAGCCCGCAGCGCCAGCGATTCACCATCGCTCACGAGCTCGGGCACTTCGTCCTGCACCGCGACCGGCAGCCGCGTTTCAACTGCGACAAGGACAGCGTCCACTCCGGCCACGAGACCATGCGCCTGATCGAGCGCGAGGCCGACGACTTCGCCAGCAATTTGCTGATGCCCGGTGATCGGCTGCGCGAGTGGATCTCGAACCGACGCATCGATCTGCACGTCCTCAGCGCCATTGCCAAGCGCTTCCAGGTGTCGTTCGAGGCGCTGTGCATCCGCTTCATCAAGTTCACCCCGCAGCGCGCGATCCTGGTCTACTGGGACAACGGCTACGCGAAGTACGAATGGCGCAGCAGCAGCGCCGTGAGAACCCGGGCGCGCATCCGGCGCAGCGGCGATCCGCAAGAGCCCTTACGGAAAACTCAGCACCCATTGCCGCACCGGCCGCGGGCCGAACACCTCGTCCACCAGGTGCCGCGCGCTCTCGGCCATGCGCCGCGCCCCGCAGCTGGGGCAGAAGCCGCGCTTCTTGCAGGAATACGCCACCAGCCTCTCGGCACGACAGTGCTCGCAGACCACGCGCAGGAAGCCGTGCTCGAGCACGCCGCAACGCAGGTAGGCATCGAACTCCTCGCGCACATACTCGGGCAGCGGGCGGTCTTCGGCCTCAAGACGCGCGAGAAAGTCCGGCCAATGCGCCTGCACCAGCGAATACAGCAGCGTGCGCTCGGGCAGGTGGCGCGCGTAACGCGCAGCGGCGTGGGCGGCCGGCAGTGGCGCGCACACCTCGGCCTGCCGCCGGGGTGCGGTCAGGCGCGGCACGCAGCGCTCCGTTGCAGGGACGGCTGCTCAGGGTTACGCCCGCGAGCACGCGTTCATATCGGCGTTTTCTGATCTTCGCGTCAGACATTGCCGCGGGGCGGGTAGGAAGTCTCCCGCCTCGGACGCCAGAACGCACAAAGCCCGGCACGAGGCCGGGCTTTGTGGTCTTGCTTGATGGATCGCGGGGCTTAGAAATCCATGTCGCCCATGCCGCCCATGCCGGCGCCGGCGGCCTTCTCGTCCTTCTTCGGCAGTTCGCCGACCATCGCCTCGGTGGTGATCATCAGGCCGGCGATCGAGGCGGCGTTCTGCAGCGCGGTGCGGGTCACCTTGGTCGGGTCGAGGATGCCCATCTCGAGCATGTCGCCGAACTGGCCGGTGGCCGCGTTGTAGCCGAAGCTGCCGGTGCCTTCCTTCACCTTGTTGACGATGACGGACGGCTCCTCGCCGGCGTTGGTGACGATCTCGCGCAGCGGCGCTTCCATCGCGCGCAGCGCGATCTGGATGCCGTGATTCTGATCCTCGTTGGCGCCCTTGAGCTCGGCGATGGCCGCACGCGCGCGCAGCAGCGCCACGCCGCCGCCCGGCACGATGCCTTCCTCGACCGCCGCGCGGGTCGCGTGCAGCGCGTCCTCGACGCGCGCCTTCTTCTCCTTCATCTCGACTTCCGTCGCGGCGCCGACCTTGATCACCGCCACGCCGCCGGCGAGCTTCGCCACGCGCTCCTGCAGCTTCTCGCGGTCGTAATCGGAGGTGGTCTCCTCGATCTGCGCCTTGATCTGCTTGATCCGCGCCTGGATCGCGTTGCCGTCGCCGGCGGCAGCGCGGCGGCGACCACGATGTCCGCCCATCCGGAGCCGGTCAGCCAGACCGCGCCCGCCGTCAGCAGAACGGCGACGCCTTCCATCACGTCGTTGCGGGAGCACTCCCAGGACGACGCCATGTTGATGTCGCCATGCCGGAAGGGTGTGAGCAGTCGCAGGCAATAGACGTTCGCCGCCAGGTTCAGTACGGCCGCCACGGACATCGTGTCCAGTGCCGGGGCCGAGGGCTCGCCGATGCGGATGGCGAGCTGGACGGCGACGCCCATTGCCGCAGCGAGGATCAACGCCGCCTTGAGCAGGCTGACTCGCGCCTTCCAGGGGGCCGGGCGGCCGACGACAGCGATGCTTGCGCCGTACGTCAGCGCATCGCCCAGGTTGTCCAGCCCACCCGACAACAGGGACACCGATCCGCTCGCCAGCGACGCGACCAGCATCATCGCGAAGGTAGATGCATTGATCGCGAGCACGATCTTGAGCGCCCGCCGCTGCTCCGCCTGCAGGCGTTCGACGTCGGGCCCGGGCCCGCAACATGCCTTACCCATGGATCGCTTCCTCCGTCACGTCGCTTGTCGCCTGTCCACCGCACTCACTTCCGGCCGCCATCGGGGACCAGGCGCGGAATCACGGCGGTCACGAACAGAGCCACGCCCGTGGCGATGATCGCCAGGAGCGCATTGCCGAGCCCGGCAGCGACGCCGATCGCCGAGGTGAGCCAGATGCTCGCCGCGGTGGTCAGCCCTTCGACACGCATGTCCCGCTGCAGCTTGAGGATCGCGCCGGCGCCGAGGAAACCGATACCCGACACCACGCCCTGGACGACCCGCGTGTTGTCGGCCTGCGAAACGCCTGCGTAGAGCGGCGCCATCACGAACAGCGCCGAACCAACGGACACCAGGATGTGAGTCTTCAGCCCTCCCGATCGCTCCTTCTTCTCGCGCTCGTACCCGATGGCGCCGCCGAGCACCGCCGCCAGCAGCAGTCGAAGGCTGCTGACCAGCATGACCCTAGAAACGGCAGTTGACCGCTCGCTATCCTTGGGCAACCCGCATGAATGCTGACTTTCACGGCTTCGGTCGCGTTCACCTGTTGGGTGAGCGCGCTATGCACCCGATCGCACCGCGCTGGTCGCGCCATGCGGCGTTGCTCGTCCTCGCAGGCACGGGCCTGCCGCGTCCTCACGCCTTGCCTGACGCGCCCATCACGGCACGCTCGGGCGCATCCAACTGCCGTTTCTAGGATGACCGAAGCGCCGGGCATAGCGAACTCCGCCGCCAGTGCAGCCGTGAGGTCGGTGGGCATGTTCATGACACCGCCCGGTTCATCGGGCAGCCGTGCGGGCAGGCTCGCCGGCCCGTTTGAAAGCAGGGCGCCGCGGCGGGCGCGCAGCCTCAACTATACGCCCCATGGCCAGTTTGGACTGTCAGCGCGCGCCGCGCTGGCGGAAGCCGGAGGGGTCCACGCCGTGATGTTTCTGGAAGGCTTGCGAAAAGTTGCTGCGGCTTGAGAACCCCACCGCATTGGCCACGGCGGCCACCGGCAGCGTCGTGGTGGCCAGCAGTTCGGCCGCCTTGCGCAGCCGCACCGATCGCAGCATCGCCATCGGGGTCTGGCCAAACGCGCGCTCGAAGTGCGCGGCAAAGGCGGAGCGGCTCATGCCGGCCAGGTCGGCCATGCGCTCGACCGAGAACGGCGCCTCCGGATGCGCGAGCATCTCGCTCATGGTCCGTGCCAGGCGCGCGTCGGCAGCCGCGGCGGTCCAGGCCAGTCCGACCTCTTCATCGTCGGCCAGGCGGCGCAGCAGCATGACCAGGCATTGCTTGAGCAGCGCCTCGATCAGGACGCGCGAGCCCAGGCCTGGCTGCACCGATTCCGCCAGCAGCATCACGAACTGGTCGCGCAACCCGTCCGGGCCGTCGAACTGCGTGACCACGGGCCGCCGCAGCGCCTTGAAGGGGTCGGGTGCGCCTTTGTCGAAGCGCAACTCGCCGCACGCGGTGCCGACGCCAGCCTCGCCATCGCCGACGCTGACGGTGGGCGCCGTCTCGCGTGACGGCCAGGCATCGAAGCTGGCGCGGTCCACCGACCTGACCTGCGTCGGCGCGGCGCTCTCGATGCGATACGAAACGCCCGGCGGCAGCAGCACGAAGCAATGCGGGCGCAGGGCGATGCGCTGACCGTCGCCGGCATCGAGCGTGCCATGGCCGTCGAGACAGTAGTGCAGGCTGGCCGTCCGCGGCGCGTTGAAGCGCACGCTCCAGCCATCGCGGATATCGCACCGCGTCATGCGTGTTACGCCCAGGTCGAGTGTCGAGAGGAATTGCTCCAGCGCACGTTGGCTTTCGGGGGTAGGCATTTCTGGACGGTTTAAGACCAAATGAAGACCACATGGAACATGGCCCTTTGTATTCTACACCTACCCCACTTAACGGAGATTGCCATGTTCGATATGAAAGACCTGTCCCGCCTCAAGCAACTCGACCAGAACGCGCCCGAAGCGATGAAGCGCTTCTGGGCCTTCGACCAGGCCGTGTTCGCCGAGGGTGCGCTCTCGGTCCAGCAGAAGCAGCTGATCGCGGTGGCCGTGGCACTGACCACGCAATGCCCGTATTGCATCGCGCTGCACACCAAGGCCGCGCGCGATGCCGGCGCCAGCAACGAGCAGCTGGCCGAGGCCGCGCTCGTGGCCGCGGGCATTCGCGCGGGGGGTGCCATCACGCACGCCACGCACCTGTTCCGCGATTGAACGCACGGTTGGCAAAGGCGGACATCTTGTTCATGTCCGCAAGCCAGCCATGCGAACACCGCCCGTGAAGGCCTCCACGCATACGATGACGGATGCCATCAAGGGTTGGTCGAGTCGGTAGAGAGATCCGATGCCGCGCGCGCGGCATCGCGCGCGCTTTCTTGCGGGGGCGGCTTCTGCGTGCCCTCATTCCGGTCCTCCTTCTGGTTGCGGCATCTCCGCAACTTCCCACCTTCGCATCGTCCCATCGCTTGATCGCCGTCGTCCATCGTCGGATTCCACCGAGTGGAACATTTGCGCATGCACGACCGGGGGTATAGGAAGTTCAACCGCCCTTTTTGGCGAGTCTGGCGGGTAGGAAGCGGCCGCGCAAGCGCCGCTTTGGGCACAGATCGGGCACAGATCGGGGGTTCATGCGTGGGTTTTCGACATCGCGGGGCCACGCAGCGGCTCAGTGCGTAGCCATTTCTCACCGAATCCCGGCACAGGGCCGAGCGCAGCCCTGCGGGGTCGTGGCCGCATCGGATCGGACTCTGGCTTGGCTGCCGGCTGTGTGGCCGGCGCCTCATCACGCGGCGGGCGGCGGGGCGCGCGCTGCGGGCCGGTAGTGCGCTTGCTCCAGCGCGCCGTGTTTCTCGAAGTGGGCGAGGATGGCGCGAATGGCCTTGGGGTCTTCGATGCTGGCGACGATCCGCACCGCGCCGCCGCAGTGGGCGCAGGTGGTGACGTCGATGGAAAAGACCCGCTTGAGCCGTTGCGCCCAGCTCATCGCACGGCGCTTCTGCTCGGGGCTGCGCGGTTCGTCGTGGGCGCTGACGTCCACCGGCACTGCATCGCTCGCAGGCCGCTTGCCGCGCCCCGAGGGCGTCAGCTGCGCGCGCAGGTTTGCATTCGGGGCGAATACGCCGTGGAAGCGGGTGAGATGCGCGCGAGGTGGCGGGACCAGTGCCGCCAGCTTGGCGATGAAGTCCACCGCATCCCATTCGACATGCGTGGTCCCATTGCGCCACGGCGTCTTGAGCTGGTAACGCACCCTACCCTGCGGTGAGATCGACAGCCGCTGCTCGCTGATCGCCGGGCGCGTGATGTAGCGGCACAGCTTTTCGAGCTTGTGGCTCTCGTGTGCTTCCGCGGCCACGCCGGCATGCAGCGAGAAGCCGCCGACCTTGCCGGCATCGCCCTCCAGCGAGCCTGCGTCACCGGGCAATGTTTGCAGCGTGACGACCTTGCGGCCAGCGTCGCGACCGGTGGCGATGCGGTAGGTCATCGAACTCATCCGCAGCCCATCCATGCCGTCGTTGCTACCCGCGCTGTCGGACAGGAACACGGATTCGTCTTCGCCTTCGAGCCAGCCGCGGCGCGACAGGTGCCGGCACACGCGATGCGCGATGGTGTTGGCCAGTTCCGTCAGTTGCGCCGATGTGGGCCGCTGACCATCCCCCTGTCCCCAAGAACGGCGAGCCGCGTGCTCGCCGTTTTGGCATGGACGCGTGCGGATTGGCGAACCCGAAGCTTGCGCGTGGTTCGCCATTCGGTCCCTCCAAGGTTCGCCACCCGAAGCCTGCAATGACACCTGTTCCTCAACAGCGTCATAGGAGGCTTCCATGCCGACAACGGCAAGCACCATCCCCCGGTCGCCGGTCGATGCGATCAACAGCCTGTCTCCCGGCGACCGTCGGGTCCTCAACGAAAACGAGCTCGCGCAGCGCTGGGGGCTGAGCCCCAAGACCCTGCAGCGCTGGCGCAGCGAAGGGCGTGGCCCGCGCTACCTGAAGCTGTCCAAGCGCGTCAGCTACCCCCTGGAGTCGGTCATCGAGTTCGAGCGTGGTGCCCTGCACGACTCGACCTCCGAGCGCGCGGCGCGCTGAAGGGGGATGCGATGAGCGATTTGACCCTCTACCCCGCCGACATCGCCGCGATGTCCGTCGGCCAGCTGGCCGCGCTGCCGCCCGCCCAGAAGGCGGAGATCAGCCGCAACCTCGACGAAGCGCTCGCCTGGCTCAAGCAGGCCCGCGCGAAGTTCGACGCCGCGCTGGAGGCCGCCTACGGCGAGCAGGCCCGTGCTGCACGCCTCGAGGCCGGCAAGGACTTCGGCGTCATCCATCTCCAGGACGGCCTGCTGCGCGTCACGGTCGAAACCCCGAAGCGCGTGTCCTGGGACCAGGTGCAACTGGCCGCCATCGCCCGGCGCATCGCCGCCGCCGGCGAGAAGGTCGAGGACTACCTGGACGTCGAGTACTCCGTCTCGGAATCGCGCTTCTCCAACTGGCCGCCGGCACTGCGCGCCGGGTTCGAGGCCGCCCGCACCGTCAAGCCCGGCAAGCCCACGTTCCG
>JAJPID010000051.1 GCA_021324945.1 Lysobacterales bacterium | reverse complement strand
CGGCGAAGGCATTGGCCGATGCGGCCGGTTATGCAGAATCGCTGAAGTCGCAATTGGAACGGCAGGAAGCCGAAGCACGCGCCGAGCACGCGGCAGCGGCGAAGGCACTGGCCGATGCGAACCAATACGCGCGATCGCTTGAAACCGAACGCGCGCAATTGAAGGCGCGCGTGGCCGACCTTGAAACCCGACTCGATCTCATGCGCCGCCGCTTCCGATTGCTGAAACCCCTGTGGCCGCGCGAACAAGGAAATGCGGAATGATGGACCAGCCGGTTTTTTTCACCATCGTCTCGCGCAATTATCTGGCCTACGCGCTGACGCTGATGCAATCGGTGGCGGAGCAATATCCACATTCGCCGCGCTACCTGTGTCTGGCGGACGATACGGCCGGCGATGCCGCACTCGACACCGATCTCTTCGAGACCGTGCCGATCGACCGGTTGAAGTTGCCGGATTTCCAGGCCTTCGTGTTCCGCTACGACATCATGGAACTGAACACGGCGGTCAAGCCATACATGTTCGCATGGCTGCGCGAGCGTCATCGCGATGCCGGCATCGTCTACCTCGACCCGGACATTCTCGTCCTGCGCAAGCTGGAAAAGGTGGAGCGTGCCTTCGCCGACGGCGCGCTGGCCGTACTGACGCCGCATCTCACCGCGCCGATCGACGACGACAAGTTTCCGGACGAGCTGTCGATCATGCGCAGCGGCGTCTACAACTGCGGCTTCGCCGCGATCAACGCAGCGCATCCGCGCGCGGCGGATCTGATCGCGTGGTGGGAAGCGAAACTGGAGTTCGGTTGCTTCGTCGACCTGGAAGGCGGCTTGTTCACCGACCAGAAGTGGATGGATCTGGTGCCGGGCATGTTTCCGGATGTGGCGATCCTTCGCGACGACGGCTACAACGTGGCGTACTGGAACCTCGCGCAGCGTCCGGTCGCGCAAGCGGGCGACGGCGGTTACACCGCCAATGGCGCGCCGCTGGTGTTCGCGCATTTCTCTGGCGTGGTGCTGGCCGATCGCGAAGCGTTCTCGAAACACCAGAACCGTTTCACGGCGGCGGACATCGGCGGACTGCGCCCGCTCTACGACCGCTATCTTGCGCTGCTGCGCGAAAACGGCCATCTGGAACACGCGCGCAAACCCTACGCCTACGGCCATTTCAGCGACGGCGAGAAAATCTCGCCGGTGATGCGGCGTGTGTATCGTCGGTTGTTCGACGTGCGTTGCGAACATCCGTTGCGCGAACCGCTGACGATGGATCGCGACCTGTTCAACCAGCCGTGCGCGGAACTGCCGCACGACGACGCGCTGCCGGTCAGCCGGCTGATGTACGAAATCTGGTGCATGCGCGCCGATCTGCAGGAGGTCTTCAATCTCAACACGCGCGAAGGCCGCGACGGGTTCATCCGCTGGTATCTGGCGGCGGCCCCGAGCGAGATGGGCATCGCCGCACGTTATATCGAACCGATCCGCGAGCAGTTCACCGGCGCGCTGGCCTACGCCCGGCAGGTGGACCAGAAAACCGGAAACGCCGCCCCCGTTGCCGATGACAAACCCGGCGAGGCGCCGGTGCCCACGCCCGCGCCGGCCGAACCCATGCGCGCGGGCGTGCTGCCGCGCGGCCCGCGCTATCACGCGGGGCAATTGCTGCTGCGCATGCTGGCGTGGGGAAGACGGCGCGCGCTGCTGGTGCGCTGGTATCAGCGCGTGCCGCAGAACTGGCGCATGGCCGTGCGCCGCCGCGCGTATGCCTATTCGGGCGTGCCGTTGCCGCCGACCGCGTTGCCGCGCGCGCCGCGCGTTCGTCGCGAATCCGCGCGCGCCGCCGTCAAGCCGGATGAAAACGCGCGCGGCGTCAACCTGGTCGGCTATGCGCGCGGCGAATTCGGCATCGCCGAAAACGTGCGCTCGTATGCGCGCGCGCTGGAAGCCGCGAAGTATCCATTTCTGATTCGCAATTTCGACGTGGGCGTGGCCAGCCGTCAGCTCGATCAATCGATGGAACGATATTTTTCCGAAACGCTGCGCTACGGAGTCAATGTGTTCTTCATCAATGCCGACCAGATGCAGGTCGCGCGCGACGCGCTGGGCGCGGCGGCGTTCGAGGGCCGTTGCAACATCGGTTATTGGCTGTGGGAACTGGAACATTTTCCGCGCGCGTGGGACGGCGCGCTGGATCTGGTGGACGAAGTCTGGACGCCGACAGAATTCGTACGCGCCGGCATCGCCGCCAAGACGGAAAAGCCGGTCCTGAAGATTCCGAAAGCGGTGGAATTCACGCCGCCTGCCGGCATGGATCGCGCGCACTTCGCTCTGCCGCCGGATGCCTTCGTGTTCCTCTTCAGCTACGACTTCAACGGCTTCGCCGCGCGCAAGAATCCTGAGGCGGTGCTGGCCGCCTTCCGCCGCGCCTTCCCGGCCGAACAGCGCAACGTGAAATTGCTGCTGAAATCGGTCAATGGCCACCGTTTTCCGGAAAAGCTGGCGGAATTGATGCAAGCGGTCGCCGACGATCCGCGCATCGAGGTGCGCGATGGTTTTCTTGCGCGCGAGGAAATGTTCGGCTTGCAGAACGCAATCGACTGCTACGTCTCGCTGCACCGTGCCGAAGGTTTCGGCTTGGGCCTCGCCGAGTGCATGTATCTGGGCAAGCCCGTGATCGGCACCGCGTGGTCCGGCAACATGGAATTCATGACTGCGGAAAACAGTTGCCTGGTGGATTACACGCTGGTTCCGGTGCGGGAAGGCGAATACCCGTTCTGGCAAGGCCAGCGCTGGGCCGAGGCCGATGTCGATGCCGCCGCGCGCGCGATGCGGCGCGTGGTCGAGGATCGCGAATGGGCGCGCGCGCTGGGCCGGCGCGCCGCTGCGGATATCCGCGCGCAATTGTCGAAGGCGGCATGCGCGCAGGCGATGATCGCGCGGCTGGACGCACTTGCGCGCCGGGGCATCGCGGCGTGACCGCGCGCGGCCCTGCGATCGTGCCGCGCGGCGAATTCGGCTTCATCAATCTGCTGCGTGGCTCGGCTGCGCTAGCAGTGGTGTATTCGCATCTGGTCGGCGAGTATCTTGACTGGATGCATCAAACCTGGTGGTTGAAGCGCCTGGTGGATGCGGGACTGGAGCGTCCTTTCGCGATCGCTGGTCACTTCGGCAGACTGGGCGTGATGGTGTTCTTTCTGATTTCTGGGTTCATCATCACGCATGTGGCGCATTCCGAAAATCCCTTGCAATTCGCCATTCGCCGCGTATTTCGCATCTATCCCGCTTACTGGCTGACGATTGCAATCGTGATCATCTTCGGCCTCTTCGAATATCCATTCGACGTGGCGCTGCTGCACGATTGGCGTTCCATGTTGAAGCTCGCGACCCTTACCAATTATCTTTTTTATCCGCAGAACATCGTGCTTGGCGTCGCCTGGACGTTGCAGATAGAAGTAATATTCTATGCACTGATCCTGTTGCTGATACCCCTGATCAGACGCTCGCCATCTTTGACGTTGGCGCTGGAGCTCGCGTTCGTTCTTGCCGCATTGCTGCTCGCTCGTTTCGACGGCTCCAGCTGGTATTTCTTTGCCGTCAATGCGGGCTATCTCCCGTATCTGCTGATCGGCCAATTGATCTATTTTTATCGAAGCGGCGGTCTGACCGGCGCACGGGCGATGTCATTCGGCGCAGCCTGCTACTTCATCATTCTTTTCGACCTGCGCCTGCTGCACCAGGATTTGCTGGAGCCGGCGCAGTCGCGCATGCTTTGCCTGACGATGGCGCTGGGAATTTTTGTCTGGGCGATGCGTTATGGCAATGAGGCCGGAATGATGAGATGGCCGAAGTTTTTCGCGAATATCAGTTACTCGCTTTATCTCCTGCATGCTCCGATCGGATTGCTGCTGCTCGCGTTGCTGAAGCCCCATATCGGATATGGCAATGCCTTGCTGGTTGCGGTGGTCGCGGTGATCGCGACGGCGGGGTTGGTGCACCGCTGCCTCGAACGGCCGGCCATCGAGTTCGGGCGGCGCCTGTCCAACCGATTCCGCGAGCGGCATCGGGAAATCGTGCATGCTTAAATCTCGCGCAGCGGCCGCGCCACTGTTGCCGGTATTGACCGCGATGACGATCGCGAGTTGTGGAGATTCGGTTCCGCTCGCACCGACTTCGTCCGGCGGGCCTGCGTCGATCGCCACATCGGCGATGCCGGCCGCGCCCGGTCCGCTATTCGGCGGTGGCGAAGTGCAATGGGGGAAATTTGTCCTCACCAAAGCGGCTGCCGGCAATGCGACCATCGTCCAAGGCTGCAATTTGGATGCGATCTACAATGCGCCTCCGGGCGACGCGGCATTGCATCGCGATGTGAAAGTGCTGTTCGCCGGCTGGTTGGCGGACCCTTCCGCAGGCAGAGTGCCGGCGCGATTCCAACTGTTGTTGCGTGGAACGCGAGCCTATGAACTTGCCGTGCGGGGCGGTGCGCAGACGCGGTGGGACGTAGCGGCCTTTTTCAGGAATCCGGCACTTTCCCGAGCGGGCTTTCGGGTCATGGCCGATTTGTCGGCGGTCACGCCGGGCGAATACGGGGTTTCGTTCGCTTACAATGACGGTGACCATGCAGCGATCTGCGATTCGGGCAGAAGGGTTGCCGTCCGTTGATGATGCTGATCGTCTCGCGCGTGTGCGAACGAAGGGGATCCATGTCCTTTTCCGCATCGGCTTTGGCCGCAATGCTTGTAGTGATGTGTTGCCTCCCGGGATGCAGCGGTCGCACAATCAATAGTGAGCCTGTGCCTGTAGTTGCGCCGCCGCCGGCGCCCGAGGCGCAAGGCACGCTCATGGTGGAGCATGCCGCCTTCGCGCCGGTCGCGGCCGAGCAGGTAAATGACTATGTTCGCGGTGGCGGCGGTTGCAGCCTCGACGCGATCGACGGCAACACGCCCGCGATCATGGAGCGCAGCGGCAAACCGTTGCTGCATGGCTGGCTGGCGGATATCGCGGTGGGAATCGTGCCACCGCATTTCGAGATGGTGCTGCGAGGCCAGCAGGATTTCGCGCTGCGAGCCCATGGAGGCGACCAGCCACGTCCCGACGTGGCGAAGTACTTCGACGAGCCCGGATTGACGCAATCCGGTTACGAGATCATCGCCGATGCCTCCGGCGTGCCGCCAGGCGATTATTCGGTCGTGTTTCTCTACACCAGCGAAGGGCAGCCGGTGCAATGCAATCCTCAAGTGCGGATCACCGTGAAGTGAGCGAGGCGGCAGCAAGCAAGATGCGATCGCGATTATTCGCGCGGCGCTGGATCAGCATGGCGCACGCAAATGTGCTTTTTGGGGGAGACGCGACGGCATGATCGTGCGCGACTATTCCGAGGTGCCGCGCGGCGAATTCGGTTTCATCAATCTGCTGCGTGGGCCGGCGGCATTGCTGGTGGTCTATTCTCATTTCGTCGGTCAGTATCTGAGCTGGACGCAACAGACATACTGGTTGAAACGGTGGGTGGATGCGCTGTTCGAAAAGCCGCTGGTGATCGTGGATCATTTCGGCCAGTTGGGCGTAATGGTTTTTTTCCTGATTTCCGGCTTCATCATTACCCACGTTTCGCGATTAGAGAACCCGCTGCGCTTTGCGATCCGGCGGGTATTCCGCATTTATCCGGCCTATTGGGTGATACTGGCTGCGGTGCTGGCGTTCGGCCTGTCGGATACGCCATTTGATTATGCCGTGTTGCGCGATTGGCGCACCGTACTGCGGTTGGCCACGATCACAAATTATCTGCACGATCCGCAAACGGTTGTGCTGGGCGTGGCCTGGACACTGCAAATCGAAGTGATCTTCTACGCACTCGTGGCGATCGTCACGCCATTGATCCGACGCCATCCACTATGGGCGATGGTCGCCGAACTTGCGTTGGTTTATGCAATCGTGGCGGGCGCGCACTTGTTCGGATCGGACTGGTTTCTATTCGCGGCCAATATCGCCTACTTGCCCTACCTGCTGATCGGACAGGCCATTTACTTCTACTGGGCCGGAGGACTGCGCGGTCCCACCGCACTGGGGTTGGGTTGGCTGGCGTACTTCGCGGCAGTATTAGGCCTGTGGCACATCCACACCGGGTTCCTGGATCCCGAGCATTCCCGCATTCTGGGGTTGATCCTAGCTTTGGGCATTTTCGTGTGGTCGATGAATTACGGCCACAAGATCGGCTTGATGCGCGTCCCGCGTCTTCTCTCCGACATCAGCTATTCGCTCTATCTGGTGCACGGCCCCGTGGGCTTGGCGATTATCGAGGGATTGCACGCACACATCGGTTACGGCAACGCCGCGTTGCTGGCATTGATGGCGGTGTTGCTGTTGGCTTACATCATCCATCGGATGATCGAACGTCCCTTCATCGAGGTTGGGCGACGATTGTCCAACCGGTTCAAGAAAACGCCCCAAGTCGCGGTGGCGTGAGTCACGGCACGGAGGACATCATGCAAAAGCAATTGACGAAGGCGTTGTGCGGTGCGGTTCTGATCGGTGCGGCCGGGTCTGGTTTGAGCGCGTGCGGAGATTCCACACCCGCGCCTCCGTCTGTACCGACTGGTGCCGCCGCTGGGAGTCAGACGGCGCAAACGGCGCCGCAATCTCTCCCGTCAGCGGCGCCAAAGACTCCGATGCAGGGCGCGTTCGTTCCAATTGGCGCGGATGAACTTGCAAAAATTACGCGCACCGTGCCGGACTGCAATCTCGACAGCATCGACGGCAAACCCGCGGAGGGTGCGGTACTGGACCATGCCACCAAAGCGATCTTCTCGGGATGGTCCGCTGACGGCGCCAATCATTCGGTACCTGCGTATGTCCGGCTGGTGTTGAAGGGTGTTCGGGATTACGCAGTGCAGACGGGCACCGGTTATTTGCGTCTCGACGTAGCGCAGTCGACCAAACAACCGGCATTCGCCAATTCGGGCTACACCGTGCAAGCCGACTTGTCCGCGGTCGCGCCGGGACAGTATTCCATCGTGATTCTCCAGCCGGCCGTGGGTCAGACGATTTCCTGCACGCCGGGCAAGCAAGTCACGGTTCGCTAGTTCGGTGCAACCGAGACGTAGGCCAGCAATCATCGGTACGCACATGCTTGAACCCATTGACAAACGGCGCTCAATTCTATGGTGCGGCATCGTGTTGCTCGCCCTGCCCGCTATTGCCGTGCAAATCTGGCTGGTGGCGCAGTTTCGTTCCTATCTCGGTACGCGCTTCATCGAGGACCTCGGATTCGCACTGGCCTTCTGCGCGCTACTGGTGCTGGTTGCTCGCTGGCGTCTGCTGGGGCTGTTGTCGTGGCCGGTGGCGACAAGCTTGTATCTGCTGTGGCTGTTGCTGGTGTTGAGCGAAGCGGTTTCGTATTACCTGCAAGCAGACACCTTCAACGACAGATTCTTCGCCCACCTCGACCCGGAGAATCTGTCCACCGGGCTGCATGCCTTTCCGCTGCAAATCGGCGGAGGATTGCTGTTGCTGGCGGCGATGACGGTGCTGTGCGGTGTGCTGATGCGGCGATTGGCGCGTCGCGACGGTGCTGTTTCGGCGCACGTTTCAGGCGCGGCAAAGGCCGCGACTCTGGTCGCATTGGTAGTTTTGACATTGACGCTGGATTCCCCGCCACGCCGGCTGATCCACTACTTGCTGCATTACGAAAAGCTGGCCGAAATCGCCGATACGCCGCAGGCGCGCTCCGTTTACCGGCAGCTCGATCCGGATCCAGTGTCGCGAGCGCGGCTACTGGCTTCGCCTGGACGCAATCTGGTGTTGATCTACATGGAATCGCTGGAACGGATGTATGCCGATCCGAAAGCGTTTCCGGGGCTCACTCCGAATCTCGACCGGCTGCGCGCGCAAGGGCTGGATTTCTCCGGTTTCGAGAGTTTTGATGGAGCGACCTACACCATTGCCGGCATGTTCGCTTCGCAGTGCGGCGCACCGTTATTCACCAGTCCGTTCGCCGCATTCGACTACGCAGCTGGCAACAACAACGACGAGACCACTTTCCAGCCGAAGCTGGTGTGTCTGGGCGATGTGCTGCATGCCGCCGGTTACGACCAGGTTTACATCGGTGGCGCACCGATCAGTTTTTCCAACAAGGGCCTGTTCTACAAGATGCACGGCTACGACCAGGCGTTGGGCCTGGACGAGCTGGAGGCCGCCGCTGGCGGCAACCTCCCCAATTCCGGCTGGGGACTTTACGACCAGGATCTGTTCCGTCTGGCGCTGAATCAATACCGGCAACTGGAACAGAGCGGCAAACCGTTCAATCTGACGATGATCACGCTGGATACCCATCCGCCGGATGGCCGGCCCTCGCCCGGATGTCCGCGTTACACGGCCAGCTCCAACTCGATGCTGCAATCGATCCACTGTACCGATTACCTGATCGGTCAATTCATTGCGCAGTTGTCGCGCGAGGCGAGTTGGCGCAACACGGTGGTGGCGGTGATGAGCGATCACCTCGCATTGCGCAACGATTCCGAACCGCTGTACCCCAAGGGCTACCATCGTCAGCCGCTGCTGTTTGTTCTGAACGCGGGGCAGGGCGAGCGCTCCATGCGCTTCTACCACATGGATGTCGCGCCCACGCTGCTGGACCTGCTGGGCGTGCACAACAACGCGACGTTTCTCGCCGGCGCGGATCGCGCGGAGGCCGGAGCGCTCAGCAGCCGGCTGGTGTCCGACGATCTCACCGATGCGGTGATTCGTGACGTGTTGTGGGCGAATGCCAATGAATTTCATCTGTGCAAGAACGACACGCTGCTTTCGTCCACGCCAGACGGCTTCAGGATCGGCGGCCGCGAATTGCCGATGAATGATCAGGGTGAAGCGGAAACGGCGCTCGATGAAGACGAGGTGTTGACTTTCTTCCTCGGGCCACGCAACGCCAGCCTCCTGTTAGCCCAGCGCGACGATCTGAACACCGTGCTCGCACAACGCGGTGAAGCCAGCGCGCTGATGATCCGCCCGCTTCATCCGTACGAGCGCAAGCCGGCTTTGTTTTCCGTGGATTGGCTGGGCAGGCGTGGCGCCTTCGCCCATATTGCCGATCTGCAGCGGTTATCTGGGTTGCGAATCAGCTCGCCGGATTGCCGCGGCCTGTTGGCGCGCGCAGATGCCGCTCCGCCGGGTGAGATCATGGATTACGCTGCGCGCTTCACCGCTCGAACCGATCCTCCGTTCCCGGAACTTCCCGCGTTACCCGCGCAGCTCGACTTCAGCGACGGACATGCGCGCGCCTACAAACGCGAGATCGGCTGGTTGTCGCCGCAGGACTGGGGCTCTTTCGCACGAGGCGACCGGGCGCTGGTGGCGTTCCGCCTGCCACGTGAGCATTGCCATGCCGCCGTGCTGAGGATGGATATCGACCCCTATCTGCCGCGGTCGCGGCCGAATCTGGATGTGCAGGTTCTCGTGAATGGCTCTCTTGCGACGACTTGGCATTTCAAGGGTCCGGACGTTGACGATCCCAATGCCGTCAACGCCGTGCAACAAGCCAGCGCACCCTTGCGGGTGAACAATGATTCCTGCGATGCGCTGGTGGAAATGCGCTTCTCCAGGCCCGGCGGCCATCCACCGCCTTGGCCGGATGACGAGGACGCACGCAATCTGCAACTGCGGTTGGTGGCTGCGAGCGTCGAGGCCCCTGGTGCGGCACCTGTGCACGCGGTCGCGTCGCACTGAGTCTTCTAATGCACTGCCGTATTGTCGGTGCGATTGATATGCACGTCACGCAGCCATGCCCAATCGCATGCGCCATTACTACCGGGCGGCCCGATGCTGATCGTAAGCTGCAACCGACGATTCGCGGGAACCTCCACTGTGCGCGTCAAATCAGCGGCGTAACGATGCGCGCTGTCGCGGAAGGGGTCGAGGTAATCGAAGGCACTCGCAGTCAGCGGTTGCCCTTCAACGCCGGCGCCGATGCCGATGCCATCCGGGTGGGCCGCCAAGCAGGCTTTGTTATCGAGCGCATTCGGCGCGATGCCGTAATGTGCCGAGATCGCATATCGGCCCGCAGGCACGGAGAAGACAAGTGTGGCCGGCGCCTGGAAGTTGAGTGCGTCCGCGCCATCGACCCGCCAGCGGCGCGGCTTTTGCGACATCGCGATAGGCAGAACATTGAAACCGGGGTAGTACGCCGCGAGCAAGCCGAAGCTCAACTGCTCCTTGCGCACCAGACCAAACGGAAACAACTGCCACGGACCGGCGATCCGGAAGACGGGCTGACCCCAAACATAGGCCTGCCGCACCGTGATGCTTTTCACCTCGTGCTCGTCGCTGCCCAACAACCAGTTGATGTAAGTGTCCTTGTCATCCAGCGTAGGGCTCAGCATGAAGCCGGATCGTGCAATGGCGCGCGGAATGCGGTAACGGAATGTCTCGCCATCGCGCAACACGGTTTGCAGATAGAGCGCGGGTTCGCGCGTCAGAAGCGTGGCCAGCTTTCCGGCCCACGTGAGTTGCACATCGAGCTTGGCAAAGATCGCATCCTGCGCGAACCGCGGAATGAAAGTTAGCTGCTCTGGCGATGCGGCCAACCGTACCGGATGCCCATCATCGAGCGCGTGCGGGACCGTCCGTTCGCGGTGAAACAGCAGGAAATTTCCTTCGCTTATCAGCGGGCGATAGTCTTGCAGGATGCGCGGCAACGCACGCGCGTCGTCCGCAGTCGGAAAGTTGTCATCGATCGTGCCGAATGCAAGGATCACCCAAGGCGGTGCATTTCTTGAACCGAAGAATGCCGCGTTCAAGCGCGACAGCTCGTCCGAATAAGCCGAGTAGCTCTGGAATACCGGTCGCGGATCGTAATTGAGATCATTGGCCAGCAGCGCGCCTTGCTGATGGGTCAGCAGATCGACCGGTTGCCGGCCTACCATGGCGTCGATCTGCGGCAACGCCAGCTTGTGACGGTTCTCTTCCCACAACCTCATGCGGTACGCGTAGGCCTGCTGCGGATCCGCGATTTGCCGTAGCGACGATTTCAATGCACCGACAGTTGCCTTGCCGGAATACAAGATGCGGTAGGTGCGGGCAGGATATGTTTCGGTGCCACGCAGCAGCATCAGAGGCAGTAGCGCCATGATGAATGCGGCCGCACGGGTGCGCACGTCAAGCTGTACGGTTGCCAGCCACAAGCCCGCTGCCAACACCGCGATCCAGGCGCAGGCCGACCAGAAGATCAGTAAATGTCCGTCATCAGCGCGCAGCGTGCCGGCGCGATAAGCCAGCCCCGCAGCCGCAGCCAGCACGATCGCGCAGATCAAACGCGGGGGACGGTGCCGCCCGCGCCAAGCCGCTGCAGCCAGGATCAATAGCACGATGAGCAGCGCCATCAAGGCGTTGACATCGTCCGACGGATGTTTCGGCGGAGCTTGCAGCGCGCCCCCGTAGTAGAGCGCGATCTGCCACGACCAGCCGAAGAATGCAGGCAGATTCGACAGATGCTGCCCGCATATCAGCCACGCAATCACCGGTGCAATCAGACTGGCGAGCAGGAAGACCATCGCAAGCACTGGCCTGCGCGCCAAGGCGAACATCGCGCAACCCGCTGGAACCCACAACAGCCATAGGGGAAACGCGCTGAATTTCAGCAGCGGCAGCAGCGCTTCGAGCGCCGCCAGGGCCGCCACGATCACGAACCCGCGCCAATTCGCATCGTTTTCCGCATAACGCGACAGCATCAGAAACGCCAGCGGATAAGTCATGATCCACAGCGCCGAGCTACTCCAACCAATCGCCAGCACCCAAGTGACGAGCAGGTAGGCGATCCCGAGCACCAGTGGCAGCCGCGCCACCGCACTCGCCGCCAGCCACGCGCAAATCAACGCGAGACAGGTTTCCAATGCCAGCCAAGTCCAGTAGAGCTGCGGATCGAAAGGCGTGTCGGGTGAGAGAAAACCCAGCGGCCCGTAGGTGAAGACCAGATCGCGGCCCCATTGCGCGCCGTGCAGGATGCCCCAGTTGAGCACGGCTTGCCATGACGCATCGAGACTCGCACCCGCTGGTGCGTTTCCGAATTTCATTTGGGCCGTAAACAGCAGCAAGCCGATAACGGTGGCGATGGCGTAGCGCGCGGCGTTCGCGCCGTTGTTCGACAACTTCACGTGTTTTTGTCTCCTGCGCTGCCGGCGTAAACCGGCGCGTGCATCTGGATCGCTACAAAGGCCGGCTGATCGACGCCCAGCGTTGGTCGCGGACGACGAAGTAGACGTTGATCGACTTTCCTTTCGCTTTGTTGACGCAAGGGGAGGGCAAAGTGATCAACCATCCGCTGGCAGATGCAGCTGCGTTATGCAACGCTGCGGCTACATCGGGCCGCGGCAAACCGGTCAGCGCGGTTTCGCTGCAGGCGCCCACCACGGCGAACACTTCAGCGGGCGGAGCGGAAGTGTTCGTATCGAACGCCCAACCCGTCAAGGTCGCGGTGCCGTCGGCGCCGATCATTGCCTGATCCCATCCGCTCTGCAGGCCGTCGCTATGCAAAGCCGGTTTGGTTGGAGCGTCCCGCAAGTTCAACTCGTCGGCTGCGGGCGGGCGCGCAAACGGACCCAAGCGGTATTGCCGCAGGGTGGCCAATCCCTCGGCCACGATTCTGGCGTTCACATGCGCGCGATGCATGAACATTCCAGGTGTCAGCGTCCAAGGTGATTCCCGCCAGGCGCGATCGAGCGCGGCGAGTTGCGGCGCGTTGGCGCTCTCGATGCGCCAGTAGGCGAAGTCGTTGTAAATCGCGGCGAGGACGAACGCCGCCAGCAGCCAGCGCAACCCTTCGCGCATCGACTCCATGACTTCTTTCCAACTGCCTTCGGGTTTCGAAAACACCGATTCCGCGAAAGCCAGCAATGCCACGGGCAACAGGCACAGGAAAGGAATGTAGCGTTCGTGCAGCGGTAGCTCGCCGTTCAATGTGCGGCTGGTGCCGATCAACGCCCCCAGCACGATCACGTAGATCACCAGGAACACCAGCGCCGGAAAGCGATCCATTTTTCTTATACGGTTATAGCCAAAGGGTAGACTCAGCAGGAAGACGGCCACGGAAACGCACAGCGATGCGATGCCCAGTCGACCGTTCCCCAACACGAAGGCGAGTTCCCTTGCGAAAACGACATGAAAGTTCGGCGTCAATGCCGTTTGCAATACGGCGCCTGGATGGCCACGACGCATGTGCCGCCAGTACGCGAGCAGCACTGCGCACCATGCCAGCCAGGCTCCGGTTTGCGCCAGCGCCTGTTTGGTACTGCCGCGCCTGCCCAGCCATGCCTGCACGAGCAGAACCAGCAGCACGGCGGGCAGCACGGGCAGGCAGTAACCGCCGGAATTGATGCCGATGAAGGTCAGCAAGGCGCACGCGGCCAGCGCTTTCCACGATGACGAACGCAGCACGCAGGCACCTGCGGCGAGCGCGAGCAGCAACGACACGGTCATCACCACGTTCCACGCGTCCAACCAGATTTCCGCGGCGCGCAGCGAAAGAAAAGTCAAACCGAGAAAGATGCCGGTCAAACGCGCTGAGCGCGGCAGGTAATGCGTCAGCAACACATACAATGTTGCCAGCATCACCGCTACGCTGAAGAAGATCCCCGCGCGCTGGTCGTAATTGAAAGCGCGATCCAGGATCAGACTTATGAAATTCGGCAGCGCGGTGATATGTCCCCACCGGCTGATGAATAAATCCGCAAGCCAGGGACCGCCATTGCGGAAGTCGACCCACACCGGAATGAAGTACCAAGTTTCCCATACCGGAAAGCTGTGCGCGTAGACCAGCACGAACGCGAGCAACGCGACGGCGGGAACCAACAGTGCTGCCCAGCGTGTGGTGCTATCCGTCATCGTGGTCTGTATCGTTCAACGGAAGGTGAAATGCTTGTGGCCGATGTAACTGGTGACCGCCGGAATGGCTACGCCGATCGCATGCGCCACAGTCTCTGCGTGCCAGGTGAAGCCGGTCAGCGGAAACACTCCGCGCGCCAGCAGCAGGCTGACCGCCAGGGTCTGCGCCACCGCGGCCAGGTTCACCACCACGAACCACAACATCTGATGGTGCAGCGGATTTTCCGTTTCGGTGAACACCAACAATCGGTTCAACACGAATGCGGTGATCAGGCCGATGCAGAACGCGATCAGGATCGATGGCACATATTCCATCCAATGGCCCAGCACGATACGCGAACCTACGTTGGCCGCGGCGGCCACACCGCTCACCGCCACAAATTTGAAGAAGCGTCCGGAAATGAGACTTCGCGGCGCGCGCAGAACGGATGTCATACCTGAGCCTTGCGCGCGACCACCAGCGCCTGCTTGCCGAGCAGACGCCACGCCGGTGGAAATCGCAAATACAGCGCCACTAGCCACGGCGCCTGCGGCAACCGGCTCTTGGTCGTATAGGGGAGGAAGCGCGGAATCACCACTTCCGGCGCGAAGCCCGCCAGTTGCAGGCCTTCCACCAGGCTGCGGTCGCTCAACGCGGTGTGGTGATCGAAGAAATCCCAGTATTCCGCATACGCGAACCGGATGTTCGGCTGCAGCACGATGATGTGTCCGTCATCGTTCAAGATGCGGCGCGCTTCGCGAAACGTGCCCAGTACCAGTTGCTTGTCGGGCAGGTGCTCCAGGAAGTTGCTCATGAACACCACATCTGCGCTGCCCGCCGGTAATTGGCGGATCGCGGTGCAGGATTCATTGATGACGCGCACGCCGGGAGCGGCGAAATGGTGCACTTCCGGGTTGAGATCCACGGCGATCTTGTTCGCCGCGGTGACATTGTTGATGAATTCGCAATAGCCGGCGCCGATATCCACTACGGTGTCGCCGGGGTTCACCCAGCGACTGAAGAACCGCTTGCACAACACCTGCCAGATGGCCTGCTTGTGCTTTAGTTCGTGTTCGGGAAAGCGATGCCGGTACAGCGTTTCGAGTTGATCGCCGGATTCGAGTTGACGTGCTTCGGTCATTTCGGAGTTCCTGCCATGGCCACGCGCGTCAGCTCGCGCGCCACGTTCACGCTCTCGTTGATCGAGCGGTCTTCGGGGTAGTAATAAGCCGTGTCCGCCATGAATAGGCCGTCGACTGGTGTGCGCATCGGTGGCAGCATGTCGTAAAAGCCCGGCGGGCAGATGGTCTGGGCAAAATCGTAGCGGTGACAATGCCTCGCCAACACCCACTCAACGTGGAATTGCGGGTTGATGTGTGGAAGATAGCCGATCACCTCGTCGATCAATTCGTCGTTGCTGCGCGACCATTTGGGGTGCGTCTTGGGCATGTAGAACGGCGCATAAACGATCGACACGCCGCTCTCGGGATTGAGATTGGAATATTCGATCAATCCGGGGATCTCGATACCAGGTTCGTTGATGTTGGTCCAGAAGTTGCGGCTGAGCGGCTGTTTCAATTTCAGGATCACACAGGCGACCGGAATGTTCTTGATCGCCTCGATGCGCGCGGCGAAATCGCGCGGCAGTTCCGGCACCAGGCGGGGCACGTACTGGATCGGCGCGGTGGAGATCACCGCATCGCACGACAGCTCGGTGCCGTTGACGACGATGCCGGCAACGCGGCCGTCACGCACCTCGACGCGCTCGATCCCGGATTGCAGATGGATGCGGCCTCCGCGCTCGGTGATGTAGTGTTCCATCGCGCGCAGCAGCGTCGCCGAGCCGCCTTGCAGATAACCGAGACTCTCGTGCATCAGATTGCGCCGTGACTTCGCCACGCGCTGGATGCGCGTGCCGATCCAGGCGGCGGAAATCCGGTCGGTATACTCGAACAGCTTCAGTTCGAACAGGTTCTTCCATAGCACGTCATAGGCGCGCTGGCCGATCCACTTCTTGATCCACTGCGTCGCTAGCAGTTTGTCGTAGGGCCGCCAATCCTTGACGGACTTAGCGCGCAGGGCATGCAAGCCGTAGCGGAATTTTCTGATCAGCCCGAGCCCATCGAACTTCAGCAACGCGACCGGATTGCCCCAATCCTGCAATTTGCCGCGATGGAAATAGCCCATGTAGGTATCGACCCAGCGCAGCGTGTGCGACAGGTTCAATTCGTCCAGCAGCTTGAAAAGCGCGAAATCGGTTTTGCAGATGAAGTGGTAGTAGCGTTCGATTTCCAACCCGTCGAAATCGAAACTCGCGGACATGCCGCCGATGCGGTCGTCGCGCTCGTACAGATCGACTTCGTGACCGCCTTTCAGCAGCTCCATCGCGGCCATCAGGCCCATCGGACCTGCGCCAAGCACTACGAAATGTTTGCGGGTTTCCAAGTTCATCTCAACGTTTCAACACGATGCCGCTGTAGCGCGGATCGCAGTAGCTCTCGCGCACGGCATTCTCGAACGGCGTCTGCTTCACGCCGAAGGTGGCGAGCGTGTCCACGCCGCAGAAGTCGTCGCCGGCGGTCAGGGCCTTCAATTGATCGGCGGTGAACGGCGGTTTGCGGCTGAAAACGGCATACAGTTTCAGCAGGAAGCGGAACAATCCGTAGGGGATGTGCACGATCGCGGTGCGCAGTCTTTTCACCCGCTTGATGGTGCGGATAATGTCCACGTAATCGATGCGGGTGTCGCCGACGATGTCGTAGACCTCGCCATCGGGCTGGCGTCGCAGGCAGGCGATGATGCAGCGGCAGAAATCGCGCTCGTACAGAGGCTGGCGCATGTAGCGGCCATCGCCCGGGATCGGAAACACCGGCGTCTTCTCCATGAAGCGCGAGAGCCAGCCCAAGTGCTTGGGATCGAACCAGCCGAACATCAACGTGGGTCGCAGGATGCAGTGACGGATGCCCGATTCGATCACCAACTGTTCCTGCGCTCTCTTGGTGCGGGTGTAGTCGTCATCCGCGACCGACACCACGACCGATGAGCTGATATGCACGAGATACGGCACCGCATGCGTGCGCATCGCGTCCAATACCCTTTTCGTCGCGTCGACATTGTTGCGCACGAACAGCCCGGAATGTTTGCCCGTGATTTGCGCGTGCAACTGGACTACGCAGGCCGCATCGCGAAATTCGTTCTCCCATGCGCCGGGTTCGGCCAGATCCGCCAGCACGCAGCGCACGTCAGGGTGCAGTTGGGCCAGGATGCCGAGGTTGTATTCGTGCTTGTCGATGGCGACGAGATGACGGTAACCCTGCGCCTTCAGTTCGACTAGGAGATTTTGGCCAACCAGTCCGGCCGCGCCGGTGAGCACGATTTTCGAATTGGTGGCGATCATCGCGTGTTCACAGCTTCATGCGTCGGAACACGAATTCCGGGACGGCGCGGATCACCGCCATGATCACCCACCAGAACGGCGGCAGGTATGCCACGCTGCGGCGGCGGTCCATGGCGCGCATGATGCCGCGCGCGACCGCTTCGGGTGTGGCCCACAGCGCGCCCTTCTTGAATTGCGCCGTCATCGGCGTGTCCACGAAGCCAGGCTTGATCGTCAGTACGTTGACGCCTTGTTTATTCAGACGCTGGCGCAAGCCGGAGAGGTACGTGCTGACCGCGGCTTTGGCCGCGCCGTAGAGATAATTGCCGGCGCGTCCGCGATCGCCCGCAACCGACGAAATCACCGCCAGCATGCCGTGGCCTTGCGCTTGCAGTTTTTGCGCGATCAGGTTCGACAGGGCGATAGTCGACGTGCCGTTGACCGCGAACTCGCGCAACGCGTAATCGATATCCATATCGCAGCGTGCCTGGTTGGGCAGGGTGCCGTGCGCGATCAGAGCGATGTCCAGACCGTCCATTGCGGCGAACGCCCTCTCGATCGCCCGTGCGTGCGCGGAAAAATCCGCGACATCCAATTCGGCCGAGTGAACCGTTGTCGCGCCACGCACTTTCAGGTCCTGCGCAATTGCATGCGCACGAGCACGATCGCGCGCCAGCAGATACAGCGCGTCGCCTCGCGCAGCGAACAGGCGCGCGGTGGCTTCCGCGATCGCGGACGTCGCGCCGACGATCAGAATTCTTTTTCCGCTCACTGCACTACCCGCCGCCAGAACCCCGACGAAAATGCCGGATCGATGAACTCGGAAAATTGCCGCCAGGCCGGAAAATACTGCCGGAAGCGCACTCCGGTCAGACGCGCGTCCTTGGCCGGATAGACCGCGCCGCCAGCGGCGGCGACGGTTTCATCCAGCTTGTCCAACAGCTCGAAAGTGCCGCGCCCGCGGTTGGCGAAATCGAGTGCCAGCGTGGTTCCCGGACGCGGAAAGGATAACAGGCCCGGCGAGGCGATCGTCCCGAATTGCTTCAGCACGGCCAGGAACGAGCCGGTGCCGCTGGCCGCGATGCGCTCCAGCAATTCGCGCGTCGCATCGCGCGCGACATGCGGCGGCAAAACGCACTGGTATTGCAGGAATCCGCGCGGCCCGTACATGCGGTTCCAGTTGCGGATGCCGTCCAGCGGAAACAGCCACGGTCGGTAGTGCTGCGTCGCGCGTCGCACCGTTCTCGGCGCGCGACGAAAATGCAGCGCGTTGAACGCGCGCAGACTGGCGCCGTTCACCAGCGAGAACGGCGGCGTGAACGGTATCTTCAACCGACCTTCGTGCGGCTCGCGCGCATGCGGTGCAATATAGGCGTGGTTGCCGCGCGAGAACACGCCGCGCCCCAACGCCTTGCCGCGCGCGGTGCAGTCCACCCACGCGACCGTGTAATCCCAAGCCTCGGCGGATTCGTCCGAGAGCGCAAAGAAATCCTCCAGCGTGTCGTAGCGGACCGTTTCGGTGTCGAACCAGGCGTTGCGCAGCGGCTGCAATTGCAGTTCCGCCCAAGTGATCAGTCCGGTCAATCCCAGTCCGCCGATGGTGGCGGCGAACCAATCCGGATTTTCCTCGCGCGAACAGATTTTGCGCGTATCGTCGCTGCGCAACAGTTCGAACGCGCGAAGGCAACAACCGAAACTGCCGACGCGATGATGATTCTTGCCGTGCACGTCGTTGGCTATCGCACCGCCCACGGTCACGAAGCGTGTGCCCGGCACCACCGGCAGGAACCAGCCGCGCGGCACGCACAGCTCCAGGATTTCCGACAGCAGCACGCCGGCCTCGCAGCGCAGCACGCCGTTGTTCGCTTCGAATTCGATGAAACGATCCAAGCCGCGCGCATCCAGCAGCGTGCCGCCGTCATCCAGACATACGTCGCCGTAGCTGCGGCCATTGCCGCGCGGCAAGGCGTGGCCCTCGAAATGCGGCAATGGCGCGAAGCGATCGTGCACGCGCAGCACGTGCTGTCGCGCCGGCGGATAACGCCCCCAAGACGGCATCATCGACGCCATCAGACCGCCCCGAGCACGATCAACGCGGCGAGCACCAGCAGCACGCGGCTGACCGGGTCGACCACCGCGAAGATCACCGGGTCGTCGTGCATCGCGCCGCGATGCGCGACGATCCACACGCGGCTCACCCAGTACAGCAGCAGTGGACACAGCAGCCATAGCACCTGCGGATGGCGGTACAACGTCTCGCTTGCGCTGCTATTGATATAGAGCGCCAGCACCAGCACGCTCAAGTAACCGCTGGCGCCGCCCAGCGATTGCACCAGCGCCAGATCCTCCACGCCGTAGCCGCGGCCGTGCGCGTTCTCGCCTTCCCGTTCGCGCAAGGCATGCAGTTCCGTGTAGCGCTTCAGCATCGCCAGGCTCAGGAACAGGAACATCGAAAAGGCCAGCAGCCAGAACGACAGGCCCGTACCGATCGCGGCGGCGCCGGCGATGATGCGGATGGTGTAGAGCGCCGCCAGCAAAACCACATCCAGCATCACGATGCGCTTCAGCTTGAACGAATAGCTCAGGGTCAGGATGTAATAAGCCAGCAGCACCAGGGCGAACCAGGGTGACAGCACAACAGCCGCGGCGAAGGCGGCGAGCGTCAGCAGCGGCGCGGCGACGATGCCGGCTATCAACGAAAGTTTTCCCGACGCGAACGGCCGCTTGCGCTTGCGCGGATGGCGGCGGTCGGCTTGCAGATCGAGCAGGTCGTTCAACAGGTACACGCCCGATGCGCACACGCTGAAGATCACTAAAGCCGCCAAGGCGTGCAATGCCGCGCGCACATCGAACACGCGGTGCGCGGCCAACAGCGGCAGCAGCACCAGCAAGTTCTTCAGCCATTGGTGCAGACGCAGCGCTTTCAACCACAGGCGCAGGCCGGCGCGATCGCGCGGCAGCACCGCCAGCACTTCGCATACGCGGGCTGCGGCCGCCGCGAGTCCATCGGTCGCGTTGACCACGATCGCACCGCGCGCACGACGCCAGATCGCCAAATCCTTGCGTTCGTTGCCGAGATAGTCGAAACCACGCTCGCCATACAGGGCACAGAGCGCTTCGGACTTGCTGCGGCCGGAAAGATTGCGCTGACCATCGCTGGCGAGCACCGCAGAAAAACCGCCGACATGCGCCGCGACCGCATCGGCGAGCCGGCGATCCGTGGCAGTGCAGAGCATCACCGGCCGCTCTGCGGCCTCAGTGCGGATACGTTCGAGCACACGCGCGTCATAAGGCAGCAGGGTGACATCGACCTGCGCGCGCTGCGCGATCTCCTTCTTCAGGTGCGCCTTGCCGCGCAACAGCCAGAACGCGAAGGCGAACATATACAGTGGATTGCGATGCAGCAGTGCGAGCGCCGATTCCACCAGCAGATCGGTGCGGATCAGGCTGCCGTCCAGATCGACGCAGAGCGGCAACGGATCACTCATGCGCGGCTTCCAGCACGTCGCGGAAATTTTCCAGCGCTTCCGGATTCGCCAGTGCTTCGGTGTTTTTCACCGGCTCGCAGTGGATTGCGGCACGCACGGCGAGTTCCGAGATCTTGCCCGAACGGGTGCGCGGGATATCGTCGACTTGCGCGATCACCGCGGGCACGTGGCGCGGTGTAGTGTTGGCGCGGATTTGATTTTTGATTTTTTCGCGCAATGCCTCGTCCAGCTGCGTGCCTTCGCGCAGGCGCACGAACAGCACGATGCGTTCGTCGTTCTGCCAGCGCTGCCCGACCGCGACCGACTCCAGCACTTCCGGCAATTGCTCGACTTGCCGGTAGATTTCCGCCGTGCCGATGCGCACGCCGCCGGGGTTGAGCGTGGCATCCGAGCGGCCGTAAATGATGATGCCGTCGTGTGCGGTGAGTTCGGCGCGATCGCCGTGGCACCACACGCCCGGCACCTTTGAGAAATACGCGGCGCGATATTTTTCGCCGCTCGCGTCATTCCAGAACGACACCGGCATCGAGGGAAATGGCGCAGTGCAGGCTAGTTCGCCGGGTTGTCCGCGCACCGCATTGCCGTGCTCATCCAGAATCTCGACTTTCATGCCGAGGCCGCGGCACTGCAGTTCGCCGCGATACACCGGCAGCAGCGGATTGCCCAGCGCGAAGCAGGAGATGATGTCGGTGCCGCCGGAAATCGACGACAGCAGCACGCGCTCCTTCACCTGCGCGTAAACGTACTCGAAGCTCTCCGGCGACAATGGCGAGCCGGTGGAAAGAATGGTTTTCAGCGACAGCAGCTTGTGCGTCTCGCGCGGCCGCACGCCCATCTTTGCGGTGGCGTCGATCCACTTGGCGCTGGTGCCGAAGATGCTTATGCCGACTTCGTCGGCGAGATTCCACAACGCATTGCCATCCGGGTACGTGGGCGAACCGTCGTACAACACTACGCCCGCGCCGACGCTCAGCGCAGACACCAGCCAGTTCCACATCATCCAGCCGCAGGTCGTGTAATAGAAGATGTGATCTTCGCGTTTCAGATCGGTGTGCAGCACCAGTTCCTTCAGGTGCTGCAACAGCGTGCCGCCGGCGCCGTGCACGATGCACTTGGGTACACCGGTGGTGCCGGAGGAATACATGATGTAAAGCGGGTGCTCGAAGGGCGTGAGCGTGAATTCGAGCGGCGCTTCGGCGTCGCGTGCGAAATCGCGCCACGCGACCGCGCCGGACAATCCACGCAGATCGATTGGATCGCCCGAATAGTCGAACACCACACAGCGTTCGATCGACGGAATGCGCGCCAGTACCTCGCGCACCTTGGCCAGACAATCGTGGCGCTTGCCGCCATAAGGATAGGCGTCGGCGCAGAACAGCACCTTGGGTTCGATCTGGCCGAAGCGGTCGACCACGCCGTTGACGCCGAAATCCGGCGAGCACGAGGACCAGATCGCACCCAGCGCTGCGGTCGCGAGCATCGCGATCACGGTTTCCGGGATGTTCGGTAGGAATCCGACGACCCGATCGCCCTGTTTGACGCCGATGTTTTCCAGCGCGTGCGCTACGCGTGCGACTTCGCGATGCAATTGCGCGTACGACAATACGCGCGCGTGACCCCATTCGTTGCGGAAGATCAGCGCCGGCTTGTCGTCCTTGAAGCGCAGCAGGTTTTGCGCGAAGTTCAGCCGCACATTGGGGAACCAGCGCGCGCCGGGCATCGCGTCGGCGTTCGTCAATGCGGGCTCGAATTCACCCGATGCGCGCACGCCGCAGAACTCCCAGACCAGCTGCCAGAACTTTTCAGGATGCTGGACCGAGAAGTCGTACAGATCCGGATAATCGGTGATCGATTCGTCTGCCTGCTCGCGTGCGAAGCGCAGAAAGCGGCTCAAGTTCGCGCGCTCGATGCGTTCGGGACCGGGCTGCCAGAGCGGGGTGTCGGACATGGGAAAGATCGGCAAAAACCAGATTGTAAATAGCCGCCTTGGTCGGGTCACGAACCTGAGCGCGGACAAGCCATCACGGCCAGCAAGGGCACCCCCAGGTATCTGGCATCGGATGCATGCATCACCGCATCGCGGACGTGGAAGCGGATCAGGACGATTCCGTCTGCAGGAATGATGACATCCTCACTCCAGTATCCGCTCTGTTGTGCCAATGGCTGCGATGCTGTGCCGTTGACGTCGGCGCGCACATCGGCGAACAACGCCTGATGCCGGATCGCGATTCGCCACGTTCCGGGCGAGCCCACGCGAAATCCCAGCAGCGGCTCACGATCATTGGAGGCTATGTTGCCGCCCATCGGTTGCGACCAGCCCACCAGACGGAAGCGGCGGTCGCTCCAGGGAGATTGCCAAACGCAAGGGGTGATGGGCGCGTTTGTTGAAAGGGCGCGCCGCGCAGTCGTTTCGAGCGAGGGCGAGTGCAGCCACAGCAGTGCGGCCGCGGCGGCCGTCGCGCAGATCAAACCGATCCCCAGCAGATCGCGCGTCTTCATGACACCCATTGGCCGAAGCTGAAGCGCACAGTCATCACAATGAAGATCGCCGAGAACGATACGAGTGCAGCCGCGAATGCGCCCCACGCGGCGCATCGGACCATGAGCGAGTCGCTCGAGCGCGGCACCAACCCGGTCGCAATCGCCGGGCCAGTGGTGAACACCATCAAACTGTGACGGCCCAGATTGGTCGGCACCAGGCCGGTGGTGAACCAGATGAACAGCAACACGCACAGACCATAGACCACCAGCGTGCATGGCAGATGACGCGCGCCCGCCAGCGTGGCCACCAGTGCCAGCAGCCAGGCGCAGAGGCACAACGCCCACGCGTTCGGTCCGTTGTAACCGAACGACAGCCACGCCGAGTAACCCGCACGCACTGGCAACGGCCAGGCATGGCCGATGTTTTCGAATCGTCCCCACAGGGTGAGTGTCTTGCTCAGCGCGAAGGGATCGCCGTAGAGATGCAACATCCAGAATCCGTAGACCAAGCCGGGCAACGCCCATAGCGCCACCATCGCGCCCAGTTCAAACCAGTTGCCCGAGCGCAACAGACGCCAGCCATGCGGCACAAACAGCGGCAGCAACGCTATCGCGTGCGGACGGCAGATCAGCGCATATCCGGCAATCGCGGCTGCCAGCAGGAATCGACCGCGCTGCAAGAGATACAACACCAGCATCGCGCCGGCGAACAAGGCCACTTCAGAGTAACCGTTGTAGAGATAGATCGCGAACGGCGAGAAGGCGAGCAAGGCGATGCCCGCCAGAGCGGTCTGCAACTCCAGCCGTTGGCGCAACACCCGCAGCAAACAGATCGCGCCCAGCGAACTCAACAAGGTCGAGGTGATGAAACTGGCGAGAAACGCCTCCTGCGGAAATAGATGTGCAGCCGGCGCCAGCAATAGTGGATAACCCGGCAGGAAGCCAGCGTAACCATTATCAAGCACGGAGCTGATCGCGGGATAGCCGTGCGAGGCGATCGCGAAATAGTGGCGCGCGTCCCAGTTGTTGCCGGCCAGATCCCATTGCGTGACCAGCCCGTGCGCGACGAAGAAAACAGCCGCCGCGCAGAACACGATCAGCACGGCCGCGGCGTCGCCCTGATCTGAAGACAATGCGAACCGGGAGGGACGGGTCATGCAAAACTGCCCACGACCAGACCGAGCGTGATCAGCACCAAGCCCGCGATCTTGGGCCAGGTCACCGGTTCGCCGAACAGCCAATTGGCGCTGATCGCGACGAGGATGAAATTGAGCGCCATGAACGGATACGCACGACTCAGTTCCAATCGGGTCAGCGCGCCGATCCAGCACAGCGCCGCCAGGAATGCGGCGGCGAACGCACTGATGATCCAAGGATCGGCCAGCAGGTGAAGCAGGAAGCGCAGCTTCCCGGGCAGGCCCGCCGGCATCGCGCCCGCACAGGAGATCCGCCACTTGATCGCGAGCTGTCCGTACACGGTGAACAACACCGTCAACAGCACCAGCAGCGGGCCTGTCATGAACTTGCTCCGGCGCCAGCCGCACCGCTCCGGAAATGCGCGATGCCGCAGAGCCGCTCATCGGCATCGTGCAGCGTCGCCGAGAGGATCGCGTGCCCCGGACGCTGCGCCAGCTCGTAGCGGCGCAACTGAAGCGTGCAACGGCTGCCAGGGGCCGGAGTGCCGATCATCGCCGCGTTGCAAGCCGACGCGCCGCTTGAAGAGCCCGGGTCGAGCAAGGCCGTGGCTGCGGAAACAAGATGCGATATTGTGCCGCTGTCCTGCCAACACAATGCGGTTTCGGCGATGGTGTCCCGCTGGCGATCCATCAACGCGTTGACGTGGAAGGTATCGAGCGCCTTCGCGAATACGAATCCATCGCGTATCCAGGCACGCTGCACCGCGAGATTGCCGATCTGCGTCTGCACGCGCATGCGCGCATAGCCGAGTCGTTTGAAATGATGCTGGGCATGACGGATCAGATCCCCGTAAATGCCATTGCCGGCGAAATCAGGGTGTACGCCGTACAGGACACCTTGGCAGATGCGCGCGGCGGGATCGAAGGCATTGCAGGCGAACGCGGCCACCTTGCCGTTGGCGCGCATCACCCAGGTTAGGCAATTTTCCGCATCGAGGTGGGTCAAGGCCCATTCGCAATAACCCTCCAGCGCACCTTGACGCGAGAGCAGCGGATTGGCGGCATAGTGGCTGGGGTAATCAGCGAACACGACCCGCACCATTTCGGAGATTGCAGCACCATCCTCAGGGCGCGCCAGCTCGAACGCGGCTGGTGCGGCTTTCAACGGCGCGGGCGCATGGCGCAGCAGATCGCATTCATAGGTGACCAGCGTATCGGCGTGCAGGGCGTGCATACCATGATTCGCAAGCGCGTGGATGCCGCTGGAAACCCCAGTCGGCAGCCGCACGATCGCCAAATCTGCGTCATGTGCGGCCAGCGCGGCGAACAGCTGCGCCGCATCCATCGAGTCGAGGTCGGCGCGGAAAATCCGCAAGCCGAAACGCTTGGATTCCAATGGCGACGGGATCAACATCACTTGCCATCCTCTTGCGCATGCGCGTTGATCTGCTCGGCAATGACATAAAGCGGCCGGCGCTTGATGTCATTGAAGATCCGTCCGACATACAACCCGGTGACGCCGAGCGCCAATATGAGCAACCCGCCCACCAGCCAGATCGCGGCAATGATGCTGGTGTAGCCGGCCACGGCGATGTCGCCGTGCCAATAGCGATACACGCTCATCAGCACTAACGCAAAGGCGGCTGCCGAAAACAGCAAGCCGATGCGCGCGAGAAGGCGCAGCGGCTTGTCAGACCAAGACAGCACGATGTCGATGGCCATGCGCAGCAACGCGCCGAAACGATAACTGCTCTTGCCGGATGCGCGCGGCGCATGCGGCACGGGGATTGCCGTTTCACGATAACCGGCCCAGCGCACCTGCAAAGGAAAACAGCGGCTGCGCTCAGGCATGGTATTGACCATCGCGATTGCGCGCGCGCTGAAGATGCCGAAATTGGCGGTGCGTGGATCGCAATTCGTCTTCGTCATGTAGCTCAATAGACGATAGAACATCCAGGAGAACAGCCGCTTGGCCCAGCTGTCCTGGCGCTCGACGCGTTGCGCGAAAACCAGGTCGTATCCCTCGATGGCCTTGGCATGCAATGCAGGGATGGCCTCAGGCTGATCCTGCAGATCGCAATCCAGCACCGCGATCCATTTCCCGCGCGCACGTTCCAGCCCCGCGCTGATCGCGCAGTGCTGACCGAAATTGCGGCTGAGGCGGATTCCGATGATGTGCGGATCGCGCGCCGCCAGTTCCGCTATGCGCTGCCACGAGAGATCGGGACTGCCGTCGGAGACGAGGATGACTTCGTAGCTGCGTCCGATCTTTTCCAGCGCGGCCTGCAGTCGGGTGCAGAGCTCTTCGAGGCAACCCTCGCAGCCAAATACCGGCGAAACCACGGATATGTAGGGATCGTCGGCCATCGGCAAGGTTCGCTGAAGGTGGATGAATTGTAGCGGATGTGGACCGCGCGCCATTCAGCCACACGTGCTGGCGTGGTGCTATAAAGATCGCTCCGCCGCAGCAACAGTATCTCGTATGTCCGCACGTTCGTTCATCGCGTTGCTGTTCCTGGTGGCTGTTTCGCTGCCTGCATTCGGTACCACGTCGGCTTCCGCGCCCGTGCTGTTCGGCTTGTCCAACGCGCGCTCGCAGACCCTGGCGCAAGGCGCGCAGCAGTTGATTCCGGTGAAGATCAATGAAGACCAGGCGTTCGCCGCGATCTTCAAGGGCGGCATGTGGATTCCCGACGGTGCCGGCGGCCGCGTGTACGCGCAATACAAGAGACACATCTTGCACGATAACGGCGACTGGACTTTCGTCGGCACCGTGCAGACAGCGCATGGCTCGCAATCGGCGGTGATCACCTTCGGCCCGGACGCGGTGTTCGGCCGCATTCCTCAGTCGAGCGGCTATCCGCTTCGTTTGCTGACTGCGCAGGGACAGACCTTTCTGCTGCGCACGAATGCCGCGGCATTGGCGCACTTGCCACGCGTCAAGATGCTATACGCGCAACCGGACGATCCGGTTCCGCTGCGGCTCAAAACCGCCGCGCAATCCCGTTCGGCCACAGCAGGCGCCAGCGCGCAAGATGGCGCGTCGAGTGGTGCGACGATCGATGTGATGGTCGCCTACACTCCGGGGTTCGTGACCGAATATGGTACCGTTCCCGCGGCGTTGACGCGCATAGACAACCTAGTCGACCTCACCAATCAGGCCTATTCGGATAGCCAAGTGCATCAGAGCATCCGCTTGGTGCACACGATGCAGGTCAACTACACCGACGACAATTCCAACACTACAGCCTTGGATAACCTCACCGGCAACGACGGCAACGGCAACAGCGTGCCGATTCCGGCGGGACTGCAACCGGTGGCACCGGCGCGTACCCAATACGGCGCCGACCTGGTGGTACTGATCCGAAGCTTCGTCAACGCAAGCCAAGGCGGCTGCGGGCTGGGCTGGCTGATCGGCGGCGGCGAGCAACAGATCGTGCCGTCTCAGGATTACGTCTTCGGATATTCCGTGGTCAGCGACGGCAGCGACGATGGTTATTACTGCCTAGACTCGACATTCGCGCACGAATTGGGCCACAACATGGGCGATGCGCACGACCGGGCCAATGCGAATGGTCCGGGCGCCTATCCTTATTCCTACGGTTATGTGGGCAACGGCACCTACGGTTTCTCGACCATCATGGCGTATGGCACCGATACCGATACGCCACTGAATGTTTTTTCCAACCCCAACATCTCCATCTGCCAGAACACGCCCTGCGGAGTCGCCGACAGTTCATCGAACTCCGCCGATAACGCGCACAGCATGAACAACACGTCTTCATTGATCGCGCAATTCGAGCCGACCGAAGTGCCGCCTGCGCACGGGGTGCACAACGATATCAATGGAGACGGCAAATCCGACATCCTGTTCTTCAATCCCAGCACCAACGGACTGGTGTACTGGTTGATGAACGGTTCGCGATTTGTCAGTTACAACGGTTTCAGTGCGGGCAGCGGCTATGTTCCGGTTGGCACGGGCGACCTGGACGGCAACGGCATGACCGACATCCTGTGGAACGGCAATGGCACTTTGTACGTCTGGCTCAACAACGGGTCGGGGGGATTTACCAGCACGGCCATTTCTTCCTATCCGGGGGGCTGGCAATTGGTAGGTTGCCGCGATGTGGACGGAGACGGTCAGGACGACATCCTCTGGTATCACCCCGGTCTGCATCAGTTCGTTTACTGGATCATGAGCGGGGCGCAGTTGATTCGACAGCATGAGACCAATGTAACGCCCGGGTTCACCGCCATCGGGGCCGGAGACTTCAACGGCGATGGAATGGCCGACATCGCCTGGCGTGACGGCTCCGGACATGTTTACGTCTGGATCGGCAACGGCACCAATTTCACGCAATACCCAGTCAATGTCAGCGCTGGTTCAAGCTGGACGGCGGCTGGCATTGGCGATGTCAACGGCGATGGCGACAGCGATATCTTCTGGTATCAACCATCCAGCGGAAACGTGCAGTACTGGCTGATGAGCGGTCAGAAAGTGATTGGTTACAAGATCTTCAATACCGGCCCGGGTTATACGTTTGCAGGGGTAGGCGACTTCGACGGCGATGGTTACGCGGACATATTGTGGACGCGCAACAACGTACTGAGCATGTGGCTGCACTACGACCCCTATGATTATTACGGCGTTACCGTGCGCTCTTACGCTACCGGCTGGAACGTTCTTCCGTAACGGTGTAGTAACCGCTAACCGATCGCCGCTTCTAATTCCGGCACGATCTTGAAGAGATCGGCGACGAGACCGTAGTCGGCGATCTCGAAGATCGGCGCGTCGGGGTCCTTGTTGATCGCGACGATGGTGCCGGCGTCCTTGATGCCGGTAAGGTGCTGGATGGCGCCGGAGATGCCGATGGCCATGTACAACTCCGGCGCGATGATCTTGCCGGTCTGTCCGACCTGCAGGTCGTTGGGGACGTAGCCTGCATCCACCGCGGCGCGCGAGGCGCCGACCGCGGCGTGCAGCTTGTCGGCCAGTTTGTAGATGATCTCGAAGTTTTCCTTCGAGCCCAAGCCGCGGCCACCGGACACCACGCGCTGCGCGCTTTGCAGATCGGGGCGGTCGCCGGCCTGCTGCTTCAGCTCGACGAAGCGTGTATGCGAGGGAAGGGTGACATCGAGCTGCACCGCTTCGATCGGCGCGGCATCGCCGGATTCACCCACCATCGGCCACGAGGCCGTGCGAATGGTGCCGACCACGATCGCGTCATTCGGCACTTCCACATCGACGATCGCGTTGCCGGCATACACCGGCCGCTTGAACTTGTACGCGCCGTCCACCGCCATGATGTCGCTGACTTGGCCGACACCCAGCAGTGCCGCCGCACGCGGCGCGACGTCCTTGCCGAAGGTGGTCGAAGGCAGCAACAGGTGCGTGTAGCCGTTTTTCGCCACCGCGGCGATCTGCGGCGCCAGCACTGCCGCCAATGGATGCGCGTTTTCTGCGCGCGCCGCGGTCAGTACTTTTGAAACGCCGTCGAGTTTCGCGGCTTGTGCAGCGACGGCATCCGGTGCATTCGACAGCACCAGCACGTCGATGGACTCCGGTTGCAATGCCCGCGCGCAGGTGACGCATCGCGCGGTCGCAGCGTTGAGCTGGCAGTTCAGGTGTTCGGCGACGATCAGGATTTTGGACATTAAATCAACCCTTTCTGCTTCAGCGCGGAAACCAGTTCGCCCACGTCCTTCACCATCACGCCGCGCGAGCGCTTGGGCGGCGGGGTGTAATGCGTCGTCCTGATTTCGCCGCCATGTTCGATGCCAAGCGACGACAATTCGATGGTCTCGATCGGTTTGCTCTTGGCCTTCATGATGTCCGGCAGCTTGATGAAGCGCGGCTCGTTCAGGCGCAAATCGGTGGTGACGACGGCAGGCAGATCGACTTCGATAATTTCCAACCCTGCATCGACTTCGCGCGTCACACGCGCGGTGTTTCCATTGATCTCGAGCTTCGAGGCAAACGTCGCCTGCGGACGATCCCACAATGCGGCAAGCATCTGGCCGGTCTGGTTGCAGTCGTCGTCGATCGCCTGCTTGCCGAGAATCACCAGATTCGGCTGTTCTTTCTCGATCAATTTCAGGAACGTGCGCGCAGCCGCCAGCGGCTGTACGGGATCGTTCGTCACCACGTGGATCGCGCGATTGGCGCCCATCGCCAGCCCGTTGCGCAGGTGCGCTTGCGCATCGGCCGGTGCGATCGTGGCGATCACCACTTCCGTTGCGTTGCCTTTCTCTCGCAGGCGCAGCGCTTCTTCCAGCGCGATGTCGTCGAACGGATTGGCGGAGAGCTTGACGCCATCGGTGACCACGCCGGAACCATCCGGCTTGACCTGAATGCGCACGTTGTAGTCCACCACGCGCTTGTAGCCGACCAGAATCTTCATCGGGTTTTTCCGCAAGGGCGAGCGGACATTCTAACCGTTCGCGCCACTCAGGCCGAGGCGCGTTGCACGATTGCGCGGGCAAAACGCTCGGCCGCGCCTTTCGCGTGATCGAGAAACACCGAAGGTTCGGTCAGTTCCAGCTCCAGCAGGCGCGGCGAACCGTCGGCATCACGGATCAAATCCACGCGCGCATACAGCAACGGCTGCGGAAACGGCATCGCCGTCAACGCCTGCCTCGCGATTTCGATTTCCCGTTGCGATGCCTCGCGTGGCGTGATCTCCTCGGTCACGAACAAGCCGCCGGTGAGCGTCGTATCGCTTCTCAGCATCGGACCCTTGCGGATTGCGTGACTGAATTCACCATCGAAGAACAGCAGCGCGGTTTCGCCGTGTTCATCGACGCTGTGCAGATAGGGTTGCAGCAGCACGCCGCGGCGTGCATCGAGCAAACGCCGCACGTGCGTGATTGCATGTTCGCGATCTTCGCGCCAGTGCCGCTGCGCATCGCGCGAGCCGGCGCCGACGCACGGCTTGACCACGAATTCACCGGCGTCCGGATATACATCGAAAAAAGTCGCGAGCGCTGCTTCGGCGTCGTCTTTCGGTTCGACGAAAGCGCTCGGCACCACCGGCACGCCCGCGCGCGACAACTCGGCGAGGTAATGCTTGTCGGTGTTCCAGCGGATCACCGCTAGCGGATTCAACAGCCGCGTACGCTCGGATACGCGATGCGCCCGATCCAGAAATTCCGCCACGCGCTCGGCGTAATCCCACGTCGAACGCAACAACGCAATATCGAAGTCCGACCAGTCGATCCCATCATCGTCCCAATCGGCGATGGACACCTGCGCGCCGGCTTCGCGCAACGCGCGCTCCAGCGGCGGCATGTCTTCGTCCAGACCGCGCGCGGCGCGCGCGGTGATGAGTGCGATGTGCGGCTTCATGCCGGAGCCTCCGGGTGACGCCATCGGGCTGGATCGAACAGCAACGTGGTTAACGCGTCGCGGATGCGCGCGATCGCGGCATCCCAGCAGTTTGGCGCGCTCATCGAATTGTGCAGGATGTCCATCAGCACATTGGCTTCGAAGATCAGCAATCGCCCGTCCGGGCGCAGATTGCAGTCGATGCCGAAATAATCCATGTCCAAGGCATCGGCGATCGCGCGCACGCGGCCGCCGATCGACGGCAGCATCTTCGCATCGAATTCGCGCAGCGCGGCCTGCTCTTCGGCCAGGTGACCTAGCTCCCGATCGCCCGCGTGCACCAGCCAACGGTTGGCGATCACCAGATGCCGGATGAAGATGTCATTGCCGACGATCACCACGCGCATCTTTCGCCAGCGGCCATCATCGTCGCGGCAGTCGACGTATTCGGTGAGGTAGAGATCGCGCCCGCCCCATCGCAGACCGCGCAGCGCGGCCTTCATCTGTTCGGGAGCGTCCACCTTCACCGTCGCCATTCCGCGATGGCTACCGGCAACGCGCACGATCAGCGGCCATCGCAGATCGTGCCGGCGCGCGGCGCGCGCCAGATCGTCCGGTTCATCGATGCGCTCGCGGATCGTGCGCGGCATCCACAGGCCGTCGATCGCCGCGAGTTTCGCCGCCACGCCATCGCGCGATGCGCCGAGCACGGCGGCCGGATGATTGAAGCAGGGGCGAGAACGCTCCGCGAGGAAACGATCCAGCATGCGCAGCGACTCCGCTGCCATGTCGGGGTCGCCGATCGCATTGATCAGCGGCGCGTCTGCGAATTTCGGCGGCAGCGTGATCGGAATCTCCGGCCCGAAGAACACGCGCAGCAAGCGTTGCTTGAACTCGGGCGTGAGATGCGTGCCGATGCGGCTGTTGCCGAGGAAGTTGAGAGCGAAACCGCCGGGCGAGTTCGGCGCGGGCGAGACACCGATCATGCGATCGTCGGGAAGGCCCATCATCAATGGCAGCACCGCGGCATTGGCGCTCATGTGGTGCTTCCCTCGACCGCGAATCAGAGATTTTGGTAATTCGGACCGGAGCCGCCTTCGGGCGGCACCCAGTCGATGATCTCGTAGGGGTCCTTGATGTCGCAGGTCTTGCAGTGCACGCAGTTGGCCGCGTTGATCTGCAAGCGCTTGCCTTGCGCATCTTCGACAATCTCGTACACCGCTGCAGGGCAGAAGCGCGTGCAGGGGTTGTCGTACTCGCGCACGCAGCGGTCGATGCAGATGCCGGTGTCGCGAACGTGCAGGTGCACGGGCTGGTCTTCATCGTGGGTGGTGGCGGCGAAATACACGCCGGCCAGCCGGTCGCGCGGCGGCAAGTCGCGTTGCACGTAATCGCGTTTGGGCTCTTCGTGTGCGCCGACCTTGTCCAGCGAACACCAATCCGCCTTGTTCTTCAGCGTCCACGGCGACAAGCCGGCCGTAACGGTTTCCCATGCGGCATTCGCGAGGCCGAACCACAGGCCCTTCTTGAAACCGGGTTTGATATTGCGCACGCGCTTCAGTTCCGCCATCACGGGCGAGGCGCGCAGCTTTGCATCGAAACCTTCCGCCTGGTAACCGTTCGCGACCAGATGTTCCGCGGCGAGCACACCGCTGCGGATCGCCTGGTGCGTACCCTTGATCTTGGGCACGTTGAGCAGGCCCGCGGTGTCGCCGATCAGGATCGCGCCCGGCATTTCCACTTTTGGCAGAGATTGATATCCGCCGGTAACGATCGCGCGCGCACCGGCGGACAGGATTTGTCCGCCTTCCAGCAGCGACTTCACCGTCGGATGGTTCTTCCACTGCTGAAACGCTTCCCAAGGTTTGTATTCCGGATCGCGGTAATCCAGCCCGCTGACGTAACCCAGCGCGATGCGATCCTGATCGAGGTGATATAAGAAACTACCGCCATAGATGCGGGTGTCGGCCGGCCAGCCGATCGTGTGCACGATCTTGCCGGGCGATACGCGTCCCGCGGGCACCTGCCACAGTTCCTTGATGCCGATCGAATAGCCTTGCGGATCGGAATCCTTCGCCAGATTGAAACGCTTGATCAGTTGCTTAGTCAGACTGCCGCGTGCTCCTTCGGCCAGCACGGTGACTTTCGCGTGGATGTCCACGCCGGGCGTGTAACCGGGCTTGTGCGAACCGTCCTTGGCCACGCCCATATCGCCGGTGCGCACGCCGATCACCGCACCGTGTTCGTCGAACAAGGCCTCCGCTGCGGCGAAACCGGGAAACACTTCCACACCCAGCGCTTCGGCTTGCGGAGCCAGCCATGCGCACATCGCGCCGAGCGAAACGATGAAGTTGCCGTGGTTCTTCATGCCAGGTGGCAGCGGCAATCTGCGACCGCCGGTTTTCGACAGCAGCCAGAACTCGTCTTCCTTCGCCGGCACGCAGATCGGCGGCGGATTTTTTCTCCATTGCGGCAGCAGCGCATCCAGCGGCGCGGGTTCGATCACCGCGCCGGAAAGAATTTGCCCACCGATGGTGGACGCCTTTTCCAGCACGCACACGCGCACGTTGGCGTCGAGCTGTTTCAGGCGGATCGCCAGGCTCAAGCCTGCCGGCCCAGCGCCGACCACGACCACGTCGTATTCCATGACATCGTGTTCTGTCATCCGCGTGCTCCGACAAAACCGTTCGCGGGAAGGTATCGAACCGCGAACTCATGTGTTGTGCCGTTCGCCCTTCGGTACCTCAGAGCGAACGGCATATATTCGGATTGTCGCGGGGAACGCGCGGGCCGGCAACGCAACATGCGTTTTCCGCATGCCTTCGCCATAATCGGCTCTGGATTCACGGGGAGCAGCAATGGACGCGGCCGCTTCGATTCCGGCGAAAAGCGTGCGTGGCGCGGGCCTGTGCCGCACGCTGCACTGGCTGGCCACCGGACAGATCGATCCGCGGCAGCTTTGCGAAATCCATCTGGAGGCGATCGCGCGCATCGATCCGCAACTGCATGCGTTCCTCGACGTGCGGCCGGCGCTGGTGCGCGAGCAGGCGCAGGCCGCCGAGCATCGCAGACGGGAAGGTCCGATCGGCCGGCTGGATGGCGTAGCCGTAGCGGTCAAGGACAATTTCGATGTCGCCGGCTATCCGACAACCGCCGGCATGGTCTCGCGCAAGGCGAACATCGCGCAGCAGGATTCACATGTGGTCGCCAAGCTGCGCGCGGCGGGCGCGGTGCTGATCGGCAAGACCAATCTCGACGAAGGCGCGCTCGGCGCGGTCACCGACAATCCGCATTTTGGACCCACGCACAATCCATTCCGGCATGGATACACGGCGGGCGGATCGTCCGGAGGCTCGGCAGCGGCGGTCGCAGCAGGGCTGGCGACTGCGGCGATCGGTTCGGATACGCTGGGGTCGATCCGGATTCCCGCGAGCTATTGCGGCGTGTGCGCGTTGAAGCCGACGCACGGCGAAATTTCCGCGCGCGGTCTGGTGCCGGCTGCGCGGCGGCTGGATGCGGTTGGTTTGATTGCGCGCGAAGTGGGCGATCTGGCCGTGCTGTTGCACGTGCTGGCCGGCTATGACGCCGACGATCCGCGTTCGCGCCGTCGCCGGGTGGCGCTCAGCCCGCCGGATTGGGAGCCGGGTGCACTGCGATGCGGCTTGCTGCCCGATCTGTCATCGGCGGGCGTCGAGCCGGCGGTGATCGAAGTGTTCGAAGCAGCGCTCGCCAAGCTGCAACACGAACTGGGCGAGCGCGTCGCGCTGGATTTTTCCGACTGGCCCTGGCCGAAGATGCGCCGCGCCGGCCTGCTGCTGATGGAAGCGGAGATGTTGAACACCTTCGCGGATGATGTCGATCAGGCCTCGCCGGCGTTCCACAAGATGCTGGATTTTGCCGCGCGCCAATCGGCGGCCGATTACGTGGCCGCGGACCGTACCATCGACTTCGCCGTGCTGAAGGCGCGGCGCGTGTTCGCGCGCGTGGATGTGCTCGCGATGCCGACAACGCCGCAGGGCGCGTTTCCTCTCGGATCGCACGTACCCGATTCGCAAGCGGACCTCACCGCGTTCGCATCGCTCTCCGGCTGTCCCGCCGTCTGCATCCCGATGGGTTCATTGCCCGATGGCATGCCGATCGGTATGCAATTCGTCGCCTCGCCCGGCTCGGATCTGCGACTGCTGGAACTGGCGGAAGTCTGCGCCGCTGCGCTGGATGCGGCGCCTGTTTATCCGGTGAGCGGTGAGCAGTGAGCAGCAAGAAGCAAGACTTGCGAACTTTATCTATGCCGCTCACCACTCCCCGTTGACGGCTCACTTTGCTGCGACCACGCCGTCTGCCCTTGCTGCAGCGTCCACGCGACCACCTGCGCGCTCAATTGATCGCAGGCTTGGCCGAAGGCTTGCACCACTTGCGGCACGGCAATGCCCGAAGGCATTGCCGTCACTTCGAAACTGCGCGCCACCAGCACATCGCGCGCGCCGCCGCGACGCAGTTGTGCGTCGAATCGCACCACCACTACGGGCGAGCCGTTGCGATATTCCGTCTGGAAAGCGCGCAGATTCCCGGCCAGCACGAAGTCCGCCCGCATGGCATCGTCTTCGCTGGTCACCGCGGACAGCCGGTGCGTGACCATGAATGCGTCGATCAGCCGTTCGCGCAACAGCAACGGTGCCGCATCGCTCCAGCGCGCATCCTTGTATACCGTGATGCGATCGGGCTCTGGCATCACCACGATATCGCTTCCGGACAACAGGCCGTTGGCTTCCGGCGTATCCACGCGCAATTGCCATGGCAGTTGTGGCGCATTGCTTTCGTTCTGCGCCGGCGCGGATTGCGGCAGCACATAGATGTTGGGAGATTCGGCGGGCGGCAGGATGGAGCAGGACGAAATCGCCATCACCGCGATCGTCAAACCCCATCGAACAGCCAGATTTTGCGTGCGAATTTTCATAGACAATCCGTTGTGATCGTCATCCCGGCGCAGGCCGGAATCCAGTGGCGACAATGCTCGATGAGCCGTACCACCACCAGGCCCCGGCCTACGCGAATGACGGACGGCGCTTCGCGCCGGGTGCCGGCGTTGTCTTTACACCTTTCATTTTCGGATTCATTGCCCCTTGCCCGGATCGAATGCCTTCGGTTTCTCGCGCCCGAGCAGATAGCCCGCCGGATTGCCTTGCAGCTTCTGCGTCAGCCCGCGGATGTCGCGCAGCGTGCCGCGCAATTCGCGCAAGGCCGGGCCGAGTTGACCCACGCCTTCCAGACCCGATTGCAGCGAACCGCGGTTTTCGGCCAGTAGTTGGTCCAGCGTTTCGGAGGTGTGCTGCAGCGAGGCCAGCGCGGCGCGTGCGCTGTCCAGCGTGGCCTTGCCCTGGTTGTTCACCAGTGCGTTGGTGCTGTGCAGGGTCTCGTTCAATTCCTTGGATGCCGCGGTCGCCTGCTGCAGCAGCGTACGGATATCGTCGCGCTCGTCGGCCACCGCGCCCATTGTCTGGTCGAGGTGCGCCAGCGTGCGGTTGATGCGGTCGATGTTTTCCTGCGAAAGCAGCGAGTCGGCCTTGGCGAGGATGCCGTTCAAGGTGGTGACGATGTCGGCGCCGGAATTGAGCAACTGCGACAGCGCGGAACTTTCCGACGGAATTTGCGGCACCGGAGTGTCGGGCGAGGGCAGCAGCGGCGCGCTGCCGGGCTTGCCGCCGGTCAACTGGATGAAGGCAACGCCAGTCAAGCCGAGCAGGCCTAGCTTGGCGCGCGTATCGATTTTGACCGGCGTGTCGGATGCGACGCGGATGCGCGCGATCACCTTGCGCGGATCGTTGGGATCAAGGCTCAAGCGGCTGACTTCGCCGACCTGGATGCCGTTGTATTGCACCGCGCCGCCCTTGGAAAGGCCGGTCACCGATTCGGTGAAGACGATGTCGTAATAATGGTATTGACGGTTGACGCTGGTCTTGGCCAGCCACAGCGCGAACACCACCGCGGCGGCGATCACCAGCAGGGTAAACGCGCCGATCAATACGTGGTGGGCTCGGGTTTCCATGCCGAGTCAATCCTAGCAGCGTGGCTGACAGAGTGTGCTGTTGTTGAGAAGTGCGGGCATGGTCGAATCTCGCGCATTTGCGATCTGCAGCGGATTGCAGAGCGCGCGCGAGATTCGGGTGAGGCAGGATGCCGAATGGAAATCGCGCCAAGAAGGGCTGCTTGCCATAAGTTGTCGGCACATCATGCGTGTGCCTCTTCCGCCGCGCGTCCGCGCGGACCGCCGAAGTATTCGCGCACCCAGTCGTCGTCGTACTGCTCCACTTTTTCCAGCGAATCGGTGACGATCACGCGCTTGTGCGCCAGCACCGCGACGCGGTCGCAGATGGTGTGCAGCGAGTCGAGATCGTGCGTGTTCATCATCACGGTGAGGCCCAGCGCGTCGCGCAGGGTCTTGATCAATGTGTCGAAACCGGCCGCAGCGATCGGGTCGAGGCCGGAGGTCGGTTCGTCTAGGAACAGGATTTCTGGATCCAGCGCAAGCGCGCGCGCCAGCGCCGCGCGCTTGCGCGTGCCGCCTGAGAGTTCGCTCGGATATTTGTGCCGCACGTCGGCGGGCAAACCGACCAGCGCCACTTTCAACGCCGCCACGCGTTGTGCGTCGTGGAAAGAGAGCGAGGTGTGCTCCAGCAGCGGTACGCGGATGTTCTCGCTCACGGTCAGCGAGGAGAACAGCGCGCCATCCTGGAACAGCACGCCCATGCGACGCTCGATCGCGACACGCGCGTCGCCGCTCAGTGCGTGCAGGTCCTGGCCCAGCACGCGCACCGTACCGGCATCGGGTCTGCGCAAACCCAAGATGGTGCGCATCAGCACCGATTTGCCGGTGCCGGAACCGCCGACCACGCCGAGGATCTCGCCGCGATGGACCTCGAGATCCAGATTCTCGTGCACGATCTGCTCGCCGAACTGGCTGCGCAGCCCGCGCACCTCGATCACGACTTCGTGATCCGTGCGTTGGTTGATCGCGGTCTTCACCAGCCCATCTCCATGAAGAACATCGCCGCCAGCGCGTCCACCAAGATCACGAGGAAGATCGATTGCACCACCGATGATGTGGTGCGCTGGCCGACCGACTCGGCGCTGCCTGCAACCTTGAAACCTTCCAGGCAACCGATGGTGGAAATCAGGAAGGCGAAGATCGGCGCCTTTGAAATGCCGACCCAGAAATGCCGCATCTCGGTGTCCGCCTGGAAGGTGGCGATGAACATCGTCGGCGAGATGTCCAGCGACAGCCCGCACACCGCCATGCCGCCCAGCAGGCCCGCCATCATCGACAGGAACGTCAACAGCGGCAGCATCGCGATCAGCGCCAGCACACGCGGTAGCACTAGCTGCTCCATCGGGTCGAGGCCCATCGTGCGCATGGCGTCGATTTCCTCGTTGACCTTCATCGAACCGATCTGCGCGGTGAACGCGCTGGCGGTGCGACCTGCGACCAGGATCGCGGTCAGCAGCACGGCGAGTTCGCGCAGGATGGAATAGGAAACGAGATCGACGGTGAACACGGTGGCGCCGTACTGCTGCAGCGCCGTCGCGCCAAGGAACGCGATCACCGCGCCGATGAGGAACGACAGCAGCGTCACGATCGGGACTGCGTTCAGGCCGGTCTCTTCCATGTGATAGAACAGCGCGGTGACACGCCAGCGCTTCGGCACGAACACCGTGCGCGCGAAGGTTTCCAGCGTCAAGCCGATGAAACCGAGCAGCCCGAGCGTCAACCGCCAGACGTGCTCCATCGATGAGCCGATGCGCGCGAGCATGTCCACGAAACCGTAATTCGGCCGGGGCTTGGCCGGGTGCGCATAGATGTCGGCGACCGCTTCGCTTACCGTGTCCAGCAGCGCGCGCAATTCGCGCGGCACGTCGCGGTCGTGTTCGGCCAGCCATTGCAGCGTCTTGGGTCCCAGCGCCACGGCAATCAGGCCGGCGCCGGCGGTGTCGATCCGCGCGACGTCGTTGAAATCCACGTCCGGACATTCGGGTAGACGCGGTTTCAAGGCGTCGAGTTGCGCTTCGAGTTCGGCGAAATGCCTGAGGGTCCAGTCGCCGGAAAAGCGCAGCACGCCTTCGGTGCCCGTGCTCTGCACCCATTCCGCGCGGCCGGTTCGCGAATCGCTGATCGCCATGGGCGCAATTTATCAGCTTGTTCGGCTGCTTGGATCGCGAACCACGCGCAGCGATAATCTCCCGTTTCAGCCGTGCGGCCGAGCCGATGACCAAGCAGACCATCTTGAACGCCACCCACCGCGCCGCGGGCGCGAAGATGGTGGATTTCGGCGGTTGGGACATGCCACTGCACTACGGTTCGCAACTCGAGGAGCATCATGCGGTGCGCCACGATGCCGGCATGTTCGATGTCTCGCACATGACGGTGGTCGACCTGCGCGGGAACCGCACGCGCGAATTCTTGCGCCACGTGCTTGCCAACAGCGTGGACAAGCTCAAGGTCTCCGGCAAGGCACTGTACTCGTGCATGTTGAACGAGCGCGGCGGCGTGATCGACGATCTGATCGTCTATTTCCTGTCGGAGGATTTCTTCCGTGTCGTCGTGAACGCCGCCACGCGCGACAAGGATCTGGCTTGGATCGAGCAGCAAGCGCAAAGATTTGGCGTTTCGGTCACCGAACGCGCTGACTTGGCGATGATCGCGGTGCAAGGTCCGCACGCGCGTGAGAAAGTATTACCGCTTCTGCACCCCGAAGACCGCGCACGCATCGAAAAACTGGGCAAGTTCGTGGCCGGCGAGGCGCGCGGGCCGGGCGAGATGGAATTGTTCGTGGCGCGCACCGGCTACACCGGCGAGGATGGTTTCGAAATCCTCGTGCCGGAATCACATGCGGTTGCGCTGTGGAATGCCTTGGCCGGGGCCGGCGTGAAACCGGCCGGTCTCGGCGCGCGCGATACCCTCCGGTTGGAAGCTGGCATGAATCTCTACGGTCAGGACATGGATGAAGACAGCACGCCGTGGGAGGCCGGGCTGGGCTGGACGGTGGTGCTGGATGAAAACCGCGATTTCATCGGCCGCGCCGCGCTGGAAAAACAGAAAGCGCAAGGCGTGCCGCGCGAACTGATCGGCGTGCTGCTGCAAGACAAAGGCGTGCTGCGTCATGGCCAGCGCGTGCTCACCGAAAAAGGCGAAGGCGAAATCTTGTCCGGCATCTTTTCGCCGAGCTTGGGCAAATCGGTCGGCTTTGCGCGGGTGCCGGCGGGCGCGGGAGAAAACCTGCGCGTGGACATTCGCGGCCGCGAGCTGCCGCTGCGCGCGGTGAAATATCCGTTCGTGAGGGATGGCAAGGCGTGCATCTAGTCACGATTGGACTGCGCGCGCGGCGCTTATAGAATCTTCCGACTGCAACGAGGGATCGAACCATGAGCGAGATACCCGGCGATCTGAAATTCCTGAAGTCACACGAGTGGGCGCGCGTCGAGGATGCCGATCAGGTGCGCGTGGGCATTTCGGATCATGCTCAGTCGCAACTGGGCGATCTGGTCTACGTCGAATTGCCCAATGTCGGCGACCACGTAGAAGCCGGCAACGCCTGCGCGGTAGTCGAGTCGGTGAAAGCCGCCTCGGACGTCTATGCCCCGGTGAGCGGCGAGGTGGTCGCAATCAACGAAGCGCTCGGTGACAAACCCGAAACCATCAACGAGGACGCCTACGGCGACGGCTGGCTGTTCGTCGTCAAACCCGACGCGGAAGCCAGGGACGAATTGGAAGAATTGCTTGATCCCGATGCTTATGCCGAATTGATTGAAAATGATGAGCATTGACAGCGGGAATGGGAACTCCGAGAGAGCCCGCTGCAAGCGAAACCCTCGTCTTCCGGGGCTGCGACGGACGAAGTCCGGAGCAGAACCCGGAATCTGCTTTTAAGGATTGAGGAGCAGATTCCGGATTGCGGCCGCGCCGCGTCCGGAATGACCGCGCCATAGTTTCCGTTCGCCGCTCCATTCTTTGTTCCGATTTCCCATTCCCCATTTTCCCACTCCCGTCACCATGCCCTTCATCCCCCATTCCGAAGCCGACGTGAAGTCGATGCTGGCCGCGATCGGCGTGCAGCGCATCGACGACCTGTTCGATGAAATCCCCGCGTCGTTGAAGATCGCGGCGCTGGAAGGCGTGCCGAGCGGCCTGTCGGAAATGGAAATCACGCGCCTGATGAAGGCGCGCGCGGCGATGGACGGCACGCCGCTGAATTTCGCTGGCGCCGGCGCGTACGAACACCACATTCCGGCGGCGGTGTGGACGGTGGTGTCGCGTGGCGAGTTTTATTCGGCCTACACACCGTATCAAGCCGAGGCGAGCCAAGGCACGCTGCAACTGATCTACGAATACCAGACGATGATGACGCGGCTGACCGGTATGGATGTCAGCAACGCGTCACTTTACGACGGTGCCACCGCCCTGGCCGAAGCCGCGCTGATGGCCGAGCGCTGCGCGCGCAAGGGGCCGCGCCGGATTCTGGTGCCGCGCACGGTGCATCCTGCGTATCGCAAAACGCTGAAGACCATCGTCGAGTTGCAGAACATCGAGGTTCTCGAATTCGATTTCTGCCATGAAGGTGAGAGCGCGGGCGGCGTCGATCCGGCATGGTTGGCGAAGCAGGACTTCGGCGCATTCACCGCCCTGGTGATCCCGCAGCCCAATTTCTTCGGCGTGCTGGAAGACGTGGACGCGCTGACCGACTGGGCGCATTCGAAGGACGCGCTGGTGATCGGCGTGGTCAATCCGATGTCGCTGGCCGTGTTGAAGGCGCCGGGCCGTTGGGGCGCGAACGGCGCCGACATCGTTTGCGGCGACGGCCAGCCGATGGGCGTGCCGCTGTCGTCCGGCGGGCCGTACTTCGGCATTCTGGCGTGCAAGCAGGCATTGGTGCGGCAGATGCCCGGCCGCATCGTCGGACGTACTACGGATCTGGACGGCCGCGAAGGGTTTGCCTTGACGCTGCAAGCGCGAGAGCAGCACATCCGCCGCGCCAAGGCGACTTCCAACATCTGCACCAATCAGGGCCTGCTGGTTACCGCCGCGACGATTTACATGGCGATGCTGGGTCCGGAAGGGTTGCGCCGTGTCGCCGCCAACAGCATGGCCAATGCGCGGAGTTTGCGCCAAAAACTTTGTGCGATCGAAGGCGTACAACCGCTGTTCGCGCGCGCGGGTTTCCACGAATTTGCGCTGCGCATTCCGATCGATGCGAACGAACTGATCGAGCGTCTCGCGCACAAGGGCATCGTCGCCGGCGTGAGCTTGAGCGAAGACTATCCGGAGCTCGGCGACGCGCTGCTGACCTGCGCGACGGAAACCAAAACGCGCGAAGACATCGGCGTCTTCGCCTCGGCGATGGCCGAATCGCTCGGCTGATCGCGCGCGTCATTCAGTATTCGTTGCCGCATTTCCGCGCGGGTCTTGCGCGCACATCACGAATGCGCGCATTCGCCATGTGCGGGTTCGCCGCTTTGCAACGTCATCAGGCTGAAAGCCAGGTCCGGCGCGGCTTGCAGGCGATTCGTCTGTTGGATCATCACTTCGTTTTGGACGTCTATACGTCCACAGTGTGTGTGCGGAACGCGGTTTTTCAAACGCGTTCTTGCGGTTTTCGCGGCGGCGTCGATGCGCGCAAGGGCTTCATCTGCCGCGAAAAATCGATTGACAGCACGTTTCGACGGGACTAGTTTCTGCGCCCGACGACATGTGTCGAAGGGATTATGCCGGCTGCCAAGTACATCGAACCTTATGTCGAGCACGGTCACAAAAGTGACCAGGTGAAAAAAATCACCGTCTCGATTCCGGTGCATGTACTCCGGTTGCTTTCCGACGAACGTACACGTCGTCAAGTGTTGAACTTGCGGCACGCCAGCAACAGCGATCTTCTCTGCGAGGCGTTCCTGCATGCGTTTACTGGGCAACCACTGCCAACTGATGAGGAGCTGAGACGAACCAT
>JAJPID010000035.1 GCA_021324945.1 Lysobacterales bacterium | reverse complement strand
GCGGCTTGGAATTGTAGGCCTGGAGTTGCGCTCCGTTGCGCAACTTCAATGCCACCGTGACATGGATGGGATGCGACAACGGCAACGCGCCGCTGATGGCATCGCCGCTGACAAGTTGAGTGGCATGGCTCATCGTCGCCATCTTGTTGCTGCCGACGGTCGATGCCGCTTGAGCGGCGCCGGCCAAGCCGACCGCACCCGCGATGGCGAGCACGAGGGTCTGTCTGCGCAGATTGCGAAGCGTCAACATGAGTGGATCCCCTACGTTGAAGTTTAAAGTGCATCGGCCCGCGAGCTCGCGGCGATGTCCAGACACTGCTTCAAGGCGCACCGGCAGGGGCGAAGTCAGTCCGGGCCGCCCGAATTGCATCGCATCTGACTGTCGGATCGATCTTCCCCTGCGCGATCCACGGAAAGTATCAAGAATGAATATGTGCGGTCAATCACAATTCATGCTGCAAGTGCACAAAACGATGGTGGATTGCGGGTTATAGGTTGTGTCGCAAATAACCCGCGACCCGCAACCGACGACTCACCGAAAAAAAAAGCGCGGCGGCATCGCTGCCGCCGCGCAAGGTTTGAACGCTTTCGCTACTGGATCGCAATCACTGCACGTTCAAGGCGGTGTCGTCGATGCAGAACGAAGTCTGCAATGAGGAATCCTCCGTGCCGGTGAACTTCACCACAACGGTCTGACCAATGTACGCCGACATGTCGTTGGTGTGCTGCTGATAACCCGACGCGGCATTGACGTTGGAATACGTCGCCAGCGTCTTCAACAGCTTGCCCGCCGTGCTGTACACGCGCACGTACAAGTGATCGTAGGCAGTCGAGCCGGTTTCGGCAGTGTCGATGTGCAGGTAGTACGACAACTTGGCCGAGGTCTTGCCACTCGGAATCGTCACCGTCTGCGACACATTGTCGGTGTGCGTGGTGCCGTAACCGTCCAGATACGCATAGTACGAACCACTGTGCGGCGATTCACCGCAGGAGCTGGTGCACAACGTGCCCGCACTCATCGTCCACGGTGAAGCGGAACCGGTTTCAAAGCCCGGGTTGCCGAGCAACTGTGTGCTGCCGCCGCCACCGCTGGACACCGTCACCTGCTGCGACTTCGAGCTCTGCTTGCCATCCTGGCTGTCGGTCACGGTTTCAGTGACCGTGTAGGTGCCCGCCGCCGCATAGGTGTGGCTCGGGTTCTGCGCCGTGGACGTGCCGCCGTCGCCGAAGGTCCACGACCACGAGCCGATCGTACCGCCCGAATCGGTGGAGGTGTCGGTGAAGTTCGCGGTCAGGCCGTTCGTGGTGTAGCTGAAGTTCGCCGACGGCGTGCCGCCGCCGCCACCGCCGCCACTGCCCGCGACGTGCGAAACGAAGTTGGCGATGTTGACGCTGCCAAAGCCGGTCGGGTAATCCCAGCCCGTCGCCGCCGTTTCGCCGGAGTTGTTGCCGGATGTGACGTCATGGAAATCGGCCGAGTAATTGCTGGCCGCATCGGAATAGATCAGCGGTGCGGCAAAACCCAGCGAGGATTTCGTCGCCAGCGCGCGCGCCCAGGTGCCGACGAACAGCGGCGAGGACAGGCTGGTGCCGCCGATCTGCTGGTTGGCGCCGTCCACTATCACGATCGCGCCGGAGTTCGGGTCGCCGTCGAACGCGATGTCGCCCAAGCCGCGATGCGTGTTGCCCGCGTTCTGACCCACACCGTTTTGCCAGCTCGGCTGCGGTTCGTACTTACTCGGGCTGCCACCCGTGGCGCCTTCGCCGCTGGCCAGTTCGTTCCAGACCACTTCACCGCCCCACGTGGTGCCGCCGCTGGTGTAGAGGCCGGTGCCGCTGACCGCCACCACGTATTGCGAGTTGGCCGGCCATGAAGGCGTGATGCCGCCGTCGCCGCACTCGTCCGCGCCGGAGTCGCCGGTGGAAATCGAGAACGTCTGGCCCTGCGCCACGGCCTGCTGGAAGATGTTGTCGTCTTCCGCCGCGCCGCTCACTTCCGCATCGGTCTCGCAGCCGCCGATCGAGACGTTGATCACCTTGACGATGTTGTCGCTGACGGCCTTGTTGAAGTCGGCCGTCAAGTCGGCGTCTGAAAGCGTCGGGGTGTCGTAAAGATACAGCGATTTGACGCCGCCGCTGATGCCGACGATGTCCTGCGTGTCGAGATCCCACTCGCCATCGCCGCTGGTATCGGTGCCACCGCCATTGACCTTGACGATGTTCAGCGGAATGCTGGGATAGCCGTTCTGCGACAGGAATTTCGAGAAGTCGCTCTGGACGTTGGTCATGCTGCCCTGCGTGATCACGCCGACGTTGACCGTGGACGCCGTGGCGGTGCTTCCCGCGGAATAGATCGAGGGGAACTGCGTCGGGTTGTGTCCGACCATCGAGCCGGTGACCATCGGATGTACGCCCTGCGACTGCGCATGCGGCTTGGCGACGATGTAATTGGTGTGCGCAATGTGCACGGTCTGCAGGCCGAGCACGTTGGCGACGATCGGCTGCAAGGATGCGGGCACCACCGCCGGTTGCGAGTTGGCATACGCCTGACGGCCATCATGTGTCTTCACGCTGACGAACGAAGTCTGGAAGGCACGTTGCACGACGCCTGCCGTCGCGTCACCCGACACCAGCAGGCGGTTCGGCGCGATTTCGATGTTGGTGAAACCGGAGGCCTTGAGGAAATCCGCCACCGCCTGCGCCTGCGCCTGCGTCGGCGAATATTGCGCGGCGAATTGCGCGCTGGTCAGCGGCTTGAATCCCGGCTGCGAGATCAAGGCATCCAGCTGGTCCTTGTTGCGCAGCTTCAGTCCGATCACGATGTGCATCGGCTGCGAAACCGTGAGCGGCCCCGCAACCATGTCTCCGTTGCGGATGATGGTGGGGCGGGCGACGGCCGGACTTGCGGTCACGGCCGCGTTGGCCGCGGCTCCCGCGGCCAGACTCAAAGCGACAACAAGAGCCTTCAAACGAAAATGACTTGCCATCACAAACTCTCCCTCAGGGTGTAGAAGAAAGCGCGCCGCATCATTGCGGTCGCGTGACGACTTGCAGGTTTTCCGCGAATGCACTCTCCCCGCCCGGCAAACGTGGCACCGAGTCCCTGTTCGATTATGCAAACGGCGGCAATTGGAAGAAGCGTTGCGAGCGCGCACCGTCGCGGTTCGTTGCCGGCTCCCTCAAACCGGCAACTTCCGTCAACCTAACAGTTGGAAAATCGCTCCGCACGCTGCGTCGCACAAAAGTCAAGTGCGCACGGTCACGGTGCCGTGGTGTGACTTGCGGCATAGCCCGCGTCCCATATGGGTGTAATCGTTTTCAGATACATGCCTCGAAGGGCATACGCAAATTCCTGATTGAACTTGCGCGAACGGGCTCAATCTCGGGTGGACTTGATCAGATGTGTTTCGCGCGTGCGGAACAACCACGCCAGGATCGTCAGCAACAACAACAGCGGCGCGCCCCAGTAACAGAGCATCAACAACGCGCGCAGCGGACCGAGCGAAGCCGAGAACAGCAAATCGATCGCCGCATCCGGTGTGGCCTGGATCGCCGGGTAGGAATCACCGAACGCGGCATCGGCTATGGATTGCCCGGCCTCGCGCAGCCATGGCACTCCGGCCATCGGAGTGCCCAACACGATGTAGGTGTGCGCAAGCGGCGCCTCGGCGCGAGCAGTCCGCGCGACCGCCGCACCTATTTGCGCTTCCTGCGCCAATCCGCCGAACGTCGTCGCGTCCAGCAACAGACAGAAGAGGAACAGCACCCCGAACAAGATGTAGTAACGGAAGCGCATAAGTCGCCCACCGCGTCGAGTTCAAAACGCCGGTGAAATCCTAGCAGCGCCGCGATCGAGCGGCCGCCGGCCAACGATTCGCGCGTCTTACAGGGAAAAGCATGTCGATTCCGGTCGCCGTTGATCGTGGCGACACAAATCTTCGGCCTCTGCGCCAACAACCTTGTTGAGCCACTCGCGTATCTGCAGGCTATCGACGTTGTCGCTGTAAATCCAGCCTGTGCGCCGGCCTTCTTCGTCACGCTCGTCCTGCCCGGTGTTGTACGGCGGATCGATATAGATGCACTTCACCTGCCCGCCGTAATGCGGCAGCAGCGCCTTCAGCGCGAGCAGGTTGTCGCCTTCCTCGATCAGGTTGCCGCTGTCGGCCTCGCCGCAGGCGAGCTCCGGCACGTCGTGCAACAGACGAAACGGCACCTGCGCATCGTGCGCGACTACTGCGTCCTTGCCGATCCAGTTCAGTACGGGCATCTTTTATTCCAGAATCGCGCGCACGGCATCCAGTGCTTCCTCGACCAGAGCAGACGGCACTTTCTCGACGCGCTTGAAGGTTCGCGCACGGACGTCGATGGTGCGGGTCTGGTCGCACAACACCACGCCTTGCGTTTTCGTGCCGCTGCCCATCAGCGTGACGCTGAATCCGGTTTCACGCGACGCGGCGCCGCCGTGCGTGATCGGCGCGACCAGCAGCAAGCCCGACGCACGGTTGAAAGCGTCGGCCGAAAGCACCAGCACCGGACGGGTGCCGCGGATTTCATGGCCTTTGGTCGGATCGAGGCTCAGCTCGAGGATGTCGCCGCGCGCGGGAATGCCGCGGCTCACAGCAGTTCGCGTCCGACGGGGCGATCGCGAAGCGACGCTTCGTCGCGATGCCACTGGGCCGGCGACCTAGGACTCGCCGCGAGGCGATCGGCAAGCGTGCGCCGCGCGGGCGTCACCGAGAGCGTGCGGCCTTCGACCGTCAGCTCGACCACCGATCCCGCCTCGACGGCCATCGTCCTGGCAATGCTTTTGGGGATCGACAGGATGATCGATCCGCCGGATTGGCGCAGCGTGGCATCGAAAGACATGGCCGTGACCTGAATGTTTTACTGGAGTAAAACATTAACAGCTGCGCGTCATCGTGACAAGCAAAGTGCTGGATGCCTGCCCCGGATCAGAGATACTTCCGGGGCTGGCTCTTCACCAACATGACGGTCACGCAAACGGATCGCGCAGCACGATGTTGGCGTCGCGGTCGGGGCCGGTGGAGACGATCGCGAGTGGGCAGCCGGCGAGCTCTTCCAGTGCACGCAGGTAGGCGCGCGCGGCGGCGGGCAACTTTTCCCATTCGGTGATGCCGTGCGTGGATTCGCTCCAGCCGGGGAATTCCAGGTACACCGGTGTGCATTCCTTCCAGCCTTCCGCGTCCAGCGGCGCGTACTCGGTGCGCTTGCCGCGGTATTCGTAGGCGATGCACACCTTGAGCTTCTCCATGCCGTCGAGCACGTCGAGCTTGGTGATGCACAAACCGGAGATGCCGTTGATCAGCACCGCGCGCTTGAGCGCGACGATGTCCATCCAGCCGCAGCGGCGCGGCCGGCCGGTGGAGGCGCCGAATTCGTCGCCGCGCTTGCGGATGTGCGCGCCGATGTGGTCGTCGAGTTCGGTCGGGAACGGGCCGCCGCCGACGCGCGTGGCGTAGGCCTTGGCGATGCCGAGCACGTAATCGATGTAATCGGCGCCGACGCCGGCGCCGGCCAGCGCGCCGCCGGTGGTGGTGTTGGATGAGGTGACGTAGGGATAGGTGCCGTGGTCGATGTCGAGCAGCGCGCCCTGCGCACCTTCGAAGAGCACGCGCTCGCCCTGCCGGCGCAGGTCGTGCAGGATGCCGGCGACGTCCGATTTCATCGGCTCGACGTATTCACCGAATTCAACGGCTTCATCGAGCGTCTTTTGATAGTCCACGGCTTGCGCGTTGAGATATTTCGTCAAAACGAAATTGTGATAATCGAGCACTTCGCGCAGTTTTTCCGCGAGTTCATTGGGATAACTGAGATCGGCGACGCGCACGCCGCGGCGCGCGACCTTGTCTTCGTAGGCGGGACCGATGCCGCGGCCGGTGGTGCCGATGGCGCCGGCGCCCGCAGCCTTCTCGCGCGCCTGATCGAGCGCGATGTGATACGGCATGATCAAGGGCGTGGCGGGAGAAATCTTTAGGCGCGAACGCACTGCCACGCCGCTCGCTTCGAGTTCGCCGATTTCCTGTTTCAGCGCCGCGGGCGAGAGCACCACGCCGTTGCCGATCAGGCACAACGCGCCTTCGCGCAATATTCCCGATGGAATCAGGTGCAGGACGGTCTTCTTGCCCTTGATCACCAGCGTGTGGCCGGCGTTGTGGCCGCCCTGGAAACGCACCACCGCGCCGATGTCCTGCGTCAGCAGGTCGACGATCT
>JAJPID010000014.1 GCA_021324945.1 Lysobacterales bacterium | reverse complement strand
GCCGAGAAGCAGTTGAACACCGTCAGCAAGAGCATCGGTGAAGCGGGACGCAAGACCCGCACCATCAGCCGTGCGTTGCGCGACGTGGAATCACTGCCCGCGGCGGAAGTGCGATCGCTGCTCCACGAGGCCGCTCTGCAAGGCTTCGATGACGACAGCACGTCCGAAGCGGTGGACGCGGATCCCGACTCGCATTGACCGAGGCGCCGGGCGCGAAAGAAATCACGCGCTAGAATGGTCCATTCGCCAATGGTCCATGGGCCACGCGGAGCGCGTCATGAGCGAGATTCCCAAGCCGCTTTCCCCCTGCACTGCATCCCGGCCGACCTCGCCGGAAGTGACGCGCGAGCAGGCGATGGACGCGGTGCGCACACTGCTGCGCTGGGCCGGCGACGAGCCCACACGCGAGGGCCTGCGCGACACGCCCAAGCGCGTAGTGGATGCGTACCGCGAGTGGTTTTCAGGTTACGGCGAGGATCCAGAAGACTACCTGCGCCGCACCTTCGAGGAAGTCGCCGGCTACGACGAGATGATCGTGCTGCGCGACATCCAGTTCGAATCGTTCTGCGAGCACCATCTGGCGCCGATCATCGGCCGTGCGCACGTGGGCTATCTGCCGGATGGAAAAGTCGTTGGCATTTCCAAACTCGCGCGCGTGGTGGACGCGTTCGCCCACCGCTTCCAGGTGCAGGAGAAGATGACCGCGCAAATCGCCATCTGCATCGCCAACGTGCTGAACCCGCGCGGTGTGGGCGTGGTGATCGATGCCACGCATCAGTGCATGACGACGCGCGGGGTGCACAAGCGCGGCGTGTCGATGATTACCAGCCAGATGCTGGGCACCTTCCGCGACGATGCGCGCACGCGCGCTGAGTTTTTGCGCTTCATCGATATCGACGGTGGCAGATGATCGCATCGCGCGTCGCTCGCACGATCAACGCCCTCCCCAGCCAACCTTCCCCTTGAAGGGGGAGGGCTTTTCCGTGCACCCCATGAGCGAACCTGAAATCCTCGAACACCCCGGCCGCAACGCGGCGGTGATTTTCATTTTCGTCACCGTGGCGATCGACATGCTGGCGTTCGGGATCATCATTCCGGTGCTGCCGCACCTGATCGTGGAACTGGTCGGCGGCAGCATCAGTACTGCGGCGAGCTGGTCCAGCGCCTTCGCCACACTGTTCATGCTGATGCAGTTCGTGTGCTCGCCGATCCAAGGCGCGCTGTCGGATCGCTTCGGCCGCCGGACGGTGATCCTGATTTCGAGCTTCGGGCTCGGCATCGATTTCATCGTGATGGCGCTGGCGCCGACCTTGTGGCTGCTGTTTCTCGGCCGCTGCATTTCCGGAATTTGCGCGGCGAGTTTCAGCACGGCCAATGCCTACATCGCCGACATCACGCCGCGCGAAAAACGCGCGGCGGCGTTCGGTTTCCTCGGCGCGGCGTTCGGCCTCGGTTTCATCGTCGGACCGGCGCTGGGCGGCGCGCTGGCGCACTTCGGCATCCGCATCCCGTTCTGGGGCGCGGCGGTGCTGTCGCTGGTCAACTTCGGTTACGGCCTGTTCGTGCTGCCCGAGTCGCTGCCGAAGGATCGCCGCAGCGTGCGCGTGGATTGGCGGCATGCCAATCCGCTCGGTTCGCTGCTGTTGCTGCGCCGCTATCCGCAAGTGTTCGGCCTGGCCGCGGTGTTCTTCCTGATCGCATTGGCGCAGTTCTCGTTGAACTCTACCTACGTGCTCTACACCGATTACCGCTACGGCTGGGGGCCGCAGATCGTCGGCTATACGCTGGGTTTCGTCGGTCTGTGCAGCGGCGTGGTGCAGGCGGTGCTGGTGCGCAGGCTGATGCCGAGGCTGGGCGAACGCCGCATGATCCTCACCGGACTGGTGCTGCTGACCGCCGGTTACGCGTTGCTGGGTTTCGCGCCCGATGCGTGGCTTTTCCTCTGCGGCATTCCGTTCATCTGCCTCGGCGGGCTGGCGGGGCCGCCCGCGCAATCGTTGATCACGCACCAAGTCGATCCGCGCGAACAAGGCCGGCTGCAAGGTGCCCTGACCAGTCTGCAAAGCTGCGCCGGCATCTTCGGGCCGGCGCTGTTCGCCAACCTGTTCGCGCTGTTCATCAGCGATCACGCGCCGGTGAAGCACCTGCCGGGCGCGGCGTTCGTACTGGCCGCGGTGCTGATCGCGGGCGCACTGGTGCTGACCGCGCGGCTCACCCGAAATTTGCACACGGCGTCCGCGCCGGCAGAGGTCTGAGCGTTATTCTTGCGCACAGCGCGACCACATTTTCAAAAGGCCTTCATCCACCGGAGCAAAACCATGACCCTCTCCATGTACCAAGCTTCCGTTCCCGTATTCGTGCGCGCCTTGAACAACCTCACGCACGTGCTGAAGAAGGGCGAGGCGTACGCGAAAGCGAAGAACGTCGATCCGGACACGTTGCTGCAACAGCGCTTGATCTTCGACATGCTGCCGCTGGTGAAGCAGGTGCAGATCGCCTGCGACATGGGCGCGCGCGGCGCGGCGCGGCTGGCCGGCGCGGAGCCGCAATCGTTTGAAGACAACGAGAAAACCTTTGCGGAAATTTATTCGCGCATCGAGCGCGCGCTGGCCTACATCCAGTCGTTCAAGCGCGAGCAGATCGACGGCAGCGAGGAGCGCCGCATCAGTTTCAAGACGCGTAACGGCGAGCAGAACTTCACCGGCATCGAATACCTGCAGCAATTCACCCTGCCCAACCTGTTCTTCCACTGCACCACCGCGTACAACATCCTGCGCGTGGCCGGCACCGACATCGGCAAGAGCGATTTCACAGGCCTGAGATAAGAAGAAAACTGTAGATTTATCGGAGTTTCGCGGCACAAGGATGTGCCGCACGCAATCAAGCACGCTTCTGTTTCATGTGCTTGATTGGCGGAGCCGAGTCCGGGTATGTACCGGACTCGGCGCGCTCTGACAAATCCTGGGCGGATTTGTTCAGAGCTTATCCAAAACCATCGCGGCGCTTTCGCGCTGCGTGGAGGCGCGGTTTGTCAGAATGGCGCGACGTGGAAGGTTGCCGTCGCCGCTGCACCGCCCGCGTCTGGTGATTTTCTGGATCAAGGCCGATATCGTGATCGCGGCCTTGATCGTCTCGCGGATCTCTTGGCCGGCAATTTCGGCAGGCGTGACTTCGCAAACGAACGTGCCGATGACGCCGGGTTACGCACCGGCGATCAGCACAGGTGCGCATCTCGCTGTGCCTGCGAATGGCTTCGTGTCCGGGCCCCGCCGCATCGCCGGGCGCTGCGCGCGAATCGACCACGCTGGCGGGCCCCTCCGGCTTCGGATGCGGCGTCCGCCAGCGGCGGCACGCATTTGGGAACGATCGCGCTGCGGATGACGTCAAAGCATGGTTGACGCACGCGCGAGGAAATACCGATGAGGCGAGATTCGGCAGCGCAATGGATCGCGATCATCGTGCTCGCGGTGATCGTCGCGGTGGCGGTATGGCTTTTCGTTTTCCAGCGGCCGAGTCCGCGCGGACCTGCGCCGGCTGCACTGAATCCTACGCCGGCTTCCGTGAGCAGTGCGCCGCACTATCCGATCAGCGCAGCGAGGGTGCCGGTGTCGGCTTCGACCGCGCCGCTGCCGCCGTTGCAGGATAGCGACGCCGGCGTGCTGCAAGCCCTGCTGGCGCTGCCCGGCATGCAGGGCGTAAGCGATCTGCTCGTCAGGCAGGCGATCATTCCCGACATCGTCGCCACCGTGGACGCGCTGCCGCGGCAGCAGTTGGGCAGCACGCGCATCCTGCCGCTGCGCACGCCAGCAAGCGCATTCGCGGTTTCGCAAACCGGCGATCAACAGACGATCAGTCCTCAGAACTACCAGCGTTACGACGCCTACATGCGTGTGCTGGAATCGGCCGATCTCAAGGCCTTGGTCGCGTGGTACGTGCACGACTATCCGCTGTTCCAGCAGGCGTATCGCGAATTGGGGTACCCGAAGGCGTACTTCAACGATCGCTTGATCGCCACGATCGACAATCTGCTGGCCGCGCCCGAACCCACGCAACCGCCGACGGTGCGGAAGCAGGGCGCGTTCTACGTCTACACCGATCCGGCGCTGGAAAACTTGAGCGCGGGGCAGAAGATGTTGATCCACGCCGGGCCGCAGAACGAGGCGAAGATCAAGGCAAAGTTGCGCGAAATCCGCGAGTTGCTGGCCGGACAGCAACTGCCCTCGGGCCGGTCGTAACGCGGATCACGACCACTCAGGAACGCTCGGCACCCGCAGGTGCTCGATCTCCGGCAGATCGAAGCCGAAGTGTTCTGAAAGCAACGCGCGTAATTCGCGGCGATCGGCAACTTGCGATTTGCGGATTTCGGAACCGCGCCGGAATGTGACGTCGCGGTTCATCACGCTGACGCTGCCGCCATCGTTGCGCGCGTGCAGCATCAGCCGATTGACGAACGCGGAATCGGGATACGTGGACGTGTAGTGATTGCCGAGCACGAAGTCGGTTTCGTTGTCGGCGTCTAGCGTGGTCGTCCAGCAATCCACGATCTTCTCCGGCGTGCGCATGCGCAATGTCCACCAGCGGCCATCGTGTTGCAGCCAGTGCGTCGCGCCGCCGGTTTCATCCGCATCGATCAGTGGCACCGGAAACGCGGGCGCCTGGCCGCCGAAGCCGGGATCGAGCACGAAACGGCCTTCGGGCAAGGTCGCGATCAGGAACATGTGCATGCGCGGCGCCTGTTCGCGCGGCGTGACCAGCACCACGCGCGCGGTGTGGCGCGCGATCTCGAAACCGAGCCGCTCCAGCACCGCGGCGAACAAGGTGCCGTGTTCGAAACAGTAGCCGCCGCGCCGCGAGCGCACCAGCTTGTCGTGCAGGCTCGGCAGATCGAGCCGGATCGAGCGCTTGAGCAGGACATCCAAGTTTTCGAACGGAACGCTGCGCATGTGCGCCGCCAGCAGCCCGGCCATCGTGCCGGAGTCGGCGCGGGTTTCGCCATTCCAGCCGATGCGTTCGAAATACGCTTCGAGATCGACAGCTGGCCGTTCCGGATTCGTCATGGTCACACCTCAAAAAGGGGACTATAAAACCCGTGCCGAAAATGGAGCAATCGCCAACGCTTGCCGTCACACGATGCTGAAGTAATCTGCGCGGATGCGATTTCCGATCCTTTGTCTCCTCATTGCCTTGTTCTGCGAGTTCGTCACACTCGGCGCGCACGCGCAAAGCGACGACACGCAGCGACAGGCGCAGCGGATCGAGACGCAGAAGAAACTCGACGCGATACGTGCGCAGATCGCGCAGATCGCGCAAGCGCAGCGCGCCACCGCCGCGCAACGCGACCAGCTCGATGCCGCGCTGGCCGATCAGGCCAAGCAGTTGAACGACGCTTCGAAGGCATTGAGCGAAACCGAGATGGCGATTGCGCAGAAATCTGCCGAGCTGGCGCAATTGCAGGGCCAGAACGCGCAGTTGCAGACGAAACTCGCGGGGCAACGCGAGGCACTTGCGCAATTGCTGCGCGCGGCCTACGCATTGAACCACGGCAGCGATTTGTCGCTGCTGCTCGGTGACGAAGACGTCGCTCGCATCTCGCGCGCGCTGGCCTATTCGCGTTATTTCCAGCGCGACCGCGTGCAACGCATCCGCTTGCTGCTTGGCGATCTCTCCAGACTCGAAGAATTGCAGCGCGGGATCCAGTCCGATCAGGCCGCCTTGCAACAGCAGCGCTCGGAACGCGCGGCGCGCGCGCAAACCTTGCAGCAGGCGCGCGACGCACAACAGAAATTGCTGGCACAAGCCGATGCCCAGCTCGCGCAGCAGAAGGATCAGCTCAGCATCCTGCAGCGCCAGCAGCAGGATCTGGATCAGTTGCTGCAAAAACTGAAGGACGTGTTCGCCGACATCCCCAAGCAGATCGGCGTGGAAAAACCGTTCGCACAACAGCGCGGCCAACTGCCGTGGCCGGTGCCGGGCCGCGCGCACGTGGGCGACGGCCCGCTGGCGCGCGGCCTGTTGATCGCCGCCGAGCCGGGCACCGTGGTGCGTGCAATCGCTTATGGCCGCGTGGCCTGGGCGGATTTCATGCGCGGCTACGGCGAGTTGGTGATCGTGGATCACGGCAACGGCTGGATGAGTCTGTACGGCAACAACGAAGCCGCGCTGGTGGAAGATGGCGACTGGGTGAAACCGGGTCAGGCGATCGCGAAAGTCGGCCGCGGCGAAGGGCAATCCGGCGCCTATTTCGAACTGCGCAAGGACGGCAAGCCGGTGGACGCGCGGGAATGGCTCGTTGCCCACTGAAAACGTGATATTCCGCAGCGGCATCAGTTGGCGTCATTCCGGGGCCGGCGGTAGACCGGAATCATGGAGCTCCCGGACCGCAACTTGGCGCTTGCCTTGTGGGCCAGCCTTCGGTTGTCAAAATTCGTTGCGGACGAATTCGTCCGGATCATCGCTGTGCGAGGTCCGGAATGACGAGTTTTTGTTAAGCGATCTCTGAACCTCAATCCCGGCTTTTGTGAACACTCTTCTCACACATCTGGCGCATAATCTGCGCAACGTTCCACCGTTCGACGCTTTATGTCCTTCCGCCGTTTGATCCTCGTACTGCTGCTGATGTGCAGCGGTCTGGCTTGGGCCGCACCGCCCGCGGCGCCTGCAAAAAATTCCGCCGCACAATCGCCGGCGCAAGCCACGCCGCCGGACGTGGTCGCGCCCGCACCGGCTTCGAGCGCTTCATCCGACGTGCCCGATCTCGCCGACATCCGCGCCTTCACCCGCGTGTACGCGATGGTGAAGCAGGCCTACGTCGACAAGGTCGACGACAAGACGCTGATGCGCGCGGCGATCCGCGGCATGCTCGCGGGTCTCGATCCGCATAGCGATTATCTGGACGAAAGCGATCTCAAGGATCTCACCGAAGACACCACCGGCGCGTATTCCGGTCTGGGCATCGAGGTGGCGCAATTGAACGATCAGTTGCGCATCATTTCTCCCATCGATGGCACACCCGCCGCGCGTGCGGGCATCAAACCCGGCGACGTGATCGTTTCGATCAACGGCAAGATGGTGCAGCCCGACGCGCTGGATGCCGCGGTGAAACAGTTGCGCGGCGCGCCTGGCAGCAAGATCACGCTCGGCATCCTGCACGCGGACGCGAAGGCGCCGGTGACGATTTCCCTGACGCGCGAGCGCATCCATATCGCCAGCGTCAGGACGCGCATGCTGGAACCGGGTTATGCCTACATCCGCATCAGCCAGTTCCAGGAAGACACCGCGGGCGATCTCGACAAGCAGATCGACGCGCTGCAGAGGAAGAGCGGTCCGCTGCGCGGCGCCGTGCTGGATCTGCGCTCCAATCCCGGCGGCCTGCTAACCGCCGCCGTGGGCGTGAGCGACGCGTTTCTCGATTCGGGCACGATCGTCACCACCAAAGGGCGATTGAAACAGGCCGATCTGGATTTCAGCGCCACACCCGGCGATGTGTTGAACGGCGCGCCGATGGTGGTGCTGGTCGACAACGGCACCGCGTCCGCCGCGGAGATCGTCGCCGGCGCGCTGAAGGACAACCATCGCGCGCTGCTAATGGGCCAGCGCACCTTCGGCAAAGGTTCCGTGCAGACCATCCTGCCGCTGACCGACGATACCGCGCTGAAACTCACCACGGCGCGCTACTACACGCCCGACGGCACTTCGATCCAGGCTTCCGGCATCACGCCCGATATCGCACTCGGAAACTTGAGCGTCAGCACGCAGGCGACCGAGCTTGACGACGACGAACACGAAAGCGACTTGCCGAATCACTTGGTCGGCAATTCGCCAATCAAGGACGACACCGCGGCCACCAGCGACGCCGGCAAACTCGCGGTGGACGACTATGCGTTGTCGGAAGCGCTGCACGTGTTGAAGGGGTTGGCGCTGGCGCGGCCGGTGCACAGCGTCAATACGGTCAAGCGCTGACGCGCCCGACATCTCTGCCTTGGCTCGTCATTCCGGCGCAGGCCGGAATCCAGTGACTTTTTCTCAAGATTTTCTGGTTCCGCTTGCTGCCGCGAGCGGGCGACTTTTCTTTAGGCAAAAGTCGCCAAAACTATCGCGCCGGCATGACGGTCGAGCCAACATCCGGTTGACTGCGAATTATCCGCGAGCAGCCATCCTTGCAAGTGCTCCCGCATTGAGGGTCGCGTATAGTTCGCAAACCAAAGCACTTCGGAACACCGATGAAACTCATCACCGCGATCATCAAGCCGTTCAAGCTGGACGACGCGCGCGAGGCGCTGGCGGAAGTCGGCGTGGCCGGCATCACCGTCACGGAAGTCAAGGGTTTCGGCCGACAGAAAGGCCACACCGAACTGTACCGCGGCGCGGAGTACGTGGTGGATTTCCTGCCCAAGGTGAAACTGGAGATCGCGCTGCCAGACGACCTGGTCGAACGCGCGATCGAGGCGATCATGCAGGCCGCGCGCACCGGCAAGATCGGCGACGGCAAGATTTTCGTCAGCACGCTGGATCAGGTGATTCGCATTCGCACCGGCGAGCTGGACGCCGATGCGCTGTAACTTTTTCCATGGCGATTCAGCACATCCAATATCACTTGGAAGCCTTCCCCTGCGCCGCCACGGCCGCCGCCTTCGCCGCGATTTCCGTCTCATTGCCCAGATACCGCCGGCTCAGCGGTTTCAGTGACTCGTCGAATTCGTAAACGATCGGCACGCCGGTGGGGATGTTCATCTCCACGATCGCATCGTCCGAGATATTGTCGAGGTACTTGATCAGCGCCCGCAGGGAATTGCCGTGCGCGACCACCAGCACGCGCTGGCCGGCACGGATCGCGGGCGCGAGCGTTTCGTGCCAGTACGGCAGCACGCGCGCGACGGTGTCCTTCAGGCATTCGGTCAGCGGAATCTGTTCCGGCGAGAGTCCTGCGTAGCGCTGATCGTCGGTGAAGATGTTCTGTTCCGGCGTCCACGCGGGAGGGCGGATGTCGTAACTGCGCCGCCAGATGTGCACTTGGCTATCGCCGTACTTCGCCGCGGTCTGCGCCTTGTCGAGACCCGTGAGCGCGCCGTAGTGACGTTCGTTCAAGCGCCAGTCGGTGCGCACAGGCAGCCACATCAGATCCATCGCGTCTTCGATTTCCCACAATGTGCGCACCGCGCGCTTCAGCACCGAGGTGTGCGCGTGATCGAAAACGAAACCTTCTCGTTTCAGCAGCTCACCGGCTTCGCGCGCCTCCTGCCGTCCGAGTTCGGAGAGATCGACATCCGCCCAGCCGGTGAAGCGATTCTCCTTGTTCCATTGCGACTGGCCGTGACGGATCAAGACGAGCGTGGGCATGGCGGAGTTCCGGGCAAAACGCCATTTTAGTGCGTATGACTCTCGGGCATTGCTAAACCCTTTGTTCGCGCGCAGCATCCAAGCCGCACCCTACCCGCACGAGGTGTCCCATGAAAGCGCGGTTCTTCCTGCTGTTGCCGGTGCTGCTGCTCACCACCGCTTGCGTGGCCGGTGACGACAGTGACAGTGGCGGCATGAGCAAGGTCAACGGCTCGATCACGGTCGAGGCGGGTCAGACGCCCGGCGACGCCAACACCGTCAACGGTTCCATCTATGTCGAGCCCAATGCGAAGATCGAAGACGCTTCCACCGTCAACGGCTCGATCACGCTGGGCGAGCATTCGTCCGCGCAATCGGCCAACACGGTCAACGGCGCGATCAAGCTGGATGACGGCGCGCAGGTCGCCAAGGGCATCGAATCGGTGAACGGCGCGCTGACGCTCTCGCCAGGCGCCGATGTCGGCGGTCACGCCACCAATGTCAACGGCCACATCAGCATCAATGACGCGCACGTCGGCGGGGGCCTCGAAACCGTGGACGGCGACATCGACATCACCGGCAACGCGCGCGTGGACGGCGGCATCCTGGTGCACAAGCCTGACAACGGCTGGTTTCATTTCGGCATCGACCGTGTGCCGGTGGTGACGATCGGCCCCGGCGCCACCGTCAACGGCACGCTGAAGTTCGAGCGTGAGGTGAAACTTTACGTCAGCGACAAGGCGCACGTCGGACAGATTGTCGGTGCCACACCTATCAAGTTCAGCGGCGAGGAACCGCCGGCACAATGACGCAAGGCGTTGCCGGCGTTACTTCGTCGGCAACGCCTGCCGTACTTCCTCGATGCCGCGCCACGGATCGTCCTTCATCGTCTTCAACCGGCGCGCGATGTTCTCGATGGTGTATTGCGCGCCGGAACGCAAGCGTGAAAGTTCCTCCCAATGCAACGGCGTGGCAACACCGGCGCCTTCGCGCGCACGCACGCTGTACGAAGCCACCGCGGTGGAACCGCGCGCGTTGCGCAGGTAATCCACAAAGATGCGGCCCTTGCGTTTCGACTTGGTGGCGACGGAAACGTATTCCTTCGAAGATTCCTGTTCCAGCGTGCGCGCCAGCGCGTGCGAAAACGCCTTCGCCGTGTTCCAGTCCGGCCGCGGATTCAACGGCACCACCACGTGTAGGCCCTTGCCGCCGGTGGTGCGCAGGAAACTTTCCAGGCCCACCGTCTGCAAACGTTCGCGCAGAAGCAATGCTGCTTTCTTGACGCGCGGCCATTCCACGCCGATGTCGGGATCGAGATCAAAAACGAGACGATCGGGGTGCTCCAGATCGGCGATGGTCGAGCCCCAGGGATGGATCTCGATCACATTCATCTGCACCAATGCCATCACGCCTTCGATGTCGTCAACGTAGAGGTATTCCTCCTCCTCGTCTTTCGAATTGGTCTGCATGCCGACGCGGATGCTTTCGGGCATGCCCTGCATCGAATGCTTCTGGAAAAAACATGGGTTGCCGACGCCATCTGGGCAACGCACCAGCGACAGCGGACGGCCGATGATGCCGGGCAGCAGATGTTCGGCGATGCTCCGGTAGAACTGCGCCAGCGCCAGCTTCGTGACGCGCGGCTTCGGAATCAGCACACGCTCGGGATGGGTGAGCGGGATGTTGTCCGGCGTGAATTCAGTGGCCGGTTTTGCAGCGGATTTTCGATTCGATTTTGACGCCGATTTTCGAGTGGATTTCTTGGCGGACTGGGATGCGCGTGGCACAGATGGTTCTCCTTCATCGCGATCGCAGTCCCGCAAATCCGCGGGGCGCTTGTCCGGTCGCAGGCCCTTGAAGCTACCCTGACGCAGCAGACCGTCTCCGGTGCGTCCACGGAAGGCGATTTCCGCCACGTGCTCGGGTTTCACCCAAACGGGTTTCGCGCCGCGCAATTGTCTGGCATTCGGGGCGTCGATCAAATACGGTTTTTCGCGCACCGGCTTCAGCGACGAAAACACCTGCTTCAACATCGCTTCGTCAAACCCCGTGCCGACGCGGCCGACGTAACGCCACTCCTTCCCTTTCCGTTCGGCCAGCAGCAGCGCGCCGAGATCACCGCGTGAGCCCTTGCCCGGCGTGTAACCGACGATCACGAATTCGTCCGAATCGATGCACTTCAATTTTTGCCAGTTGTCGGAACGGCCGCCACGATACGGCGCATCCACGGCCTTGGCGATCACGCCTTCCAGCCCCGCTTCGCAGGCACGCTTGTACGCGAGCGCGCCTTTGCCGCGAATGAAACCGGAGATCACCAGCGCATCGTCGGCGTGCTCCAGCAATTTCGATAACGCGGCCTTGCGCTCGCACAGCGGCAGCCCGCGCAGATCATCGCCATCCAGCCACAGCAGATCGAACACCGCGTAATGTACGGCTTGCGCCTGCGTGCGATTGAATTCCCGCTGCAACAGATGAAAACGCGAGCGGCCCTGTTCGTCGAACACCACCAGTTCGCCGTCCAGCACACAGGCGCGGCATTTCAAGGCGCGGATCGCCCGTGCGATCGATGGCAGTTTTGCCGTCCAGTCCAGCCGGTTGCGCGAGAGCAATTGCAATTCGCTGCCGTTGCGCCAGGCCAGCATGCGGTAGCCGTCGTATTTCACCTCGTGCAGCCAGTCGTCGCCGGCCGGCGCGCTGTGGCGCAGGCGCGCAAGCTGGAATTCGAATCGATCGGCATTCGGCAACGCGGTTGTCTTGGCGGCGCGTGCAGTCCGCTTCGCGCGCGGCGCGCGTGGATTTTCTTCGCCGCCGTGTTCGGCTTTCCATTGCGACAACGGCGTGTCGTCGGCCACGTCATTCGGCACCACGAATGCGTCGTGAGCCTTGATCAAAAGCCACTGCGGCTTGTCGCCTTTCATACCGGTGCGGATCAGCGACCAGCCGCCGTGCAACCGCGAGCCGTGCAACTCGAAACGCAGGTGCCCGTCTTCCAGTTGCTGGACCGCGGAACCCTCGGTGCTCCACGTGCCCTCGTCCCAGATCGCCACCGTACCGGCGCCGTAATGGCCCTGCGGGATCACGCCCTCGAAACTGCCGTAGCTCAGCGGATGATCTTCGACCTGCACTGCGAGATGTTTGATCAAAGGATCGCGCGAAGGGCCTTTGGGCACCGCCCAACTGCGCAAGGTGCCGCCCACTTGCAAACGCAGATCGAAATGCCGGCGGCGCGCGTGATGCAGATGGATCACGAATTTGCGCCCGCCCTGCGTCGCCTCACGCGGCTCGTGCGCGCGAGGCGTCGCGGCGGGCTCCGGCGTGTGCCGGAAATCCCGCTTGCGCCGGTAGGTCGCCAGCCGCTGATCCTTGCGCGCTGCCATCGGCTCACGATAACAAGCTTTATCAGGCCGCGCGACACAGATTACTCCAGCGTGTTCGAATTCGGACATGCCGATCGTGGTGCAACACACGCCGCTGGATTCGCGGAAAGAAGCGCTGGCGCCAGTCACCGGCATCCCCTGTCCGGACTGAGCGCACGCCGGCCCGCGTGCGGCCGGAATGTCAACAAAGCGTCAACATCGACTCGCGTAGACTGCATCGGTTTGCATTTCAGGATGGCCGCACTTGGCACGCAGACAGGGTGTCCACGCATGGATCCGCAAATGGCGCATGGCGCGCCGCGCGCGCGCCCGCCCGCCCGCCGAGCGGCGCGAGATCGCCTCAGGCGTCGATCTGGAAACTTGCGCGCGCAAACTGGCGCTACGGCATCGCGGGCAGGCGATCGATCCCGTTGAAGCGAGGCGGCTGGCGCGCCGCGAGGAAACGCCGGCGAAAGCGCTGCTGCGACACGAGCGCAGCCTGCGTCGCGCCTATGCCGTGGCGCGCGTGGCGGTGGTGGAACAACGCCGCATCGAACCCGCAGCGGAATGGCTGCTGGACAATTTCTATCTATTGCGCACGCAGATGCGCGAACTGGCGCCCGCGGTGCCCACGCGCATGCTGCGCAAACTGCCGCGCGTGCGCGACGCACAGGACGGCAGCGCGCCACGCGCGCTCGGCCTCGCGCGCGAATACGTGGTGCAGGTTGACGGCCGCATCGAGCCCGAACAGGTCGGCCGCTTCCTGACCGCATATCAGGAAGAAATCACGCTCGATCTGCGCGAACTGTGGGCGCTGCCGGTGCTGCTGCAGCTGGCGGTGGTCGAGAAGCTCGCTGCGGTTGCGCACACGATCGCGCAGCGCCTCGACGAATATGCCAGCGCCGAATACTGGGCGACGTATTTGATCCAGAAGGCAAGCTCCGACGCGCCGGGCATGCTGATGTACGTGGCGGACATGGCGCGGCTGGCGCCCGCGATCACGCCGGCGTGGGTGGCGGAGTTCTATCGCCTGTTGGAAGGCAAGCATCCCTCGCTGGCGCTGGCCTTGACCTGGGCCGAGCAGCAACTGGATCAGCGGGATTTGAGCGTGGCACAGGTGATCGATGCCGAGACCCGTGCGCAAGCGGCCGACCAGGTTTCCATCGCCAACTGCATCAACGCACTGCGGCTGGCGTCGCAGCACAACTGGTCGGAGATCATCGAGACCGTCAGCGCGGTGGATCGCATACTGAAGGGCGATCCCGCGCAGTCTTATGCGCAAATGGATTTCACCACGCGCGGCATCTATCGCCATGCGGTGGAAACCCTGAGCAGCCGTTCGCGCATCGCCGAAACTGAAATCGCGCAGCGCGCGATCGCGGCCGCGCGCGAAGCCTTGAGTCCCACCGGCGATCCGCGCGTCGGCCACGTCGGTTATCACCTGATCGGCGGCGGACGCGCGGCGTTCGAGCGTTCGCTCAATGCCACGCCGCCGCCTCGCGCACTCGTGGCGAACGCGCTGCGCGCGTGGCCCGCGACGTTCTACATCGGCTCGCTGGCCGCGCTTACAGCCGCGATCACCTTCGTGGTCGCGCAGAATGGCCTGCACGGCTTGTCGTTGCCGCTGGACGTTACGTTGGCTGTAGCGCTGTTCGTCGCGGCGAGCTACCCGGCCGTGGCGATATTGAATTGGCTGGTCAGCGTGCTGGTGCCGCCGCGCCTGCTGCCGCGGCTGTCCTTTGCAGGCGGCATCCCCGATGACTGCCGCACGCTGATCGTGGTGCCATGGCTGCTGGGCAGCCGGCAAGGCCTGAGCGAACAACTGGACGCGCTGGAAATCCGCTATCTCGGCAACCGCGATCCCAATCTGCATTTCGCCCTGCTGACCGATTTCCCCGACGCGCCGCAGCGCGAGATGCCCGGCGACGACGAACTGCTCGCCGCGGCGGTCGAAGGCATCGAGCGTTTGAATGCGAAATATCCGCTCGACGGCAGCACGCGTTTCCATCTGTTCCATCGTCCGCGCGAATGGAACGAGCGCGAGCACGCGTGGATGGGTTTCGAGCGCAAGCGCGGCAAGCTCGGCGAACTCAATCGCGTACTGCGCGGCGCGGAGCCGGATCGCTTCAGCAAGATCGTCGGCGATCTCTCCATCCTGCAACGCGTGCGCTATGTGATCACGCTGGACGCGGACACGCTGCTGCCACCGCAGACGGCGCGGCGTCTGATTGAGACGATGGCGCACCCGCTGAACCGGCCATGGTTCCACAAGGATTCGCGGCGCGTGATCGCGGGTTACGGCATCCTGCAACCGCGCGTGTCGGTGGCGCGTCCCGAACATCCCAGCCAGTTCGCGCGGCTGTTTTCCGACGACACCGGGCTCGATCCGTACACACGCGCGGTCTCGGACGTGTACCAAGATCTGTTCGGTGAAGCTTCATTCGTCGGCAAGGGCATCTACGACGTGGATGCCTTCATGCGTTCGGTCGGCACGCGCTTTCCAAACGACCTGATTCTCTCGCACGACCTGCTGGAAGGTTCCTACGCGCGCACCGGACTGGTCAGCGATGTCGAATTGATCGAGCACCAGCCGAACCGTTACAGCGTGGAAGCGCGGCGGCGGCATCGCTGGACGCGCGGCGACTGGCAGATCATCCAGTGGCTGCTGCCGATCGTGCCGGGCCCGCGCCGGCGCGAGCTGCGCAATACATTGAAAGGGCATCATCGCTGGAAGATCCTGGACAATCTGCGCCGCGGCCTGGTGCCGATCGCGATGATGGTGCTGTTGCTGCGCGGCTGGTGGCTGAGTCCTTATCCCGTTTACTGGACTGCAGTGGTGGTGGCGTTCCTGCTGGCGCCGCCGCTGTTCATCGCGCTGGCGCAGATGGCGCGCAACGCTTGGCACCGCGCGCATCCGCGACATTGGCGCGACACGTTGCGCAGCGCGTTCGATCAACTGCTGCGCACGGGTTTCGCGATCGCGGTGATTCCGTTCGAGGCCTATCTCAATCTCGACGCCATCCTGCGCAGCGCGTGGCGTCTGCTGTTCACGCGCCGCCGTTTGCTGGAATGGACGGCGATGGAAGAAGCCGATCGTGCGGCGGCATCGGGTTACGCGGAATTCCTCGCGCTGATGTGGGTGGCGCCGGCCTGCGCGCTGTTGAGCGGCTTCGCGCTGTGGGCGCGCGCGCCGGGCGCGCTCATTTCCGCGTCCCCCCTGCTGGTGTTGTGGTTCGCATCGCCGTGGCTCGCCGCTGCGATCAGCCGCGAACCCCCCCGCCGCGAACAGGCGCTGGATGCGCACGAACTGCGTTTCCTGGGCGGCGTGGCGCGCCGCACCTGGCACTGGTTCGAGACCTTCGTCACAGCAGATGATCACTGGTTGCCGCCGGACAACTATCAGGAATTTCCGGTGGCGCAAATCGCGCACCGCACCTCGCCCACCAACATCGGCCTGGCGCTCGCCGCCAATCTCGCCGCGCACGATTTCGGTTACATCGGCACGGCCGCGCTGCTCGAGCGCACGCGCGCGACGCTGGACACGCTGGACCAGCTCGCGCGCCACCGCGGACATTTCTACAACTGGTACGACACGCACACACTCGAGCCACTGCCGCCGCGCTACGTCTCCACCGTCGACAGCGGCAACCTGATGGGCTGCCTGCTGGTGCTCGGTGGCGCGCTGGAACGCATGCACGAGTCGCCGCTGATTTCGCGTACTCTGGCGCGCGGACTGGCCGACACCGCGCACGTGATCGGCGACTGCGTACGCGCATCCGTGTCGGCACAGCCGCAGGCGATGCTGGCGCTCGCCACCACGCTCGCCGCGCTCGATGCGCTGATCGAACACGCACAGGCCAATGCCGACGGGTTGCCGGTGCTGCGCGGGCTGCTGGCGCGCATCGAGTCGGAAGCGGCCAGGCTGGAACAACTGGCGACGCCGCTCGCCGCGCTCGACGAATTGAAGGAATGGATTGGCTGCCTGCGCGCGCAATGCGCATCCGCGGTAGAGGAGCTGGACGAAGCAGCGCCATGGCTGGGCTTGGGCGATTCAGGCAGCGACGACCAATACGTACGCGCCTTGCTGCGCGAACTGGAAGCGAACCCTCCGCGCGTCCGCGCGCTCGCGCTCGCGCGCGAAGCGATCGCACGTCTGCGCGATCCCGGCAGCGAATACTCGCAGGACAAGTCCAGTCTCGATCTCGCCGCCGCGCTGGAGGAAGCCGTCACCGGACTGGATGCGCAGCTGCGCGCGGGGGCGGAACTCGCCGCGCGTTGCCGCGAATTCGCGCAAGCCGACATGGCCTTTTTGTGGGATCGCTCGCTGCAACAGTTCTCGATCGGTTTCGATGTCGACCACAACCGGCTCGACGGTTCACGTTACGACCTGCTGGCCTCCGAGGCGCGGCTGGCAAGTTACATCGCCATTGCGCAGAACCAGGTACCGCAATCGCACTGGTTCGCGCTGGGTCGCATGCTGACGCGCGCGGCCGGCCACACCACGCTGCTGTCGTGGAGCGGCTCTATGTTCGAATACCTGATGCCGCAACTGCTGATGCCGTCGTTCGAGGACAGCCTGCTGGACGAATCCTGCCACGCGGCCGTGAACGCGCAGATCGCCTGGGGCGTGCGCTCGCAGGTGCCGTGGGGCGTCTCGGAATCCGCCTACAACGCTACCGATGCGCATCTCAATTATCAGTACCGCGCGTTCGGCGTGCCGGGCCTCGGCCTCAAGCAGGGCTTGGGCGACGATCTGGTGATCGCACCCTACGCCTGCGCGATGGCGCTGATGCTGGAGCCCTCGCTCGGTGTGCGCAATCTGCAGGCGCTGCAGGCGCTGGGCGCATTGACGCGCTACGGCTTCTACGAGGCGCAGGATTACACCGAAGGCCGCGTAGCGCCGGAGCAGCCTTTTTCGATGGTGCGCTCGTTCATGGTGCATCACCATGGCATGAGTCTTCTGGCGCTCTCCGCGCTGCTGCTCGATCAGCCGATGCAGAAGCGCTTCCTGCGCGAGCCTATGTTCCGCGCTTACGAGCTGTTGCTGCAGGAGAAGATGCCGGCGGCGACGCCGGTGCGTACCGCCGCGCTGGAGAAAGAGACGTCCCGGCCCGCGCGCGCAGGCGCACAACCGATGACGGTGATCACCACGCGCATGGACACGCCGGTGCCGCGCGTGCATCTGCTGTCCAACGGCCGCTATCACGTGTTGCTGACGCAGACGGGCGCGGGCTACAGCATGTGGCGCGACATCGCGATCACGCGCTGGAAAGGTGATGCCACGCGCGATGAAGACGGCATGTGGTGCTATCTGCGCGATGTCGAATCGGGCAGACAGTGGTCGACCACGTTCCAGCCCTGCGGCGCGGATGGCGAACATCTGGCGACGTTCTCGCAGGCGCGCGCGGAATTTCGCCGCGTCGATCACGGCATCGAGAGCGAAACACTGATCGCGGTTTCGGCCGAGGACGACATCGAGCTGCGCCGCGTGCGTCTGACCAACCGCTCCAACAAAACGCGCACGTTGGACGTCACCAGCTATGCGGAATTGGCGCTCAATCAGCGCGCCGCCGATGCCGCGCATCCGGCGTTCTCGAAGCTTTTCGTGGAAACCGAACTCGCGCCGGAACTCGACGCGCTGCTGGCATCGCGGCGCCCGCGCTCCGTCGAAGAAAAAAATCCCTGGCTGCTGCACCAGATGTGCGTGCGCGGCGCCACGATCGGCGGATGCGCGTTCGAAACCGACCGCGAAAAATTCCTTGGAAGGCTGCGCGATCCCTCGCGTCCGCTCGCGATGGACGGTGAGCCGCTCCGCAACAGCGAAGGCGCGGTGCTGGACCCCTGCATGGCGATCCGACGGCGCGTACAGATTCCTTCCGGCCGCACGGTCAGCATCGATCTGATCACGGGCGTCGCGCCCACGCGCGAGGCCGCGCTCGCGCTGGCCAGGAAATACCGCGAGCCGCACCTGCACGAACGCGTGTTCGAACTGGCGTGGACGCATGAACAGGTGGTGATGCAGCAGTTGAACGTCGCCGCGCGTGACGCGCAGTTGTACGAACGCATCGCCGCGCGGCTGCTGTACGCCGCCGATGCCGTGCGCGGCGGCGCGCCGCCGGGATTGCCCGGGCAGTCGGCATTATGGAAGCACGGCATCTCCGGCGATCTGCCGATCGTGCTGGCGCGCATCGCCAACGCCACGCAGATCGATCTGGTGCGGCAGTTGATCAAGGCGCACGGCTGGTGGGCCACGCGCGGTCTGCACACGGATTTGCTGATCTGGAACGAGGAGCGCTCGGGCTACCGGCAGGAGCTGCAGGATCACATCCTCTATCTGATCGCTTCGGCGGCCGAAGCGCGCGGCGGCGAAGGACCGGGACGCATCTACGCCTGGCGCGTCGAGCATCTCTCATCGGAAGACCGCGCGCTGATGGGCGCAGTCGCGCGCTGCGTGTTCAACGGCAACGAAGGCCGGCTGCGCGATCAGGTCGATCGCGCGCCGCCGCCGGAATCGCCGGCGCCATCGCTGTTTCCCTTGCGCAAGCCACACGTCGGCACCACGGCTCTGCAACCGCCGGAAACCCTGCAAGGCTTCAACGGCTACGGCGGACATTCCGCCGATGGCAGCGAATATGTGATCTGGTTGCCGTCCGGCGCCGCCACGCCGGCGCCCTGGTGCAACGTGCTGGCAAACGAACATTTCGGTAGCGTGGTGTCGGAAGCCGGCAGTGCGTACACGTTCGCGGAAAACGCGCACGAGTTCCGGCTGACGCCCTGGCGCAACGATCCGCTCGCCGATTCCGGCGGCGAGGCCATCTGGCTGCGCGACGAGGAAACCGGAGAATTTTGGTCCCCCACGCCCGCACCCACGCGCAGCACCGATCCGTATCGGGTCGCGCACGGCTTCGGCTACACGCGTTACGAACACGCGCATTCGGATTTGCACAGCGAATTGAACGTGTTCGTCGCGCGCGAGCAGCCGGTGAAATTGAGTCTGCTGAAACTGCGCAACGGCGGCGCGCGCGCGCGCCGCATTTCCGTCACCGGTTATATCGAGTGGGTGCTGGGCGAACAGCGCGAACGCGCCGCGCCGCACGTGAGCACACGAGTCGATCCGCTCTCCGGCGCCAACCTCGCCGGCAATTTCTACAACGACGTATTCGGTTCGCGCGTGGCCTTTCACGCATTGGATGTGCAACCGCAGCAGCGCGGCAGCGACCGCCGCGCCTTCATCGGCCGCAATCGTTCGCTGCGAAAACCGATGGGAATGCTGACGCAGACACTGCACTCGGACGCGATGACACCCGACCCCTGTTCGGTGCTGCGCACGGAAATCGAGATGCAGCCCGGGCAAACGGTCGAGATCGTGTTCGCGCTGGGCGCGGCGGCGGACGTGGATTCGGCGCGCGCGATCCTGCTGGAACTGGGCCGGGCGGAAGCCGCGCGCGCGGAGTTGCAGCGCGTGCGGGAACACTGGCGGACACAGCTCGACCAGATTCGCGTGCTCACGCCCGAGCGCCAGGTCGATCTGCTCGCCAACGGCTGGCTGCAATACCAGGTGCTGGCCGCGCGCATGCTTGCGCGCAGCGGCTTCTATCAATCCGGCGGCGCCTGGGGCTTTCGCGATCAGTTGCAGGACTGCCTGTCGTTGTTGCACACGCGGCCCGATCTCGCGCGCGAACAGCTGCTGCGCTGCGCCGGACGGCAATTCCGCGAAGGCGACGTGCAGCACTGGTGGCATCCACCTTCCGGCAAGGGCGTGCGCACGCGCATCAGCGACGATTATCTCTGGCTGCCTTGGGCGGTTTCGGAATATGTCTCCATCACCGCAGACACCGGCGTACTGGACGAATGCATGCCGTTTCTGGAGGGCCGCGAACTCTCGCCGGACGAAGAATCGGTGTACGACGTCGCGCAGGTGTCGTTGGAATCCGGCACGTTGTACGAGCATTGCGTGCGCGCGATCCGACACGGGCTGCGTTTCGGCGAACATGGCCTGCCATTGATCGGCGCGGGCGACTGGAACGACGGTATGAACCGGCTCGGTGCGCAGGGCCGCGGCGAATCCGTGTGGCTGGCGTTCTTCCTGCACGATGTGTTGACGCGCTTCGCCGAGATCGCCGACGCGCGCGCGGATGCGCACAACGCGCAAGCCTGGCGCGGCGTGGCGAATACGCTGCAGCAGTCGATCGAACGCAGCGCCTGGGACGGCGCGTGGTATCTGCGCGCCTATGCCGACGACGGCACGAAAGTGGGTTCGTCGGAGAGCGAGGAATGCCGCATCGATTCGCTGCCGCAAAGTTGGGCGGTGCTGTCGGGCGCGGCCGATCCCGCGCGCGCCACGCACGCACTGGATGCGGCATGCGAAAAGCTGGTGCATGACGACCTGCGGCTGGTGCAGTTGTTCGATCCGCCGTTCGACAAGTCCGCGCTAGATCCGGGTTACATCAAGGGCTACCTGCCGGGCGTGCGCGAGAACGGCGGCCAATACACGCACGCGGCGGTGTGGCTGGCGCTGGCACTGGCGAAACAGGGACGCGCCGAAGAGGCCTGGCGGGTGACACGCCTGCTCAATCCGCTGAATCACGCGAGCGCGCAAACCACGGCGGGGCATTACAAGGTGGAGCCTTACGTGCTGGCCGCGGATGTGTACATGGCCCCCGGTCACGCCGGCCGCGGCGGCTGGACCTGGTATACGGGTTCTGCCGGGTGGATGTACCGTCTGCTGATCGAAGCACTGCTGGGCGTCCAGCGCCAAGGTGCGCGATTGCATTTCGCGCCCTGCGTGCCTGACGAATGGGAACGCTGGTCCGTGGAGTATCGCCATCGCTCCACGTTGTATCGAATTGAATTCGTGCGCGAAGCCATCGGCACGGATGTGCGGCGTGTGCTGCTGGATGGCCAAGAGCAGGCGAGCGGCGCGATCGTGCTGCATGATGACGGCTGCGAACACGAGGTCGAGGTACGCGTGGGCTACGTCGGGGAGCCGCGCGCGGCACGACGGGCCGGCGAGAAAGCGGCCGAACCGCTGCAAGATCGCACGGCATGAGGAAGTCCGATATCAAGATCGTCCGGAAGAGAAGGTGACGAAAACGCATGAGTGACGCCGAACGCGATTCGAAGGAGGCTGCGCGCAACAGCCCGGGCGCGGTGGCCAGTGAGCAACAGGCCGCCCTGCGCGAGCGTCCGCGCAATGCCGCCGCACTGCACGCGCCCGAACCCGCGCGGCAAAGGGTCCAGCGTAGTGACCACGGCGACGAGGCGGTGCTGGACGATTTGCAGCGCAAGGCGTTCCGCTTTTTCGAATTGCACGTCGACCCCGACACCGGCCTGGTGCTGGATTCCACCCAGCCCGACTCTCCCAGCAGCATTGCCGCGGTGGGATTCGCGTTGTCCTGCTATCCGGTGGCCGTGGAGCGCGGCTGGATGCCGAAGGAACTGGCGTTGTCGCATTCGCTGATGGCCGCGCGCTTCTTCGATCGTGCCGACCAGAGCGGTGCGCCCGACGGCGTGGGCTACAAAGGTTTCTACTATCACTTTTTGCATGCCGACACCGGCAGGCGCGCGTGGCAGAGCGAGCTCTCCACCATCGACACCGCGTTGCTGATCGCCGGGTTTCTTCTGGCCGCGCAATACTTCTCCGGCGACAGCGCGGAAGAACGCGAATTGCGCAAGCGCGCGCAGAACATCTACGCGCGCGCCGACTGGCGCTGGGCGCAGAATGGCGAACCGTCGATCACGATGGGCTGGAAACCGGAATCCGGTTTTCTGCCGTGGCGCTGGTTCGGCTACAACGAGGCGTTGTTGTTGTACGTGCTGGCGCTGGCCGCGCCGCAATTCGGCGTGCAGCCGGATGCGTACGCGGCGTGGACTTCCACGTTCCGCTGGCGACGCGTGTACGGCCACGACGTGCTGTACGGCGGACCGCTGTTCATCCATCAGTTCTCGCACGTCTGGCTGGATCTGCGCGGCATCCAGGACGAATTCATGCGCGGGAAGAAAACCGATTATTTCGAGAACAGCCGCGTCAGTACCCTGATCCAGCGCGAATACGCCACGCGCAATCCGCGCAAGTTCGCCGGTTACGACAAGAACTGCTGGGGCTTCACCGCCAGCGACGGTCCCGGCGACGGCCGGATGTTGACCGTGAAGAACGCCGAGGGCAAAAGGCAGCGCAGACGTTTTTACGGCTATCTCGCGCGCGGTGCGCCGTTCGGTCCCGACGACGGTACGCTCTCGCCTTGGGCAGCGATCGCCTCGCTGCCGTTCGCGCCCGATGCCGTGATGGAAGCCGTGCGTTATCTGGAAGACCTGATCGGCCACAGCCCGAAAGGCTTCGGTTTCCACGCCTCGTTCAACCCGACCTATCCCGACGGCGCGCCCGGCGGCGGCTGGGTTTCGCCTTGGCACTACGCGCTGAACCAGGGGCCCATCGTGCTCATGATCGAAAACTACCGCACCGGCCTGATTTGGCGATTGATGCGCGACTGCGCGCCGATCCGACTGGGCTTGCAGCGCGCGGGATTCGAGGGAGGCTGGCTGCAAGAGAAAATGTAAGGGCCGGAACAGTCGACCCCCTTTAACCGTTCGCACTGAGCGTGGCTCGCGTAGCGAGCGGAGTCGAACTGCGAGGCACACGGGTTACAAACCAGGAGCATCTCATGTCACGGAACGACAAATCACTCCAAGCCCAGCACGCCCTCGTGACCGGCGCCGAAGATCCACGCCCACCATCGCGCCCGGCGCGGTCAAGACGCCGATCAACCACGCCACCTGGGCTACGCCCGATGCGGAAAAAGCGCTGCTGAAACGAATCCCCTGCGGCCGCATCGGCGTGCCCGTCGACATCGCCAAGGTCGCCGCCTGGCTCGCCTCCGACGAATCCGACTACGTCCATGGCGCCACGTTGTTCGTAGACGGGGCATGACCTTTTGGCCATCCGCTATCCGCGTGAGCAGGATTACCCCTGACCTTTGGGCACACGCTGAACGTCGGCTAGAATGATCGGACGCGCTCGTAGCTCAGCTGGATAGAGTACCGCCCTCCGAAGGCGGTGGTCGGAGGTTCGAATCCTCTCGAGCGCGCCAGTTTCTTGAAACGCGCTCGCGTCAACCCTCCATGGCGCGCCTTCCGCTCGGGATGCTGCCTTACCCGAATTTTGCGCGCGAGCTGCCGGGTGGCAGCTCGCAAACAAGCAGAATTCGACCTCTCGCGCGCGTCAGTTCTTCAAACCATCAGCAACAGCAGTGGCACGATCACTCCGGCAGCGAACGTGGCGGCGATGCGGCGCGCGCTGCGGCTCATGCGGCTGGACATGTACACGCCGGTGAGCGTGGACAGGAACAGGCTCGTCGCCACCAGCGCGAAGTAGATTTTCATCGGCAGCAGGTTGCGTTTGGATGCACTCGACGCGCGGTCGCTTTGCGTGCGCGATTTGACGTCCGCGTCCTCGCTGTGTGCCACTGAGGGGGCGCCGGCGACGACTGCAGCCATCGGGCGATTTTGCGAATCGCCCGAATCGCGCATGTCGAAGTCACGCATCGCCACGCCTCTCGCCGCCGCATCTGGCGGCGCGCGCCGCACCGGCACTTCCAGACTCTGCTTCTTGTGCAGATGCGCCATCGCTTCCAGCCACGCTGGCGGTTTGTAGTCGCTGCCGCGCGCGGCTTCGTGCAGACCGAAGGTTTGCAACGCACCGGTGAAGGCGAAGAACAGCAACGCCGGTGCGGTGAACACGCCGAGATACAGGTGCAGGGCGCGCAGGAATTTCAGCAGGCGGTGGTTGGGCATCGAAGGAGGCGAGGTCGGGTCCGCCGCGATCCTATCCTTGATGAGAACGATTCTCAACAAGTTATTCAGAATTCCGCCTGCGACGCGGCGACGCTGTCTCATCTGATGAACAGCGGGCAGGCATACTTGCGGACTTGCGTGCGTGCGGAGATCGCCGCGAGTGTTCAACCTGTTCACCGGCAATGATGCGGCGAAGCTGGCCGATGCGCTCGGCAAGCGGCTGCGTGCGCAGGTCCGCGACAAACCCTTGATACCTGTACGGGTGCTGGTACCGCAGGCCGGCTTGCGGCGTTGGCTACAGGTGCACCTGGCGGAAAAACTCGGCGTGATCGCCAATGTGGAGTTCACGCCGCCGGCGTTGTTCGCATGGGAACTGCTGCGCGCGGCGCAACCCGAGTTGCCGCCGCATTCGCCGTTCGAACCGGAGGTGCTGCGCTGGCATTTGCATGCATTGCTCCGCGAGCCGCTGGAAGGGCCTGCGTTGGCGTCGCTGCGCGACTATCTCGCAAGCAACGGCGATCCGCTGCGACGCTACGCGCTCGCCGGCCAACTCGCGCGCGTGTACGAACGCATGCAGGGTTATCGCCGCGAGAAACTGCTGCGCTGGGAGCGCGGCGGCGATGGCGCGGACTGGCAGGCCGAACTGTGGCGGCGTCTGGTTGCGCGAGTCGGCGGCGTTTCGCGCGCGGCGCGCGTGGAGAAGTGGTTGCGCGATTTCGATCCCGGTTATCGGGAAAACGGGACATTCATCGACAAACCCGTGCCGCCCGGGTTGCCTCAACATTTGCACGCCTTCGCCTGCGCCAACGTTTCCCCCGACGTGCTGCGCATGTTGGGCGTCGCTGCGCGGCACTGCGAACTGGATTTCCACATGCCGCTGCCTTCGCGCGAATATCTCGGCGACACGCCGCGTTCGCGCCGCGAAGTGCGTGCGCGTTTGCAGGAGACGGATCGCGGCAATCCCCTGGTGACGTCGCTCGGTGGCGCGGCGGCGGAATTCCTGGACTTGCTCTACGGCTATGAGCACGTGCAGCCGGAGACGGAAATCGATCTGTTCGATCAGGAGATCGAGCGCACGACGCTGCTTGGCCGTGTGCGCGATGACATTCTGAATCATCGTGCGGCGCGCGAAGACGCTCGAGTAGCGGCGCCGGATGATTCGATCCAGTTCCACGCTTGCCACACCGCACTGCGCGAAGTGCAAACGCTGCACGATGCATTGTTGCGGATATTCGCCGCCTGTCCGCAACTGAAGCCGCGTGATGTCGCGGTGATGATGCCGGATGTGGCGGCGTATCGGCCGGCGATCGAAGCGGTATTCGGCGGCTTGCCCAAAGACGATCGGCGTTTCATTCCTTTCAATCTCGGCGACGTGCCGACGGACGCCGCGCATTCGGCTGCGCGCCTGTTCCTGGACTTGCTCAATGCACCAACCTCGCGATGGAGGTGCAGCGAGATCCTGGACGTGCTGGCCGTGCCGGGCGTGATGCGGCGCTTCGACCTCGATGCCGGAGAACTGGAGCAGTTGTCGCGGCAGTTACATGATGCCGGCGTGCGCTGGGGCGAGGACGAGCGCGCACGCGCGCAGGCCGGTGGCTACCGCGAATTCTCATTCGCGTTCGGAATCGATCGAATGCTGGCGGGGTTCGCCTGCGGCGACGACGAGGACGCGCTGGTCGCGAGGGTGGCGCCGCTGCCCGGCGTGGAAGGCCAAGCCTTCGCGCGCCTGGACGCGCTGCTGGCGGTGATCGACTCATTTCGCCGCTTGCGGGAATTGGCTGCGCGCGAAATGAGTGCGGCGGACTGGCAGCGCGAATTGAATGCGCTGTTCGACGGTTTGTATCAGGGCGACAGCAACGATATCGCCGAAACTCGCGCGTTGGAACGCATGCGGCGCGCGCTGGAAGATCTGGTGGAGCACACGCAGGCCGCCTCGGTGCAGACGCTGGCATGGCAGGACTTGCGCGCGTTCCTGCGCGAGCGCCTGAATGAAGCCGATCCACGCCAGCAGTTATTCTCCGGCGGCGTCACCTTCTGCGGCATGGTGCCGCTGCGCGTGGTGCCGTTCCGCGTGATCTGTCTGCTCGGCATGGATGAGACCGCGTTTCCGCGCCGCGATCCGGGCGGGCTCGATCCGCTGACGCGCGATGCCCGCACAGGCGAGCGGCAAACCGGTGATCGCAGTGTGCGCGAGGACGATCGTCTGCTGTTCCTGCAACTGATCGCCGCCGCGCGCGACACGTTGTATATCAGCTGGATTGGCCGCGACGCGCACAGTAACGAGACGCTGGCACCTTCGGTAGTCGTCGCCGAACTGATGGACCTGCTGCGTGAGAATTATCTTTCTCACGATGCCGACGCGCGCGACGCGCAGCATGCATTGTTGCCGCGCGTGCAACCGTTGCATCCGTTCGATGCGTCCCTGTTCGATACGAATGCACGGCGCTCGTACCGCAGCGAATGGCTGGCCGCAGCGGACATGCCCGAAGCACAAACCGCCATCGCGCCATTCGTGCCGGAGGCGCCGATGCCGCAAATCGAAACGGCACCCTCCGTCACGCTGACGCTCGATGAGCTGCGCCGATTCCTGCTCGATCCTGCGCGCGGCTTTCTGGAGTGCGGGCTGGATCTGAAGTTGCCACGCGAATTGCGCGACGATGCGGACGACGAGCCGTTGTCTCCGAACGAGGGTCTGACCCGCTGGCATCTTACTCGCGCATTGCTGGATTTCGGTGAGGGCAATGCTTCGGCCAGCCGCGACCTGCTGCGTGCGCGCGGAAAACTGCCGCCCGGCGCGCTGGGTGACGAGGCGCTGCGCGATGCACACGTACGTGCGGATGCTTTGCGCGCCGCTGTGCGATCGTTCACCGCAGGCGCAGCGTCGCTTCCGGCCGAAAATCTGCGCGTGGACTGGAGTGACGGTACGTCGTTGGAAGGCGCGCCAGCCGATCTCTATGGCGCTGGCGTGCTGCACGTGCAGCCCGGGAAGATCGACGGCCGCCATGTATTGCGCGCCTGGCTGGATGCGCTGTTGTGCGCGGCCGCCGGCGTGGACCGCCGTGTGATGTTGATTGGCCTGGATGGAAGCGACGCCTGTTCGTTCGAATTGCCGCGGCTCGCACGGGACGAAGCGCACGGTCGTCTACGCGCATTGATCGATCTGTACCGCTCAGGCCGGCGCGCGCCGCTGCCGTTTTTCGTGCGCATCTCGTGGAATTACGCGGTGGCTCGGGCGCAGGCGGGAGGTGCGTTCGATACCGAAGTGTCCGTCGGCAATGACGTTTTTGAAAAGGCCGCGCGGGAGGCCGCGAGCGAGAACGGCTTCGGCGTTCCCAACGAATTGGAGAGCGATGCGGTATGCATGGTCTGGCGCGGCCGCGATCTGCCCGGACCGTGGAATGGCGAACTCGCGCTTACCCTGCACAAGACTGCGCTGGAAGTATTCACGCATCCGGCGCGCGCGTGGGTGGAGCAATTCTCGTGAGCGCGGATCTCACTGCACTGAATCTGCCGTTGTCCGGCGTGCGCCTGGTGGAGGCCAGTGCTGGGACCGGCAAGACCTTCACCATCGCCACGCTTTATTTGCGCCTGATCCTGGAACAGGGGTTGATGCCGGAGCAGATCGTGGTCGCCACCTTCACACGTGCGGCGACCGCGGAACTGGCGATGCGGCTGCGCAAGCGCCTGCGCGCGGCGGCCGACATGCTACGTCACCAAGAGGGGATGCGCGAACGCGGCGACGATGACGAAGAAGCGCGCGCCGCGCAAGAGGTAATCAAGCACATGCTCAAACCGAACGATGCGGCCGCGCGGGCCGCGCTGGCCGCACGCGCGCGCGCGGCCGAACTGGCGATGGACACCGCCGTGATCGGCACGCTGCACGCGTTCTGCAATCGCTGCTTGGGCGAATTCGGTTTCGAGACAGGGCGCGCGCTTGGCGAATTGGAATTGCTGGAGGACACCCGCGCCTTGCAGCGGGAAATCATCGAGGATTTCTGGCGCAGCTGCTCGACCGATGCCGATGCCGCGCGCCTGCTCGCTGAGACCTGGCACACCCCGGATGCACTCGCGATGCAGGCCTGCGATCCGCGCTGGCGCGGACGCGAGGTGAGCAACGCCGCGGCGTTGCATACGGCGACACGGGACGCACACGCGCGCCGCGAGGAAACGCTGACGCGACTGGATGCGATTCGCAACGCGATCGCCCTCTGGGATGAAGAAACGTTGCGAGGGGCAGATGCGGAACTCGCTGCATGCATCAATAACAAGTCCGCGCGCGATACCCGCTCGCGCGGTCTGCGCGAGTTGCGCGGCTGGGCGCAGACGGGTAGCGCGCCAGACTTTCTGACGGCGGCTGCGCGCAAGGCTGTGGACAGCCTCGCGGAGGATACGCTTCTTGGTCTGAAGAGTTGCAAACGCAAGCCCGAAGGTCCCGTGTTCGCAGCGATCGCCGATCTTCATGCGAACATCAAGTCGCTGGAGAAACTCGACGACGATGCGCGCGCGAAACTCCTGCTGGATGCGCGCGCTTACCTCGAACGCGAACTGCCGCTGCGCATGAAAGCGTTGGGCGTGATCGGCCACGATCAGGCGGTGGACGAACTCGCCGCCGCGCTCGACGATCCGCAACGCGGTGCCCACGCAGTGCGCGTGATCCGCCAACGCTGGCCGGCGGCTTTGGTGGACGAGTTCCAGGACACCGATCGACAGCAGTGGAAAATCCTGAAAAAACTGTTCGCACACGAAGATGGTGCGTTGGTGCTGGTCGGAGATCCCAAGCAGGCGATCTACGGGTTCCGCGGCGGCGACGTGCACACTTGGCTGCTGGCGAAACGCGAAACGCAAGGCGAACCGCTGCGGCTGGACGAGAGCCAGCGCGCGGGCACGGGCGTCAGCGCCGCGATCAACGCGCTGTTCTCGCGCGACGACGCATTCATAGAACAAGGAATCGCGCACGAAGACGTGCACTCCGCGCCGCGCGTCGAACAACGTGCTTTGCTGGTCGATGGCCGCCCGGCGCCCGGACTGCAAGTTTGGCGATTGCCGCCGCCCGACCCTGTGGACAAAGGCAAACAGAAACTGCACAACAAGGGTGACGCGCAGTCGAAAATCGAAGCCGCGTGCGTGGCGCAGATCGTCGAGTGGTTGGAGGGCGCGCGAAAGGGCCGTGTGCTGCTGCGCGAAGGCGACGGCGGCGCGCGGGAGTTGTGTGCGCGCGACATCGCGGTGCTGGTCGACAGCAACCGCGAGGCGAAATCGATGCAGCGCGCGCTGGCGCGCGCTGGCGTGCCGGCGGCGTCCTGTCTGCGTGCCAGCGTGTACGCCAGCGACGAAGCCGGCGATCTGCGGCTGCTGCTGGAAGCGCTGCGCGATCCGGCGGACGCATCGCGGGCGCGTGCAGCACGGGCGTCGTTGCTGATCGGCGAAGATGCGATCGCGATCGCAAAAACCCGCACCGACGGCGCGGCACTGGATGCGCTGCGAAGCGAAACCGCCGAATGGGCCGAATGGGTGCAACGGCGCGACCCGCTGCCGCTGCTGCATCGGCTGATCGCGCACGCGGCGCCGCGCCTGCTCGCGTTGCCTGGTGGCGATCGGCGCGTCGCCAACTATCTGCAACTCGCCGAACTGCTGCAGGACGATCATGCATCATCTTTCGGCATCGACGATCTCTGCGATCGGTACGCGCGCGCGTTGCGCGAAAGCGCCGACGACACCGATGCCGATGCGGTGCGGCTGCGGCTGGACACCGACGCGCAAGCGGTGCAGATCGCGACGGTGCACGCGGCCAAAGGACTGGAGTACGGCGTGGTGCTGCTGCCCTACGCGGCATGCGGTCGTGCATCGAAAAAGAACGGCAAGAAACCTGCGCTCACCTGGTACCACGAAGGTGATGCAGCGCGTGTCGCAATCGGCACCGCAATTTCACCTGAAATGGGAATGCGTGCAGAAAAAGAGGTGCTCGCCGAAGAAGCGCGCAAATTCTATGTCGGGGTGACGCGTGCGCGTGCAGCGTGCGTGTTGCCCTGGGGCTGCGTCAGTCAGGCGGACAAAACCGCGCTGTACTGGCTGCTGCATGCCGTTGAGCGCGAGGCGCCGCTGGATCTGGACGAGGCGAACTGCAAACAGGCATTGGCCGAACTGGTCGCGCGCGGCGACGGGCAGGTCGCCGTTGCACCTCTGCCGGAAGCCAGCGCGAAGCGTCTGGCGAAGCCGCAAACGCGCACGACAAAAATGGAGGCCGCCGACTTCCACGGCGCCCTCGAACGCGACTGGCGAACGTGGTCGTTTTCGCGGCTGGTGCGGCATGAGCCGCGCATCGATTTCGGCGATCCGTTGCCAGGCGCTGGCGATGACGCGCCGCTTGTTGCCGAAACGCAAGCGATCGCTCCGGCGATGCCACTTCTGGCCGGCGCGCGTTTCGGTTCCGCGGTGCACGCGGCGCTGGAGAAAACCGATTTTTCTGCATGGCGCGATGCGCGCGGCATTCCCGATAGCGAACGCACGCTGCTCGCGCGTGCCCTGCGCGCACAAGGTCTGCCACAGCCGGGCACGATCTCGCTGGAGCGCGCGATCGCGGAAGCGGGCGAGTGCGTGCACGGCGCGTTGAATGTTCGTCTGGATTGCGGTACGCGTCTGTGCGATGTCGAAACCCATCGACGCCGCGCCGAACTGGAATTCCACTTGCGGCTGGCCCCTTCGCTCGAAGGGGCGTTGTTCGCACTGCTGCACCAACACGGCTACCAGCGCGAGCGCAGCGGTTTCTGTTTAGACGTCAAGCGTCTGCACGGTTTGCTGACCGGCGTGATGGATCTGGTGTTCGAGCACGGCGGACGTTACTACTTAGTGGATTACAAGACCAACCTGCTGACAGCCTACGATGCGGAGAACCTGCGCAGAGCAATCGCTGCGGACGACTACGATCTGCAATGGCTGATCTACGTTTTGGCCATGCACCGTTGGTTGAAACAGGTGCTGCCCGGCTACGACTACGAGAGGCACATCGGTGAGGTGTATTACCTCTTTTTGCGCGGGCTGCGCAATGGCGAAGGCGTGCACCGCGATCGCCCGCCACGCGAGCTGATCGAGGCGATGGATGCGTTGTTCGATGCCGAACTGGAGCGTGCCGCATGAGTGCCGATCTGCAAACGTTCGCTCGCACCGGCGGATTGCGCCGCGTGGACGTCGCGCTTGGTGACTGGATCGCGCGCGCGTTTCCGGATTCGGCGCCGGAAGTTGCGCTTGCTGCCGCGCTCGCCGCCCGCGCGGTGAGCGAAGGTCACAGCGCCTTGCAACTGGGTGCGGCGCACGCATGGCTCGCGGATCTCGGCGAAGGCGGCAAAGCGCCCGAGCTGCCCGATCCCGCGGCTTGGCGGGAATTGCTGTACCAGAGCGATGGGGTGGAATCCGTTGCGGCGCACGAAGCGGCGGCGCGCGCGCCTCTGGTGCTGGATCCGCAAGGCCGCGTGTATCTGCGCCGCTATTTCGAATACGAGCAGCGGCTGGCGCAAAACTTGATCGCGCGCGCGCAAGCCAATCGTCTGAGTTTGATCACGGGCGGTCCCGGCACCGGCAAAACGCATGGCGTGCTGCGGATGCTGGTTGCGCTCGCCGAAAATGCGCATGCGCAATCGAGGAGCTTGCGAATCGCTCTGGCCGCGCCGACCGGCAAGGCCGCCACGCGCCTGGCACAGAGCGTGCGCGCGCAACTCTCATTGCTCGATACGACTGAAGCGGTCGCCACGATGATCCCACGGGAGGCATTCACCCTGCATCGCCTGCTCGGTCTTTCGCCGAGTCGCGCGGGCGCGAGATTTCATCGCGACGCGCTACTGCCGTTCGACGTGCTGGTGGTGGACGAAGTTTCGATGGTCGATCTGCCGTTGATGGTGAAGCTGGTGATTGCGATGCACCAGGACGCGATGCTGATCCTGCTGGGAGATCCGGATCAGCTTTCCGCAGTGGAAGCGGGCGATGTGCTGGGCGCGCTGGTCGAAGCCGCGCGCGAACCGCCGATTTCGCGCTGTCACACGCATCTGACGCAGAGCTACCGGTTCGGCGAAGACTCGCGCTTGCGGCGATTGGCGGATGCGATCGTCAAAAACGATTTCGATACCGCGCTCGCAACCTTGCAGGGCGGAGATGAAGTTCGAATGACTGCGGCCGATGCACAGGGTATGCGCGTGGTCGAGCGCGCGATCGAGATGTACCGCACGATTCTGGATGCATCCGATCCTGCGCACGCATTGCAGTCGGCTAATCGCTTCCGTGTGTTGACCGCACTGCGGCATGGGCCTTGCGGAAATCTCGCGCTGGATCGCGCGATCGAACAACGATTGAAACGTCGCGTGGGCGTGCGCGCGGATGCGCAGTGGTGGCGCGGACGCCTGCTGATGATCACCGCCAACCGCGCAGAACTGAATCTGTTCAACGGCGACGTCGGCGTGGTGTGGCCGGACGCGAACGGCGATCCGAAAATCTGGTTCGAGGGCGTGGAGGGCGCGCCGCGCGCGATCTCGCCTGCGTCACTGCCTGTGCACGAAGGCGCGTTCGCGTTGACCGTGCACAAGGCGCAGGGTTCCGAGTTCGATCAGGTGGCTCTGGTGTTGGGAGCGGACACACGCGTGCTGACGCGCGAATTGCTCTACACCGGCGTGACCCGTGCGCGCGAGGCAATACATATATATGGCGACGGGACCCTGCTGCGCGCTGGTATCGCGCGTGGCACGCAACGCTGGAACGGCTTGACCGACCGCTTGCGCGAGGCGGCTGCCGCCCCAAGTTCGATTGCGGAATCTTTACCCGATACCGCGTAATGTCCGTCTCTCGTCATTCCCGCGAAAGCTGGAATCCATCCGCTTTCTTGTGATGAATACTTTCCATCCCGCCGTCTCCGCCTGGTTCGACTCCGCGTTCGATGCGCCGACGCCGGCACAGTCGCGCGCGTGGCCCGCGATCCAGTCGCAGCGCGATGTATTGATCGCAGCGCCCACCGGCTCCGGCAAGACGCTAGCGGCATTCCTCGCAGCGATAGACGAGCTGGTGCGCCGCGGCGTAGAAGGAACCTTGAGCGACGAAACGCATGTCGTCTACGTCTCACCTTTGAAGGCGTTGTCCAACGACGTGCGCATCAATCTGGAAGCGCCGATCGAAGGCATCCGCGCGCAACTGCAAAAGCTGGATTTGCCGGACGTGGAAATCCGCACCGCGGTGCGCACTGGCGACACACCGCAGGTGGAACGTGCCGCGATGCGCAAACGCCCGCCGCACATCGTGGTGACCACGCCCGAATCGTTATACATCCTGCTCGGCTCCGAATCCGGCCGCGCGATGCTGGCCACCACGCGCACGGTGATCGTTGACGAAATCCACGCGCTGACGCCCAGCAAGCGCGGCAGTCATTTGTCGCTGTCGCTGTCGCGGCTGGATGCGCTGTGCGGCGCGCGGCCGGTGCGCATCGGCCTGTCGGCGACGCAGAAGCCAATCGAGGAAGTGGCGCGGTTTCTTGTGGGTACGTCTGCGCAACATGGCCCCCACTCCGACCCTGCCTCGCACGCGAGGAAGGGAGACGAGCGCGCAGCGCGAATGGAAGGAGGCAAGTGCAGCATCATCGACACCGGCCACCAGCGCGCGCGCGATCTCGGCATCGAAGTCACCAACGTCCCGTTGCAGCCGGTGCTGAGCAACGACGCGTGGGGCTTGGTGTACGACCGCATCAGCGAACTGATTCAACAGCACCGCACCACGTTGATCTTCGCGAATACACGCCGCACGGTGGAGCGCGCGACGCGGCATCTCGCCGAGCGCCTGGGCAAGGAAGCGGTGGCCGCGCATCATGGCAGTCTGTCCAAGGAAAAACGTCTGGATGCCGAGCAGCGTTTGAAGGCCGGCAAGTTGCGTGCGCTGGTCGCGACGGCATCGCTGGAACTGGGTATCGACATCGGGGACGTCGATCTGGTCTGCCAGCTCGGTTCGCCGCGTTCGATCGCCGCCTTCCTGCAGCGCGCGGGCCGCGCGGGTCACGCAGTCGGCGGCATTTCCAAGGCACGGCTGTTTCCGACGACCCGCGACGATCTGGCCGAATGCGCGGCCCTGCTCGATTGCGTGCGCCGCGGCGAACTGGACACGCTCGTCATTCCGCCCGCACCGCTAGACGTGCTGGCGCAGCAGATCGTGGCGGAAGTCGCCTGCGGCGAACGCGACGAGAGCGAACTGTTCGAGATGTTCCGCGGCGCGTATCCGTATCGCGATCTTTCGCGCGAGACGTTCACCCAAGTGGTGCGCATGCTGGCCGACGGCTACAGCACGCGCCGCGGCACGCGTTCGGCGTATCTGCATCGCGATGCGGTGCATGGCAAATTGCGCGCGCGGCGCGGCGCGCGGCTGACCGCGATCACCTCCGGCGGCGCGATTCCCGATACCGCCGATTACGACGTGGTGCTCGAGCCGCAAGCGTTGCGCGTGGGCAGCATCAACGAGGATTTTGCGGTCGAGAGCCTGGTCGGCGACATTTTCCAGCTCGGCAACCAGTCGTATCGGATTTTGAAAGTCGAACGCGGCCGCGTGCGCGTGGAGGATGCGCAAGGCGCGCCGCCCTCGATTCCGTTCTGGCTGGGCGAAGCACCGGGGCGCAGCAACGAACTGTCGTTCGCTGTGTCGCGATTGCGCGAAGAAATTGCGCGGCGGCTGGATGCGAATGGAGCCGCGCTCGCGTGGCTGCGCAACGAAGTGGGCGTGAGCGAACCGGCCGCGAAGCAACTGGTCGAGTACTACCAGATCGCGCGCGCGGAACTGGGCCTGCTGCCGACGCACTCGGTGCTGGCGATGGAGCGCTTCTTCGACGAATCCGGCGGCACGCAACTGGTGATCCATTCACCCTACGGCAGCCGCTTGAATCGCGCCTGGGGCCTGGCGCTGCGCAAGCGCTTCTGCCGCAAGTTCAACTTCGAATTGCAGGCTGCGGCCACCGAAGATGCGATCGTGCTGTCGCTCTCCACCAGCCACAGTTTTCCGCTGGAGGAAGTCGCGCGTTATCTGCATTCCAACACCGTGCGCGACGTGCTGACGCAGGCGCTGCTGGACGCGCCGATGTTTGCCACGCGCTGGCGTTGGAACGCGAGCGCCGCGCTGGCGTTGCCGCGTTTTTCCGGCGGCGTGAAGGTGCCGCCGCAGATACAGCGGATGAAATCCGAAGACCTGCTGGCGACGGTGTTTCCCGATCAGGTCGCCTGCGCGGAAAACCTTGTCGGCGAACGGCAGATACCCGATCACCCGCTTGTCGAACAGACGTTGCGCGATTGCCTGTTCGATGCGATGGATCTGGACGGCCTGACCTCGCTGCTGAAGAAGCTGGAGAGCGGCGAGGTGCGCGTGGTGGCGCGCGACCTGACCGCGCCATCTTCATTGAGTGCCGAAGTGCTGGGCGCACAGCCGTATGCGTATCTGGACGATGCGCCGCTGGAAGAGCGCCGCACGCAGGCGGTGACATCGCGCGGTTTCAATGATCCGCAACGCGCGAAAGACTTGGGCAAGTTGGACGCGGATGCGATTACCGCCGTGCGCGAGGAAGCCTGGCCGCAGCCCCGCGATGCGGACGAGATGCACGAGGCATTGCTGGCGTTGGGTGCAATCGGCAGCGAAGAAGTGCAGTGCAATATCGGGTGGGAAATACTGCTCACCGGCCTTGCGGATGCGCAACGTGCAGCGCGGTTGCGTGCGCGGTTGTGGGTCGCCGCCGAATCGCTGCCGATGTGGCGGGCGCTTTTCGGCGAAATCGAGGCCGATCCGCCAATCGAAGCGCCTCCCGAGTTCGCGAAGAAGGAGTGGACACGCGAGGAGGCGCTGATCGAAATCCTGCGTGCGCGCTTGTGCTGCCTGGGCCCGGTGCGCGCACGCGAACTCGCAGACACACTCGGTGTATCGGAGTCCGACGTCAATATCGCGCTTGCGGCGCTGGAGCACGAAGGTCACGTAATGCGCGGACGCTTCACGCCGGAGACGACGGACGAAGAATGGTGCGAACGGCATTTGCTGGCGCGCATCCACCGCCGCACCGTTCAGCGGCTGCGGCGGGAAATCGAACCGGTCGAACCGCGCGAGTTCATGCGCTTTCTTTTTCACTGGCAACACCTCGCGCCGGATTCGCGGCTGCGCGGCGCGGAAGCGCTCTCGGCTGTGCTGGCCCAACTGGAAGGTTTCGAAGCGCCGGCGGGCGCATGGGAATCGCAACTGCTGCCCGCACGTTTGCGCGATTACGACATCGGCTGGCTGGATGCGCTGTGCGCTTCCGGGCGCATCGCCTGGACACGGCTGCGCGCGGCGAGCGGCGCGGCGCCGGTACGCGCTTCGCCGATCGTGCTGCTGCCGAGAAAACATCTGGCCTTGTGGAATTCATTGAATACGGACGCGGGAACTGAAGCGCCGAAATTGTCCTCGCGCGCGCAGGCAGTTGCCGAATACCTGTCGCAGCACGGCGCATCGTTCTTCGACGAAATCGTGAGCGGGACGCGCCTGTTGCACGCCGAAGCGGAAGATGCCTTGGCGGAAGGGGTCGGCGCGGGCCTGATCAGCGCGGACAGTTTTTCCGGTTTGCGCGCGATGCTGCTGCCAGCGTCGAAGCGCAATCATCCGCGCCATCGGCGTCTGCACCGGCACATGCTGACCGGCATCGAGGATGCGGGGCGTTGGAGTTTGATCAAACGCGGCAACGCGATGGCGCATGAAAGCGAAACGCTGGAATACATCGCCCGCGTGCTGCTGCGCCGTTGGGGCGTGGTCTTCTGGACGCTGATCCAGCGTGAAGCCGCGTGGTTGCCGCCGTGGCGCGAATTGCGGCGCGTGTATCAACGTCTGGAAGCGCGCGGCGAAATCCGTGGTGGCCGCTTTGTGGCCGGCATGGCTGGCGAACAATTCGCGCTGCCGGAAGCGATCGGCGCGCTGCGCAGCGCGCGCAAGTCGCACGACGAGCATCTGATCGTGGTCAGCGGCGCCGATCCGTTGAATCTGCTCGCCAGCATCCTGCCGGGAGAAAAGGTGCCGGTGCTGACGAGTTCGCGCATCGTGTTCCGCGACGGCGTACCGCTGGCCAAACAAGCGGGGGGCGAAATCGTTCCGTTGCAAACGCTGACGCCGGAAGAGACGCGCGAGGTGCGGGCCGTTCTGAAACAGCCGCACCTGCGCAATGTGCCGATGCACTCAGATTGAGCGCCAACCTTCAAAGCTGGTCAACACCGCCGCAGCGATCAGCATGCCGCCGACCACACGCGCCTGACGATTCCCGCCTCGAGCTTGCGCAGCAGCCAACCGCGCGCCTGCACAGCGACGAGCGCGATCGCGCCGCACACGATCTGCGTCAGCGCGATGATGACCCACCGCGTCCACGCTTGCATCCAGAGCGAGCCGTATTCCGCGCAGGAATTGCGCACCGCGGCGATTGCGTGAGGTATTGTTGCGGCACGCAGCGTAGCTGCGGGAGCTCTCCGCGCAAGGGCAACTTCGTCCGTCGCCCTTCGGACGCAAAATCACCGTGAGTCGGCGCCGCATCCGCTGAATCGCGGCCGCGTTTCCGCTAAGGTTGCGCGAGCGAAATGGAGACCGGACCATGTCCGACCCCTTGCACGTGATCGTCCTCGCCGCGGGCGAGGGCAAGCGCATGAAATCAGCGCTGCCGAAGGTGCTGCTGCCGCTGGCTGGGCGGCCGTTGCTCGCGCATGTGCTGGAAGCCGCGCGCGCCTTGCGGCCCAGCGCGATCCATGTGGTGTACGGGCATCGCGGCGAACAACTGCGCGAGGCTTTCGCCGATGCGCGCGACCTCCATTGGGTGCATCAGCCGCAGCAACGCGGCACCGGTGACGCGGTGCGGCTGGCACTTGCGAATGTCCCGGAACGCGTGCGCGTGCTGGTCCTGTACGGCGACGTGCCATTGCTGCGCGTGGAAACCCTGCGTGCGCTCGTCGAGAACGAATCGCCGCTGGCGTTGCTTCTCGCCGATCTACCCGATCCATCCGGCTACGGACGCGTGTTGCGCGACGGCTTGGGCCGCGTGCGCGCGGTCGTGGAAGAGAGGGACGCCGATTCCGAACAGCGCGCCGTGCGCACCATCAACACCGGCGTGCTGGCCGCCGATGCCGAGCGCCTGCGCGTGTGGGTCGGCAATCTCTCCGACGATAACGCGCAGGGCGAGTTGTATCTCACCGATATCTTCGCGCAGGCCGCGGAAGAAAATGCTCCTGCGTTCGCTGTGACGCTGACCGATCCCGTGGAAGCCTTCGGCGCCAATGATGCGGCGCAACTGGCGCAACTGGAATCGTTCCTCCGCGCGCGCCGCGCGCGTGAACTGATGCTGGCGGGTGTACGCATCAACGATCCTGCACGCTTCGACGCGCGCGGCCGCGTCAGTCACGGCCAGGATGTCGAGATCGACATAGATGTGATTCTGGAAGGCGAAGTGACATTGGGCGATGGCGTGCGTATCGGCCCGTTCTGCCGGTTGCGCAATGTCTGTCTCGCGGCAGGCACCGAGGTGCTGGCGCATTGCGATCTGGATGGCGTGACCACGCACGGCGCGTGCCGCATCGGTCCATTCGCGCGCATGCGTCCAGGCTCGGAACTGGATGCGGGCGCGCACGTGGGCAATTTCGTCGAAACCAAGCAGGCCCGCCTCGGCGAAGGCGCCAAGGCCAATCACCTGACGTATCTCGGCGATGCCGTGATCGGCGCGCGAGTCAACGTCGGCGCGGGCACGATCACCTGCAATTACGACGGCGTCAACAAGCACGTCACCGTGATCGGCGATGATGCGTTCATCGGTTCCAACACCGCTCTGGTGGCGCCGGTGACGGTCGGCGCGCAGGCTACCATCGGCGCGGGTTCAACCATCAGCCTCGATGCGCCGGCCGGCGAGCTGACGCTCGCGCGCGCGCGGCAGGTGACGTTATCGGGGTGGAAGAGACCGGAGAAGAAATGAGGCAAGCATCCATCCGTGGTGCGTTGCAGCTTGGCATCCTGCTCACTCAAGGCATGGCATAAGCCGCTCAAATTCTAGCTTTTCAGCTGCGTGAACTGCCTGCGGCAGTTCGCACACGCGGCTGACTCGACCAGCCATCGATCTCCACCAGCAATTCGCTGCGGCAGATGTCGCCTTGCAGGAACACGCGCGGCACGGAGGCGCCGAGCCGCGTCGCCAGCGCCGCCTCGATCGCGGACGCATCCCCGGCATTGCGGATGTAGACCTTCAACGGCGACCCCGCATCGAACTCCGGCAGCGATGCGGCGGCGAGCAATGCGCGCAAGTTGATGCAGGTTTCCGACACCTGTGCGGTGGCATCGCGATCGTGCAGCGAGGCGTGGCCCACCACCGCCGCGGTGCCGGAAATCGCCAGCGAACCATTCGGCAATTTCATCGCGCGCGCAAAACTCGGTGGCGTCGGACCGTATTGGCGCGGATACGCCCAAGCGCTGACCTGGCGCGGATTTTCCAGCGCCTCGCCCGGCTGCGCGGCGCAGAGCGCATAGACCTGCAGCAGGCCCTCTTCATCGTGATGCCCGATCGCGGTCGCCGCCGGATAACGCGTGATGCCCTTTGTCCCCAGGCCACGCGCGCGGCCGACACAGAAGCGGCGATAACGCTCCTGATCACCCTCGCCTTGATTGATCGCGTGCAGATAATTCCACACGCGCAGCAGATGGCGCTCCTCGCGCGCGGCGACCCAGCCGCACAGCACGCTGTAAGCATGTTCGGCTGCGCCTTCGATACCGCCATGCTCGCGTTCGTGCACGTTCAATGCGACGAACAACCAGCCGCCGCCGGCCGCCCAGCGCAGAGCGCCTTCGCGGCCGCAATGCACCTGCGCATCCACCTGCCAACATTCGCGCGGTGCTGCCCGCAGCGGACGCAGTGGTACGCGCAGCGCGCGCGGATCGCCAGGGCAATCCGCTTCGCCGAATTGCAGCAGCGCCAGCGTGCCGGGGGCGTCGTGGCTCGCGTCGTGTTCGTAACGCACCGAGAAAGGCGCAAGCTCCGGCGCACTCACCACGGCCGCAAACCGCACGGTGTTGGAGAGAATCCAAGCATTTCGGAAAGCCCGTCAAAAGCCGGTTATGTTACACTGCGCGGCTGCACACCGCGCAGCAGCGCCACTTGAATGCACATGGCCGCACAAACTCCCGCCGAACGCGAACTCGCGGAACTGATCGTCAGCAACTTGAATCTGGACGGCGTCAGCGCCGAGCAGATCGATCCCGAAACGCCCCTGTTCGGCGGCGACCTGGGGCTGGATTCGATCGACGCGCTGGAACTGGCGCTGGCTGTGTCGAAGCGCTACGGATTCCAGTTGCGTTCTGATAATCCGGACAACCGTCGCATCTTCAGCTCATTGCGCGCGTTGTCGCAACACATCGAGCAGCATCGCGCTGCTTGATTGAATGCGGGCTCATTGTCCGCCGGACATCTCGCTCTGTTCTTTCGCGCGCAAAGCGCGGTAGCGCTGCAACTCGGCATCGAACTGCTGCGCGGTTTCCGCACGCTGGCGTTGCAGCTTGATGACCTCGTTGCGTTCGTCGGCCACGCTCTGGCGCTGATCGGCAACGCGCTTGCGCAGGAATACCGGCACCGATTGGCCGCTGCGCTCAAGTTCCGCCGCGTGCGCCAGCAGATCGGCGAGGCTTTGTTCCTGACTGCGCAGATTCTGCTGAGTGGTGTTGATGTTCTGCTGCATCTGCGCGAGCTTGGCGTCGTGTGCTTCCTTCAGCTCGGCTTCGTTGGGATAGGCGGCCAGCAATTGGCGATCCGCGAGCGCCTGTTGATCGGCGGCACGTTTGGCCGACGCGATGCGCGCAGCTTCGGCCGCGGCCGCGGCGCGTTCGGCCGGCGTCAACTCGCGGTTCACATGTCTTACCAGCAGGCCTTGATCGTTGAGGATGTCGTAACCGAACCGCACCGCCTCCGGCGGAATGCTGTCGCTGTAATGCAGGCCACCCTGCGCATCGTGCCAGCGGTAGTGCGTGGTCGGCGTGACGTTTTGCCCCGCCGCGACGCCGCACAACAGCGCTGTGAGCAGGACGGGCAACAGGAGGGGGCGCATTGGCTTTCTCATGTCGTAGGCGAGCGGACGGTAGCAGAGACTGGATCATGCAAGACGCGCGCCGCGTCTCGTATTCAGACGCCGTATTGTGCGCGGTAGGTCTCTATTCGGACGCGTTGGCCGACCAGGTCCGGGTGATCGCCGGCGTAATTCATCAGGTCAGACAGCGTGACAATGGCTATCGCCGGCACGCCCTCCTCGGCGGTCAGTGCCTGGGTGGCCGACAGCGCGCCGGCGCCGCGTTCCTGCCGGTCCAGAGCCACCAGCACGCCAGCCGGCTGCGCGTCGGCCCCGCGGATCAGTTGCAGCGATTCGCGCACCGCGGTGCCGGCGGTGATCACGTCATCCACGATCAACACGCGCCCTTGCAGCGGCGCGCCCACCAGCGCGCCCCCTTCGCCGTGATTCTTGGCTTCCTTGCGGTTGTAGGCCCACGGCACGTCGCGGCCGTGTTCGCGCGCCAGCGCGATCGCGGTTGCCGCCGCCAGCGCGATGCCCTTGTAGGCCGGCCCGAACAACATGTCGAACTGCAAGCCGGAAGCGATCGCGGCCGCGGCGTAAGCACTGCCGATTTCCGCCAGCGCCGCGCCGGAATCGATGCGGCCAAGATTGAAGAAATACGGACTGATCCGCCCGGATTTCAGCGTGAACTCGCCGAAGCGCAGCACGCCGCGCGCGAGCGCAAGGTCCAGGAAGGTGCGTTGATGAGGAAGCACGTCAGCGGCCGGCAGTGAGCGATCGGCGGAAAGCATATCAGCCGCATTCCTTCGAACCGAGCGTGGAATGAAGGCGAATCGGGTAAGCTCCTCTCGCCACCGCTCACCGCTCACCGCATGCGCATCATCACCTTCAACGCCAATGGAATCCGCTCCGCCGCCAACAAGGGGTTCTTCGATTGGCTGCGAAAGCAGAGTGTAGACATAGTCTGCCTACAGGAAACCAAATCGCAGGAAGAGCAGTTGAGCGATCCGATGTTCCGGCCGGACAGGCATCACTGCTTCTATCGCGATGCAATCACCAAGAAGGGCTACAGCGGTGTCGCCATTTATGCCAAACGCGAACCGGACGAAGTGCGCACGCAGCTAGGCTGGAAATCGTTCGACGATGAAGGCCGCTACATCGAGGCTCGCTTCGGCAAGTTGAGCGTGGTGTCCCTGTATGTGCCATCCGGTTCCTCGGGCGAGGAGCGCCAGCGTTTCAAATTCAAGGTGATGGATTGGATCAAGCCGGTCTTCGACGAGTGGCTGAAGAGCGGCCGCGATTACGTCATCTGCGGCGACTGGAACATCGTACGTTCGCGCAACGACATCAAGAACTGGGCGTCTAATCAGAAGAACTCCGGGTGCCTGCCGTCGGAACGCGCGTGGTTGAATGGTTTGATCGCGGATGAATGCGGCGACGGTTCGCCACAGCCGAAACACGGCTGGCTGGATGCGTTCCGCGTCGCGAAACCGGATGCGGTGGAATACACGTGGTGGTCCAATCGCGGCGCAGCCCGCGCCAACAATGTCGGGTGGCGTATCGATTACCAGATCATCACGCCTTCGCTGCGCGACAAGGTGAAAGACTGGGAGATCACACCTTCGCCGCGCTTTTCCGATCATGCGCCGTTCGCGGTGGATTACGCGCTGGATGAGCGCTGAAGTTGCCGGAGTGCGCGACATCGACGTGCGCGACCCGCAACGCGCACGCACGCTCGTCGCGGTGACCGTGCTCGGCTTCGCTTCCGGTCTGCCGCTGGCACTATCGGGCAGCACGCTCGAAGCATGGTGCGCGGTTTCCGGTTTGAGCCTGAAAACCATCGGCGCATTGAAACTGGTGGGCTTGGCCTATGTGTTGAAGTTCCTCTGGGCGCCGTTGCTGGACCGCTTCAATATTCCGGGATTGAGCAGACGGCGCGGCTGGATGCTGGTGATGCAGCTCGGCATCATTCTTGTGTTGATCGCCATCGCCAGCACATCGCCGCAGCAATCGCTCGTTGCGGTGGCAGTTCTCGCGTCGATTCTCGTGCTGTTTTCGGCGACGCAAGACACCGTGATCGATGCCTACCGCACCGATCAATTGCTGCCGCAGGACCGCGGCCTGGGCGCGGCGCTCGGTGTGGGCGGCTATCGCGTGGCGATGCTGGTATCCGGCGGTCTGGCGCTGGTGCTGGCGGCGGCGGCCGGTTGGCGCTTCACCTACCTGCTGATGGCAGGCTTGATGGCATTGGGCGTAATCGCGTCGCTGTTCGCTCCCGAGCGCGAATACGCAGCGCTGCACACGGTCAGCGTGTTGCGCGCTTTCGTCGAACCGCTGAAGGAAGTCTTTTCGCGCCGTAACGCGTGGCTATGGCTGGGCTTGGTATTGCTGTACAAGCTGGGCAACGCTTTTGCGTTGAGCCTCTCCACCACGTTCCTGTTGCGTGGCGCGCATTACGCGCTCGCGGAAGTGGGCTGGGTCAACAAGGTCATCGGGTTGGCCGCGACCATCGTAGGCGCCTTCGCCGGGGGGCTCTTGCTGGAACGCTGGAGTTTGCGCCGCGCATTGTCGGTGTTCGGCGTGTTGCAAGGATTGGGCGGGCTCGGATTTCTGGCGGTCGCGCTCGGTTGGAATGGATTCGCAGCGTTGATTACGGCTGTCGCCAGCGAAAACTTCACGTCAGGACTGGGCACGGGCGCATTCGTCGCCCTGCTGATGGCAATGTGCGATAGACGTTTCAGTGCCACGCAGTATGCGCTCTTCAGTGCGCTGGATGCGGTGGGCCGCATCGCGCTCGGCCCGCTGGCCGGTTGGGTCGCGCAAGCCCTGGGTTGGCCCATCTACTTCTGCATCGCGCTGGCGTGCGCGGTACCGGGGTTGTTCCTGCTATGGACCCTGCGTGGTGAATTTTTGCAACTGCCCGGCGCGCGTACGGCCGCATGATCCATGCTAGCGTTGCCGCGGGCCGGCAAGCGGGGAAATGTCATGGCCGAAGTGACGCTGCGACTCGACGAGGCATTGACGGCGCGCTTGCGAGCAGTGGCGCGTACACGCGGCTGCACGCTCGAGGCGCTGATCGCGCAATTGCTGGATGAATTGCTGCCCGCGGTCGTGCCCGATGCAGCGAACGCACAGGAATGGGACGCAGAAGAAGCTGCATTTCTCAACGATGTCGCGCAGGCGTTCGACGCGATTCCCGCGAGCGATGTGCAGAAGCCCGACGACGGCACAGAGTGGGACAAGCCGCTGAGCTGATCGACCGCTTCAGAACGGTTGATACACGCCGCCCAGCACGCGCAAGCCCGGGGCCCCGGTGACACTCGGCAGGTTGCCGGGCCGATTCGCCAGCCGTTCGCGGGCCAACCACGCGAAGGCCATCGCTTCCACGTAATCGGGATCGACGCCGAACTCGGCAGTGCTGCGCACGCAACGCGGCGCCAGTGCGCTGCGCAGTGCGTGCATCAGCAGCGGATTGTGCACGCCGCCGCCGCACACCAGGATTTCGTGCGCAGCATCCGCGTGCGCAGCCACCGCGTCGGCCACGCTGCGTGCGGTGAGTTCCACCAAGGTGGCTTGCACGTCTTCGGGCAGCGGTTTGTTGCCCAGCCGCGCGCGCAACCAATCGAGATGAAAATGTTCGCGACCGGTGCTCTTGGGCGGCGCGGCGCGGAAGAAATCATCTTCCAGCAGACGTTGCAGCAGCGCGTGATCGACTTGTCCGCGCGATGCGAACGCACCATCGCGGTCGAATGCCTCGCCTGTATGCAACGCGCACCATGCATCCAGCAAACCGTTCGCCGGTCCGATATCGAAACCCAGTACCGAGCCGTCACCGCGCAACACGGTGAGGTTGGAGATGCCGCCGAGGTTCAACACCCCGCGCGTTTCATTTTCGCGCGCGAACAACGCGGCATGGAACACTGGCAGCAGCGGCGCGCCCTGCCCGCCGGCGGCGAAATCGGCGCGGCGAAAATCCGCGACCGTGACGATTCGCGTACGCTCGGCGATCAGGTTGGGATCGCCCAGTTGCAAGGTGAAACGCGGCGTCGCATAGGGGCGATGACGCAGTGTCTGTCCATGCGAGCCGACCGCGAAGATTTCCGCGGCCTCGACTTGCGCGCGTTCGATCAGCACTTGCGCCGCATCGGCGAAACATGCGCCGATCCACGCATCCAGCGCGCCAATTTCATCCAGCGTGGTGGCGCCGTCGCCCTGCGCCAATTCCAGGATGCGCGCGCGCAACTGATGCGGATACGGATGCGTCAGCGCCGCGTGCAAATGCGGCGAAGGTTCGAATGAACACAGCGCGGCGTCGATGCCGTCGGCGCTGGTGCCGGAGATCAGGCCGAGATACAACGCGGCGCGGTTTTTCTGCGCCACGCGATCAATCGATGCTGGCGTTGCCGCGCGCGGCGCTGGCCAGTCGCCGGTTGTCGTCCACCATCTGGATGCGTGCCAGCAGAGGCGCATTGTCGCGCTTGAACTGCGCCATCAGCGCGCCCGAGAGCGGTTCGGGTGGCGGCAGCGTCACGGTCAGCGGATTGCGCTGCTCGCCATCCACACGGAACTCGTAATGCAAGTGGGGACCGGTGGCCATGCCGGTCATGCCCACGTAGCCGATGATCTGCCCCTGCCGCACATGCTCGCCGACACGCTCGTTGACCGCGAAGCGCGACATGTGTCCGTAAGCGGTGCTGATGTCTTTCGTATGCTGGATGATGATGAAGTTGCCGTAGCCGTGCTTCTGGCCGCGGAACACGATCGTGCCATCGCCGGCGGCGTAGATCGGCGTCCCCATCGGCGCCGCATAATCCACACCCTTGTGCATTTTCATGTAGCCGAGGATGGGATGTTCGCGCAGGCCGAAGGTCGACGAGATGCGGGTGAAATCCACCGGCGTGCGCATGAAGGCCTTCTTTAGCGGATGGCCGTCGGCGCTGTAATAGGCGATGTCGCCATCGGGCTTCTCAAAGCGTATCGCGGTGTAACGCTTGCCCTGATTGACAAACTCGGCGGCGATGATGTCGCCCTCGTGCAGGTATTCGCCGTCGCGATAGACATCGTCGTAAATCACGGTGAAGCTGTCGCCGGCTTGCAGATCCTGCGCAAAGTCGATGTCGTAGCCGAACACCTTCGCGAGTTTCAGGATCATCGCGTTGCTCATGCCGGCCTTGTTGCCGGCGGCGAACAGCGAACCCTCGATCACGCCGTGCGCGATGTGTTCGCGCCGCTCGACCGCACGCGGCGTGATTTCTTCCACGAGCGGGCCGGCCGCATTCTTGAAATGTAGCGTCACACGGGTGGCCGGATCGCGGTCGAAACGGAGCGCCCGCAGTTCGCCGGAAGAACCGAGCAGGAACGCGATCTCGTCGCCCGGATGAATCTTCTTCAGTGCATTGACGTCCTTGCCAGAAGAAAGAATACGCGCCAGATCATTCGAAGAAAGATCGTGGTCGTGGAAAATATCCGCAAGCGTCTGCCCGGATTTCACCCGCACCACCTGCCAGTCTTCCACCGCCGGCACCGAAGGCTGCATCGGTAGCGGCGGCAGCGCCAGTGCGAGCGTGGTGTGCGGCGGCGGCGAGGCCGGATGATGCATCGCCTTGGCCCACACAGGCAGGCCCACACCCGTCAACAAGGCCAACAGCAATGCGCCGCCAGCCAATACCCAGCGTTCGCGGCCCCAGCGGATTGGAGCGGCGAGTGCATCCCGACCGAACGACCAATGCGAACACCGCGCGTAGAAATGCGAATGTCGGCGCTGCGCCTGGCGGCAGATGGCTTGACGACGCACATGATGCGGGACGGCGGCGCGGCGCGGACGGAACTTCATCGGCGGGATTTCCAGCAGCGACTACGGCGGGGCGCGCGTACCATAGCCATCTCGTAAAGCTGGCGTCAATCCTTTGTTGCACAAAGATTTGCGTGAGCTTTCTGATTTAACGCACAATTAACTTCTACGACACTTTCACGCTGCGAACCGGCGCTCATTCGAGCGTCTTCGTCAGTCAGCGGGCGAGACGAATGGCTATCGAAAAAACGGGTGTGGACGAGGCATTCGCGCAGATCCGGCGCGGCGTGGATGAAATCCTGAAAGAGGACGAATTGCGCGCACGCCTCGCGTTGGGCAAACCGCTGCGCATCAAGGCCGGTTTCGACCCCACCGCGCCCGATCTGCATCTGGGTCACACCGTGCTGCTCAACAAGATGCGGCAGTTCCAGGATCTGGGCCACACGGTGATTTTCCTGATTGGCGATTTCACCGGGATGATCGGCGATCCATCCGGCAAGAACGTCACGCGCAAACCGCTGACGCGCAGAGAGGTTCTGGCGAACGCTGAGACCTATGCCGCGCAGGTGTACAAGGTACTGGACCGCGCACGTACCGAATTGCGATTCAATTCGGAATGGTTCGGCGAGATGGATGCGGCGGGCATGATCAGGCTCGCTGCCTCGCACACGGTCGCGCGCATGCTCGAGCGCGACGATTTCGCCAAGCGCTATGCAGCGCAGCAGCCGATCGCGATCCACGAATTCCTCTATCCGCTGGTGCAGGGTTACGACTCGGTCGCATTGCAGTGCGACGTCGAACTCGGCGGCACAGACCAGAAATTCAATCTGCTGATGGGCCGCGCGCTGCAGGAGCAGCACGGCCAACTCCCGCAGATCGTGCTGACGATGCCGCTGCTGGAAGGCATCGACGGCGTCAACAAGATGTCCAAGTCGCTCGGCAATTACATCGGCATCAATGAACCGGCGATCGACATCGTCACCAAGACGATGAAGATCGACGACACGCTGATGTGGCGCTGGTTCGAACTGCTGTCGTTCGAGAAATCGTTGGATGACATCGCGCGCATGAAACGCGAGACGGAAAGCGAGCAGGCCAATCCCCGTGATTTCAAATTGCAACTGGCGCGCGAACTGGCCGCGCGATTCCAGGGCGAAGCCGAAGCGGAACGCGCGCTTGCAGCTTGGCACGCCGTCGTGCGAGGGGAAGGCGATACCACGTTGCTACCAGTCACCGAAATTGCCGTACCTCCGAATGGATTGAAATTGCCGGCGCTGCTGACCGCCACAGGATTGACCGCAAGCAACTCGGAAGCGCATCGCAAGATCAGAGAGCGCGCCGTGCGCATCGACGCACAGGTGATCGAAGACGCCCAGCGCGACTTCGCGCCGGGCTTCGAGGGGGTACTGCAGGTCGGCAAACGGAATTTTGCACGCGTGCGTTTGCGCGAGCGATGAATGAGCAAGACCGGCGCGGCGCGCTGCCGCGCCGGAGATGCCCATTGGTCGGTTGCCCGCTCGTCAATTCGAATCGACCGTGATGCGCGTGGCGGCGATGTCGCCTTGCACATGTCCAAGCAAGGTAACGCCGTCCGGTGCATATTGATCGATCGTGAAAGTGCCGGTGTAGGAGTTGTTGTCGTTCGCCAAGTTGATGCTTTCGCGGAAATTGGCCGGTCCAATGAAAACTTGGCCGGTGGGATCCCATGCGAGGGCATAGTGGTTCAGCGAATAGTTGTGCGGACCCGTTCTCTCCCATACGCCCATGCAGAAGTTTCCGGACGCGGAATTTCTGCTCGAATTCATCAGCTCGGTGCCGTCTGCATGCCAGGTGACTAAAGGCTGGTCGATGACGGTCCCGTCAGGTGGGCCTGGAGGCGGATTGCCTTCGGCGGTGAACGTGGCCTGGTACAGACCCGTGAGCGGAAACAGGCGTTGCAACGGATTGCCATACGCTGAGACCTGCTTGGCACCCGCGGCCTTCGGCAGCGCCAGGGGGAGGTTGCCGCTGGGCCGGTACATCGGCATCGACCAGTGGCCGGCGGCGTCGAAATGCATATCCAAGCCGCAGGCTTGCGCCTTGTGGGTGATCGCAACGGTGGACAGGCCGATTAGGGCCAGTCCAAGGGCTACTTGCAGACGGGTGTTCATGGCAGTCTCCTAGAAGTTTGTCGGGCGGATCGGCGCGCGCCGTCCGCCGGCGTATAAACTGCGTAGGAGGGGATATCCGAGTCATGATGGATAAATAGGGAAATTGCGAGAAAACGCGGCGTTCGAGTGACGCCGATGTTGGCTGGGCAGGATCAGCATGAGAACGCTCAAGGGGCCAGTGAATCCGGCGGGGTCGGGCACGTTCGTCTTCGCGGATGTGGTCGTCGACGCGGGTGCTCACCAATTGCTGCGCGAAGGCACGGAAGTCCCGCTCGAGCCAAAGGCATTTTCGGTCCTGCTGCAATTTTTGGCGCATCCCGGCGAATTGCTCAGCCGCGACCACCTGCTGGACTTGGTCTGGGGCCACAACTACGTCACGCCGGCCACACTGAGCCGCCTCGTCGCGCAATTGCGTAAGGCGCTCGCTGACGACAGCGAAAATCCGCGCTTCATCCAGACCGTGCACGGGCTGGGTTATCGCTTCGTCGCACCGCTGCATCACACCGCACCGGGAGTTTCTCCAACCTTGATGTTCGCGCCGCCCGCGCGAGCGCGGATACCTGAGCGTACCGCGACGCTGATCGGGCGCGATCGCGACATCGACGAACTGGGGCGCCTTTTGCGCGAAAACCGCTTGGTGACGGTGACCGGTCCGGGTGGCGTCGGCAAGACCCAGGCCGCTCTGGAGGTCGCACGACAGGTCGTCGCGGATTTTCCGGACGGCGTGTGGTTGTTCGACTGCACGACGCACACCGAGGGCGATGCGCTGGTTCGGGGGCTCGCGGGCATGTTCGATGTCCATGCCACGACAGATGCGGACGAGTTGCTGGCACGCTTGTGCGAGCTGTTGCAGACGCGGCGCGTCCTGCTGCTCTTCGACAATTGTGAACGCATTGCCGAACCGCTGGGCAAGGCGCTGGTGCAGCTGCTGTCGACCTGCGTGGACTTGCACATCCTCGTGACGAGCCAGCAGCGCCTGAACTGCGCGGGAGAAGTGTTGTATGGATTGCCGCCCTTGCAGATGCCGCCGTCGGGTGAATGGGCGGCGGATGAGCAGATTGCTTCCTTGTCATCGATTCCCGCTGTGCGATTGTTGCTGCGGCGGTCCCAAGCCTGCGCATCCGGGTTCGCGCTGACACGCGAAAACGCAGACACGGTAGCGGAGATCTGCCGCCGTGTTGCGGGATTGCCGCTGGCGCTCGAATTGGCTGCCGCACGCCTGCGTCTGCTCAGTCCGGAACAATTGCTGGCGCGCATGGATGCCCGGTTGCTCAATCTGGCCGAATCTAATCCAGGCCGCCCCGCGCGCCACCAAACGTTGCGCTCGTTGATCGAATGGAGCTTCGCGTTGCTCTCCGAGGGCGAGCAGATGCTGCTGTCCGGATTGAGCATCTGCATCGGCGTCTGCACGCTGGGGGGCGCCACTGCGATGGGCGCGTCGCTCGGACTAGACGAGTCGCAAACTCTGGATCTGCTGGGCGGATTGATGGACAAGTCCCTGCTGAGCATGGACAGCACCACCAATCCTCCCAGTTATCGCCTGCTCGACAGCGTGCGGCTGTTCGCACTGGAACGGCTAGTGGCCGGCGGCAGCGAGGCGCGCATGCGGCACGCGCATCTGGCGCATTACGTTGACTTCACCGAGCGCGCATATTCGGAAATGCTCGGCGACCGGCTGGGCATCTGGCATGACCGCATAAGACACGAATGGGCGAACTTGGAGGCGGCCTTCGAATTCGCGATGGCGAAATCCGATCTGACGAGCGCGCTCGCGTTGTCGGGCAACTTGTGCTGGTATCTCCGCGGCAGCAACGGGTACCTGCAATCGTGGCAATGGGTCGAACGTGCTTTGCAGGGGGATCATCCGGCCAGCCTGCACCGGGTGCGAGCGCTGTTCAACAGCGGAATGCTGCTGCATCATCTATCGGATCACGAGCGCGCCGCGGTACGCTTGCGCGAAGGAATCGCTCTGGCTTCGGAGTTCGGAGACACGTTCCTGGAAGGAGCAGCCTGCGCGATCCTTGCTTTCGAACTTGCTGCGTGCGGGGATTTTGCTGGCGCCGAAAGTTGCGTGATCAAGGCACTGGCCCTCGCGTCCGCCGACGGCAACGCCTGGGTGCGATCGAATGCACTACTCAGCCGGGGCATCGCCCATTCCTTGAATAATCGCCACCATGAGGCGGAGGCGAGCATGAGCGAAGCCGTGGAATGCCTGCCCCCGCAAAGCGATTACTTCCAGCAGTGCTATTCCCTGATCAATCGCGCCCTGCAGCGCTTCTACCTTGGGGATTTGTCCGGCGCCGCGCAAGACTGGTTGTTCGATCTGGATGTTTTCTTTACACGCTTTCAGCACTGGCGTGGTGCGGCGGGGTGCGTGGAGGGCACGGCGTATCTCGCCGCTGGCCTCGGTCGGTTCGAGCATGCCGCGCGCTTTCTGGCTGCTGCTGCGCGCGTGCGCTACTGGACCGGCGCGCCGTTGCTGCCGCAATGGCTGAAGGCGCAAAAGATCGCCGAACGCGAGGCCAAGGAGGCGCTGGGATCCGAATTCAAACGTGCGCAGCAGCTGGGCGCCTCGGCGCGCTTTGAAGATGTTGTGACGGAAGCGCGAGCGCTATTGAAAGAAGTCTCCACGGCTCACCGTTCGCGCAGAGGCGCCAGCAATCCATCCGGATCGTAATGCGCCCGCAGCGCCCTCAGTCTCGCCTGCGCAGCGGAATCGTGCGCATGCCCGCGCAGATCCGACGATTCGCCCGCGAAGTTTGGCTGGATGCCTGCACGTGCGAAAGGCGAGAGCACAGAACGCAGCGCATGCGTCCAGTCGCGGATCGCGGCAAACCGTTCCGCGGCGGCAGTATGGCCGATGACGTTGATGAAGAACGCTGCGTCGCGGTGGGTGAAAGCGGTCGCGTGGTTCGGAACTTTTGCGACTGCGCCGCCGAGATGGTGCACGTGCACTTCGCACAGCGGATCGGGTGATGTCGCGGCGAGAGGAACCAGCGCCTCGATCATCGCATCGTCGAACGCGTCGAATTGCGAAGTCGTCCAGTAGTAGCGGTCACCGGCGGGAGCATGCGAGTCGAAGGTCTGCTGCCACGTGGCATAAGGCATGAAACCACCCACGCGCGCCAGCGGCTGGCCGAGTTCCATGAGCGGGGCGAGCACCTGCTCGCCCCGTGCGGGATCGCCGCTCCAGCACCAGGCGAGCGCGACGGCGGGCGTGCCGTGTACGTGCGCGGGAAGAAAGGGTGCAGGCGGCGCGGTGAGGAACGCCAGCATCAGCGTGCATTCGTCCGGCGCATCGGCGGCAAAGGTACGGAAAGTTTTCAGCAAGTCTGGTGCAGACCCGATCGGATGAAACACCGCTCCTGCCAGGACGCTGCCGACTTCATGCAGACGGAACGCAAAGCGCGTCACCACGCCCAGGCCGCCCGCTCCGCCACGCAAACCCCAGAACAGATCGACGTGCTGCTCTTCGTTTGCGACGATGCTGCGACCATCGGCCAACACCATATCGGCCTCGAGCAGGTTGTCGATCGCCAAACCTGCGCGCCGCATCAGCCAGCCCACGCCGCCGCCGAGCGTGTAACCACCCACACCCGTGGTCGAAACGAAGCCGCCGGTGGTCGCCAGCCCGTGTGGCTGTGTCGCCGCATCCACGTCTCGCCACAGCGCGCCGCCCTCGATGCGGGCTATGCGCGCTTGCGGGTCCACTTCGACGTGATTCATTGCGCCGAGATCCAGCATCAGCGCGCCGTCGCGCACGGCAAGCCCGGCCACGTTGTGACCGCCGCCGCGCACCGTCATCGGCATGTGTTGACGCGCGGCGAATTTGACCGCTGCGCTGACGTCTTCGGCATCCGCACATTGCGCGATGGCCAACGGGCGGCGATCAATCGCACCATTCCAGACGTGGCGGCGTTCTTCATAGTCCGCATCGCCCGGCAACAGCAATTTGCCGCGCAGCGCAGCAGCCAGCGCTTGCCAGGATGACATTTGGGTGAATTCGAATCCGGCGGACATGTCCGCCTCCTTGAGTTATGCGGCAGGGGGATGAGGAACCGCGCACTTCCGATCGGCCGGCGCACTATAGTCCCGCGGCTGGCGCAGGTCATGATGGCCGGATGGGGGTTTGATGAGGGCGCGAAATGCGCCGTGGCCTGGCCGAAAAGGTGCGGCTAAGGTACGCGTATGTTCGTCCATGTTCCCGACCGCCATCGCAGCCATCTGCGTTGGGCGACGCCGCTGCTGGTGATCGCCTGCGTGGCGGTGTTCTGCTGGCTGGTGCTGGCCGCGCCGGAAGCGCGTTACGCGGTGCTGGCGCGGTGGGGCACGGTGCCGGCGCGCCTTTTCGACCCGCATCATCCGTTCTCCGCATGGCCGTGGCTGCGGCTGTTCACCGCGCTGTTCATGCACGCGGACTGGCTGCATCTGGTCGGCAACGTGCTGTTCCTGGTGATCTTCGGTTTTTCCGCCGAGCGTGCGCTGGGGGCGCAGCGATTCCTGTTACTGTTTTTATTGGGTGGCGCGTTCGCGAATCTGATCGGCGCGTTGACGCTCTCCGGCACGTACGCGCCGATTGTCGGTTGCAGCGGCGCGGTATCGGCCGTAGTTGGTGCGTATCTGGCGCTCTTCCCGCGCGCGCACCTGGGGCTGGTGCTCCCGCTGGGTTTCTATTTCGAATTCGTGCGCGTGCCGGCCTGGCTGATGATCGGCATGTGGGTGCTGCTGCAACTGCTGTTCACCTGGGCCGGCCCGGGATTCGGGACGGTGGTGTGGTGGGCGCACATCGCCGGTTTCACTTTCGGTATCGCCTTCGCGTTGATCTCGCGCGGTGCGGTGGCGCGGAGATTGCGCGGCTAACGACGCAACGCAGCCTGCGCGAATTTCCGCAACAAGCCGCGTGCATGCGGCGTAGCTGCGACTTCGCTTTCCAGCATGGCGACATTGCGGCCTTCCTCGCGCAGCGCTTCTTCGCGCGAGCGCAGGTACGCGCGCATCACGCGCACGCTGAACTCAGGATGGAATTGCGTCGAGATCGCGGTGGGCGAATAACGCAGGATCTGGTGCGGATCAGCAGATGAGCGCGCCAGCACCTGCGCGGCTTTCGGCGCTTCGATCACGCTTTGGCGATGCGTGGTATGCGCGGGGAAATTCACCGGAATGCCGTCGAGGAGTGCATCGTCTGTGCCGTTTCGAACGATCGGCTGCGTGCCGATCTCGCGTCCGCCCGGCAACCAGTCAACCACTCCGCCCAAGGCATGCGACAGCAATTGATGGCCATAGCACACGCCGAACAGCGGCAGGTCCGCGTCCATGGCGTTGCGCAGCCAGGCGGCGGTGTCTTCGCTCCAGCGTTCGCGATCGGTGACCATCGCACCGGAACCGGTGATCACCGCGGCGGCGGCTTCGTTCGGCTTCGGCAATTTTTCGCCGGTGTCCACGCGCACGATGCGCACCTGTTCGGGACGCAAGCGCATCGATGCGCGAAACCACAGCGCGAAACCGCCGAGCTTTTCGAGGATCGGCTGCGGCGCTTCGCCGGTTTGGACGATCAGCAAGGGTCGAGCAGGCATCGAAATCGTAGACGCGATAAGCGGTGAGCAGTGAGCAGTTGAGCGGAACAGAGCATAGCAACACCGTCATTTCCGGACCCCCGGAATGACGACAAGATCGTTATCCTTTTCCCGGGTCCGGAGTAGTTCCGCCATCACTCCGCCGGCAATACGCCCATCACTTCTTCGATAGTCGTAATGCCGCGCGCGACCTGCGCGGAAGCCGAAATGCGCAACGGGCGCATGCCTTCTGCCAGTGCGCAAGCGTTGAATGCGGCAAGGTCCAGTTGCGGCGAGATCATCACGCGCAAGGCGGGCGAGATCGTCATCATCTCGTAGATGCCGGTGCGGCCGAGATAGCCGGTGTTGCGGCATTCCAGGCAACCGGTCGGCACGTACACGCGTTCCGGCGGCGCGAGGTCCCAGCCGTGCGTCAGCGCGCGCCAAGCCTCGACATCGACCGCGCCTTCCACTTTGCAATGCGGACAGAGTGTGCGCACCAGACGTTGCGCCACCACGCCAGCCAATGTGGACTGAATCAGATAATGCGGCGCGCCCAGATCGAGCAGGCGCGTCACCGCGCTCGGCGCGTCGTTGGTGTGCAAGGTCGAGAGCACGAGATGACCGGTGAGCGACGCCTGCACCGCCATCTGCGCGGTTTCCAGATCGCGGATCTCGCCCACCATGATGATGTCAGGGTCTTGGCGGAGCAATGTGCGCACGCCGGCCGCAAAATCGAAGTCGATGGCCGGTTGCACCTGCGACTGGTTCAACTCCGGCGAGACCATCTCGATCGGGTCTTCGACGGTGCAGACGTTCAAATCCGGCGTGGCGAGATGTTTCAGCGTGGAGTAGAGCGTCGTCGTTTTGCCCGAACCCGTGGGCCCGGTGACCAACACGATGCCGTGCGGGCGTTCCACCATCTGCCGCCAGGATTTTTCTTCGTCGGGAGAAAAACCCAGTTGTGCGAACGCCTTCACCACGATGTCCGGATCAAAAATCCGCATCACCACTTTTTCGCCGAATGCGGTGGGCATCACGGAGATGCGCAACTCCACTTCTCGGCCGCCGGCCGAGCGCGTCTTGATGCGGCCGTCCTGCGGCCGGCGTTTCTCGGCGATGTCCAGCCTTGAGAGAATTTTCACGCGCGCCGTCACCGCAGTCATCACGGGCGGCGGCAGTTCGAACACCTTGTGCAGGATGCCGTCGATGCGGAAGCGGATCTGTCCCGCTTCGCGCCGCGGTTCCAGATGTATGTCCGAGGCGCGCTGATCGAAGGCGTATTGCAACAGCCAGTCGACGATGTGCACGACGTGACGGTCGTCCGCACCGATCTCACCGCTCTTGCCCAGTTCCAGCAATTGTTCGAAGTTGAAGATCTTCGCGGCGTCGTAATCCTCTTGTTTGGCATCGCGTGCCAGCGCGATCGATCGCTGTACGCCGTAGAACTCCAGCAGATAACGATTGACGTCCAACGGATTGGCGACGACACATCTCACCTCGCGGCGGATCATCTGCGCCAGATCGGCGGCCCAATGCGTGTCGAATGGTTCGGCGGTGGCGAAAGTGACCGAGTTGCCGTCCACCGCAACCGGAAGGATTCGGTGCCGTTGCGCATATGCATGCGACACCGCTTGCGTCACTGCGCCCGCGTCGATCTTCATGGGATCGATTTTCAGGTAAGGCAGGCCGGCCTTCTCCGCCAACCAGACGGTCAGTGATTCCACCGACAGCGGTTTGCCGGGATTGCGCTGATCGGGAATCTTGGCTGTGCCGATCAATACCAGCGGATGCAATTCCAGTGCGCTCTTGCCGCTGCGATCCGAACCGCGCACACGCTTGGCGTCGTCAGGTGACAACACGCCATCGACGACCAGCGCAGCCAGCACGTCGTCCAGTTCCAGCCGCCCGCGTCGGCCCAGTGCGGGCACGAGATTGCGGGGGTTCGGATTCACGGCCATGCGCGGCGCCTCGAAGTTGCGTGGCTATACTAGCGCGCTTTGTTCGGGCTCAACCGCATGGCGGCTCCCACCTTCCAGCAACTGATCCAGACCTTGAACCGCTACTGGGGGGATCAGGGCTGCGTATTGCTGCAACCGCTGGACATCGAGATCGGCGCGGGCACGTTTCATCCGGCCACGTTCCTGCGCGCGCTGGGGCCGCAACCTTGGGCCGCGGCGTACGTGCAACCGTGCCGGCGGCCCACCGACGGCCGTTACGGGGAAAACCCCAATCGCCTGCAGCATTACTACCAATATCAAGTGGTGCTGAAACCCAATCCCGACGATATCGTCGAGCGCTATTTCGGTTCCCTGAAGGAGTTGGGCATCGATCCACTGACGCACGATTTGCGCTTGGTCGAGGACAACTGGGAATCGCCGACGCTGGGCGCGTGGGGTCTGGGCTGGGAAGTGTGGCTGGACGGCATGGAGATCACCCAGTTCACCTATTTCCAGCAGGCCGGCGGACTGGAATGCAAGCCGGTCACGGGCGAAATCACTTACGGGCTCGAGCGCCTTGCCATGTATTTGCAGAACGTGGACAGCGTGTTCGATCTGGTGTGGACGCATGCGCCGCATGGCGTCGTGAAGTACGGCGATGTCTTCCACGAGAACGAAGTCGAGCAGAGCGCATACAACTTCGAGCACGCCAATGTCGCGGAACTGTTCCACCGTTTCGACGCTTGCGAAGCCGAGGCGCAGAAACTGGTGGCGTTGAACCTGCCTTTGCCGGCTTACGAACAGGTATGCAAGGCCAGCCACGCCTTCAATCTGCTGGATGCGCGTCGCGCGATCAGTGTGACCGAACGCCAGCGCTACATCCTGCGCGTGCGTGCGCTGGCGCGTGCCGTGGCGGAATGCTATGTCGCCAGAACTTCTCCCGCGGTAGAAAACGCGGAGGCCGCTCATGCCTGAGGCATTGCAGCCGCTGCTGATCGAGATCGGCTGTGAGGAGCTGCCGATTCATTCGATCGACGAACTCACGCAGGCTTTCATGCGCGGCATGTGCGAAGGCTTGCACAAGCGTGGCATCGCGGCGGATGTCGAACACGCGCGCGCATTCTGCACGCCACGCAGGTTGGCGGTGTATGTGCCATCGGTCGCAGCGAAGCAACCGGAACAGCAAACCGAATCGCTCGGGCCTTACGTCAATATCGCCCTGGATGCGCAAGGACAGCCCACGCGCGCCCTGTTGGGCTTTGCGCAGAAATGCGGCGTCGAGTGGACACAATTGCAGCGAGCGGACGACAACAAGGGCGAGCGCTTCGTGAGCCGCGCGATCACGCCGGGGCAATCGACTGCGGAGCTGTTGCCGCAGATTGTTTCAGAAAGTTTGAACGCTTTGCCTACGCCCAAACCGATGCGTTGGGGCGATCACGATTATTCCTTCGTGCGGCCGGTGCACTGGCTGGTGATGCTGCATGGCGACCGCGTGATCGAGGGCGAAGTGCTGGGCGTGAAGAGCGGCCGGCAATCGCGCGGACACCGTTTCATGCACCCCAAGCCCGTGCATCTGGCCGATGCGGAGTCGTACATCGATTCGTTACGCGCGGCGAAAGTCCTGGCCGACCCGCAAGAGCGGCGCGCGCGCGTTCGCGCGCAAGTGCGCAACGCAGCGGGCGGGAACGACGCGCCACGGCTCACGGAAAGGCTCTGCGACGAAATCGCCAATCTCACCGAGTGGCCCGTGGCGATCTCATGCGCGTTCGATCGTGATTATCTCGCCGTGCCCCACGAGGCGTTGGTGATGACGATGGAGGCGAACCAGAAGTTCGTTCCCGTTTTCGATGTGCAAGGCAAGCTGACCGAGCGCTTCATCGGTGTCGCGAATATCGAATCGAAAGATTCTGCGCAGATTCGTCACGGCTATGAGCGCGTGATCCGGCCGCGCTTCGCCGACGCCAAGTTTTTCTTCGATGAGGATTTAAAGGCGCCACTGGCCTCGCATCAGCACGCCTTGCGCGATGTCACCTGGCAGAAAGCTCTGGGCAGCCTGTGGGACAAGACCGTGCGCGTGGCCGAACTTTCGCGTGCGATCGCCAACCGTCTGCGCGAATCCGGGATGGAAATCGATGCGGCGCTGGCTACGCATGCCGCGGCGTTGTCGCGCTGCGACCTGATGACGCGCATGGTCGGCGAGTTCCCCGAGTTACAGGGCGTGATGGGACGCCACTACGCCACCTTGCAAGGCGAGCGACCCGAAGTCGCGGATGCGTTGGATGAGTTCTACCGCCCGCGCAATGCCGAGGACGGCATCGCGCAGAACGGGCTGGCGCAGGTGCTGTCCATCGCCGATAAACTCGACACGCTGGCCGGCATCTTTGCGATCGGTTTGAAACCCACCGGCAACAAGGATCCGTTCGCGCTGCGCCGCGCTGCGCTGGGGCTCGCGCGCACGCTGATCGAAGGCGGCATCGATCTGGATTTGCGCGTGTGGCTGCGCGAAGCGTTGGAGCAGATTCCAGAGAGCGCGTTTGCGAAAGATGCAAAAGCAGAATCGCGCGTCGATGTGCATGCGCGCCGCATCGAACTCGCAGACGAGCTATACGCTTTCATTCTTGATCGCCTGCGCGGCTACTACACGGAACGCGGGTTCACATCGCAGCAATTCGAAGCGGTGGCCGCCATCGAACCGGCCAGCCTGCTCGATTTCGATTTGCGGCTGCGCGCCGTTGCGGCATTCGCGCAACGTCCAGAAGCCGAACATCTCGCCGCGGCCAACAAGCGCGTCGCCAACATCCTGCGTAAGGAGGGCATCGATGCGCACGTCGCGGCTTCGCAGCCGATCGACGAAACGCATTTGCGCGAACCGGCCGAGCGCGAACTGTGGCAGGCGCTGCAACGCGCGAGGGCCGAATCGCCCGAGCAAGACGACTACGAAACCCGACTCACGCGGCTGGCGCAATTGCAAAAGCCAGTGGATATGTTCTTCGATTCCGTGCTGGTGATGGCCGAAGACGAAGCGCTGCGTGCCAACCGCATTCGCCTGCTGGCGCAGGTCAAGGCGCAGTTCGACGCGATCGCCGACGTCGCCTTGCTGTGATGCCCGACTCCCGCGCGCAAATTGCGGAGCTGTGGTCGCAAGCGCAGTGCCACATCGCTGTCAGGCAGGCGCTCCCCGCCCGCTTCGCGCTGGAGGCGCTGCTCAAGCTCGATCCCGATCACATCCTGGCGCGGCTGGCACTGTGCAATATCGCGTGGCGGCAGGATCGCGTGCGCGAAGCGGTCGATCACGCGCTGCGCGCCGCGCGCAGCCTGCCCGAATTCCCGGAACAGATCTGCGAAACGGCGGGTGTCTTGTTGCGTGTGGGCGAGACGCTCGCCGCGCGCGAATGCCTGCAACATCCCGCGTTGCAGCGCGTCCAGTCGGATACGCTGTTACTGCGTCTGGCGGACCATTGGCACGCATTGGGGGAATACGAGGAGGCATTGGCGCGGATGGATCGCGCGCGCGAGCTGGGTTTCGATGGCGACGGTATTTTCCATCGCCGCGGCCGCGAGCTGGTGCGCTTGCGCCGTATCGAGGAAGCGGAGCCGGAACTGGAACTGGCATTCCTGCTCGGTCCGTCGCAGGGCGACATCGCGCTGGAACTCTCCGTTTTGCGCACGCAGACGCGCGAACGCAATCATCTGGCGCGGTTGATCAGCAGTCTGAAGAGCGTGACGCGCGGATCGCACGATCACGCCGCGCTGGAGTTCGCCTTATACAAGGAGTTGGAGGATGTCGGCCGTTACGACGAGGCATGGCAGGCATTGACGCGTGCGAACGCGCTGATGGTGCAGCGCAAACGCTGCGATGTGGATGCGATGCGGCGTTGGTTTGATCTCTGCATTGCATCGTGCACGCGCGAAACCTTGCGGCCAGCACAAACTGAAACGCAGGGGCCGCAGCCGATCTTCATTCTCGGCTTGCCTGATGGCGGTACGCGGATGCTCGCACGTCTGCTCGGCACGCATCCCGATATCGTGGATGCCGGCGAGATGCCGGATTTCGAGCAGCAGCTTCGCTGGGCGGCGGATCATCGCAACACGCAGGACGAACATTTTCTGGAGCGCGTGGCGACGCTGGATTTCGCCGGGATCGGCAGGCGCTATCTCGCGCAGACCCAATGGCGCGCGCGCGGTAAGCTGTATTACATCGACAGCCGGCCCGACAACTGGATGTACGCTGGCCTGATCCACGCAGCGCTGCCGCAGGCGCGCATCCTGCACGTAGCACGCGAGCCGATGGACGCATGCTTCGCGCAATACCGCAGATTTTTCGGCGACACGCACGAATATGCCAACGACCTCGCTGCGTTGGCTGCGCATCATCTGCAATACGATTCCCTGATGGAGCATTGGCGAAGGCTGATGCCGGGAGCGATTCTGGACGTCGGACATGCCGATTTGATGCAAGCGAGCATGAGACGGTGGCTGTCATTTTGCGGGCTGACTTGGGACACGCGTTGCATGAGCACGGCCCTTCCATCCGGAGAGGCGCGTGAGCCACCTACCGGGCCGGGATTCATGCAACTGCATCCCTATGCTGCACAGCTCGAGCCCCTGAGCCGCGCGCTTGCAGCCTCAGCGCATGCGCAAACACCCAAACTGGGTATGAAGTGATGGCAGCGCCCGAGCGGCTATGGGATCGCGCACAACGGTACATCGAGCGCGAGCAGATCACGGCGGCGCGCATCACGTTGGAGGCACTCCTGCAGCGCGTCCCGGATCACGTGCCTGCACGCATGCTTTTGGCCAGCACCATCCTGAGTGAAGGCCGCATTCGCGAAGCAGCGCTGCATACCATCTACGCCGTTCAGCACATGCCCAACGACGTTGATGCGATCTGCATGGCTGCACATTGTCTGAAGCGGCTGGGGGAGACGGTTGTCGCGCGCGATTTGCTGCGTCACCCAGAAATCACCAAGAGCAACAATGGTCGAGCCTTGCTGGAGTTGTCACACGCCCAACAGGCGCTGGGTAACCATCCTGAGGCCTTGAGATTGATGAACCAGGCGCGGATGACCGGCTATGACAGTCCGGAGTTCCGTTACTACCGGGGTCTGCAATTGCAGTTCAACGGGTTCTTGAAAGAAGCCGAAGCGGAGTGACCCGCAAAATTGAACAGCACGATAAGTGGCTGACCTACTCCTCATCGGTGATGAGGATCGCCAAAAAGGGAGCCAAGTCCCAGACCCCGCTATAACCACTCACCGGAGTTCAAGACCAAGGTGGCGCTGGGCGCCGTTAAGGGCGAGAAGCGGCAGGCGGGGCTGGCCGAGAGTTCGATGTTCATCCGAACCAGACCACAGCGAGTGCGAAGGGCGGTAGCTGGAACGCACCGCCAAGGCTTTTGGCGGCGGTCAGGCGAATGAGGCGCCGGTGGATCTGAGAGGGCTGTGCGCCAAGATCGGCGAGTAGGCTGGACATTTTGAATACCGATCAAGGGTGCCACTTCACCGGCGAGGCATTCACACGCGTGCTCAAAAACGCCGTCATCGCCATCGGCATGGACGGCAAGGGCTGCTGGCGCGACAACATGTTCGTCGAGCGATTGTGGAAGACCATTTGAATCGAGAAGGCGTCCACTCATCGAATCGGCTTCGACTGTTCATACCGATCGGGTCATTTCTGCAATGCATCGTTTTGTAAGGGGCCGGCTTGACGCCCCGTTAACTTTTCTTTAGTTTCAGACCAATCGTAGAAATTGGGGAGTGGAATGGGGCCGACGGCGCTTGCCGTCGGCTTCATTGCAATGGATTCCCTCGTTGCGTGAAGCTGTATTTGACGCGTTTTGCACGAGTCCGGATCTCTCCCGGGCGATGCTGATCCGGCCTTTTCCCACCCTGCGCGGCCCGCTAATATTGAAGGTCGCCACGGATGCGTGCATTCCCTTTGACAAGCCAAGGATTCCACATGCGCAAGCTTGTATTGCCGCTGGTGATCGCCGGATTGTTGCTCGGCGGTTGCGGACCTTCCAACAACAATTCCATCCCCGCCGAGAGCAACGCGCCTGCGCAGGCGCCGATTCCAAGCGACGTCACCGGTACGGTCACTCTTGCCGACCCGAGCGTGCAGATTTCGCCGCAGGCGAAACTTGATCTCACCCTCATGGACGTCACCCAGCAGCCCGGCGTGCCGGTCAACACGCAGTCCTTCGCGCCGCCGAAGATGCCGCAGCAGTTCGACATCCACTTCGATCCCAGACAGATCAAGTCCGCCGACATCTACGTCCTGCAGGCCAGCATGCAGAACGATGCACGCGTGTACTCGCCGAAACTGCAAACTCCGGTGCTGACGCACGGCGCGCCCGCCAATGTGAACCTGCAGCTGGTCGCCGAGCCGACCGCCGCGGACAAGATGCTGTCGGATTTCCAGGCGCTGCAAAGCCGCATCGGCGGCATGAAGATGACGCAGGGCACGGCTTCCAACGATCAGGCCTCACGCGGATGGCAGGTGTTTTCCGACAAGAACGGCGTGGAGTTCATCCGCGAGCTGGTGGACAAGGGCGACAAGGGGAATTACACCAGCACCGATTACGGATATCAGGACGGACGTCCGTGGGTAGTGGTGCAGCAGACCAACCCGAAGAAGGGTGCGCCGGTCACTTCAACCGATCGCGCGGGTTGGGACGAGAACGGACAACTCGTGTTGAAGCAGCACGAGGAGAACGGTCAGACCACCGAGCTTTCGCACGATGCCGCCACCGCGCTGCACGACCAGGCCGAAGCGCTGTACAAGCAGTTCAACAAGAAACCCAAGCATTGAGTTGAGTTTTCTCGCAACAAAAAAAGCCGCGCATCCTGCGCGGCTTTTTTGTTGCGATCGTTCAGTATCGCTGCCCGGATCTACGGTTTTGCAAGATTTTCCGCTGCTCGCCCGGTTGAGCGAGCAATGCGGCTATACCTGGCCGTACTTTCAAATACAGCGAGGCTGAATCTGCCTTTCGGCAGTCGCATTGCCAGAATCAGAAACTGAGCTTCGCCCCCAGGTTCAAACTGTTGATGTGCTGGTTGGAATCCGAGAAGCGGCCCTCGTAGCCGATCCAGCCGGAAAACGCCGGATTGAACTGCGCGTTCAAGCCCACGCCCGCACTGCCCCAAGTCTTGTCCGGTACGAAACCAGGCATCGCGAAGGTGCCCGGCATGTTGACCAGTCCCGCACGCACGTCGCGCGGGTCGGCCTTGCTATCGTGGTTCCAGGCGACCTGGGCATATGGATGCAGCGCGGTGCCGCCAGCTTGCCAGTTGCCGATCAGTTGCCAGCCCAGTGTGGTGATCAGCGCTTCGCGTTCCTGCCGGTCGAACGTCATCGCCGTGCTGTCGCCGCCGTTCTCGTCGAAACCGCTGACGCGGATGCGCTGGTAGCCGAGATCACCGAATGGTCCGGTACGCAACGTGCTGGAACCGAACAGCCAGCCTCCGGTGAAGGTAAGCGCCACGTGCGAGCCCGAAGTGGAGCCGCTTTCATGTCGCAATGCGGGCCCGAGCACGATGTTGCGGCTGATGTTGCGATAGTTGAGCTGGCCGATGCTGCCGATCGCGCCGAAGTAGGCCTGCTGCCAGCTGTACATCGCATACGCGGATACGAGATATTCGTCCAGCTTGAAACCGCCGGCGTTGTCGACATCACCGTCGTTCTGGTGCGCACCGCTCAGCGCCAGACCTGCGCCCAGATGATCGGCCGGATGCACATCCGCGCCCACAGTCAAGGTGCTCTGGTTGTTGTCACTTTTGGGTGTGTTCTGCGTGGCGTCCAGCTTCTGCTGTGCGTAATCGTAATCGGCGAACCAGCGTACGCCTTCGCCGGGCTGATTCATGCCGGCCAGCGCCTGATTGCGCAAGCTGCGGCTGACCGAATTGTTGATATACAGCGGCGCTTCGGCCAGCAATGATTGCTGTCCCGGCGCCTGGAGCACCGACACCACGTACTGCCCGAGCAGCGCATGCGCGGCGGTGGTCGGGTGCACGCCGTCGGCGAACAGATAGGTCTGGTCGGTGCCGGGGGCGTATTGATATGGATAGGGCGAGCCTTGCGGTCCACAAGCCAGCGAGGTAGTGCCGGGCGCTGTGCCGCAAGCCGGTGCGGTGACGTTCGTGAATCCATAACGGGACGGGTCGGCGATCACCTCGTGGATCAACCCGAACGTGTCGATTGGAATGATGTCGATGCCGGCTTGTGCGAGGCCTGCGCCCAGCGTGCTGTTGTAAACGATGGAGGCGTTGGTGCCTTGCGCGGCAACTTGCGCACCTTGCGAGGTGAAGGAAGGCGTGACGCCGATATCCGGCAGATTGAAAACGATCACGCGTTTGGCGCCGGCCTGCGCCAGCTGTCCGATCAACTGCAATTCGGTCTGCGCCGCGGCCTGAATGTTGGCTTGGGCCTGTTGCGAGGTGATGGCGCCTGCACCCGCCAATCCGAGATTGTAGAAGACATCATTGGCGCCGCCCCACATCGCGTACAGCGCGTTCGGATCGGCCTTGCCGCCGGTGGCTTGCAGGTATTGCCCCACTTGCTGCGGCACGGTGGGCACGCCGGGTTGCACGTCATTGACCATGCCCGCGCCGCCCCACGCGAAATCGGTGCCGCCCTGCAGCGAAGGCGAGAGCGTGAAGCCATAGAACCGCGCGACATTTTCGACCGTCACCAAGCCGGGATTTGTGGTGAAGCGCGATGGTGCGAGCGGTGGCTCGGCGACATACGAAAGATTGCCGTTGTCGCTCAAGCTGTCACCGAACACGATCACGTTGTCGAACTGGGCGGCAGCGGCGCTGCCCGCGAGGGCCAGCGCGAGCGCGCCGGCGAGAAGACGGATACTCGGCATGATTCTGATCCCCGAAGGCCGTGGCAGGAGTGCGCGGCTAGATTAATACAAGCGTTTGAAATCGGCCACGCCTTTCGCAAGCGCTTGCGTGCAACGATCACGAAAGCTGGCGTCGGCCCACACAGGTTCCCGTCCGCCAACAGGGGACAGAGAATGCCTCCATGTCGTTGACGAGTTGCTACGCGACGCGCCGCTGCTTGCGGCGCAGGTGCACCAGCAGCAGCGAGATCGCCGCGGGCGTGACGCCGCTGATGCGCTGGGCTTGGCCAATCGTTTCCGGCCGCACGCGCTTGAGTTTGGACAGCACTTCGGCCGACAGGCCGCGCACCGCGTCGTAATCGAACTCCTGCGGGATCGCGGTTGCCTCGTGACGTTGTGCGCGTTCGATCTCCTCGCGCTGGCGTTCGAGATAACCGGCATATTTCGCCTGTACTTCGACCTGCAAGGCTGCGCTTTCGTCTTCAAGCGACGGACCGAAACCATCGATCGCGGTGAGCGTGGCGTAATCCAATTCTGGCCGGCGCAGCAGCTCCAGCGCATTGCATTCGCGGCTGAGTGAAATCGCCAGTCGCGAATTCGCGAGTGCTTGACCGCGCGCGTTCGCCGGTGCGACGTGCAATTCACGCAACCGCCGCGTTTCGCGTTCCACCGCTTCGCGTTTGCGGCACAACGCATCGAAGCGCTCGCGCGGCACCACGCCAAGCTCAAACCCTTTTTCCGTCAGACGTAAGTCGGCATTGTCTTCGCGCAAATGCAACCGGTATTCCGCGCGCGAGGTGAACATGCGGTACGGCTCGATCGTGCCGTTGGTGGTCAGATCGTCCACCAGCACCCCGAGATACGCTTCGTCACGGCGCGGCCACCACGGCGCGTGTTCCTTTGCCGCGCGTGCCGCATTCAAGCCGGCCAGCAGGCCTTGTGCTGCGGCTTCTTCATAGCCCGTGGTGCCGTTGATCTGTCCCGCGAAAAACAAGCCCGGTATCGCCTTGGTTTCCAGCCACGGATGCAGGCCGCGCGGATCGAAGTAGTCGTACTCGATCGCGTAACCCGGTCGCGTGATGTGCGCATGCTCGAAACCCCGGATCGAGTGCACCAGTTCTTCCTGTACATCGAATGGCAGCGAAGTCGAAATGCCGTTGGGATAGATCTCCATCGTTTCCAGTCCTTCCGGCTCGATGAAGATCTGGTGCGAAGTTTTTTCCGCGAAACGGACCACCTTGTCTTCGATCGACGGGCAGTAGCGCGGGCCCACGCCTTCGATCTTGCCGGTATACAGCGGCGAGCGATCCAGCGCGGCGCGGATGATCTCGTGCGTGCGCTCGGAGGTGTGCGTGATCCAGCACGACACCTGGCGCGGATGTTCTTCCCGCGAACCCAGATACGAAAACACCGGCGCGGGATCGTCGCCGGGTTGCTCGATGAAAACGGAATAATCGATGCTGCGGCCGTCGATGCGCGGCGGCGTGCCGGTTTTTAGGCGGTCGGCGCCCAGCGGCAATTCGCGCAACCGTTGCGCGAGAGTGGTCGCGGGTGGGTCCCCCGCGCGCCCAGCGGAGTAATTCGCGAATCCGATATGGATCTTGCCGGACAGGAAGGTGCCGGTGGTCAACACCACGCAACGGGCATGCAACTGTAAGCCCATCTGCGTGACCACGCCGGCTGCACGATGAGTCTCGATGATCAGATCGTCGACTGCTTGCTGGAAGACCTGAAGGTTCGATTGCGTTTCCACCTTGCGGCGAATCGCGGCGCGATACAGCGCACGATCGGCTTGGCAGCGTGTGGCGCGCACCGCGGGGCCTTTTGATGCGTTGAGCGTGCGCCATTGGATTCCCGCGCGATCAGCGGCATGCGCCATCGCGCCGCCGAGCGCGTCGATTTCCTTGACCAGATGACCTTTGCCGATGCCGCCAATGGCTGGATTGCAGCTCATCGCGCCGATGGTTTCGACATTGTGCGTCAGCAGCAGCGTGCGCGCGCCGCAGCGCGCGGCCGCGAGCGCGGCTTCGGTGCCGGCGTGCCCGCCTCCCACGACGATGACATCGTAAAAATCCATCGCGACATTTTAGCGGGCCGCGGCAAGAGCGCGCATTGGCACGCGCAATGCATTTACTCGTGTGCACTCCCGCCGGCGCATGGCGTCAAGCGAGCGCGCTGAGATCGGAGGTCAGGGGCCGGTCGCGCGCCGGCGGGAGGTAGCACCGCCTTGCAAAATCAAGAATGCGAAACGAGGCGCGCGGACGACACAGCTGCTGCGGGGTTAGCAAAAAGGACTGGCGCCCGGCGGTCGTCAGGAACAGGGGGAATCCAGGAAGACCGTGTGCCGGGCGCCAGAAGCGTTGAACCGGTGAAACAAACTTGCAGCAACAAGCCTACAACAAGCCGAGTGCTACTGCATTGCCATGCAGGAGTGGTCTGAGTATTGCCGTGGTGGGGTAAATGCGGCGTTAAACCTCGTTCTCATGCGGTTTGCCGCCCCAAGTCCAACTAAGACGGGCCGCGTCACTTGGATCTCGCGTGTTCGATTTTGTGACGCGGTTCACATTTTCTGTTGGGTTGGCATGAGTTCTGCATTTGCGACAGTGACCGGATCGAAAGCACAGGGGATCACATCATGAGCTTCATGCCTGCGGATGCACCCGAATTCGAGGAAGTGCGCCAGCGCCACGACGAATGGATGGAGATCGGCCGGCAGGAAATGCTCGCCGAAGCCGAACATGGCGAGCGCTTGCTGCGTGAGCTCTCGCTGAAGCAGACCGAAAGCGCCGATATCGAATTGCCGGTCGCGCCGGTCGCGCAGAACTGACTGGACGCTCCTTTCACTCGTCAAGCATCCGCGCCAGGATGTCGGCGAGATCGCGCGACAACGTGCGCCGGTTTAGATCCGTCAAGCTTTCGCGGGCGCCGGCGCGGCGGCGCGGCTCCAGCTTGCGCCAGTTCTCGAACGCCTTTGCCAGACGCGACGCATTCTGGGGATTGAGCGCGTCGATCCGCACGAGCATTTCCGCGATGTAGCGATAGCCCGCGCCATCGGGGCGGTGAAATCCGACCGGGTTGCGCGCGAAGGCGCCGAGCAGCGACTGCACGCGATTGGGGTTGCGCAACTCGAAAGCCGCATCGCCGGCGAGCGCGCGCACGCGCTCCAGCGTGGCGTGCGCGGGTGTTTGCGCCTGCAAGGCGAACCACTTGTCCAGCGCCAGCGGCTTGCCGTCGAAACGCGCGCGGAAGTCGCGCAGCGTTTCCTGCGCCTGCGGCGCGTTCGCGCGCAGTAGCGCAGCGAGCGCCGACAATCGATCCGTCATGCCGCGCGCATTTCGATACTGGGCGAGCGAAAGAGCGGCGCCGCGTTGTGCATCGAAGCGCCACAACAGGGACAACACGCGGCCTTTCAATCGCCGCCGCGCCTGTGCGCGTGCATCGAGCGCGCCGTTTTCGTCCGCGTGCAAGGCGTCGTAGCGCGCGGACATCTTCCCGCCCAGATGTTGCGCCAGCGCGGTTTCCAGCGTCTCGCGCGCGGCATGCACGCGATCGGGGTCGAGCGGTTCGCGACGCGCGCCGAGTTCGATGGTAGAAGGCGGCGTCAGTAATTCCGCCAGCAACCCGGGATCGAGTTCGCGTTCATCGATTTCGAACAACTCCGCCAGTGCATCCAGCCACGCGGTCAGCGCGGTATTGTTGGAGGTCCCGGCGAGGACGCCATCGAAAGCGGAGCACGCCAGTTGTTGTGCGGCGTTCCAGCGATTGTAGCCTTCCGATTCGTGACGCAGCAGCAGCGCCAATTCCAGCGGCGTGTAATCGCAATGCAATTGCACTGGCGCGGAGAAACCGCGCAGCAGCGAAACCACCGGCTTGTCCTCGATGTCTTCGAATACGAATCGCTGCTCATGAACAGCGAATTCCAGCACACGTTCTTGCGACGCTTCGGTTTCGCCCCGCAGCCGCAGCGGCACGCGCGCGCCATCGTGCGCAAACAGCGCCGCGCGTACCGGAATCGGCAGCGGCTGCTTGTGCAACTGATTCGGTGTCGGACGCGTGTGTTGCGTCAAGGTCAACGTGTAGCGGCGCGCGGGTGCATCGTATTCGCCATGTGCGTGCACCTGCGGCGTGCCCGCTTGCGAATACCAGGCCAGGTAAGGCGAAAGATCGACATCATTGGCTTCGCCCAACGCGGCGATGAAATCCTCGATCGTCGCGGCGCGGCCGTCACAACGCGAGAAATACAGATCGGTCCCGCGCCGGAAACCCTCTCGTTCCAGACGTCCCGCGATCATGCGCACCAGCTCCGCGCCTTTCTCGTACACGGTCGCAGTGTAGAAGTTGTCGATCGCCGCGTACTCGGCCGGCCGCACCGGATGCGCCAGCGGGCCCGCGTCTTCCGGAAACTGCACGCGCCGCAGCGTTGCCACTTCATCGATGCGTTGCAGCGCAGCGGATTGCATGTCCGCGCAGAATTGTTGCTCGCGAAAAACCGTGAAGCCTTCCTTCAACGACAACTGAAACCAGTCGCGGCAGGTGACACGGTTGCCGCTCCAGTTGTGGAAATACTCGTGCGCGATCACCGCCTCGATGTGGCGGTATTCGTCGTCGGTGGTGATCTCCGGATCGGCCAGCAGATATTTCGCGTTGAAGATGTTGAGACCCTTGTTCTCCATCGCGCCCATGTTGAAATCGTGAGTGGCGACGACGTTGAACACGGAGAGATCGTAATTGCGACCGTACGCACGCTCGTCCCAGCGCATCGCGCGTTCCAGCGCATCCATCGCGTAACGACAGCCGTCGATCGTGTCGTTTTCGGCCCAGATGCGCAGCATGATGTCGTTACCGTCCGCGGTGCGGTACGCGCGTTCGATCTTTTCGAGACGGCCCGCAACCAGCGCGAAGAGATAGCACGGCTTGGGATGCCGATCGACAAAGCGCGCCCAGTGTTTCCCGTCCGGTGTGTCGCCTGCGCCGTCCGGGTCGCCACCTGCCAGCAACACCGGAAAGCGCACGCGGTCCGCACGCAGTGTCACCTTGAATTTCGACAGCACGTCCGGGCGATCGGGGAAATACGTGATGCGGCGGAAGCCTTCCGCTTCGCATTGGGTCAACAGGAAGCCGCGTTCGCGCGAACCGGACAGATACAGGCCGGACAGGGCTGTGTTGGCGGACGGATCGATGCGCACGCGCGTCTCCAGCACGCTGCCGTCGCGCGCGTTGGACACGGTGAGGCCGTTCGCATCCCGCGTATATTCCGATTGCGAAAGCGCGCGGCCATCCAGCTTGATTTCCAGCAAGTACAGGCCTTCGCCATCGAGGCGCAGCGGCTCCTGCTGCTGCGGATCGCGCTGGAGATGCAGCCGCGTGGCGACTTCTGTGGCTTCGATATCCAGATCGAATTCCAGTTCGATCTGCGGCACGCGCCAGGCCGGCGGTTGGTAATCGGCGAGGCGGACGATGTGAGTTTCACTGGTGTTGCGCATCGCTTGATTCTAACGGGATGCGGCAGCGAACCGTGCTCTGGCGTGTTTGCGCGCGCGTGTGTATGTTGCGCAGCGAAAGCATGAGCCGGTTCGAATTCCCCACTTTGACCGACGTGCGCGCCGCCGCCGCGCGGATCGCGCCGTTCGCGCGTGTCACGCCGGTGCTACGAGACCAAGCGCTGGACGAACTCGCCGGCGCGTCGCTGCATTTCAAGTGCGAACACCTGCAAATCGGCGGTGCGTTCAAGTTCCGCGGCGCCTGCAACGCGGTGTGGTCGTTGCACGAGGAAGAAGCCCGGCGCGGCGTGGTCACGCATTCTTCCGGCAATCACGGTGCCGCGCTGGCGCTGGCCGCGCGCAGCCGCGGCATCCCCGCGCACGTGGTGGTGCCCGAGGGCGCGGTGCGCGCCAAGCTCGCCAACATCGAAGCGGCGGGCGCGATTCTGCACGTGTGCGCACCGACCCTCGCCGCACGCGAGGAGACCGCAGCGCGAGTCGCGCGCGAAACCGGCGCGACGATGGTGCATCCCTACACCGATCCGCGCGTGATCGCAGGTCAAGGCACCGTTGTGCTGGAATTGCTGCGGCAAGCGCCGGAAGTGGACGTGCTGATCGCGCCGCTGGGTGGCGGCGGGTTGATGTCCGGCGCCGCGATCGTAGCGCGCGCGCTGTCGCCTTCGACGCAATTGCTGGCGGCGGAGCCGACCGGCGCAGACGATGGTTGGCGTTCGATGCAACGCGGCGAGCGCGTCGTCGATGTCGTGCCGAACACGATCTGCGACGGACTGCGCGCGACGATCGGCGAGATCAATTTCGAATTGTTGCGCGCACGCGGTGTCGAGATTGCAACGGCGGACGATGCACAAGTTCTCGCGGCGATGTGTCTGCTGTGGAAGCACCTGAAACAGACGGTGGAACCTTCTTCGGCTGTGGCGCTGGCGGTTCTATTGGCGCAGCGCGAGCGTTGGCGCGGCAAGAAGATTGGAATCATCTTGAGCGGCGGCAATGTGGATCTGGATGCATTGTCGTTTTTGAAACAGGCAACGGAGTCTTCCTGATGTACGGCGATGCGGCACTGTCCTACGCGCATTTTCTTTCGATCTTTTTCCTGGCGTGGTTTCTCGGCCGGCAGTGGCTGCTGCTGGGTGCTGGACACGTGGCAGTGGATGTGGAAACGCTGGCGCGCGCGGACATGGGTTATTTCATCAGCGCCGGCGCGGTGCTGCTGACCGGATTGGGCCGGCTGTTCCTCGGCGCCAAGCCACTGGCGTTTTACACGCATAACACGTCTTTCCACGCGCTGATCGGCTTGTTCGTGCTGATCGGTCTGATTTCGATCCTACCGACGATGAGCTATCAACGCTGGCGGCGTTACCGGCGCGACGATGCGGCATACGAAATTCCTCCGCGCGAATGGCGCTGGATGCGCGCGCTGGTGATGATGGAGATGTGCGGCCTGGCAGTCATCCCGATTTTTGCCGTGTTGATGGCGCGGGGAATCTAAGGAAGCTCTGAACAAATCCTTCCTGAATTTGTCAGAGCGCATCGAATTCGGTACACGCCCGAATACGGCTCAGCAAATCAAGCACCTGAAGCTGAAGCGCGCTTGATTTGCGTGCGCCACATCCATGTGGCGCAAGGAAACTCTGATCAATCAGAGTTTCCAAGCCCCGCGGGCGCTGACACGCAGCCGTCATGTTGTGCGCCGATGCTGTCGGCGTGATTTTCGAGTGCCCGGCCACCCAGCCATTCAACAAGACGTTCGGCGACCGCGCTCGCGAGGCGTGGCGATGAGCTGCACGCGGCGCCAATTCCTGCTTGGCGCAGGGATTGCGTTCGGCGCGGTCGCGACGCGGCGCGCTGTGGCGGCTTCAACCGCGATGTCGGATATGCCGATGCGCCGCGCAGCAACGCTTGCGTCGCCGAAAGTGCCGCTGGTCAACCCGATGTCGCTGGCGCGGTTCGTCGATCCGCTGCCGATTCCGCCGCGAGCACGCGCGACAGGTTTGCGCATGCATCCCGCGTGGCCCGGCCGGCAATTGCCGTGCCACCGCGTGACGATGCGCGCGTTTAATGCGCGTCTGCATCGCGATCTGCCGCCCACGCCGATGTGGGGATACGAGGGCAGTTCGCCCGGTCCGACCATCGAGGTGCAAGGCGATGAACCCGTCTTGGTCGAATGGGTCAATGCGCTGCCGCAGCGGCATTTCCTGCCGATCGATCATGGGCTGCACGGCGCCGAACGCGACAAGCCGGATGTGCGCGCGGTGACGCACGTGCACGGCGCGCGCGTACCGCCGCACAGCGACGGCTGGCCGGAAGATTGGTACGTGCCCGGCAAGTCGGCGTTGTACGGATACCCCAACGGTCAGGACGCAGCGACGTTGTGGTATCACGACCACGCGATGGGGATCACGCGCCTGAACATCTATGCCGGCCTTTACGGCGCGTGGTGGGTGCGGGACCCGCAGGAGCAGGCGCTCGGATTGCCGGCGGGCGAATACGAGCTGCCGTTGCTGTTGTGCGATCGCCTGATCGCGCGCAACGGCGAACTTTACTATCCGGTCTCCACCGATCCGGATGCGCCATGGGTGATGCAGTGCCAGGGCAATCTGGTCCTGTGCAACGGCAAGCTCTTTCCGTATCTGCAAGTCGAGCCGCGCATCTATCGCCTGCGGCTCACAAACGTCGCCAATAGCAGCTTATTCGAACTGTCGCTGTCGCACGGATTGGCGTTCCATCAGATCGGTAGCGATCAAGGCTTGCTGCCCGCGCCGGTGCAACGGGAGCGCATCGAGTTGTATCCGGCCGAACGCGCGGACGTGTTGGTCGATTTCGGCGAACTCGCAGGGAGCGCCGTACACCTGCGGCATCAGGACAGCGAAATACTGGAATTCCGCGTCGCGCATCGCGCCGCATCTACGGCTGCTTCAGTGATTCCGCGTGCGCTGCGGCCGGCGCCGCGTCTGGATGCAAGCCGCGCAGTGCGCGAACGCGTGCTGGCGCTGGGCGAGATGGACGATTCCGGCGGCAATGCGACTGTGATGTTGCTCGACGGCAAGCGTTGGAGCGATCCGATTTCAGAAAGGCCGCATCAGGGCGATATCGAAATCTGGAGCTTCGTCAACGCCACCGGGGACGCGCATCCTATCCATCTGCATCTGGTGCGCTTCCAGATCCTCGAGCGGCGCGCTTTTGATTTGTTCGCATGGAATGCGCATCGCACGCTGCGCTACACCGATCCGGCGCAACCGCCTGCGCCGCACGAAGTGGGCTGGAAGGACACGGTGGGCGCGGATCCGGGCATGGTCACGCGCATCATCGCGAAGTTCGATGGCGAACCAGGCCGCTATGTCTGGCATTGCCATCTGCTGGAACACGAAGACAACGAGATGATGCGACCGTTCGAGCTGCTGCCTGCGCGCATTGAAAGACGCGAGTAACGAACGCGCGCATTTTTCGCCAAATTCCTGTCACTTGCGCGCCCAACGGACGTCATGCGCGCGGCGCAGACTGCGCGCGTCCCGCAGACGCGCCGTCCTATCGATGGTCCGCTTGCGGTCTCCATGGAACGCATCGAGAGGGATCGATCATGTCGCTCAAAATCAACCGCGGTCACGCGAAAGCATTCGCGGCCGTGACGCTGCTGACCGGCCTGGCCGGCGTGGTCGGCGCCCAGCAGAACGACGCCGCTTTCCGCGCACATCTACCGCATTCCACCACTTCGCGCCAACCCGCCGGGGGCGCGGTGACACCGCACGGGCCTGAAGGTGACGACCGCAGCGACTACACATTGACTCCGATCAAGCACGTGATCCTGCTGATCGGCGAGAACCGCACCTTCGATCACGTCTATGCCACCTACGTGCCGCCGAAGGGACAGAGCGTGCGCAATCTCCTGTCGCAAGGCATCGTCAACGCCGACGGTACTCCCGGCCCGAACGTCGCCAAGGCGCAACAATGGCAGGCCGTGGACGACGGCAAGTTCTCGCTCGCGCCGGCGCACACCGTGCCCTACGCGACATTGCCGCGCATCAACACCGGCAGCGCCCCGACGCAGGCGCCGTTCGCTTCGCCCGCGCAAGCGCAGGCGATCGAACCGGGCCTGCCCGATGCCGCGTATTACGAACTCGCCAGCGGCGGCACCGGCTTGCCCGAGCGCTCGATCGACACGCGTTTTCCCGCCGTGCTGTCCAATGCGCCGGTGGACATGCATGCGTCCATTCAATACAACGACTATGCAAGCAGCCCGGTACACCGCTTCTTCCAGATGTGGCAGCAACTCGATTGCGACGCGGCCAACGCTTCCATCGAAAACCTCAGCGGTTGCCGCAACGACCTTTTCCCATGGGTGGAAGTGAGCGTCGGCGCTGGCAGCAACGGCAAGCCGCAGCCGGAGAATTTCACTGATCAGAGCACCGGCGAAGGCTCGACGGCGATGCAGTTCCTCAATGTCGCCGCAGGCGACGCGCCATACTTCACCCAGCTCGCGCGCGAATACACGCTCAGCGACAACTTCCATCAATCGGTGATGGGCGGCACCGGCGCCAATCACATCATGCTGGGCTACGGCACGCTGATCTATTACGCAGATGATCAGGGCCGGCCCGCGACGCCGCCGTCGAACCAGATCGAGAATCCCGATCCGCAAGCGGGCACCAACAACTGGTACACGCAGGATGGCTACAGCGGCGGTTCCTACGTCAACTGCGCGGACGAGAACCAGCCGGGCGTGGCACCCATCAGGCAGTATCTGCGCGCGCTGCCTTACCGCGTCTTCCTCGATGGCGACTGCAAGCGCGACGCGTACTACCTCGTCAACAACTACAACCCCGGTTATCTCGGCGACGGCACGCCCGCGCCGCTGGGCGCGGATCAGTTCACCATTCCGCCGACGCGCCAGAACAACATCGGCTTGCTGCTCAGCAAGCATCACGTGAGCTGGCGGTACTACGGCGAAGGCTGGGACGGCGGCGTCGAGGACGGTGAAGGCGGCAGCTACTGCAACATCTGCAATCCCTTCCTCTATTCCACGCAGGTGATGACCAGTCCCAAGCTGCGCGCCAACCTACGCGACATCAACGACCTCTACAGCGACATCAGCAACGGCACCTTGCCGGCGGTGGCGATCGCCAAGCCCGACGGGCTGCTGGACGGCCACCCCGCTTCATCGAAGTTGAATCTGTTCGAGGGGTACGTGCAGAAGATCGTGGACATGGTGAAGGCCAATCCCAAGCTGTGGAACGACACTGCGATCATGATCACCTATGACGAAGGCGGCGGTTACTACGACTCGGGTTACGTGCAACCGATCGATTTCTTCGGCGACGGCACGCGCATCCCGCTGCTGGTGGTGTCCAAGTATTCGCAAGGCGGCCGCGTGGTGCACGATTACTACGATCACGTCTCCTTCGACAAATTCGTGGAAGCGAACTGGCTCTTGCCCGAGCGCATCGCCGCCCACACACGCGACAACCTGCCCAATCCCATCGCGCGGCCGAGCAATCCCTACGTGCCGCTCAATGCGCCCGCAATCGGCAATCTGATGGACATGTTCGATTTCGGATCGTTGCGACGTGAAGCCGACATGCAGGACTGATCGCGTTCCGTTCCGCATCCTGCCGGCTCTGACCGGCAGGATGCTTTTCGTCGATGCGACATGTTGATCACGCATGAATCCACTCGCCCGCGCGCTTGAGCGCTGCCATGCATTGCGTAACATCGTCTGTCCGATACTGCTGCTCGCGGCGAGCGGATGCATGTCGGCACGGGCCGATCCCGCCGATTTCCAGGCCATGCCGGGCTTGTGGCAGATCAAGCTGATGCGGGTGACACACGGCCGCGCAAGCTTTGCGCAAACGCTCTGGCGCTGCTTCGGCGAGAGTTCTGACCCGTGGAAGCGCTTTGCCGAGTCGCCGCCGTTGCAAGCGGATTGCCTGCGCTCTGACGAACAGCGCAGCAGCACGGGCCTGTCCTGGAATCTGCACTGCGGCCGCGGCCAGTCCGTCAGCGGGCAAGGCCGTGTGGATTTCGATTCGCCCCAGCACTACACGTTGCATCTTTCGATCGACGGGCGCGGGGAAGTCTTGCGCGGCGAAGGGCGCCGTCGCGCCGCCTGCACCGATCCCAGCGATTGAGTGCTGTCATTGCGCGGTCATGCGCGCGCCGCGTGCATGCAATGCGCGGCTGACAAGCTGCGGGCGAGCTGAAGGAACCACGCCCATGCACATCGCCCTGGTCACCGAAACCTGGCCGCCGCAGGTCAATGGCGTTGCCAACACCGTTCATGCGCTGGCCAGGGGACTGGCGCAGCGTCAGCATCGCGTGGAAGTGATTCGCCCCGGCCGAGACGGCCGCGACGCAGGTGTGCGCATCCGCATCGTGGGCACACACGGCGCACGCCTGCCAGGCCACATCCAGGTTCAATTCGGCCTGCCTTCCGGTCCGAAGTTGCGCGCGCGCTGGCGCGGGAATCCACCCGATGCGGTTTACATCGCCACGGAAGGCCCGCTCGGATGGTCGGCGCTGCGCGCGGCCAATGCGCTGGGGATTCCGGTCGCCAGCGGATTCCACACGCGTTTCGACGAATACACGTCGCACTACGGCCTGGGTTGGTTGAAAAGGTTTGTGCGCACGCAGATGCTACGATTTCATCGCCGTGCGCAGGCGACGATCGTCCCGACGCGCGCTCTCGCGCACGAATTGCGGGATGCCGGCGTGACCGGCGCAGTGCGGATTGCACGCGGCGTCGATGCGGAATTGTTTTCGCCGCAACGTCGCGACGAAGCCTTGCGTGCGCGTTGGCAGGCGCGCCACGACGCGCCGGTGGCGCTGTATGTCGGCCGCATGGCGCAGGAGAAGAACATCCGTCTCGCGATACAGGCGCTCCGCGCGTTACAGGCGCGCCGGCCGGATGCGCGGATGGTGCTGGTGGGCGATGGTCCCGAGCGCAAACGCCTGGCGGTTGAGCATCCGGATCTGATCTTCACCGGCGAATTGCACGGTAAAGAGCTCGCGCGCCACTACGCCAGCGCAGATCTGTTCCTGTTTCCGAGCGTTACTGAAACCTTCGGCAACGTGGTGCTGGAGGCAATGGCATCGGCGTTGCCCGTGGTGGCGTTCGATCATGCCGCCGCACAGGAGCACATTGCCAACGGTATTTCCGGGTTGATCGTGCCTTGCGGCGACGCGCGCGGCTTCATCGCCAGCGCCTATGCCTTGGGCCTCGACGGTGATGTGCGCGCGGCGCTGGCATTCAATGCGCGCGTCACAGCGCAGCGGCTGACGCAAGAAGCCGCGCTCGCCGAATTCGAATCCTTACTCACGCGGTTGAGCCGGGAGCAGACGCTTGGGCGATTGCTCGCCGCCGCGCACGCCTGAAGCGCCGGCGCTGGAATGGCGCCGGTGTTGCCGTCCCGGGCGCCTCTGCAACACAAACGTTCGCAAACGGTCATCTTGCTGACATCCGGCAAATCTGTAATGGCCACTACTCCGCCATTGGGCCGCCGGCGTGCACAAGCGCATCCTGATCGTCGAAGACGAAGCATCGATCCGCGACATGGTGGCCTTCGCGCTGCGCAAGGCCGAACTACATGCGATTCCAGCGGCCGACGTGGTGGAAGCGCAGGCTGCGATCGCGCAAGCCGTGCCGAGCCTGATCCTGCTGGACTGGATGCTGCCGGGCATGAGCGGCCTGGAGTTCGCGCGCCGTCTGCGCAAGCAGGAGCCGACCGCGCAGGTGCCGATCATCATGCTGACCGCGCGTGGCGACGAGAAGGATCGCGTCAGCGGCCTGGAAGCGGGCGTGGACGATTACGTGGTAAAGCCGTTTTCCACACGTGAACTGATCGCGCGCGTCAAGGCGGTGCTGCGGCGCAGCCACGGCGAAGACGAAGCGGGCGTGATCACGGTGGGCAAGCTCAAGCTGGACAGCCTCGCGCACCGCGTGCACGCGGGCGAGAACGAAGTCGCGATCGGCCCGACAGAGTATCGCCTGCTGCATTTCTTCATGGCGCATGCGGAACGCGTTTATTCCCGGCCGCAATTGCTCGATCACATCTGGGGCGGCAGCGTGTACGTCGAGGAGCGAACGGTCGATGTGCATATCCGCCGCTTGCGGCAGGCGCTGGAACCGCACGGCCTGGCCGACATGGTGCAGACGGTGCGCAGCGCCGGTTATCGCTTCTCCGCGAGCACCTGATGGTCATGCCGGCCGAAACGGAGACAGCGCGAGCGGCGGACCGGGTCGATCTCAAGCGGCCAGACCTGTATCTCAACCGCGAGATTTCCACGCTGGAATTCAACTACCGCGTGCTGGCGCAGGCACAGGACGAATCGGTGCCGCTGCTGGAGCGCCTGCGTTTCCTGTGCATCTCAGTGCGCAATCTGGATGAATTCTTCGAAGTGCGCGTGGCGAGCCTGAAGCAATTGCTCGCGCTGGGCGAAACACGGCCCGGACCCGACGGCATTCCGTTGAGCGCGCTAACCGCGCAGTTGCGCGTGCGCGCGATGCAACTGGTCGCCGCGCAATACCAGACCTGGAATGACAAGCTGCGGCCGGCACTCGCGGCCGAAGGCGTTAGCTTCAGCGATCCGATGCGCTGGACGCCGGCGCAGAAACGTTGGGCGCGCGAACACTTCCAGCGCGAGATCCTGCCGGTGCTCTCGCCGCTGGGGCTGGATTCGGCGCATCCGTTTCCGCGCATCCTCAACAAGAGTTTGAACGTGGCGGTGGTGTTGCAGGGCAAGGATGCCTTCGGCCGCGAAGGCAATGTCGCTGTGGTGCGCGCGCCGCGTTCGCTGCCACGCATCATCCGCATGCCGCAGGATGTGGCTGATTCGCCGTATCACTTCGTGTTTCTCGCATCGTTGTTGCAGCATTTCGCCGACGTGATGTTTCCCGGCCTGAAAGTGCGCGGCGCGTACCAGTTTCGCGTCACGCGCGATTCGGAGCTGGATCTCGAGGAAGGCGAAACCGAAAACCTCGCGCGCGTTCTGAGCGAGGAATTGATGGAGCGCGGTTACGCCGATGCGGTACGGCTGGAGCTGGCGGAGGATTGCCCGGCATCGATCAAGAAGATGCTGCTGGCGAATTTCGGCCTGCTCGATTCGGACGTCTATCTGTGCGCGGGCCCGGTGAACCTGCACCGCGTGGCAGCGGTTTACGACATCGTCGATCGACCCGATCTGAAATTCTCAGCGTTCACGCCGCGCATGCCACCGTCCTTCGCTGCGGGTTCCAACATTTTCGAACTGATCGCGCAGCGCGACATCCTGCTTCACCATCCCTTCGAATCGTTCGCGCCAGTGATGGAACTGGTGCGTCAAGCCAGCGCCGATCCCGACGTGCTGGCGATCAAGCAGACCTTGTACCGCGTCGGCGAGGATTCACCGCTGGCGGGATATCTGGTTGATGCCGCGCGCGCGGGCAAGGAAGTCACCGCGGTGGTGGAACTGCGCGCGCGTTTCGACGAAGAGGCCAACATCCGTCTTGCCAACCGCCTGCAGCAGGCCGGCGCGCAGGTGGTGTACGGCGTGGTAGGTTACAAGACGCACGCCAAGATGCTGCTGATCGTGCGCCGCGAGCGCAACGGCTTGCGCCGTTACGCGCATCTCTCGACGGGCAATTATCACCAGCTCACCAGCCGTCTCTACACCGATCTCGGGTTGATGACCGCCGACGCGGAAATCGCCGAAGACGTCAATCGCGTGTTCCAGCAACTGTGCAGCCTTGGGCCGGAGATCGAACTGAAACATCTGCTGCAGGCGCCCTTCAGCCTGCAACGCGAATTGCTGGCGCTGATAGAACGCGAAATCGACCACGCGAAGAACGGCCGGCCCGCGCGCATCGTCGGGCGTGTGAATGCCTTGAACGAACCTTCGATGGCCGAGGCGCTGTATCGCGCCTCGTGTGCGGGGGTGGAGATCGATCTGATCGTGCGTGGTTCGTGCATCCTGCGCCCGGGTTTGCCCGGCGTGTCCGAGCGCATCCGCGTGCGCTCGGTACTCGGGCGTTTTCTGGAACACAGCCGCGTGCACTGGTTTGCCAACGGCGGCGATCCCGTGCTCTATTGCTCCTCGGCCGACTGGATGGAGCGCAATCTGATGCGGCGCGTGGAGACCTGCTTTCCGGTGCGTGACAGGCAACTGGCCGAGCGCGTGTTCGACGAGGCGCTGGACAATTACCTCCGGGACAACACGCAAGCCTGGTTGCTGGATGCGCAGGGCCAATATCATCGCGCCATGCCGGACGGCGCGGCGCCGCATTCGGCGCAGCTTTCGCTGCTGGCACGCTACACCGGTTGAAGCACGGCCGCGCGGCTTCGCAGGAGGTGCTCTTGGCAAACGGCAACGCCGTCTTGCGCGAAGGCGATCTGCTCGCCGCGGTCGATCTCGGTTCAAACAGCTTCCACATGGTGGTGGCGCGCTTAGAACACGGCGTGCCGCGCGTGATCGATCGCCTGCGCGAAAGTGTGCGCCTCGCCGCGGGCCTGCGCGCCGACGGCACGCTCGACGCGGCGCATCGCGTGCACGCGTTGCAATGTCTGTCGCGTTTCGGGCAGCGCCTTGCAGGTGTGCCGGCGCGCAACGTGCGTGCGGTTTCCACCAACACCGTGCGACGCATGCGCGCGCCGCAGGCGTTTCTGCGCCCGGCCGAGCGCGCGTTGGGTTATCCCATCGAAGTGGTCAGTGGTCGCGAAGAGGCGCGCCTGATCTGGCAAGGCGTGGCGCACACGCTGCCCGCGTCGCGCGAGCGGCGCCTGGTGATCGACATCGGCGGCGGCAGCACCGAATTCATCATCGGCCGCGCGCTGAAATCCGAACTGATGGAAAGCGTGCAGATCGGGTGCGTCGCATCCACCTTGCGCTTTTTTCCGAAAGGGCGCATCACGCGCGGGCGCTGGCGCGAGGCCCGCGATGAAATCGGATTGCTGCTGCAACAGTTTGCAGCGGAATATCGCGAGCGCGGCTGGGGCGAGGCATGGGGTGCGTCGGGCACGTTTCGGGCGATCGCATCGATCGCGATGAAAATGGGCGAAGCGGAAAGCGTCATTACGCCGGCAGCATTGCAACGTATGCGCGAGGCGCTGATCCGCGCCGGTTCCGCGCGCCGCGCGCGCCTGCCGAGTCTGGCGAAGGAGCGCATTCCGATCATCGCCGGCGGCGTAGCGATCGCGGATGCGGCATTCTCCGTGCTCGGCATCGAGCGGCTGCACGTGAGCGAGAGCGCGCTGCGCGAAGGCTTGTTGTGGGACATGATCGGCCGCGCTCGCGGCAGCGACCCGCGCCGCACCGGCGTGCGCACGCTGGCGCGGCGGTACGGCGCGGATTCAAGACAGGCCGCGCGCGTGGAACGCGCCGCCGGGGCGTTGTTCGATGCCGTCGCGAAAAAATGGAAGCTAGATGGCGCCGCGCGAGAACGTTTGCTTTGGGCAGCGCACGTGCACGAGATCGGACTCGCCATTGCACACAGCCAGCACCACAAGCACGCCGGTTACATCCTGCGACATTCCGATCTGCCAGGGTTCAGCAACGAGGAACAGCAGATGCTCGCCGCGATCGTGCAGAACCATCGGCGCAAGCCGGATCTTGCCTTATTCGCGGAGCTGCCGCCGCGCTTGCGCCCATCGGCGCAGAAAATCGCCGCCCTGCTGCGGCTGGCGGTGTTGCTGTGCCGATCGCGGCACGACACTTTGGGGTTGCCGCGCATCTCCGTCGCGCGCGCCAATGCGCTGAAGCTCGAACTTCCTGCAGTGTGGCGGCGCAAACATCCGCTTACACTCGCCGACTTGGAAAGCGAACGTCTCGCGCTGCAGGAGCTGGGCGTCGCCTTGATGCTGGCGCATTGAAAAAAAGAGTCCCCGCGCTGCGGGGACTCTTTTTGAACCGGGTCCCGTGTCGATGCACCTTGTGTGCTGCACGGGAGGTGGGATTTTCAAGACCTTTGAGCCCGTAGCAACGGCCCTCCCTGGCCTGCACGGGAGGGTGACATCCCCGGATCAAGTCCAAGGCGGGCTCTGTCAGAACTTCACTTCGCTCCACGCGCCGATCTCGCGGGTCTTGGTGTCGATCTTGCTGTCGTCCTTCAACTGTTCGTTCTTGTAGGCGATCGCCAGGCGCACGCCCTTAGTCAGCGGGAACGATACGCCGAGGTTGTAATAGGTGTCTTTCAGTGAAGGATCGAGATCCTTGCTGGTGTTGGCGCGGTCGTAACGGGCGAAGAGCGCGGCCGCACCCCAGTTGTAGCTGCCCCACAGCGACCAGCCATCGGCCGAGTCGGTCGCGGGCGTGGTGACGTTGTTCCAGTTGTTGGCGCGGAACCATTCGGCGCCGACGCGCAGGGAATCGTTCGTGTAGGCGATGAGCGCGTCGTAGCGGTGTGCGTCGTGCAAGGCCGGCGTGGTGGTGGTGTCCTTGCCCAGATCGCCGGTGTAGCCGCCGACCGCGAGCATCAGGCCCTTGACCGGCTGCACACCGACGCGGCCTTCGAAATCGACGCTGTTGCTGCGGGTCGGGTTCTTGTAGCCGCCGCCGTTGAGAATGGAGGCTTGGTAATTGAACAGGCCGTTGTCACCCAGCAGGTGCAGGCCCCAGTCGGCGGAGTTGCCGAACTTCAGGCGATCGATCAGCGTGTTCTCGACGAAACGGTAGCCGTACAGGTCCTCGACGAAGGGAATCCACGGCGTGTTGGCCGAACCCACGCGCAGCGTGGCCAAGGGCGAGAACGCCCCCTGCAGATAGGCCTTCTTCACGAACAACTGCGTCTCGCCGTCGTTGCTGACGTAGTTGAAGTCCGTGGTGAGATCGGCCGACCAGATGTCGTTGAACTTGTGGTCGACCTGCAGATAGAAGCGTTTGACATCGAGCCCGGTGCCGCTGGCTGCGGTCTTCTTGCCGTTGCTGGTCTGGTCGATATTGGTGAAATCGATGAAGGACGTGCCGCTGATCTTGGTGCTGGCCGCCCATTCCGAGGCGAGCGAGGATTCGGGCTTCTGCTGTTGCTGCTGCATCGCCTCGATGTTCTGCTGGGTGTTGACGTTGATCTGCGACTGCGCATCCGTGCGCTGCTCGAGCTCGTCGATCTTCGCCTGCATCGCCGCAAGCTGTGCCTTCAGCTGCGCGATCTCGGCGGCTTCGCTGTCCGTTTGCGTTTTGGCGGCAAGCGCGCCAGGGCTGGTGAAAGCCGCGGCGAGCAGGATCGCCGTGGCGAGCATCTTGCGTTGCATGGAATGTCTCCCTCTGTGGGCCGTCAGCCGGCGATGCGCCCGCATGTCACGGCGGCGGCATCATCGAAGCGGAGTTTTACGGCGCGATGCAAACCACGTGACGTTTTCATGACATGCCGCACGATGCGGGTTTGTCACGCAACTGCAATATCTGGCTCATCGCTCTGCAACATGCGCACTGTGCAATGTGCCGAAATCACGGCGCGACACGGCAGACGCGCCCCATCCCGCAGGGAAGCGACCATTCACAGGGAGTCTCGAACATGTCCAGACGCATCAGTTTCGCGGCCTTGGTCGCCGCAGCCGGCGCGCTTGCGCTCGCCGGCGCTGCGCACGCCACCGACATCACCGGCGCCGGTTCCACCTTCGTGTATCCCGTGCTGTCGAAATGGTCGGCGCAGTACAGCGCGCAGACCGGCAATCACGTGAATTATCAATCGATCGGCTCAGGCGCGGGCATCGCGCAGATCAAGGCAGGCACGGTGGATTTCGGCGCGTCTGACAAACCCATGAGCGTGGATGAGTTGAAGCAATCGGGCCTGGGCCAGTTTCCGGTGGTGATCGGCGGCATCGTGCCGGTGGTGAACGTGGAAGGCATCGGCGCCGGGCAGTTGAAACTGGATGGCCCAACGCTCGCGAAGATCTTCCTCGGCGAAATCGCCACGTGGAACGACCCGGCCATCGCCGCGCTGAACCCGGGCGTGAAGCTGCCCGATGCGCGAATAACCGTCGTGCATCGTTCCGATGGTTCGGGCACCAGTTTCAATTTCACCGATTACCTATCGAAAGTCTCGCCGGCGTGGAAAACCAAAGTGGGTGAAGGCACCTCGGTGCAGTGGCCGGCGGGGGTGGGCGGCAAGGGTAACGAAGGCGTGGCCGCCTACGTCAAGCAGATCCGCAACAGCATCGGCTACGTCGAGTACGCCTACGCGTTGCAGAACAAGATGGCTTATGCCCTGCTGCGCAATTCTTCGGGCCAGTACGTGCAGCCGAGCATGGATTCTTTCGCCGCCGCCGCGGCTACCGCGGATTGGGATCACGCGCAGGATTTCAATCTGGTGATGACCAATGCGCCGGGTGCGAATGCCTTCCCGATCGCCGCGACCACGTGGGTGATCATGTACAAGCACCCGAAGAATGCCGAGCGCAGCAAGATCGCATTCGAATTCTTCAAGTGGTCGCTGGAGCAGGGACAGCAAGAAGCCAGGTCGCTCGACTACGTGCCTCTGCCCGATTCGCTGGTGCAGCGGATCGAGAACTACTGGAAAACCCAATTCAAGATGTAAAGGCTCGTTGTGCCAGGAAGGCATGAAGAAAGACAGGGATGTCGTTTTTCACGCGCCGGATGAGGAGCGCCTCATCCGGCGGAGCTTTCAGGCAATGCAGATCACGTCACGGCCACTCGTTTGAACGCAAGCATCGCAATCACCACGACACCATCACGCTCGAACGGCGACCGCGCGTTCCGCTGGCTAGTCGGCGGGTGCGCGGCGCTGGTGGCGCTGGCGTTGCTGGGCGCCGCGTTGTCGATGGCGTGGGGCGGGCGCGAAGCGTTCGCAACCTTCGGCTGGAAGTTTCTGATCTCGACCGATTGGGATGCGGTCAATCATCGCTTCGGCGCGCTGGTGCCGGTGATCGGCACGCTGGTGACCGCGCTGATCGCGATGCTGATCGCGGTGCCGGTAAGTTTCGGCATCGCGCTGTTTCTGACGGAAGTGGCGCCGGCGTGGCTGCGCGCGCCGGTGGCCTCGGCGATCGAATTGCTGGCCGGCATTCCCTCGATCATCTACGGCATGTGGGGCCTGTTCGTGTTCGCGCCGTTCATGGCCGCGCATGTCGACCCGTGGATCGACGCGCATCTCGGCTCGCTGCCCGCGATCGGCATATTCTTCTCCGGGCCGCCGCTGGGTCTGGGGATGCTTACCGCCGGCATCGTGCTGGCGATCATGGTGATCCCCTTCATCTCCTCGGTGATGCGCGAGGTGTTTCTCACAGTGCCCGCGCGCCTCAAGGAATCGGCCTATGCGCTAGGCTCAACCACGTGGGAAGTGGCGTGGCACATCGTGTTGCCGTACACGCGACAGGCGGTGATCGGCGGCGTGTTCCTGGGATTGGGCCGCGCGCTCGGCGAAACGATGGCGGTGACCTTTGTGCTGGGCAATGCGCATCAACTCACCGCGTCGCTGCTGATGCCCGGCAATTCCATCGCCGCGGTGATCGCCAACGAATTCACCGAGGCTGATTCGGAATTGTATCGCTCCTCGCTGATCGCGCTGGGCTTTCTGTTGTTCGTGGTGACGTTCGCAGTGCTCGTCGTCGCGCGTTTGATGTTACGGCAGATGGAACGCAAGCAGGGGCGCGCGTGAACACGATGAACATTTCGGAGAAGCTCTATCGCCGCCGTCGGCTTCGCAATGCGGCGGCGTTGGCGCTGTCCGGCTGTGCGACGGTGTTCGGCCTGTTCTGGTTGCTGTGGATTCTCTGGACGACGCTGGTCAACGGGGCACATGCCCTGAACCCGGCGCTGTTCACGCATTCGACGCCGCCGCCGGGCGAAAGCGGCGGCCTCGCGAATGCGCTGTTCGGCAGTCTCTTGATCAGCGCGCTCGCGCTCGCGATCGGCGCGCCGATCGGCGTACTGGCCGGAACATGGCTGGCCGAATACGCGCGGCGTGGCAGACTCGGCGAATTCATCCGCTTCTTGAACGACATCCTGCTCTCGGCGCCTTCGATCGTGCTGGGCCTGTTCGTGTATGCGCTCGTGGTGAAACCCGCCGGCCACTTTTCCGCCTTCGCCGGCGCGCTGGCGCTTGCGCTGATCGTGCTGCCGATCGTGGTGCGCACCTGCGACGAGATGCTGCAACTGGTGCCCAACGCGATGCGCGAGGCGGCGCTTTCGCTGGGCGTGCCGCAGTGGAAAGTCACGGTGCAAATCCTGTGGCGTTCGGCACGTCCCGGCATCGTCACGGGAATTCTTCTGGCGCTGGCGCGCATCAGCGGCGAGACCGCGCCACTGCTTTTCACCGCGCTCAACAATCAGTACTGGACCGCAAAACTGGATGCGCCGATGGCCTCCGTGCCGGTAGCGATCTTCCAGTTCGCGATGAGCCCCTACGAAGACTGGCACGCGCTGGCGTGGGCCGGAGCACTGGTGGTGACGGTGTTCGTCCTGCTTCTGAGTCTGGCGGCGCGGTGGTATCTGCGCCGCGCACACGTGGCGCACGACTGATGATTGCCATTCCCATGAACGACACCGCTTACCTCCGCAGCGAAGTTCTCGCCGCCACCGCGCTTCCGCAGGCCTCGCGCATCGCGGTGCGCGACGTGGATTTCTACTACGGCGATTTCCACGCGCTGAAGCGGATTTCCTTCGAGATCGCGCCGCTGCAGGTGACCGCGCTGATCGGCCCATCCGGCTGCGGCAAATCGACGCTGCTGCGCATCTTCAACCGCATCTATTCGGTGTATCCGAAACAGCGCGCCAGCGGCGAAATCCTGCTCGACGGCGAGAACATTCTCGATCCGCGCTATCCCATCAACCGGCTGCGCAGCAAGGTCGGCATGGTGTTCCAGAAGCCGGTGCCGTTTCCGATGTCGATCCGCGACAACATCGCTTGGGGCATCCGTCATCACGAGAAGCTGGGCCGTGGAGAAATGGAGGCGCGTATCGAGCAGGCCTTGAGTTCGGCGGCGCTGTGGGACGAGGTCAAGGACAAGCTCGGTCAGAACGCGCTCAGTCTCTCCGGCGGACAGCAGCAGCGCTTGTGCATCGCGCGCGCGATCGCGCTGAAACCGGAAGTGCTGCTGCTGGACGAACCGACTTCCGCGCTAGATCCGATCGCCACCGGCCGCATAGAGCAATTGATAGAGGAACTCAAGCGCGACTACACCATCGTGATCGTCACGCACAACATGCAGCAGGCCGCGCGCGTTTCCGACAAGACGGCTTTCATGTATCTCGGCGAGTTGATCGAGTTCGGCGACACCGAAAGGATCTTTACCAAGCCGGACAAGCAGCAGACCGAAGACTACATTTCGGGGCGCTTCGGATGAAAGCGCGCGACGAAAGCGGCCGCCATCGGCCCGATCGCGAGCATGCGGTCTACTGGGTTCTCGCCGTAGGCCTGTGGCTGTGCGCGCTCGGCCTGTTGCTGCTGGCCTGGGACACCTGGTTCTTCTTCTTCCGCATTTGACGCAGGGCGCGAACATGAACACGCCGCACGAACACATCGTCAAGAGCTACGACGCCGAGCTGCGCCGCCTCACCGGAGAGATCATCGAGATGGGCGAACTCGCGGCCAAGCAGCTCGAGGCCTCGATGGATGCCCTCGGCAAGCGCGATAGCCGCGCCGCACAACGCGTGGCCGACAACGACGACGCGCTGGACGCGCAGGAGCGCGAAATCAGCCATGGCGTGCTGCGGCTGCTCGCATTGCGCCAGCCGATCGCGCGCGACCTGCGCGAAATCCTCGCGGCCTTGCGCATTGCCGCCGATATCGAGCGCATCGGCGATTACGCGGCCAACGTCGCCAAGCGCTCGACTGTGCTGAACCTCTCCGCTCCCGTGCCGCTGGCCGGGAGCCTCTCGGCACTGGCCACGCTGGCCTGCGAGCTGGTGCGCGAAGTGATGACCGCCTATCGCGAACGCGACGCCGATCTCGCGCATGCGGTGTGGGAACGAGACGCGGAACTCGACGCGCTCTACACCGGATTGTTCCGCGAACTGCTGACTTACATGATGGAAGACGCGCGCAGCATCACTGCCTGCACGCATCTGCTGTTCATCGCCAAGAACATCGAGCGCATCGGCGACCACGCCACAAACATCGCCGAGAACGTGTGGTTCGTGGTGCGCGCCGAGCCAATGACTGAAGCGCGCGCCAAGCGCGATCTGACCACGGAGTGGCGTCCCGGTGACCCTTGAACGCCACTGGCGCGGCTATTCCACCGTCACCGATTTGGCGAGATTCCGCGGTTGATCCACGTCCGTGCCGCGCAGCACGGCGACGTGGTAGGCCAGCAGTTGCAGCGGCACGGTGAACACCGCCGGCGCGATGAAGCCGCCGCCGTCCGGCACCCGAATCAGATGCCCACGACTGCCATGCAGCGTCGAGGCCGCGGTTTCGTCTGCGAACACGAACAACTCGCCGCCCCGCGCGCGCACTTCCTCGAGATTGGATTTCAGTTTTTCCAGAAGTTGATTGTTGGGTGCGACCGCGACCACCGGCATGTCCTCGTCCACCAGCGCCAGCGGACCGTGCTTCAACTCGCCCGCCGGATACGCCTCGGCGTGGATATAGGAAATCTCCTTGAGCTTCAGCGCGCCTTCCATCGCCACCGGATATTGCACGCCGCGTCCGAGAAAGAGCGCGTGATGCTTGTGCACGAATTGTTCGGCGAGTCTTGCGATTTCGGCGTTCAACGACAAGGCTTCGCCCAGAACGCGCGGCAAGCCCGCGAGTTGCGCCACGCGACGCGACAGTTGTTCCTGCGGCACGCCGTTCAAACGTGCGAGTTCCAGCACCAGCAGCGCCAGTGCGGCGAGCTGCGTGGTGAAGGCCTTGGTCGAAGCCACTCCGATCTCGGGTCCCGCGCGTGTCATCAGGACCAGATCCGATTCCCGCACAAGTGAGGATTCCGGCACGTTGCAGATCGACAGCGCACCGAGATATCCGCGCTGTTTGCCCTCGCGCAAGGCCGCGAGTGTGTCGGCGGTTTCGCCCGATTGTGAAATCGCCACGAACAAGGTGTCCGGCGCCACCACCGCGTGCCGATAACGATATTCGCTCGCCACTTCCACGCTGCATGGAATGCCGGCGATATCTTCCATCCAGTACCGCGCCACCAGGCCCGCATGAAAGCTCGTGCCGCAGGCGACGATTTGCACGCGCCGTACGCGCCGCAATAGCGCTTCGGCATCGACGCCGAAGATGTTGGGCAGCACGCGGTCTTCGCTGATGCGACCCTCCAGCGTATTCGCGACGGCGGTCGGCTGCTCGTGGATTTCCTTCAGCATGTAGTGACGGTACTCGCCGCGCTCGACCGCGTCGGCGGAGAACTCGCTCGTCAACACCGCGCGCGTTACCGCGTTGCCCTCCGCGTCGTACACCTGCATCGATTCGCGGCGTACTTCCACCACGTCACCTTCTTCCAGATAGACGAAGCGGCGCGTTACCTGGATCAGCGCCTGCGCGTCGGAACCCAGGAAATGTTCGCCGGCGCCCAGGCCCACGCACAGCGGCGAGCCGCGGCGCGCACCGACCACGTGGCCGGGTTCCTCGCGCGAGATCGCGGCGATGGCGTAGGCCCCATGCAACTGGCGGGTAGCGGCGCTCACCGCTTCGCGCAAATTGACGCCGCGCGCCATCTCGCGATGGATCAAATGTGCGATCACTTCGGTATCTGTTTGCGAATCGAATTGATAGCCCTGCGCGCGCAGTTCAGCGCGCAACGCGGCGTGGTTCTCGATGATGCCGTTGTGCACCACCGCCACGGTTTCGTGCGACCAGTGCGGATGCGCATTCGACTCGTTGGGCGCGCCGTGCGTGGCCCAGCGCGTGTGCGCGATGCCGGTATCGCCGTGCACGGGATGTGCATGCCAGAGCGTTTCAAGTTCGCGTACCTTGCCCTGCGTGCGCAGACGTTCCAGTGCGCGATCGCCGTCCAGCACGCACAAGCCGGCCGAATCGTAGCCGCGATATTCCAGCGCCTTCAGCCCCGCGATCAGGATCGGCACCACGTCACGTTGCGCGGCAGCGGCGACGATTCCACACATGGATGTTCTCCGGAGCGGGGCAAGTGCCCCGTGCATCAGACCCGCGCGCAGGGCGCGGGTTCACAAACTGCCAATCATACGAGCGCGCGTCTGTCCCCGCATCGTCCGTTCTAGACACCGTCACGCGCGTCTGCTGGCGCGTCGGGTGAGCATGGAAGCCATGCGCACTCGCAGACAACGGAGCATTCTGATCACCGGCGGCGCCGGGTACATCGGCAGCCACATCGTCTTGCAGCTTGTCGAAAACGGCGAGCGCGTGGTGGTGCTGGACTACCTCAGCACGAGATTTGAGGACGGAGTGATCGGCGCGCCGCTAAACCCCGTAGAATTGCCGATACCACTCCACGAAACGGCGCACACCTTCCTCCACCGGCGTGGAAGGTTCGTAGCCGGTGTCGCGTGCAAGTTCGGCGACGTCGGCGTAGGTATCCGGTACGTCGCCCGGTTGCAGCGGCAGCAGGATCTTTTCCGCCTTGCGCCCGAGCGCGTCTTCCAGCACTTCGATGTAGCGCGACAACTGCACCGGCCTGTGATTGCCGATGTTGTACACGCGATACGGCGCACTCGAAGTGTCCGGCGTCGGATGCAGCGGATCGAACTGAGGATCGCCCTGCGGCACGCGATCCAGCACGCGGATCACGCCTTCGACGATGTCGTCGATGTAGGTGAAGTCGCGCGTGTGGTGGCCGTGATTGAACACCTGGATCGGCTCACCCGCAAGAATTTTCTTGGTGAACAGGAACAGCGCCATGTCCGGCCGGCCCCAGGGGCCGTACACGGTGAAGAAGCGCAGCCCGGTGGTGGGAAGGCCGTATAGATGGCTATACGTGTGCGCCATCAATTCGTTCGCCTTCTTGGTCGCGGCGTAGAGGCTGACCGGATGATCGACCTCGTCTTGCACCGAGAACGGCAGCTTGCGGTTTGCGCCGTACACGGAGCTGGACGACGCGTAGACCAGATGTTCGATGCGGCCGTGCCGGCAGGCTTCCAGGATGTTGATGAAACCGACCAGGTTGCTCTGCACGTAGGCGTGCGGATTCTCGATCGAATAGCGCACGCCGGCTTGCGCCGCGAGGTTCACCACGCGCTCGGGTTTGAAATCGGCGAACGCGCGCTGCACCGCGCGCTCGTCTTCCAGCGCGGCCTGCATGAAGGAAAAGTTTGCGTGCGGCGTCAATCGCTCCAGCCGCGCGCGTTTCAGGTTCACGTCGTAATACGGGTTGAGATCGTCGTAGCCAAACACGGCATCGCCGCGCGCCAGCAGACGCTGCGACAAGGCCGAGCCGATGAACCCGGCGACGCCGGTGATGAGAATGCGCATTCGCGTGTCCTAATGAGGACTTCGGTGCTGAACAGTCGCGGCAAGTGCTGCGGATCGAACCAGGAAAATTCAATTTTTAGAAAGGTTTCTGAAGGGATCAAGAGCCATGTAAACCTGTAGCTAGGAATAAGAAAAGACAGGTATGGAAACCTATAGATTGTGTGTTTAAGTGGCGTATGCGCTTACCCGGTGGGTGGCGACGGCATTAGATACAGGCTCTACAACCTTCCATCCACCGCCTCCAACGGCAGCAGGTGCTTGACGTCAAACAGCACGCAGCCGGGTTTGCCCAGGCACCGCAATTTTTCCGCGCCCATTTCGACGAACTGCTTGTGGCCGACGGCGAGGATGATTGCGTCGTAGCTGTTGGGTTTCAGTTCGCTGACCAAATTCAACCCGTATTCGTGGCGCGCTTCATTCGGGTCTACCCACGGATCGTGCACGTCGACCTGCGCGTGATAACCCCGGAACTCTTCGATCACGTCGATCACGCGGGTGTTGCGTAGGTCGGGGCAGTTTTCCTTGAACGCGAGGCCGAGGATCAGCACGTGCGAACCGGCCGCGTGCACGCGCCGCTGTGTCATCAGTTTGATCACGCGTTGCGCCACGTGTTGGCCCATGCCATCGTTGATACGGCGCCCGGAGAGGATCACCTCCGGGTGGTATCCGATCTGTTGCGCCTTGTGCGTCAGGTAATACGGATCAACGCCGATGCAATGCCCGCCGACCAGGCCGGGCCGGAACGGCAGGAAATTCCATTTCGTTCCGGCCGCGGCCAGCACTTCGCCAGTGTCGATGCCGAGCCGATGGCAGATCAACGCCAGCTCGTTGACCAGGGCGATGTTGAGATCGCGCTGGGTATTCTCGATCACCTTCGCCGCTTCCGCCACGCGAATGGATGACGCGCGGTGCGTGCCGGCCTTCACCACTTTGCGATACAGTGCATCGACGAACTCCGCGGCCTGTGGTGTGGAGCCCGCTACCACTTTCACTATCGACTCCAGCCGGTGTTCGCGGTCGCCGGGATTGATGCGCTCGGGGCTGTAGCCCGCGAAGAAATCCACGTTGAATTTCAAGCTTGATTCGCGTTCCACGATCGGTACGCAGATTTCCTCGGTCGCGCCGGGATACACCGTGGATTCGTAGATCACGATGCCGCCACGACGGATTGCGCGGCCGACGGTGGCGCTGGCCGATTCCAGCGGACGCAGATCGGGCCGCTTGAAGGAATCGATCGGAGTGGGCACCGTGACGATGAAGACATTGCAGCCCGCCAAATCCTTTTCGTCGTTGCTGCAACGCAAGTGCTTCGCTTCGCGCAGCGCGTCGGAAGACACTTCCAGCGTGTGATCGCGGAATTCCTTCAACTCCGTAATCCGCGCGGTGTTGATGTCGAAGCCAAGCGTGGGCAACTCGCGCCCGAAGCCGACCGCCAGCGGCAGGCCGACGTAACCGAGGCCGATCACAGCCACGCGGATGTCGTTGGGTTTCGGCAGCACTGCAGCATCCATACTGTTTTCCTTCAATGAAGTGCGGCCAAAGGCATCATCCATGGCCAAGACCTTCTTTGCCGCTTGGATACTTGCGATCAGGAATGATTGCACACTTTAAGTTGGCACACGCCGCGTGAAGTTCAACGCCAGCAAACCCGCGCCGATCAGCGCGATGCCGAGCCATTCCGCTGCATCCGGGCGCTCGTGCAGCAACGCCCACGCGAACAGTACGCCCGCGATAGGCACCACCAGACTGGTCAGTCCCGCGACTTGCGTGGACAAGCGCTGCACAACCAGCAACCACAATGCCCAGGCGATCCCCGAAGACAGCACCGCGTTGTACGTCAGCGCGCCGAGGAACGGCAGCGACCAGTCGGTCGCGCGCTGTGGCACGATCAGCGCCACCGCGCACAACACCAGCGTGCCGAACAACATTTGCCACGCGGTGAGCTGCAATGGCGAAACCCGCGCGCGCTGAAACACGCGCTTGCTCAACACCGTGCCGATCGCCCAGCTCAAGCCGCCGCCGAGGGCCAGCGCAACGCTCGACGGGTCGCCGATGCCGCGCCACGGTTCGATCACGAACAGCAGACCGACTGCGGCGACGAAAGTGCAGATCCATTGCTGCGAGCGCGGTCTTTCGTGCAGCCACCACCACGCCAGCGGGATCATCCAGAACGGCATGGTGTACGCGAGCAGGGCGGTCTTGCCCGCGCCGCCGCCGATCAGCGCACATTGCACCAGCAACTGGAAGCCCGCGGTTTGCGCCAAGCCGATCAATACGGTCGGCCACAGCGGCGGCAGCGTGAAGGATTCGCGCCGCAGCGCCAGCAGCGCGAACAGGATCACCGTGCCGAACAGATAGCGTAGCGCGCAGAAATTGAATGCGCCGCAGAACTCCAGCGCCCACTTCATCACCGTCCAGTTCAGCGACCACACCATGCTGAGCACGGCCAGTGCGATCCAGGCCGCGCGTGGGCTGGCGTCTTCCATCATCGGGACTTAAGCGATCGCAAAGAGAGGCATAGGATAGTGCACCGTTGTTTTTGCATCCGATCACAAGGAGCCGGTGATGACAAGGCAACTCCGGGCAACGTCAATCGTTGCGGGTGTGTTTCTTGCGATGCCCACGTTTGCCGCAACCGCAGCAAACTGGCACGTCAGCCAGCGCTGGCAAATCGGCGGCGATGGCGGCTGGGACTATCTGGCCTACGATGCCGAGCGCGTCTACATCAGCCGCTCCGATCGCGTGATCGCGCTGGATGCGGGCAGCGGCAAACAACTTGGCGAAATCGATGGATTGGCCGGCGTGCACGGCATCGCGCTTGCGGACGATCTGCATCGCGGTTTCATCAGCAACGGCCGCGCGAACACGGTGACGGTGTTCGATCCTTCGAATTTGAAGACACTGCAGACGATTGCGGTGAAGGGCGAGAACCCGGATGCGATTTTGTACGACCCATTTTCCAAACGCGTCCTCACCTTCAACGGCCACAGCTCTGATGCCAGCGTGATCGATGCCGCCAGCGGCAAGCTGCTCGGCAGCATCGCACTGCCCGGCAAGCCGGAGTTCGCCGTGAGCGATGCGCGCGGCCATGTCTATGACAACATCGAGGACAAGAGCGAGTTGGTCGAGATCGATCCGCAGGCAATGAAGGTCACGGCCACTTGGCAATTGAAAAATTGCGAAGAGCCTTCCGGACTCGCGATCGACATCGCGCATCGCCGCTTGTTCTCGGTGTGTCAGAACAAGACGATGGCAGTGACCGATGCGGATTCCGGCAAAGCTGTCGCGAGCGTACCCATCGGCGATGGTCCGGATGCCGCGGCGTTCGATCCGCAGCGGCAACTGGCTTTCAGTTCCAACGGCGAAAGCGGCACGTTGACTGTGGTGCACGAAGATGATGCAAATCATTTCACCGTCGTGCAGAACGTGCCGACACAGAGTAGCGCACGCACGATGGCGTTACAGCCGGATGGCGATGTTTTTCTCTCCGCCGCGCAGTTCGGTCCGAAACCTGCGCCCAGCGCCGACAATCCGCGCGCGCGTCCGCCGCTGGTGCCGGGGAGTTTCACGATACTGGTCGTCGGCGAGAAATGATGCCCGGCGTTTTCACGTGATGGTAAGCCCATCCGCGCTGCAACGGCGCGGATGGCGAAGATCAGAATCGGCATTTCCGGCTGGCCTTATCCGCCGTGGCACGGCGTGTTTATCGGGGGGATCTGCCGAAACGCGCGGAACTGCATTACGCCTCGCGCTGTTTTTCCCAGCATCGAATTGAGCGGCTCGTTCTATTTGCTGCAATACCCGAAAAGTCATGCGTGCTGATACGAGGACATGCCGGACGATTTCGTGTTCGCGGTGAAAGTGCCGTTCCATGCGATGAAGCTGGCTGAGAAGTTGCGATTGCGCTGATTCAACGCCGCGATCCGCGCAATCGTTCGACCGGAAAAGTCGCGATCTCTTCGCCACCCGCGCGCCGCGGCTGGCCTTCCGGCGCGCCCCATGCGTGCATCTCGATCACTTCCCAGGTCGCCGGCACGCGTCCGTCCACGCGCATCGCTTCGTATGCTTCCAGCATGCGCGCGAAGCGCGCCTTGCCGGTGAGGCCTCGTTCGCGCCGGACATCCGCGTTGGTGGCGCCGAGGCCCTTCAATTCGCGCAGCAGATCCTGCGGCGATGCATAGCGCGATTGCAGATGATCGACGTCCAGCACCGGATCGCACAGGCCGGCGGCAAGCGCGGCGTCGCCCAGATCGTGCATGTCGAGAAAGCGGCTGACGTGCGGATGCGTGTCGTCGGCGACGGCCCAGGCCCGCCGCAACTCGTGCAGCGTATCGGGCCCGAGCGTGGTGAGCGCGAGAAAACCGCCGGGTTTCAGCACGCGTGCGAATTCGGAAAACAGCGGCAGCGGTTCTTCGCACCACTGGATGCACAGGCTCGAATGCAGCACATCCACGCTGCGATCCGCGAGCGGCAATCGCAGCGCATCCGCGCAGACGCGTGCGAAGGGCTTCATCCAGCCGCCGTGCCGGTGGGCCGCGCGCAGCATCGGCAGCGCGATGTCCAACGCGATCACCTGCGCGTGGGGCCAGCGGCGTTTCAGGATCACCGCACCGCGGCCGGTGCCGCAACCGACATCCAGCACGCACTGCGGCATGTCTTCGTAGTAATCCAGCCGCTCCAGCAGCCGCGACTGCACGGTGCGCTGCAGGGCATCGTTCTGTTCGTAGCTGCGGGCCGCGCGCGCGAAAGCGCGTTGCACTTGGCGATGGTCGATGTGGTATGCGCTCATGAAGCCGGGTCAGTCCGTCCCGCGTCGATGCGATCGATCAAGAGATGCAAGGCGCGCACCACCTCGTCGGCGTGGCCGATGAACGGCGCGTGCCCGCCGCCTTCGATGCGAACGAACGCGCCGCCGCATCGCCGCGCGGCCCATTGCATCGCCTGCCATTGCACCAGGCGGTCGCGGCGGCCCGCGATCCACACGCTGGATTGCCGCAGTTCATGCAAGCGCGCGCGCAGGTCGGTGTGCTCCAGCACTTGCAGTCCGTCGCACAGCGCGCGCACGTCAGGCGCATGATCGTGCAGCGCATCGCGCCGCAATCGGCGCAAATCTTCCTGCGCGCAATCGCTGCCCAGCGCCTCCAGCGCAAGAAAGCGCTCCAGCGTGCCGCGCCAATCACTGCGCAGATCGGTGGCGAACTGCTGCAGGATTTCCCGCGAGACCGCGTGCGGCCAATCTTCACCGCGCACGAAACACGGCGAAGCGCAGAGCATCGCCAGCGCGCGCACGTTCTCGCGCAAATTCAGCGCGGCGTGCAGCGCCACCAGTCCGCCCAGCGACCAGCCGAGCCACAACGACGGCGGCGTGGCTCGCGCGACCGCTCGCGCGCAGGCATCGAGGGTCATCGGAATCATGCAGTCGCGCGAACGGCCGTGCCCGGGCAGGTCGATCAGGTGCAACGTGCAGCGCGACTCCAGCCGCTCGACCAGCGGCGCGAACACCGCCGATGACATGGCCCAGCCGTGCAGTAGCACGATGTGCGCATCGCCGCGGCCGCGGGTTTCGATGTAGAGATAGTCCTTCATGCACGCTGAAGACCGGACAACGCATCCAGCAACCCATCGACATCTGCTTCTTCGTGCGCGGCGGATAAGGTGATGCGCAATCGCGCGCTGCCGCGCGGCACGCTGGGCGGGCGGATCGGGGCAGCCAGAATGCCGCGTTCCTCCAGCGCAGCGGCAGCATGCAACACGCGCGTGGAATCACCCAGCACGAGCGGCTGGATAGGCGTGCGCGATGCGGTCAGCGGCAAATCCAGCTGCTGCGCGCCCACGCGAAAGCGCGCGATCAGTTTCCGCAATTTCTCGCGCCGCCAATTTTCATTGCGCGCGATGCGCAAGGCCGCGCGCGTGGCGGCGGCCAGCGCCGGCGGCATGGCGGTGGTGTAGACGAATGTGCGCGCGAATTGCGTCAGGCCGTAGATCAATTCCCTGCGGCCCGCGACAAACGCACCCGCACAACCCAGCGCCTTGCCGAGCGTCGCCATCAATACCGGCGCGTCGCCTTGCGTCAGTCCCGCATCGGCCGCGCTGCCCGCGCCATCGTCGCCCAGCACGCCCAGACCGTGCGCGTCGTCGATCATCAGTGCTGCATTTTTCCGCGCGCACAGCGCGGCAAGTTCGCGCAGCGGCGCGACGTCGCCGTCCATGCTGAATACGCCGTCGGTGGCGAGCAATGCAGGAGCATCATCCGCGCTCGCCAGTTGCCGAGCGGCGCTTTCGACATCGGCATGTTGGTAACGTTTCAACGCGCAGCCCGCGAGCTTCGCCGCATCCAGCAGGCTTGCGTGATTCAACTTGTCTTGCACGCACACGCCGTCGCGGTCCAGCAGCGCCTGCATCGCGCCGAGGTTGGCGAGCCAGCCGGAAGAGAACAGCAGCGCTCGCTCGCGGAGCGTCCAGTCGGCCAATTCTTCTTCCAGCATCGCGTGTTCGCGATGGTGGCCAGAGACCAGATGCGCGGACGCCGCTCCCACACCGAATTCATTCGCCGCGTGCTGCAGTGCTGCGATCACATCTGGATGTTGCGCCAGTCCCAGATAATCGTTGCTGCAGAAGTTCAGCAATTCGCGGGCGTCGACCAACACCCGTGAGCCGCGTGCGGCTTCGATCGCTCGCAGACGGCGCAACAGTCCGTCGCGTTCGCGCTGCACGATACGCGCGCCCAGCGCTTGCAGTAGATCGACGCGAGGCATGAGGCTCGCGCGATCAAGCCGCGGCGCAGCGCTCGACAATATCCGCGTGCGCGGTGCGCGGATTTTCTTCGCGCACATCGACTTGCATCGGCTGCAGGCCCAGCCGCTTGAACAGCGCCCGGTCGTGTTCGACATCCGGGTTGTCGGTCGTCAACAGTTTTTCGCCATAGAAAATAGAATTGGCGCCGGCGAAGAAACAAAGCGCCTGCAGCTCATCGCTCATTTCCGCGCGGCCGGCGGAAAGCCGCACGACGGATTTCGGCATCACGATGCGCGCGACGGCGATCGTACGCACGAATTCGAATGGGTCGAGCAGCGCGGTGCCGTGCAGCGGCGTGCCTTCCACTTGCACCAGCCGGTTGATCGGCACCGACTGCGGATGCTCGGGCAGGTTCGCGAGCGTTTGCAGAAGACCCGCGCGCTGCTCGCGCGATTCCCCCATGCCGACGATGCCGCCGCAGCAGGTTTTCATGCCGGCCGCGCGCACGTGCTCCAGCGTGTCGAGACGGTCTTGGTATTCGCGTGTGTGGATGATCTCGCCGTAGAACTCCGGCGCGGTGTCGAGGTTGTGGTTGTAGTAATCAAGGCCGGCGTCCTTCAGCGCTTGTGCCTGCGACGAAGACAACATGCCCAGAGTCGCGCAGGTCTCCATGCCGAGCGCGCGCACGGCGCGGATCATCGCGGCAACTTTGGGGATGTCGCGATCCTTGGGCGAGCGCCACGCCGCACCCATGCAGAAGCGTGTGGCACCGGCATCGCGAGCGGCGCGCGCGCGTTCCAACACCGTGTCCACGTCCATCAATTTCTCGGCTTGCACGCCGGTCTGATAACGCGCAGCCTGCGGGCAGTAAGCGCAATCTTCCGGACAGCCGCCGGTCTTGATCGATAGCAGCGTCGAAACCTGCACCGCATTGGGATCGTGATGCGCGCGATGCGCCGTATGCGCGCGCGCGAGCAGATCGTTGAACGGCAGCGCGAACAAGGCCATCAGTTCATCGCGCCTCCAGTCGTGGCGTACTTGAGTCATCGTTCGCACTCCGCGAAAGTGTGGGGGCCGGTCTCGGCCCGGCGCGCAAGCGAAACAGTGTCGAAGGAGGCCGGATGGCTGTCAACCTCAAAGCGCTTCGTTCGGTTGACGGCGCGCTACGAGCGCGGTTGCCCTCGCGTTGCCTGCTGTGCGGCGTTCGCGGCGCGCAGGTAATCGGGTTGTGCCAAAGCTGTGCAGCGGAACTACCGCGCAACGATTGCCGCTGCGCACGTTGCGCGTTGCCGCTGGATGCGCCGGCATCGCTGTGCGGACGTTGCCAGCGCCGCGCGCCGCCGTGGGAGTCGGCCTGGGTGCCGTTCCGCTACCAATATCCGCTCGACCGGCTGGAAGCGCGCTTCAAGTTTGGCGGCGATCTCGCCGCGGGCCAGGTGCTGGCGCGCGCGTGGTGCGAATCGATCGTGCCTTCCGAGTTGCCGCAGGCGATCGTACCGGTGCCGCTGCACCGCGCTCGCCTGCGTTCGCGCGGCTACAACCAAGCGCTGGAACTCGCCAAGCCAGTGTCGAAACGCTTGCGCATTCCATTGTTGCGCGATGCGCTGCAACGCGCGCGCGCGACCGCGGCGCAAAGCGAACTCACCGCCGTGCAGCGCCGCCGCAACGTGCGCGGCGCGTTCTTCGCGCGCTTCGACGGTAATCCGCCGCAGCATCTCGCGATTCTGGATGACGTGTTCACCACCGGCGCGACGCTGGCCGAGTGCGCGCGCGTGCTGAAGCGCGCGGGTGTGCAGCGGGTGGACGTGTGGGCGCTGGCGAGAGCCCCTGCCCGTTGAACCGCGATTTCATTTCATCGCCAGCGACAACAACATTCCCAGCCACAACGCGCCACCCACCCAGTTGTTGCTGCGGAACGCCGTGAAGCAATGCTCGCGCGTGCGATCGCGCATGATCAACAACTGCCACGCGAACAGCGCGATCGCGATCGCCAGCGCGACCCAATAAGGCCACTGCAACTGGGCGCGCGCGCCCACCAGCGCCATGCCGCCGACGAAAGTGCACATCAGCACGGCGAGGATCGGCAGATCGGCATCGCCGAACAGGATCGCGGTGGATTTGGCACCGGCCCTGATGTCCTCGGCGCGGTCCACCATCGCGTATTCGGTATCGTAGATCGTGGAGAACAGCACGTTGCCTAGAAAAAGCAGCCACGCCAGCGGCGGCAATGAATCGGTGATCGCCGCGAACGCCATCGGAATGCCCCAGCCGAACGCCGCGCCCAGCACCACCTGCGGTAGCGAGGTGTAGCGTTTCGAGAATGGATACAGCGCGGCGAGCGCGGCACCGGCGAACGACAACTCGATCGTCAGCGCGTTAGTGAATGCCAGCACCAGAGCGAATGCGATCAGGCTCAGTACGGCGAAGAGGATCAGCGCTTCGCGCGGGCTCACGCGGCCCGCGGCCAGCGGACGCCCGGCGGTGCGTTGTACCTGCGGATCGAGGTCGCGGTCGGCGTAATCGTTCATCGCGCAACCGGCCGCGCGCATCAGGAACACGCCGAACGTGAACACGATCAGCGGTTTCCACGGCGGGAAATCGTTCGCGGCCAGCCACAAGGCCCACCATGTCGGCCACAGCAACAGCAGCGCACCGATCGGGCGATCCATCCGCACCAGCACCAGCCAATCGCGTGCCCTGCCGCGCCAACGCGCGGGCAAAGCGTGCAGCAGGAATTCGATCGCGCGCACGGAACGCGGCGATGCATCCGCCGGCCGTGCGACATTCGCCGCGCGCCGCGGCGGCAGCGGCTGCCGCGGTCTCATCATCGCGGCAGGTGGCCGGCGCTTGTAAGCGGGCGGTTTGCGGGCCATCAGCGTTGCGGCAGTTCAATCGAACACATGGCATTGCCGTCGGTGTTCGCAGGTTTCACCTCGATACTCGCGCCGCGCGCCACATCAAATTTGTCTGCTGCGCATTTGAAGGTGAGCGGCGCGCGCGTCTGCAGCGACGCAAAGCGCCATGGCCGCATGTCTAAACCGGATCGATGCAGCGACTTTTCCGCGCGCACGTATTCGATCACCGCATCGCGATTCGTATCCGGCGCGGTCCAAATGGTCTTGCTGCCATCCAGTCCGGGAAAATGCCCGCCGCCTTCGGCGCGATAGTTGTTGGTGACGACCAGGAACTGCTGCTTCGGGTCGAGCGGCTTGCCGCGATAAGTGACATCGACGATGCGCTGCCCGACCGGCTTGCTTACATCAATGCTGTAGCGGAAACCGTCCCGCGGCTCGCCCATCAGCACATCGAAGTTGTAGGCGACGAATTTTGGATTCAACAGCGGTTGCGGTTGCGTCGAATCGGGGTCGATGCGATTGAAATATTCGGCGGATTTTTCCAGCCACGCCTTGACGCCCGCGCCGTCCAGCCTCACCACGGTCAACGTGTTCGGGTAGCTGTAAAGATCGGTCGCGCTGCGAATCGAGAGGGGGCCGGGCGGAATGTCGGTGTAATCGTCCGGCCCGGCGAAACCGGTCTTGAAGGCGCTCGCCGCCGACAACATCGGCAGATCGCGCAATTCGGGATGCGCATCGAACAAGTGTTGCTTGGCATAGGCGATCTGCGCGGCATTGATTACCGCGACGGCAGTGCAGTCGCCCACGGCGGAGAAATACGTGCTGATACGAAACTCGGTCTGGCCGATCGGCGTCTGCACGTATTTAACGGTTGCCGCCTGCACCGGCGCGATTGCCTGCGCGATGCGCGGATCGGGCGCGACACAAGCATCCTTCGCCGCGCAAATCGGCTGCACTTCACTATGCGTGTTTGCGTCGTCGATCGCCCATTTGCCGTTCGCATATTTCAATGCCAAGTCGATCACGCCGAGGTCGTGCCCGTAGAAGCCGCCCATCACCGCGGGCTTGCCGCGCACGAAGCCGTGCACATTGTCGACCTCTTTCAGGCCATTGAAGCGCGACTTCGGATTGCCCGGATTCGGAAACACGTCGTGCGAGTGGCCCATCAGGATCACGTCGATGCCGGGCACGCCGGCAAGGTACCAGTCCGCGTTCTCGATCGTGGGCGAATAAGGCGATGTGTCGATGCCGCCGTGCGATACCGCGATCACGATGTCGGGATGCTGCGCTTGCAGTTCCGGCAGGAATCGCTGCGCGGCGTCGACCACGCCCAGCGCCTTGACCTTGCCGGCCAGATGCGCGTGATCCCATTGCATGATCGGCGGCGGGGTGAAGCCCAGCAAACCGATGCGGATCGGCAGCTTGCGCGTTTTCCCATGCGCGTCCGTCACCGTGATCTCGCGGTTCAGCAGCAGCCACGGTTTGAACACCGGCTGATCGTTGTCCGCGCGCACGAGATTCGACAGCACCAACGGATAGCGCGGGCCAGCGCAGCTTTTCTCGGGAGAGAGGCGGGGCGGAGGGGAATCCTGTGTCGAAGTCAGGAACGGCATGGGCGTCCCCGTCACCTGCGACAGAAACGGCAGTCCATAGTTGAATTCGTGATTGCCGATCGTGCCGGCATCGAAGTGCAGCAGGTCCATCGCGCGGTAGATCGCCAGTTCCTGATCGCACGAAACTGGATGCGCAAGCGCCTGATAATCCGCCAGAGCGGTACCCTGGATCGTGTCGCCGTCGTCGATCAGCAGGGTGTTCGGGAATTCCTTGCGTGCCTGCTCGATCAGCGTGGCCACGCGATCGAAACCGACGTGCGGATCATTGCTGAGCTTGTCGTAGTCGTAACCGACCACGTGCGAGTGCAGGTCGGTCGTTTCCAGGATCGCAAGATGCGCGCGCGCAGCCGAATCAGATGCGGCCAGTGCATGTCCGGCGAACGGCGCGAGCGACAGGAGTGCGAGGACACGAAACGGGCGCATGGGACATCCAGGCGAAGTGGGACCGGGATTGTCGCGCAACGTGCGTGGCACAGCCATGACAGCCGGCACAACCGCATCTCGCCTCGCAACGGCTATGATCGACCGAACTTCCGCCGAGAGGAACGCCATGAGCCTGTTCGCGCAATTGACGCGGCACAAATCGGTCGAGGTGTTGCAGGCCGAAACCGACGAACGCCGCGATTTCCGCCGCGTTCTGGGGGTGTGGCAGCTCACAGCGATCGGCATCGGCGGCATCATCGGCGTCGGCATTTTCGTGCTGGCTGGCCAGCAGGCCGCGGCCAACGCCGGGCCGGCGGTGGCGTTGTCATTCCTGATCGCCGGAATCGGCAGCGCATGCGCGGCACTCTGCTATGCCGAATTCGCCGGCATGATTCCCGTGACCGGCAGCGCCTACACCTACGGCTATGCGGTGCTGGGCGAACTGGCGGCGTGGATCATCGGCTGGGATCTGCTGCTGGAATACGCGCTGGTGGTCGCGGTGGTGGCGATCGGCTGGTCGGGCTATGTGCAGGTGCTGTTGTCTTCCGCGGGCATCCATCTGCCGGCGTGGGCGCAAGGCGCGCTGGGCACCGGCGAAGGCCACGTGTTCAACGTGATCGCCGCCGCGGTCACGCTCGTCGTCGCGGGCCTGCTGACGGTGCGCACCGAATGGGGCGCGCGCTTCAACACCGCGATCGTCACGATCAAGGTGATCGGCGCGCTGCTGGTGATCGGCATCGGCGTGTTCCTGATCGATCCGGTCAACTGGCATCCGTTCGTGCCGCCGCGCGCGCCGGGCGCCGACGGCGCGCTGCACTTCGGCTGGGCCGGCGTGCTGACCGCCGCCAGTGTGGTGTTCTTCGCCTGCTTCGGCTACGACACGCTGACCACCGCCGCCGAGGAAGCTCGCAATCCGCAACGCGACCTGCCGCGCGCGGTGATCGCCTCGCTGGCCATCTCGATGACGTTGTACATCGTGATTTCATTCGTGCTCACCGGCATGGTGCCGTACGCGCAATTGGGCGGTGCGGCGCCGGTGTCGGATGCGTTCGCGGCACGCGGTTTCGGCTGGATCGGCGTGGCGGTCGCCGCGGTCGTGGTGGTCGGCGTGTTGTCGGTGCTCTTCGCCTTCATGCTCGCCGCTGCGCGCATCTGGTTCGCGCTGGCACGCGACGGGCTGCTGCCCGGTTGGTTTGCGAAAGTGCATCCACGCTTCGGCACGCCCTACCGGCCGACCCTGATCGCCGGCGCATTCACCGCGCTGGTCGCTGGCCTGTTGCCGATCACGCAAGTGGCCGAGCTGATCAACATCGGCACGCTCTCGGCCTTCATCATCATCTGCGCGTCGGTGCTGGTGCTGCGCCGGCGGCGCCCCGATTTGCGGCGCAATTTCCGCACACCCGCGCTGTGGATCGTCTCGCCGCTCGGCATCCTGTTCTCGCTGGCGCTGATCTGGGGTCTGCCAGTCATAACCTGGGTGCGCTTCGTGATCTGGATGGCCATCGGCTTGGTTGTCTACTTCGGCTACGGCATCCGCAGGAGTGCGCTGGCGAAGACATCGCGAACCCTCTGATCGGCCATGCCATCCGGCCTATGTGCCATGCGCGACGCGGTGCTAGCTTTCCGCGATTGCGTCGATCTGTCCGGAGTCCAGCGATGTCCAGCCGTCCATTCGATTTGCGTCTCTCGGGTTTGAGCGCTGCGTTGATCGTGGCTTTGCTCGCCACATCCGCGTCCGCCGACGTCAATCCGCAGCCAAACGTGCCGGCGCCGGAAGACACGCCGTATCCCGGCACGATCGCGTTGAGCGTGGATGCCAGCGACCCCTCACAAGGCATCTTCCGCGCGCACGAGACCATTCCGGTGCAGGCCGGCGAATTGACGCTGCTCTATCCCAAATGGCTGCCGGGCAATCACTCGCCCAGCGGTCCGATCGACAAGCTGGCCGGCATCAAGATCAGCGCCAACGGCAAACCGCTGACGTGGACGCGCGACAAGTACGACGTGTACGCCTTCCACGTGGACGTGCCGCAGGCCGCAAGCAGCATCGATGTCGACTACCAGTTTCTCTCGGCACGCGCGCGCAACGAGGGCCGCATCGTAATGACGAACGAGATGCTGGACCTGCAGTGGAACACGGTCGTGTTGTACCCGGCCGGGCATTACTCGCGCCAGATCACTTACGCGCCGTCGCTGAAATTGCCCGGCGGCTGGCAGTTCGGCACGGCGTTGGAGACGCAAGGCAAATCCGGCGACACGGTGACGTTCAAGCCGACCACGCTGAACACGCTGGTCGATTCACCGCTGTATGCCGGCGAATATTTCAAGCGCGTGGATCTCGATCCCGGCGCGAAGGTTCCGGTGCACATGGATCTGGTCGCCGACGCGCCGAAGTATCTGGAATTCACGCCCGAGGAGTTGCAGGCGCACCGCAATCTGGTCACGCAGGCCTACAAGCTGTTCGATTCGCATCACTACGATCATTACGATTTCCTGTTTTCGCTCTCGGACGAAATGAGCGGCAACGGGCTGGAGCACCATCAGTCCAGCGAAGACGGCACCGGCGCGGATTATTTCACCGAGTGGAAGAGCAACGCGCCCGGGCGCGATCTGCTGGCGCACGAGTACACGCATTCGTGGAACGGAAAGTTCCGCCGTCCGGCCGACCTGTGGACACCGAATTTCAACGTGCCGATGGGCGATTCATTGCTGTGGGTGTACGAAGGCCAGACGCAGTACTGGGGTTTCGTACTGGCCGCGCGATCCGGGTTGTGGAACGCGGATCAGTTCAAGGATGCGTTGGCACTGGTTGCGGCCACGTACGAGCGCAACCGGCCCGGCTTCGACTGGCGCAATGTGCAGGACACCACCAACGATCCGACGATCGCGCAGCGCGCGCCGCTGCCATTCCGCAATTATCAGATGAGCGAGGATTACTACAGCGCCGGGCAACTGATCTGGCTGGCAGTGGACTCGAAAATCCGTTCGCTCACCAATGACAAGAGGTCACTGGATGACTTTGCGAAAGCGTTTTTCGGGGCCGACAACGGTAGCTTCGTCACCAAGACCTACACCTTCAATGACGTGGTCGCCGCGTTGAACGGCGTGGCGAAAAACGATTGGGCGAGCTTCCTGCGTTCACGATTGGATGCCAACCAGCCGCCGATGGACGGCATCGCGGCATCCGGCTGGAAGCTGGTCTACACCGACCAGGAGAGCGATTACGAGAAGGCGCTCGAGAAAAACCGCAAATTCGCGGACTTCGCCTATTCCATCGGACTCACCCTCGCCGACAAGGATGCGGAGATCAGCGATGTGCGCTGGAATAGCCCGGCGTTCAAGGCCGGGATCTCGCCGGGCGCGGAGCTGGTGGCGGTGAACGGCCATGCCTACAAATCCGAATTGCTGAAGGACGCGATCACCGCGGCCAAATCGGACAACAAGCCGATCGAGTTACTGATCAAGCACGACGATGAGTACAAGACCGTGCCGGTGGATTATCACGACGGCTTGCAATATCCGCATCTGGTGCGCGCGGGCGGATCGGATTACCTGAGCCAGATCATCGCGGCGAAACCGTAGATGAAACCCTAGACGCGACGCGTGCCCCGGTTGTTCCGGTACGTTTTCCACACGCAGGACATCAACGATCTGGCGAGTTCCATCCGGCGACTCGCATGCACATGCGCCGATCGGCGAAGGCGGCGACAGTTTGAGCGCGATCGAAGCGAGGAACATCGGACCGGACGAGCATCGGTCTTGCGGATCACGGTGATCCTGCACCGCGGTGGCTGCATCCCGCTCTTGCTAGGCTCGCGCGTCCGGCGCTCGCCAAGCAACCCGGCCCTCGGCATCGTGCCGCGGGCGTTCGCCGCCGCAGCCAATGCCATCAAGGCATTGGCAAAGCGCGGCGGCTCACCCTCGGCCACCGCCGCCGATGCATTGAACGCATCGGCAAAGCGCGGCGGCTCTCCCCAAGCCGCTGTCCGAGAAAGTCCGCGCCGCAAGGCGCGGACTTTCGAGGTTACCCAAGAATCGTGGATACCAAAATGCAAACGGCAACGAACGACACCGCGCCCTCGCGCGAAAACGAATTGCGACGGCTCAACGAGGAATACGTGCGCGCTTCGCTGCAAGGCGACGCGCAATGGTTCGACGCGCACCTCGCGCGCGATTTCGTCTGCATTGAATCGGATGGTTCGGTGCTGTTCCGCGACGGTTTTCTGCGCATGGCCGCGCGGCCATCCACTTTGACCGAATACACGCTCGATTACGTGGACGTGCGCTTCTACGGAGACGTCGCGCTGGTGCGCGCCTCGGGTTCCTGGACAAATCAGGACAATGTTCGCGGCATCAGCCGTTACACGGATGTCTATGTGTACACTGCCGGCGCGTGGAAGGTGGTCTCTGCGCAGATCACGCGGTCGAATATCGCCTGAGGTGAACATGCGGTGCTGCGCTTTCGCGTTGCTGTTACTGGTCGTAATTGCCGTGCCGGCACCGGCCGCGCAATCCGGCGCGTGCAGCGCGCCGCAATACCGTCAGTTCGATTTCTTTGCCGGCGACTGGGATACCTACGACGTCGCTGCGCCCAACAAGATCGTCGCGCGCAACGCAGTGCAGATCATCCTTGATGGTTGCGTGGTCCACGAAGACTACCGCCAGAGCGATGGCCTGCATGGCGAGAGTTACAGCCTGTACGACGCCGCGCGCAAGCGCTGGCATCAGAGCTGGGTCACGAACCGCGGCGAATTGCTGTTGCTGGATGGCGGCATGCAGGGTGAGCGCATGGTATTCACCGGCAAACAGCGCACGAAGGATGGCAAGCCTTCGCTGCTGCGCGGCGTGTGGTATCGGCAGAACGACGGCGTGCGTGAAACCGCCACGCGCTCGCTGGACGGTGGCAGGACCTGGCAGCCGGTGTTCGACATCGTATTCAAGCCCCACGGCAAAATGTAGGGACGAATCGAACGCGCCTCCGCAAATGCCGCGCTGCGCCGGGAGCCCACGCCCAGCGAGTCCGGAAGCGCCTTCCTTGCCCCTCATGCCGGCGCGGCCTTATCATTGGGCGGCTTCAAGGCACTGTGTAACGGAATTCCAGAGGCATGATCGAGCGCGTGTCGGCCGCTGCCGATGCCGGGCAAGTGACGTGGCTGCTTGCGCCCAACCGGGCGCTCGGCCGCGATGACTTGCGCAAGGTCATCGGCGCGCTGACGGCGGCGGCCATGCTGACGGCGCTGGTGGCGGCATGGCAGGGCAACGTGTTCGCGCCGCTGTTCGCGTTGCTGGAAGTATCTTGTATCGCGGTGGCATTCGCTTGCGTGCGCCGCGCGGGCGGTCGTCGCGAACGGATCACGCTGGATGCGCGCAGCGTGCGGATTGAATCGTTGCCGCCGCATGCGGCGGCGGTGGCGTTTCCTAGTGCGTGGGTGCGTGTGTGCACGCGCGAGTGGGGCGGCCATCGGCACGTGCTGCTCGCCGCTTCCGGGCGCGAGCGCGAAGTGGGCGCCTTCCTCGGCGACGAGGAACGCATGGAATTGTCGGAAGAACTGAAAACCGCCTTGATCGGCGTCATGCAATCATCACGGGGTAATAAATAAATGAGTGTCTCCAGATTCCTGCGGCAGACCGGCGCGGCGGCCCTGGCGCTGATGGCCTCGGCCTCGGGCTTGGCCGATCCGGTGCCGTGGCAGTTGAACCTCAACCCCGGCGTCACTTCCGAGTCGCGCGAAATCTACGCGCTGCACATGGCGGCGTTCTGGGTGTGCGTGGGCATCGGCGTGGTGGTGTTCGGCGCAATGATCATCGCCATGGTGCGTTTCCGCAAATCGCGCGGCGCGGTGCCGGCCAACTGGAGCCACAACACCAAGCTGGAATTCCTCTGGACGCTGGTGCCGGTACTGATCCTGATCGGCCTTGCCACGCCCGCCACCCGCATCGTGATGGATCAATACGACACCACCGGCACCGACATGACCATCAAGGTCACCGGCTACCAGTGGAAGTGGCGCTACGACTACGTGGATTACCAGGGCAAGCCGGTCAACAAGGTCGGTTTCATGTCCAAGCTGGCTGCCGACAGCAATCGAATCCGCCAGACCGGTTCCGGCCTCGATCCCTGGAGCGTCTCGGATCATGGCTTCAAGGATTACTTGTTGAACGTTGACAAGCCGTTGGTGATTCCGGCCGGCGTGAAGATCCGCTTCCTCGTCACGGGCGGCGACGTGATCCATGGGTTCTGGGTGCCGCCGTTCGGCGTGAAGAAGGATGCAATTCCCGGTATCGTCAACGACGTCTGGGTGAAAGTGGATCAGCCGGGCATCTATCGCGGCCAGTGTCACGTGCTGTGCGGGCAGGACCACGGCTTCATGCCGATCGTGGTGAACGTGGTGCCCAAGGCGCAGTTCGAATCCTGGCTGGCGGCGCAGGAAGCGCAGTCGAAACTCGATCAGGCCGCGCGCACCGCGCAGGTGGGCGCTTCCGCAACTCCGACGCTGGCTCAGCACTAACCGCTTTCTCGAGGCATTCCAAATGGCACACGACGCGGCCCTGTCCCACGACGATCACGCCCATGCGGCGCCGGAAGGTTTCATCCATCGCTGGGTGATGTCCACCAACCACAAGGACATCGGTACGATGTACCTGGTGTTCTCGCTGACGATGTTCTTCATCGGCGGGCTGTTTGCGATGGGCATCCGCGCCGAGCTGTTCAAGCCCGGCATGCAGTTGATGCAGCCGTACTTCTTCAACGAGCTCACCACCATGCATGCGCTGGTGATGATCTTCGGCGCGATCATGCCGGCCTTCGTGGGCCTCGCGAACTGGATGATCCCGATCATGATCGGCGCACCGGACATGGCGCTGCCGCGCATGAACAACCTGTCGTTCTGGATCCTGCCGTTCGCCTTCATCCTGCTGCTGTCCACCTTTTTCATGCCGGGCGGCGCGCCAGCCGCGGGCTGGACGATGTATCCGCCGCTGGTGCTGCAGGGCGGTGACGCGATCGCATTCATGGTGTTTTCGATCCACCTGATGGGCATTTCGTCGATCATGGGCGCGATCAATATCATCGCGACGATCTTGAACATGCGCGCACCGGGCATGGATCTGCTGAAGATGCCGCTGTTCTGCTGGGCGTGGTTGATCACCGCGTTCCTGCTGCTGGCGGTGATGCCGGTGCTGGCGGGCGCGGTGACAATGCTGTTGACCGACAAGTTCTTCGGCACCAGCTTCTTCAACGCCGGCGGCGGCGGTGACCCGGTGCTGTACCAGCACGTGTTCTGGTTTTTCGGGCACCCCGAGGTCTACATCATGATCCTGCCCGCGTTCGGGCTGATCTCGGAAATCATCCCCACCTTCTCGCGCAAGCCGATCTTCGGCTACAAGGCGATGGTGTACGCGATCGCCTGCATCGCGTTCCTGTCGTTCATCGTGTGGTCGCACCACATGTTCACGGTCGGTCTACCAATCGGCAGCGAGCTGTTCTTCATGTACGCGACCATGCTGATCGCCGTGCCGACCGGTGTGAAGGTGTTCAACTGGGTGACGACGATGTGGCGCGGCTCGATGACGTTCGAGACGCCGATGCTGTTCGCGATCGCCTTCGTGATCCTTTTCACCATCGGCGGCTTTTCCGGCGTGATGATGGCGCTGGTGCCGGCCGACTTCCAGTACAACCAGACGTATTTCATCGTCGCGCATTTCCACTACGTGCTGGTCACCGGCGCGGCGTTCGCGATCATCGCCGCGGTGTATTACTGGCTGCCGAAGTGGACCGGCCACATGTATTCGGAGTTCTGGGGCAAGGTGCACTTCTGGAACAGCGCGATCTGGGTGAACGTGCTGTTCTTCCCGCAGCATTT
>JAJPID010000026.1 GCA_021324945.1 Lysobacterales bacterium | reverse complement strand
GGGCCGGCCCATTCATCGGGCTAGAACCCGGAATCCAGTGACTTTTGCTGCGATGAAACAAGTCATTGGATTCCGCCGCGTTCTTGAATGATGATGATAGATTGCGGTGACCTCGATCCCGGGATGGACCGCTTCCGGCCATGCCATCTCCACGTTGCTTCAATCGTTCTCGCCGCCGGCTGTTGCAAGCCGCGGGTCTCTCCATCGTTGCGATCGCAACCTTCAGCACACGCGCATTCGCAAACAGATCCATGCGCAAACGTTCACGCCTGATCCTGCTCGGCACCGCCGGAGGGCCGACGCCGAAATCGGATCGCTCAGCGCCAGCGAATGCGATCGTGATCGGCGACGACATCTATGTGGTCGACTGCGGCAATGGCGTCGCACGGCAGATGGTGAAAGCGGGGCTGGATCTCGGAAACATCCGCGACGTGTTCATCACGCATCAGCATTCCGATCACAACGCTGATTACGGCAATCTTCTGCTGCTGGCGTGGGAAACCGATCTGCACACGCACGTGGGTACGTACGGCCCGCCGCCGCTGAAGCGAATGACGGAACTGTTCCTCGAAATGGATGCCTACGACATCGGTATCCGTGAGCGCGACGAAGGCCGGCCGCCGTTTGCGAAACTGATCGTGCCGCACGAGATCACGCGCGCGGGCGTGGTGATGCAGGACGAGAACATGAAAGTCACCGCGGCACTGGTGCAGCATCCGCCCGTCGAGCCCGCTTTCGCCTATCGCTTCGATTGCCCGGATCGCTCAATAGTGTTCTCCGGCGACACGCGCCCGAGCGAAAACCTGATCGAGCTGGCGCACGGTGCAGATATCCTGGTGCACGAGGTGATCGATCTGCAAGCGATCGATGCGGTGGTGAAGAACGAGACACAGGCCACGCGACTGCGCGCGCACCTGGAAGCCGCGCACACGCCGATGTCACAGGTCGGACAGATCGCGGCGCAAGCGGGCGTGAACACGCTGGTGCTGAACCATTTCGTGCCGGGCATGCCGCCGATCCCGGATCAGGTGTGGATCGACGCGGTGAAGCCGCACTTCAAGGGCCGGTTGATCATCGGTCATGATTTGATGGAGCTGTGATCAGCGCGGCTGGAACGTACGCACCTCGCCGTCATCTCGCAGCGTGAACGGATTGAAATCTGTGTGGGTGTCATACGTGTCGGCGTTCTCGCGCCGCTTCAACCAGCCGACCACCGCATAGGTCAGCGGTGTCGCCACGACTTCCACCAGCACTTTCATCACCCAGTTGAAAATGATCACCTTGATGATCGTCTGGCCGGTCCAGATGCCGATGAAGGCGATCGGGTAGAACGTCAGGCTGTCCACGCCTTCGCCCACGATGGTGGAACCGATGGTGCGCGTCCACAGCCAGCGTCCACGCGTCCACAGTTTCATCTTGGCCATGACGAACGCGTTGGCGAAGTCGCCAACCCAGAATCCGACCAGCGACGCCAGCGCGATGCGCCAGGTGCTGCCGAACACGATCTCCAGCGCAGGTTGCAGTTTCGCGTCGAACGGTTCGGCCGGGCTCACCGGCATGTGGATGATCGCCTGTGTCATCAACGACGCGAACACCAGCGCGCCGAACCCGGCCCAGGTCGCGCGGCGTGCGCGCGCGTAGCCGTACACTTCCGTCAGCACGTCATCGAAGATGTAGCTGATCGGAAAGAACAGATTGCCTGCGCCGAAGGTGAGCGCGCCAATCAGCGGCAATGTGACGGTGCAAACTTTTGCCGGACCGATCAGGTTCGAGCACAGCAGCACGCCGACCATGCCGCCTACAGCCAAGTCGTAGTAACGAAAGCCGCCGCGGCGCGATGCGCTTTCTAGATTTGCGCTCATCCATTCCCCTGCTGTTGTAGGCGCGCGCTTGCGCGCGACGGCTCCGGATCATACCCAAGTCGATCGCAAGCGGGCTCCTACAGGCGTCTGCGTTTGTGCAGCGCCAGCACCGGCGCGGTCAGCACGAAATGCGACCAGATGCCGCACCACACCATCGTGCGCAGCAGCGGATTGCGCGCGGCCGGATCGAACTTGCGAAACCAGCGCCACATGCCGCGATGCTTGTGGCGCGACACGAACACCGGCCGGTGCGCGCTGGAGCCGCCCTTGCGATGCAGCACGCGCACGTTGCCGGCCAGCAGAACCTTGAAACCTGCATCGCGCGCGCGGCGGCACAGGTCGAGATCCTCGCAATGCAGAAAATAATTCTCGTCGAAGCCGCCGAGCCGTTCGAACACCGCGCGCGGAATCAGCATCAGCGCGCCGGAAACATTCTCGGCTTCCACGACTTTGTCGGGCATCGCTCCCGGCACGTTGATGCCGGCGTATTTCGGATCGATTGATTCGCGTGCGGCCCGCCCGGTCAGGCTCATCAGCGAACGCCGCAACAGCGGATCGCGGCGATACGAGGCCCGATCGGGTTCGCCGTTCTCATGGCAGACCACCGCGCCGATCACGCCGGCCAGCGGATGATCCCGTGCCACGTCCAGCAGGCGTTCGGCGGTATCGGGTTGCAGCATGCAATCGGGATTGAGGATCAGCAGCACAGTCGCGTTCGCCATTTTGGCGCCGCGGTTGATCGCAGGCCCGAAACCGAGATTCGCATCGTTGAACAGCACGCGCACGCGCGTATCGTTCACGTGATCGCGCGCGATCGACTGCGGCACGCCGTCGCCCGAAGCATTGTCGACTAAGACGATTTCGACCGGCACCGAGCTACCCAGTGCTCGCGACACGCACTCGCGCGCGCCCTCGCCGCTGTCGGCCGTGACGATCAGGATGGAAACTGCGGGCGCGCTCGGCATCCGCGCAGGCTAAATGCAAACCAAGGCTGCCAGCAATGCGGCGCTCACCACCACGGCTTGATTGAACCCGGTTCGCGTCAGGCGTAGGATTTTCATCGCCCGGGGCCCTCTTCTCGAACCGTGGAGGTTGGCCATGTGCAAGCGTTACTTCCTGATGGCGACTGGCATGCCGCTTTTGCTGGCGGCCGGCGCGGCCCTCGCCGGCGCAGAATCCGCTCCGGCTCCCTTCAACATCTCCAACGCGCAGGATTTCGCGCAGCAGGCCGCGGCCGTGCGCTCGGGACTGCAATCCGGCGGCGAGTACGCGAACCTGAGCGCGCGCGACCGCGATCTGGTGATGCGCGACATCGATTTGATGACTGCGCTGATGCAGCGCCGCGGCAGCATCGAGGCGATGAGCGGCGGCGAGCGCGTGCGCATGTTCAACGCGCAATCTGAAAGCAACCGCCTGCTCACCGGGGATGTTTCCGATTACGTGATTTGCGATTTCGGACCGCAGACCGGCTCGCATCTGCCCAGCACGCAGTGCTGGGCGGGGGATGGGATTTGATCTTTATCCGCGCCGCCTCAAGGGGGCGAAGGTGGTGTCAACAGCACGAAGCGCGGATCGCCCTGAAATGCGAAGTCATTATCGGGAATCGCGTCTGCGCTGCTTTCGGCAAAATGCTCTTCGGATTCCACCCAAGGGATGTGATTGACAGGTCCAGGTACATAAGCCTCCCAATGACCGTAGGGAATAATTTCAGGATCTCTCCCAGCAATCGAGAAGTTCACCGGAATCCTCACCATCCAATGGTCTTTGTTGATATATGGACCCTTAGTTGGCACCGTAAAGGTCCATTTGGCAATGGCCTTCAATGCGGACTGAGCCAGGCTTCTCCTCAACTGGCCCATGATTTGTTTGTCTCCCAACGCACGGAGATCAACCCGCATTGCATCAACTTTCTCGACCGTACCTTGGCGATTGACGAGAACCGCCACATAGACGGTGCCGCTCACCCGTCTTTGTAGAGCGTCATCCGGATATCGAGGAATGGGATCTCTCGTCTTGTAGTGCGGCCATTCATCCAAATTTTCGTGTTGCGCACCGAAAGAGACGCCGCAAATGCTCAACGAGTATTGGTCTTCCTTGAGCTTGTCGGCGATGACCCTGATGTTCATTGTGGCCGTTGCGGGCGTTGTTTTGTCCGCCATCGGCTCGAATTTCCAGGTCGGTACTGCTCTTGTAATGAGTTCGATTATCTCTGGCAATAGCTTGTCCTGCTGATCGAGGGTATAGCTTTTCACCGAACCGTCGGGGTTTACCTCGATAGTTCCTGTCACGACCATGCTTCTTTCAATTTGACCACTGTATTGCCAAGCATTGTCACCCAACACACTGCAAGGCAATAACAAAAGCAAGTAGAGCAAGCGCTTCAGGATTCGATCCCTTGGTGTGTTTACTCCAGCGGCGCCATCACCGTACCCTGGATGTTTATCCGCTGGGCGATCTGTGCGCGCAGGGCATCTGCGTCCGCGCGCGTGGCCAACGGACCCACACGCACGAGCCATATCGTTGCGTTGGCGGATTGCGAGCTGGTGAGGTAGGCGTTGTAGCCGAGCTGGCGCAGGCGGTCGCGCATGACGCGCGCGGGCTCATCGCTGTTGTACACGGCGACCTGCAAGGTCCAGCCACGTTGCGCGGACTTCGCAGGCGGCAATGGCTGCACGGACGCGGTCGCGGTCGTTGTCGTGGTCGTGGTGGTTGTGGTCTTGCTCGTCGCCGCGCCCGCGGGCGGCGCTAGAATCGGTTGCAGGGATTCGAATTTGGTCTGGTATTCGTCGGTCAGCGCGCGGGCTTCCTCGGCGTCGCCGATCACGCGCGGGGTGATCAGCACGATCAGTTCGGTGCGGTTCTTGTTGCGCGTGGTCGTGCCGAACAGCCGGCCCAGCACCGGGATACGGTTGAGGAACGGCACGCCGTTGTCGCCATTGGTATCGGTCTGCTGGATCAGTCCGCCGAGGAGCACGGTCTGGCCGTTCTGAACCGCCACTTGGGTATTGAGCGCGCGGTTGGAAATGGTGTAGTTACCGTACTGGTCCGGTGAGCCGGTCGGCTGGCTCACCACCTGCTGGATGTTGAGATAGACCAGTCCACCCGGATTGACGCGCGGCGTGACATCCAGCAGCACGCCGGTGTCGATGTATTGCACCGAGCCGATGTTGTAGGCGCCGGTGCTGCTGCCGTTGGCGACGCCATAACCGGGCGCAAGATAAGTCTGCACCACCGGAATCTTGTCGCCCACCTTGATCTGCGTCTCGTGATTGTTAAGCACCACGGTGGAGGGCTCGGACAGGATCTTGGTGTTGCCGCTTTCTTCCAGCCCGCGGATGGCGAATTGCAGGTTGTTGCCGGCGAACGACCAGAACAGGCCATCGGTCGCCGGGTTGTATTGCACGCCGCCCAGACCCACGGCGCCTTGATGGCGATGGAAGGATTCATTGGTGCCGGGCGGCGATCCGGGCTGGGTGCCGATCAAACCGGCGAGGTAATACTGCACACCGAGCGAAAATTGCCCGGTGAGATCCACTTCCAGCACGCGCGTTTCGATCTGCACCTGCAGCGGCACCTGATCCAGCCGCTCTATCACCGGCAGCATTTCCTGCCATTGCGACGGGCGCGCGCGCACCAGCAATTGATTGTTTTCATCGACCGCGGCGATGTGCACGCCGCCTTGCGTGGTGTAGCTGGTCGTGGCCGCTGACGCATTCCCGTTGCCCCCGCCGTTGCGCTGTTGCAGCAGACCGCTTTCCAGACCGCCGTTGATGCTGTTGCCGGTGCCGCTCTGGTCGCCGCCCATGCCGTTGTCGGTGTAATTGCTCTTGCCACCGTTGTCGCTGCCGTTGCCATTGTCGAAACCGCTGTTGGAAATGCCGCTGGTGCCGCCCAGGCCCTTGCTGCCTTGCTCCAGCGGCGAGAAGCCGGGCGCGACCGCGCCAGCGTTATTGTTGTTCTGCCCCGACGGCGTGCCGTTGTAGAGCGCGTTCAAATGTTCGGCCAGATCGGATGCCTTGATGTTCTTGACGTCATAGACATACAAGCCGGACGAACCACCCGCGCCGGCGTCGATCTTGGCGATGAAGTCGCGCACTTCGTCCACGTAAGTCGGCTGCGAGGTGATCACCACGATGCTGTTGCTGTGTTCCAGCGGGATGAAGCGCGCCATCCCCGCCATCGGCGAATCGCTCTTGCTTCCGAACATCTGATCCAGTTGCGGCATCAGCGTGCTGGTCTCGACGTGCTGCAACGGAATCACGGCAACCGACATGCCGCGCAGCCAGTCGACGTCGAAGGTGCGGATGGTGCGCTGGTAATTGGCGAGTTCCTCCGGCGTGCCGGCCATCACCAGCACGTTGCGCTGCGGATCGGCCAGCAGGAAGGCGTCGGACCGCGCGAAGGGTTTCAGCAGTTTCTGCATCGCGTCGGCGGAAACGTAGTGCAGCGGGAACAGGCGCGCGGCGTAGCCTGTGCCCGGCGGCGCGGCGCCCAGGCCCGGCACCAGATTGCCGCCCGCGGCTTCCTTCGCCGGCATCACGATATAGCGGCCCTCGCGCCGCACCAGCGCGTTGTTGGTCCACGACAGCAGCATTTCCAAAATGGGCAGCACCTGCGAGCGGTCGATCGGCTGCGAAGTGGAGAACGTCACCGTGCCCTGCACGCCCGGCGCGATCACGTAGTTCTCGTGCAGCACGTCGCCCAGGATCGCCTTCACCGCGGCCTGGATCGGCTGGTTCTCGAAATTGAAAGTGATCGCGCCTTGGCCTTGTGCGGTTATCGATGCCGGCAACGGCGCGCGCGCGGCGCGCTCGTTGACGAAACTGCCGGTGCCGATCGTGGTAGTGGTTTGCGGCGCGGCCTGCACCAGCGGTTCGATCTGCGTTTCGGTGGTCGGCGGCGGCGGCGGCGCGTGCGTGCCGGCGATGGCCTGGCGTTCGAGATCGTGGTTCTCCGGGCGCACGTCGGGTGCGCAGCCGGCAAGCAGGACGGTCAGCAAAACGAGGATTGGCACAAAACGTTTCACGTTACTGATCTCCATCGTTCTGCTGTTGCTGTTGCTGCCTGCGCGCCGCTTCGCGGCGGCGCTCCTCAATGCGCGCCTTCAGCGCCTTGCTCCATGCTTCGCTCGCCTGCGGAGTATTGTCTTCCTGCGCGTTGCCGGGCGGAGTCTGGGGCACCGCCACGAACGGCGTCGGCTGCACTGCGGGCGCATTATCCACTGCATTGGTTGCGGATGGCGCGGGGCCGACCTTCAATTCCAGTTCGCTGCGCGTGCCGTTGGCATCGACCACCGCGCTGCGCGGTTTCACCTCCACCACCGCCACGCCATCGGCGCTGCCGCCTTCGCGCACGCGCAAGGTCTGTCCGCTGTTCTTCTCTCGCAGCAAGGCCATGTGCAGATCGGGCAGCAAGATCACACCGGTCAATTCCAGATCGCCGCTGTTGGCGTTGCCGTTGCTCGCAGCCACCGCGATGGGCTTGCGATCCGGGCTGAACAGCGGTTTCTCCCAGACAACCGCGTAATCCTGCAACGGCGCGACGCTCGGCGGCGGCGTGGCCGCGCGCTCGGGCGGCAATCGCGGCGGTGCGGCGGCATCGTCCCAGCGCACGCCGCGCCCGAGCCCCGCCCACAGCGCAATCAACAGCGCGACCAGCAGCGCGCAGATCACCGCGAGAACGGGCGTCAGGCGCCGGCGGTCGGCGGCGATCACGGCGATGCTCCCGCGCGGATGTACCCCGACAGCGTGAATTGCACTTCGAGTTTCGGCGATGCCGCGGAGCCGGGCTGCGCGATCTGGTAGATCGTGATGTCGTCCACGAACATGTACGGCAGCGCGCGGTCGAAATCATGCAGGACCTCGATCAGCGGCTGCATGCCGCATTGCAGGGTGATCGAGACGCTGACGCGTCGGTACGGCTCCTTGTTGGAACTGCCTTCGATCGGCATCTTCTGCGGCATCTCGCAGCCGCCGCCTTGCGACGCGTGTGCGGCAACCACATCCGATGCCCGCTGGATCAAACCGGCCGCGGCGGCGGAGGGATCGGTCTCCGGCAAAAACGCGTTGCTGGATGCGCCCCCCTGCGCCAGCTGCGCGATGCGCTTGCGCAACAGCGGCGCCTGCCGTATCGCCGCCGTATAACGCGCGTGCGTATCGCGCAAATCCTGCATCTGCGCGCGCGTGTCGAGCATCGGCGCGACGAACCACCAGTGCAGCAGCGCGAAGTAGGCGATGGCTAACGCAAGCAGCGCAAGTGCGATCGCCGCGAGGCGCGACTGTACTGGACTGAGCTTGACAGGCTTAGCGCGCACGAGGATTGCTTCCACCGCCACGCAGTTGCGCGGCCAGATCGAAATGTTCCTTGCCGGTCTGTGGATCGGGCTGGATCACGCCCTGCAATTTCGGCTCGGTCAGCAGCGCCGAATCGCGCAAGGCGTCGATCAAACTCGCCGCTTTCGCGCTCTCGCCCTGCATCGTGATCTGCCCCTGATTGTCCATCGAGAAGCGCTGCAACCAAGTGTCGCCCGGCAATCTCTGCGTAAGATCGCGCAGCACCATCAGCGGCGAGGGCGTGGCGCGTTTGCGCGCGACCAGGAAGCCGGACGCGCCCGCGGCATTCACCAGTTCCTCGCGCAAACTTGCGGCCTGTTTCGCCTGGATGCGCAGCGCATCGACTTGGGTCTGCATCTCATCCAGCGCGGCGCGGCGGTTGTCCAGCCATTGCAGCAGCACCAGCACGATCAATATGACGCATGCCGCCGCGAGCGCAAGGTTGATGCGCCGGCGCGGTTGCGCGCGGCGCGGCCGCTGTTCTGGCGGCAGCAGATTGACGCCCAGCCGGCCAATGAAATTCGCATCCAGGCAGACATCCACCGCATCGGGCACGATGTGCAAACCGCGCAGCTGCTCCAGCAGCGGTTCGGTCTGCTTGCGCGGCGCGACGATCAAGCCCGCCGCGAGTTGTTCGGGCGTGGATTCGGCATCCAGCACTCGCACGTCGTACCACACCTGCTCCGGCTTGAACGGGGTCTGCCGGTCGATTTCGTAACCGAGCACGCGGCGCAGGTCAGACGCCGCGGCGGGCGGCAGATACAGACGCCGGCGTAACGCGCATGCGGGCGGCAATAGCAGCACCAGACGTCGGTCAGCCGGATCGATGCCGGCGCATGCGCGCGCAAAGCTTGCGCGCTGCTCCTCGGGTCTCGCGCTCCAAGGGATCTGCGCCAGCACGTCGCCGGTGCGCTCGCGCCGCACCCGCAACCCATCGGCGTGCGCACTCAGTAGCAGCACTTCCGGACCGCGCAGCAGGCGCGTGCGCAACGCGGCCGGCAGCAGCGCCGCGAGTTCGGCGCCCCACCATGCCAGGAAACGCGGCGCGGGTGATCGCCGCCACGCCAGCTTCGCGCGTTCGAGTGCGGGCGAGAGACTGTTCATCGCGAACGTGTCATCGAGAATCGAGAGTGTCGTCGCCGTCCAAAAAGTCGCGCCAGCCTAACACGGAGTAAGGCCGCAAATTCCCACTGATCGCGGTCAGGCGCAGGATCGCTTTCTGTTGCGATCGGGTGCCATCGGGCAGCGTGGCGGTGCTGCGGATTTCCTGCGTCAAGCCGCCGAAGCCGGCGACCAGCGTCTGCGAATCGAGTCCACTCACCGGCTGACTGGCCGCATCGACCGCGGGACGCGCGCGGCGCGTCTCGACCTCGCGCGTGGCGGAAGCGATGTCGCCGTCGCGCGCGGCCGCCATCGCCAGCGGACCTGCGTATTGCGGATCGGGAAAATTGCGGCCCGAATACACCGTTACCGCGTCTGCGAGTTTTCGATACAGCGCATCGGTCATGCCGTACACGCGGGCCAGTTCGTCGCTGCTGCGGAACGGCCCGTTTCGCGGCAGCCATTTCAAGCCGGCGCGCTTATAGGCATCGGCTTCCGCGCCGTGCGCGCGCGGGATGTCGTCGGCATCGCGCCAATCCTGCACCGCGTCGCTGAGCGCCTGCGCCTTCTGCTGATCCGCGCCCGCGGCGAGAAACAGATTGATCAGCACCTGTGGCGTGGCGGCATTGAGATCGACCTGGCCCGAGGCGTCCTCGATGCGCACTTCCACTTTCGCGCCGTCGAAATCGAAATGATAGTCGCGGCCATCCGGCACCCAGCGGCGCGCGCTGTCGGCAGCGCGCAAGGCATCGACCGCGCGCGCGATGCCCGCTTCGGCTGCGTAACGCGCACGTGCCTGTTCGTAGGCGTAACGCGCGCTTTCCGCTTCACCACGCGCACCGACAGCGAGCCCAGCAAGCAGAGCCGCCAGCAGCGCCACCGCCCACAACGCGAACAGCAACGCCGCGCCACGTGCGCGTTTCACGGCTGCGCTCCCGATTCCGGCACGCTGATGCTGAAGCCGTTGCCCGCGCGCAACGGAATCGACATCGATGGAAATGCGACGCGCTCGCGCCACGCGGGCGTCAGCGTGACGCGCACGGCCAGCGGCAAGCCGGATGTGCTCTGCCAGGTGCTGCGCCAGCGGGCGGGTTTGCCGTTGCCGACTGCGACCAGATATTCAAAATGCGCATCGGCGACATGGTCGAGCAGCGTTTCCGGTTGCGCAGCCTGCGAGTTCACGCCATCGCCCGACAGTGGTGTGTAAGTCAGTTGCAACGCGTAATCGGCGTCATCCTTGTCACGCACCAGTTGCAATGTCTGCACGAACAAACCGCCGTCGCCCAGTTGCGCGGGCATCGGAGCGACCCAAGTGAGTTTTTGTGCTGCGCCTTCGAACATGCGCGCGGGCTGGTCGGCTGCCGGCGCATACGCCTGCGGTTGCGCACCGCCGAGATAGTCGCGCAGGAACTGCTGCACCGCGCGCACACGGTCGCTCTGCTGGATCGACGCATCGGCACTGCGCGAGAGCTTTGCGCCGGTGCGCAATGCGCCCCACACGCCCACCATCGCCAACGCCATCAGCACCAGCGCGATCAGGATTTCCAACAAAGTAAAACCGCACTCATGTGCGCGCCTCCCTTCCGTTCTCCGGACACGTTCCCCTGCCAGCGGAGGAAGAACGGAATGGGGGGCAATCCGAGAAATCATGGTGATGATGCGGTCTGCGCCAACTGCGCCTTCAACGTCGAAAAGTGCAGCGTGCGCGTGCCGGCGTAGCGTGCATCCAGATCGAGACGAAACAGATTGATGCCGTTGCCGGGTTGCTGGTCATTTCCGGCGAGCGGCTGCGGCGAAGAAAACGCTGCGGCGGCATTCGAATTTTGACTCGGCGGCTTATAGATGCTCGTGCGCAATTGCCAGCTCACGCCGTCATCGAAACGTCCCTGCTGCACACCTGTGCGCAATGGCGTAGTCAAGCCTTGCATATCCAGCAGCGATTGCGCTTCCAGCGCCGCCTGCGTCATCGCCTCGCCATGCGCGCTGTTGCCCAGCGCCCCGCTCATCGCGCGCAAACCGATCGCGAACGCGAATGCAAGCAACGCGATCGCGGCGAGGACTTCGAGCAGGGTGAAGCCGCTTGAGAGCCGGGATTGGGGATTCGGGAGGGGGGATTGGCGAAAGGCGGAAATGCCGACGCACGTGAAACGCGGAGTGCGCTTGCGAATCCCGAATCTCGAATGCTGAATCACGGCTTTTCGCTCATCGCCACCGCGCCCGTCAGCCAATCCACATCAATGCGCACTTCGCGTTTGCTGCGCGCGAGCTCAATGTGGCCGCCGGTGGAGCTGCCGTCGGGAAAGAAACGGATGCGCGCGATGCCGGGCTTCTTCGCATCTTGCGCCGCGGTTGTCACATGTAAGGTCGTGTCGGCGGGAATGTCCTGCGGCGCGCGGCCGGGCGATTCAAAACTGCGCGCTTTCAAATCCAACGTGAACCACTGTGCGCGATGCTCGACCAACGCGCGCGTGCGCGTGTGCCGCAACGCGGCGGCGATGTCGCGGCCGGACGCGTCCAGTTTCGCGCGCTGCAACCCGCCATCGAGACTGAACGCCGTGACCGCCAAGGCCAACCCGATCAGCGCCAGCACCGCGAGGATTTCCAGCAGGGTGAATCCGCTTTCAGGAAGCGGAGAGCAGGGAGTGGGGAGCAGGGAGCAACGCCTGCGGCGGATGTCCGATAGGTTCATGTTCTGCCCTGCTTCCTACTCCCTGCTCCCTGCTTTCACTGCTGCCAATTGCCCCAATCCGCATCCACCCCGTCGCCACCCGGTTTGCCGTCGCGGCCGTAGAAGATGATGTCGTACTGCCCGTGCTGACCCGGATACACATAGCCAAAAGGATGGCCCCACGGATCCTTCAGATCGCCTGGTTTGGCGTATGGGCCGTTCCACGACGGCGCATCGCCGGGCTTGGTCAACAAGTCCTGCAATTCTTTCGGCGGTGAACCGTTATCCAGCATGTACGCATCGATGTCCTGCGAAAGTTTTTCGACCTGCAGCTTGCCAGCCTTGTAGTCGGCCTTGGTGACGTTGCCGCTGATCGACCGCGCGACGATGGTCGCGACGATGCCGAGCAGCACGATCACCGCCAGCATTTCGAGGAGGGTGAAGCCTCTCGAGGAGCGAGAGACGAGTGGCGAGGGCGCAAGAATTCGCTCTTTTCGCGAGAATTTTGTGCTCGCAAAAGTGAGAGCGCGAAGCACCCTCGCTACTTGTCCCTCGTTCCTGATTTCGTCCCGGCCAAAAACTTTCGACAACATCGCGTTCTCCGTTATCACTGAATATTCCCGGTCAAACTCAGCAGCGGCAGCAGGATCGCCAGCATGATGCCGGCCACCAGCACGGCCATCACGATCGTCAGCACCGGTACCAGCGCCGCCAGCATCTTGTCGATCGCACTCTTCACCTGGCCGTCGTAGGTGTCGGCCGCGCGCAGCAGCATCGTGTCCAACGTGCCGGATTCCTCGCCGACTTGCGCGATCTGCGTGGCGAGTTTTGGAAATGCGGTGTGCGCGGCCAACGCGCGCGACAGCGCTTCGCCGCCCTTCACCGATTCCGTCACCGGCTCCAGTTGCGCGGCCAGTTCGCGGTTGGCAACGACTTGCCGCGCGATGCCCAGCGCGGACAACAGCGGCACACCGTTCTTCAGCAGGCTCCCCAGCGTGCGCAGCAATCGCGCGGTGTCCACTTTCAACAGCAGCGGCCCGAACACCTTCACGCGCAACAGGTGCGCATCCAGCGCGCGGCGTGCGGCCGGTTCCCGCCAGCGCATGCGCAAATACAACGCGCCGAAGATCAACAGCACAAGCACGATCCAGCCCCAGTCGTGCAGGAACGAACCGATCGCCATCAGCATGCGCGTGATGAACGGCACCGGCACGTTCATGTCGGCGAAGATCGGCACGAACTGCGGCACCACGAAGGCCAGCAGCAGGATCAGCGAGCCGAGCACACCGAACAGCAGAAAGGCCGGATACACCAGCGCGCCGATCACGCTCTCGCGCAAGGAACGCGCACGCTCTAAGTAATCGGCGAGGCGCTTAAGTGTTTCGTCCAGCGCGCCGCCGGCCTCGCCCGCGCGCACCATGCTGACGTACAGCCGCGAGAACGCGCCGTGTTCTTCTTCAAGCGCGCGCGACAGCGAAGCGCCGCCGCGCACGCGTTCGCGCACGCGGCTCACCACGTTGCGCGCGCGCTCACCCTCCGGCATTTCAAGCAACAACTGCAGTGAACGGTCCAGTGGCAGGCCCGCACCCAACAGGGTGCCTAGCTGCTGGGTGAATTGCACCAGCGCCGCACCGCCGAGCGGCGCGCGTTGCCAGCGCGCGAACAACGAACGTCCCGCGGCACTGTCGGCATCGTCCGCCGCCAGCGGCACATTGCCCTGTTCGTGCAGGCGCGCGATCACGTCCTCGACCGATGCCGCATCCATGCGGCCTTCGACGACTTCGCCCGCGGGCGTGACAGCTTTGTAGTGAAAAGCAGGCATCAGGGACGAGGGAGCAGGGAGCAGGGAAAAGACGTCGTGTGCATCACAATCGTTTTCTCGAGACCACAGATATCAGCCGGCAGTTTGCGCGGTTGCCTGCTCCCTTTGCCCTGCTCCCTGCTCTACGCTTCCTGCGTAACACGCAACACTTCCTCGATCGTGGTGAGGCCGGCGAGCGCCTTGCGTAGACCGTCCTCGTACATGGTGTGCATGCCCTCGGCACGTGCGGCGCGTTCAATGTCGGTGGCGTCGGCGCGCTGCATCACCAGCCGGCGCAGCGGATCGCTCATCGTCAGTTGTTCGATGATGGCGAGGCGTCCGCGGAAACCGCTGGGATTGTCCGGCGATGCTTTCGGCCGATACAAACGCAACGGGCGTTGATCGGTGAGTTTGTCCAGACCCAACTCTTTCACCAGTTCCGGCAGCGGTTCGTAAGGCTCCGCGGTGGCTGGATCGAGCCGCCGCACCAGCCGCTGGGCAAGGATCGCGTTGACGGTCGACGCCAGCAGATAATCCTCCACGCCCATGTCCAGCAATCGCGTCACGCCGCCCGCAGCGGAATTGGTGTGCAGCGTGGAGAGCACCAGGTGCCCGGTCAACGCGGACTGGATGGCGATCTTGCAGGTTTCCAGATCGCGCATCTCGCCGATCATGATCACGTCCGGATCCTGCCGCACGATCGAGCGCAGGGCGCCGGCGAAATCTAGCCCGATCTGCGGCTTCACCTGCATCTGGTTGATGCCTTCGAGCTGGTATTCAACCGGATCCTCGACCGTGATGATCTTGCGGTCCGGCGTGTTGATCTTCGACAGCGCGGTATAGAGCGTGGTGGTCTTGCCCGAGCCGGTCGGTCCGGTGACCAGCAGAATGCCGTGCGGCTGCTCTAGCACGCGCAGAAAATTCGGCAAGGTCTGCGCATCGAAACCGAGCGCGCCGAAATCCAGCACCACGTTTCCGCGATCCAGAATGCGCATCACCACCGATTCCCCGAAGCTGGTGGGGATGCACGACACGCGCAAGTCCAGTTCCTTCCCCTGCACCCGCAGCATGATGCGGCCGTCCTGCGGCAGGCGGCGCTCGGCGATGTTCATGCGGGCCATGATCTTGATGCGCGAGATCACCGCGGCGGTGCTGGATGCCGGCGGCGCTTCCACCTCATGCAGCACGCCGTCGATGCGATAACGCACCTTCAATCGATTCTCGAACGGCTCGATATGGATATCGGAAGCGCGAGCTTCCACCGCACGCTGGATCAAGAGATTCACCAGGCGGATCACCGGCGCTTCGGAAGCAAGATCGCGCAGATGTTCAATGTCGTCCTCGCCGCTCGCGCCTTCGCCGTCCATGCCTTCCACGATCGTGCCGAGTGCGCTGCGGCCCTGGCCGTGCCAGCGTTCGATCAGATCGTCGATTTCCGAACGCAACGCGATGCGCAACAGCACCGGCTTGCCCGCCGCCAACGAAACGGCTTGCAGCGGATAGGGATCGCCGGGATCGGCCACCGCGAGTTCCAGCGCGTTTTCGCGTTCGCCGATCGGCAGAACGTGGTGCTGCTTCATGAAGCGCAGCGACAACGGCGAAGCTTCGGGCGGCGTGTCGCCGGCGTCCTTCGCGGAAAGCAGGGGCAGCTTCAAGGTTTCCGCCCAGGCTTCGGCCAGGTCGCGTTCGGACAGCAGACCCAGCCGCGCCAGCAACGCGGTCAGCGTGCCTTCCGGGTTTTCCGAATGGATGCGCTCGGCACGCGCGAGATCGGCCTCCTTCAGTTTGCCGCGCGCGATCAGCAACGCGCACACCGGCGCCGCCAGACCGGCGATTCCAGACGATGCGTTCTGCGCGAGAGCCGCCATGTGTTGTCCGCGATGCGCACCGGAAGAAAGCGCCTAGCATAGCGGCAGGCCGAGGCGGCGGGTTAAAAAAACGGGCGGCCGCAGCCGCCCGTCACGTTCACTCCGCTGAGGACTACATCGAGGACGAGCCGCTGTCCTTGGTATAGCCCATATGCACCGTGATCTTGTCGCCCTTCTTGAGGTTTGACGCGGCATCGGGGAAATGCAGCTTGAGCGTGCCTTCGCCGGTCTTCAGCATCACCATGCCGGCGCTGCTGACCGAAGTCACCGTGCCGCTCATGTTGTGCTCGCCCATCATCTGACCGTTGCTCATGCTGGCGCTGGACATGTTGGAACTGGACGAGCTGGATTGCGAGCTGCCGGATGTGCTGCCCGCGACCGGCGTGTCCGGCGTGTTCTGATAAGGCGGCTGGTGCGTGATCGCGCCGGACTGCGGGTGCTGCATGCCGGTATCCTGCGTGTTCGTGCTGCTCTGCGCCAGCGCAAAAGTCGGCGCGCAGGCCAACGCGCCGGCGACCACGAACGACATCATCGTGCGTTTCATGTTCTCCTCCTCCTTGAATGACCGGGCGCGAATCCGCGTCCGCCGTGGAGCCATCGCGAGGATGGCCTGCCCAGTGAACGCCCGTGCGGGCTTCGGGTCAAGGAACGTGCGATAAGCGTTCAGGCTATCTGAACATTGCGCTTCAGCACTCCACCACATTCACCGCCAACCCGCCACGCGAGGTTTCCTTGTACTTGTCTTTCATGTCGCGGCCGGTGTCGCGCATGGTCTTGATGACCTTGTCCAGCGAGACGCGGTGTTTGCCGTCGCTGCGCATCGCCATGCGTTGCGCGTTGATGGCCTTGACTGCGCCCATGGCGTTGCGTTCGATGCAGGGAATCTGCACCAGGCCGCCGATCGGGTCGCAGGTGAGTCCAAGATTGTGTTCCATGCCGATCTCGGCGGCGTTTTCCACCTGATAGATCGAGCCGCTGAGCGCGGCGGTCAATCCGCCCGCGGCCATCGAGCACGCCACGCCGACCTCCCCTTGACAACCGACTTCCGCGCCGCTGATGGAAGCGTTCTCCTTGTAGAGAATGCCGATTGCGCCGGCGGTCAAAAGAAAATCCATCACGCCCTGTTCGCTGGATTTCGGACAGAAGCGATCGTAGTAATGCAGCACCGCGGGGATGATGCCTGCCGCGCCGTTGGTGGGCGCGGTGACCACGCGCCCGCCCGCGGCGTTCTCCTCGTTGACCGCCAGCGCGTAGAGATTCACCCAATCCAGAATGGTGAGCGGATCTTTCAGCGACGCTTCCGGCCGATCGCGCAATTCATTGACCATCGCCGGCGCGCGGCGCTTGACGTGTAGCCCGCCAGGCAATTCTCCGGGCGAGCGCAGGCCGCGCGCGACGCATTGCTGCATTGCGTTCCAGATGTTCAACAGTCCCGCGCGAATTCGTTCGTCGCTGCGCCAGGCGCGTTCGTTCTCGAACATGATTTGCGCTATGGATTTGTTTTCCCGCGCGCAGATTTCCAGCAATTGTTCGCCGGTCGAAAACGGATGCTGCAACGGCGTGGTGTCGGCGACGATGCGGTCTTCTGCGGCTTCGTCCTGATTGACGACGAAGCCACCGCCGACTGAGTAGTAATCGCGCGTGGCGAGTACGCCGCCCTGCGCATCGTATGCGGTGAAGCGCATGCCGTTGGTGTGGTACGGCAATTTCTGGCGCTTGTTGAAGATCAGGTCGGTTTTTTCGTCGAACGCGATTTCCTGCTGGCCGTGCAGACGGAGGCGTTTTTCCTTGCGAATGCGCGAGAGCCGTTGCGGAATCGAATCAGGATCGACCTTGTCCGGCCATTCGCCTTCCAACCCCAGCATCACCGCCTTGTCGGTGCCGTGGCCGCGGCCGGTCATCGCGAGAGAACCGTGCAGCTCGCAGGTGACGCGCGCGGTACGCGGAAGGTTGCCGGCCTGCAACAGCCACTTCTCCACGAAACGCGCGGCCGCGCGCATCGGCCCGACCGTGTGCGAGGACGACGGCCCGATGCCGATCTTGAAAAGGTCGAAGACGCTGACGGCCATGGATAGGAACTGGGGGCGGAAAAGCCAAGATTCTACGCTCGCCTGAACGAGTGAGTTGTGAGTGGTGAGTTGTGAGTGGTAAGAAGACGGTTTTCACGACTCACTATTCACGACTCACTACTCACCAAATGACCCTTCTCCTCTATCAGCGCGATGACTGCAAGCTGTGCGACGAGGCAGTCGCGCTGCTGGCGGCTGTGCGCGCACCAGAATTCGAAAGCGTGTGGATCGACGACGATGCGGAATTGGAAGCGCGTTACGGAATGCGCGTGCCCGTGCTGCACGATGGATCTTCCGGGCGCGAACTGGACTGGCCGTTCGATGTTGGAACCCTGCGCGCTTTCATTGCCGAGACGTAATCACCGCGTCAGCGTCAGATGCCCATGCACGGCTACGTCATTGCCGATCATCGAAGTGTCGGCCCAGTCGCCGCTGCCGATGCCGAAATCCAGCCGCTTCAGCGTGGTGTCCACATCCAGCGTGGCGCCGTTGCCGGCCTGCGAAAACTTCACCGCCAGCGTCACCGGCTGCGCGACGCCACGCAGACTCAGCGTGCCAGACGCCACCACTTCGCCATTGGCCGCCTTGCGAAAACGCGTGGTGACGAAATGCGCGCGCGGGAACTGCGCGATGTCGAAAAAGTCCTTGCCCGGCAGTGCCTGATCGCGCTCGGCATTGGCCGTATCCACGCTGGCAATGTCGATCGTCACGTCGAACTTCGCGCTCGCGAGCTGCGCCGGGTCGTAATCGATCTTTGCATCGAAGCGTTTGAAACGGCCTTCGAACCTTTCACCCTGATAGGTACCGGTGAAGGTCAATGCGCTGTGGGCGAAGTCGACCTTCCACTGCTGCGCGAAAGCGGCGAATGGCAACGCCAGCATCAGCGCGGCGACGGCCATCCTTTTCATCGCAAGACTCCTGTACGCGATTTCCTTCCTTCGTCCGGCAGCATCCGCAGCAGCACATCGTCGCGCCGAACGAAGTGATGCCACAACGCAGCAGCGACGTGCACCGTCAGCGCGCCGATCAATATCCAGAACAGCACCACGTGCGCGCGCAGCGACCATGTCTTCAATGTCGGATCGAGGCCCTGCGTCAGGCTCGGCACGTGCACCACGCCGAACCACTCCAGCGGAAAATTCGCGGCCGAGTTGAATAGCCAGCCCGAGAGCGGCAGCGCGAGAATCAGGACGTACAGCAGAACATGCGAGACGCGCGCGGCAATATGCTGCCAACGCGGCATCGGCGGGTCGCGCGGCACGCGTTGCGTCAGGCGCCAGGCCAACCGCAGCAAGGCCAGCGCCAGCACGGTCAGGCCGATCGACTTGTGCAGCGCGAACACTTTCACCTTCGTCGGCGTCATGCCGAGATCGACCATCGTCAGGCCGATCGCGCCCTGCGCCAGGATCAGGATCGCGATCAGCCAGTGAAACGTCTGCGCGACGCCGCCCCAACGCGTGTCAGTGTTGCGCAGCGGCATGTGCGGAATCCTCTTGCGCTTCGTAATGCTTCTGCGCGTCCTGATCCAGGATGGCTTCAACTTCCAGCCGCAGCTTCACCTGCGTGCCGACCGCCTTGGGAAATGCGGTCATGCCGAATTGCGTGCGATCCAGCACGGTTTCCGCGGAGAAACCCGCGATTGTCTGCAGGCCGGCGAACATCGTGGCACCGACGCGGTTGAGCGTGAACGGAATGGACAACTCGTGCGTGATGCCACGCAGAGTAACAGCGCCATGCAACGTGCCATGTTGCGCGTCGGTCTTCTCAACCGACGAGCTCTCGAAGTGCGCCAGCGGAAACTCCTTCGCGTCGAGAAAGCGCTTGTCCGTCACCGCGTCGTCCCATTCCTTGTCGCCGAGATCGACGGAGGCGGTATCGACATCCACCACTGCCTTTGCATTGCTCCAGTCCCTCTCGTCGAATTGCAGCCAGCCGGCCTTGACCTTCATGCGTCCGACCGGAAATGAATAGCCGTCGTGATCGATGCTGAAGAGTACCTGCGTGTGGACCGGATCGATGCGGTAGCTGAGCGTGCGTGCGAGACACGCAGCCGGCAACAGCGCGGCCGCGGCGAATGCCAGATATGCAGCGCGAGTGTAATGCATGGCCAACTCCTGCGGCTCAGCGCGATTGTGCCCCAGTCACAAGGACGTGAGATGAATTGAGTGCGCATTGCGACTAGGATGGCCCATTCGTGGAACTGGGGAGTAACCACGATGCTGGGGAGTCTTTTGCTGGCCGCGGCGTTGACCGCACCGGCCGCACGTAACATCGCACCGCCTTTCGCACCGCCTTTTCGCCACTACGGCGTGGTCGACGGCCTGCCTTCCGATGCGGCATACGTCGTGGCGCAGGATGCCCGAGGCTACGTCTGGATCGGCACACGCGACGGGCTCGCGCGTTTCGATGCGAAGGAATTCCGCATCTTTCGCCACGATCCGGCCGACTACGGTTCATTGCCGGCCAACGACGTTTCTGCCGTGCTGATCGACGTGCAGGGCCGCATCTGGGTCGGCGGCGAAGGCACTGGCCTGAATCTCTTCCAGCCGCAGAGCGGTCATTTCGCGCACTGGCTGCACGACTCGCGCAACGCGAAAAGCCTTTCGGGCAACGACGTGATGGCGCTGGCGCAGACCAGCGACGGCGCGATCTGGATCGGCGTGTATGGCGGCGGCCTGAACCGGCTGCAAGCCAACGGCGGCGGTTTCGATCATCTGCGCAATCGTGCGAGTGCTGCCAACCCGTTGGCATCCGACAACATCACGGCGCTCGCCGCGGATGCGCGCGGCGGTCTGTGGATCGGCAGTGAAGCGGGCCTGCAATATCGCGACGCGCGCGGCAAGCTCACTGATGTCGCCTTGGCCGACATCGACAAGCCGGTGACGGTGTGGCAATTGAGTGCGAATGCAGACGGTGTCGATGCCGCCACAGATGCCGGCTTGTTTCATGTCGGCCACGATTTCGCCCCGCAGCGCATCGGCGCAGCCGCGCCCGCCTACGCCAGCATGCGCGAGGCGGGCGGAGAAATCTGGATAGCGCGGCATGACGGCCTTGATCTGCTGGGCGCCGATGGCACGTCGCGTCACTACGCGCCGCACCCCAACGTGGCGGGCGGATTGCCGGGCGCGCTGGTTGTCGGTCTGCTGCGTGATCGCGAAGGCGGCACGTGGATCGCCCTGCTGGATGGCGGCGTCGCCTATCTGCAGCCTCATTGGCGCGCCTTCGATGCCTGGCGGCATTGGCCGGACGCGCCTGAGTCGCTCGGCCTCGATCGCGTACGCGCGCTGCATCTCGCACCCGATGGCACGTTACTCGCCGGCGGCACCAAGGGCGTGCTCGATCGGGTAAATCCACGCACAGGAGAAGTCCTGCACCTCGCGCAAGCAACCGGCTTGCAGGATTCCTCGATCAGCGCGATCGCGCAGGACACCCGTGGACGGTTGTGGATCGGACATCGCCATGGATTGCGCATGCTGGATGGCGCGAGCACACGCGACATCGGCACCGGTGCCCCGGCGCTGCGGCATGGCGTGTGGGCCCTGCTGATCGCACACGATGGCGCCGTGTATTTCGCCGGAGCCGGCACGGGTGTGGCGCGCGTTGATCCGCAAACGTTCGCGCTGGCGCCGATCCCGCCGCCGGCGCGAACCGATGCCGCGCAGGAGGTACGTCAATTACGCGAAACGGGCGATGGGACGGTCTGGGCCGCAGGCAACGCTGGTATCGCGCGGCTGCGGCCCGGCGCCGCTGCCTTCGAATTCGTTCCCGGCATTGCGCGCGGCGCAGTGGATGCGTTCGCGTTCAGCAGTGACGGCTCGTTGTGGCTGGCGCGCAGCGATCGCCTGCAGCATTACTCGCTGCACGATCGCGCTCGTCGGCTCGACACCGTCGATGCCGGCGACGGCTGGCCTGCCGTGGAAGTCGGCGGACTGGAAATTGGCGACGACGGACACGTGTGGGCAATCACGCCGCGCGGGCTGGTGGTTTACGATCCGACCACGCATCGCGTGCACGCTTACGCTGCCGAAGATGGCCTGAGCAATCCGGAACTCACGCCTCATACCTTGCTGCGCGATTCGGACGGCACGCTTTATGCCGGCAGTTTCGACGGTGTGCTGGCGGTTCGTCCTGCTGCGCTCGGCGACTCCACCGCACCCTTGCAGGTGGTACTCGCGAACTTAAGCGTGCGCCGGGACGGGCGTGTGCTGCAGCTCGATCCGGGTCGAGACATCTCGCTTGGATGGAACGATCGCGAACTCACCGTCACCGCGCGTGCCTTGTCTTTCGCCACGCCGCAACGCAATCGCTACAGATTTCTACTCGCCGGTTTCGATCCGGATTGGGTGGACACCGGCACGCGCGACACGCGCGAGTTCTCTTCGCTGCGTGCGGGCGATTACCGCTTGCAGATCGCCGCGGCCAGCGGCGATGGCGCGTGGAGCACTGCCAACGCGCCGCTGCGGCTGCACATCGACGCCGCGCCATGGGCGACGCCGTGGGCCTGGGCCTTGTATGTGATTGCCGCAGCAATCACGGTCCTGGTGATCGTCTGGCTGATACGGCGCAGGCTGGAACAGCGCCACCGCTTCGCATTGATCGCGCAACGACAACAGCTCGCCGAACAAGCCAGCGCGGCAAAAACACGCTTTCTCGCCGGCATGGCGCACGAGATCCGCACGCCCATGACCGGTGTGCTGGGCATGACCGAACTGCTTCTGCAAACGCCGCTGGATGCACGGCAGCGCGATTATGCGGAGGGAATTCGCCGCTCGGGTGCGTTGCTGTTGCGGCAGGTGGACGAGGCGTTGGATCTCGCGCGCATCGAAGCCGGCAGGTTGCATCTGCACGAAGCGCCGTTCGATCCCGCTGCGCTGCTGCGCGAAGTGGCTGCACTGGAGCAGGGGCTCGCCGCGCAGAAGGGTTTGTCTTTGCAGACCGAAATCGAGCCCTCCGCGCCACGGCGCCTGACCGGCGACGCGCTGCGCGTGCAGCAGGTGCTGCTGAACCTCGCGCACAACGCGCTGAAGTTCACACAGACGGGTTCCGTGCGATTGCGGCTCGCACGCGAACGAGCAGGCGTGGTCTTCTCGGTGATCGACAGCGGCCCCGGCATGTCGGAAGAAGAATGCGCGCGGGTGTTCGAACGTTTCGAACAGACCGAGCAGGGCCGACGAGAACGCGGCACCGGATTGGGCCTTTCCATCTGTCGCGAACTGGTGACACTGATGGGCGGACGTATAGATGTCCAATCTCAACCCGGTTCGGGTTGTGCATTCCACGTGCACCTGCCACTGCGCGAGTGCGAGGACCCTGCGGCGGCACCGATGGACGGTTCAGCGACTCAAACCGATGGCTCGCGCGCGGCGGCGAATGCGGTCTCGCTGCGTCTACTTTTGATCGAAGACAATCCCACCGCTGCGGAAGTCTTGAGCGGTTTGCTGCACGCGCAAGGGCACGACGTCGTGCACGCACCGAACGCGCTCGCCGCATTGACCGAAATGGAAACCTCGGACTTCGATGCGCTGCTGTGCGATTTCGACCTGCCGGGGATGGAGGGATGCGCGTTGACGAAGCTGCTGCGTGCACGCGGCCACACAGAACCGATCATCGGCGTCACCGCTTCCGGCCGCGGCGACGAGGAACACCGAGCGCGCGATGCCGGCATGAACGCGCTGTTGCGCAAGCCGGTGTTGCCGGAGAGATTGCGGGAGGTTTTGGAGAAAGTGAGCGGCGAATCGTGAGCTGAGTCGAAAAGCTCCGGCTCTCGTCTCTGCCGCTCACCGTTTAGCGCTGACTTCTCACTGCTGAGCGGCCCTGTCCATCAGCCACTGCGCCAGCAGCGGCACGGGTCGACCCGTAGCGTAGCCCTTGCGGCCTTCGTCCCACGCCGTGCCCGCGACATCAAGGTGGGCCCAGCGCGTGCCTTCGGCGAAGCGCGAGAGGAAACACGCGGCCGTGATTGCGCCAGCGCTCTTGCCGCCGATGTTGGCGATGTCGGCGAATGCGGACTCGAGTTGATTGCGATAGTCGTCCCAAAGTGGCAAACGCCAGGCGCGGTCCAGTGATTCGCTGCCGGCAGCGAGCAGTTCACCCGCCAGCGCGTCATCCGCGCTGAACAATCCGCTCGCGTGTTTGCCCAACGCGATCACGCAAGCGCCGGTCAACGTCGCCGCGTCGACCATCGCCTGTGGCTCGAAACGCTTGCGCGCATAGGCCAGCGCATCGCACAGGATCAAGCGGCCTTCCGCATCGGTGTTCAACACTTCCACGGTCAGACCCGAATACGTGGTCAGCACGTCACTGGGCCGGTAACTGCCACCATCGGGCATGTTCTCCACGGTCGGCACCACGCACACCAGATTGATCGGCAATTTCAGCATCACCGCGGTGAGAAATGCGCCCATCACGCCGGCTGCGCCACACATGTCGTATTTCATTTCCTCCATCGAACCGGTCGGCTTCAAGTTCATGCCGCCGGTATCGAAGGTGACGCCCTTGCCGACCAGCGCGAACGGTTTGGCATCGTTGCCACCGCGATACTGCAGGACGATCAGACGCGGTGGCACGGACGAGCCCTGCCCCACCGCCAGCATCGCGCCGAAGCCCAGCTCGCGCAGTTGCTCGCGTTCCAGCACTTCCAGTTGCACGTTCGAATGTTCGTCCGCGAGTTGCCTGGCGCGCTCGGCAAGATAGGCCGGCGTGCAGATGTTGGGCGGCAAACAGCCCAGCTCGCGCGCGAATTCCACGCCACGGCCGATCGCACGCGCCTGCTCCAGCGCTGTACGGCTGTCGCCGGCGCCGGCCAGTTCAATCCTCTTCAACTGCGTGCGCGAACCATTGGGCTTGACCGTTGCGGTGTAACGAAAATTCGCATGATCGATCGCCAGCGCGCAGGTGCGCACGCGCCAGGCCGCATCGCGGCCGCGCACCTCGCATTCGGGCAGAAACACCAGCGCGCTTTCAATCGCCAGACTCTTCAGCAGCTTGCCGGCTTCGCTGCACGCACGCTGATAATTGAGCGCATCGAAATCCGCGCGCGAACCCAAGCCGACCAGCAGCACGCGGCTCGCGCGCACGCCTTGCACGCCGTGCAACAGCAAGGTGGATCCGAGCTTGCCGCCGAAATCGCCGCCATCGCGAAGGCGCGACAATACGCCATTGCCGGCGCGCTCTATTTCCGCCGCCGCGCCGCCGAGCGCGGAATCGAACACGCCCACCACCACGCAAGGCGCATCGGCGGTTTCGGCGGACTGCGTGCTGGAACTGAACTCGAGCATGACGGGCTTCCGGAGAAAGAATGGTGACGGACAGAAGTCGCTAAACTGCCGCGTTCCATCGGCCGCAAAGCCGAACATTGTAACCCATGGCCCGCCTCTCCATCCTCGACCGATATCTCCTGCGCGAATTGCTGGCCGGCACTTTGGCGGCGACCGCGGTGCTGCTAGTGATCTTCACCGGCGGCACGTTTGCGGACATCCTGAATAAGGTTGCCTCCGGCAGACTGCCTGGCGACATCATGTTCGAGGTGCTGGGGCTGCACGTGGTCGACACGCTGTCCGCGCTGCTGCCGATGGCGATGTTTCTCGGCATGCTGCTGGCGCTCGGACGCATGTATCGCGACAGCGAGATGCACGTGCTGTTCACCTCCGGCTTCGGGCCGCGCGGCATGTTGCGGCCGGCGTCGATGCTGGCGATCGGCGCTGCGATTCTGATCGCGCTGATCGCGCTTTGGCTGGGCCCACTGGCCACGCGCACCGCCGATGCGGAAGTCGAACGCGCCAACCGCTCGGTCATCGCCGCCGGTCTGGAGCCCGGCCGCTTCACGGAATTGCCGGGCAAGGGCGGAATCCTCTTCGTCGACACGATGAGCCCGGATGGCACCAAGCTGGGCAAGCTGTTCGTTGAGAGCGAGCGGCCAGGCACCGATCAAGGCAAACCGGTGACGCAAATCGATGTGATCACCGCCACGCACGGACAGCTTTATCACGAGGGCACCGCCGACAACCGTTTCATCGCGCTGTTCGAAGGCCATCGTTTCGACGGCCATCTCGGCCACGACAACTGGCGGCTGATGAAATTCGCGCGCAACGACCTGGCGTTGTCCGCCTCAGATGACAATGGCGACCAGGACGATCCGGAACATTCGCGCACGACCTGGGCGCTGATCGGCGACAAAGATCCGGCCGCGCGCGCGGAATTGCAGTGGCGTATCGGCGCGCCGTTCGCCGCGCTGGTGCTGGCGCTGCTGGCGCTGCCGATGTCGCGGCAGAACATGCGCGCGTCCACGCTCGGCAAGTTGCTGATCGCGGTGCTGGCCTACCTCGTATTCGCCAACCTGCTGAACATGGCGCGTCTGTTCATCGCGGAAGGCAAGGCGCCTGCGGCACTGGGACTGTGGTGGGTGCTGATTCCGGTGTTCGTGTTCGCGGCGTGGCTGTTCGCGCGCCAGTACGTGCCGCGCAAATTGCGCGAGGCGACGGCATGAACGCGGCCGTGTGGCAACGCGTGCGGATCAAACGTGCCGATCGCCTGATCATGGGGTCGGTGCTGGCGAGCGTGCTGCTGGCGTGGTTGGTGATCGTCGGTCTGGACACCTTCATGGAATTCGCCAAGCAGATCGGCAACATCGGCCGCAACGGCTACACACTGGGAGCGGCTGTCGCGTACATCGCGCTGACCGTGCCGCGGCGGGTGTACGACTGGTTCGTGTTCGCGGCGTTGATCGGCGGCTTGATCGGCCTCGGGGGCTTGGGCGCCAGCGGCGAACTCACTGCACTGCGCGCCTCGGGCATGTCGAAGCTGCGCATCTGTCTCTCCGCCGCTGCACTGGTGCTGATATTGATGGCGGGTGTGTTTGCGCTCGGCGAAACCGCGGCGCCTGCGGGTGAACAGCGTGCGCAGAACATCCAGTTGAGCGTGCGCTCGGGCAAGCTCGGCAACACCCGCAGCGGATTGTGGGCCAAGGACGGCGACACCATCATCAATGCCAAGGCTGCGCTGGCGCACGTGGTGGACGGCCGGCCCAGCGTCGAACTGGCCGACGTGCGCGTGTTCGGTTTCAATGCCGCGGGCGAATTGATTTCGTTCGACTGGGCCAAAACCGCGACGCAAAGCGGCGGCCAGTGGATCATGCACGACGTGCGCAGCAGCACGATCTCGCCGCAGGGCGCGCACAGCGTCTCCGCACCGCAGCGTTCGTGGAAATCGGGACTCGATCCGCAGGTGCTGCAACTGTCGGTGGTACACCCGGAATATCTGTCGCTGCGCGATCTGCAACGCAACATCGATTACCTGCGCGGCAATCACCAGAACCCCGGCACCTACGCGAACGCATTCTGGGGCCGCGCGCTCTATCCGCTGAACACGCTGGTGTTGGTGCTGTGCGCACTGCCGTTCGCTTTCGGCGCATTGCGGTCGGGCGGCTTGGGACGGCGCCTGTTCATCGGCCTGCTGCTGGCTATCGCGTGGTACTTCCTGCAGAAGGCAGTGGTCGGCTTGGGCACCGTGTTCGGCGTGCCCGCGCTGGCCGCCAACCTTGCGCCGGCGCTGCTGCTGATCTGCGTCGCGGTGTGGTATTTCAGGAGGGCGTGAGGCGAAAGGGCAGAAACGCTATCAATTCGTCAGTCGCACCATTCTCGTCCTGCAAATCCGATCATGTGCCGTGCGCTTTTGCGCATCGAACAGTGCCCACCAGAATCCGATTCCAGCGAATGCGAGCGAGAGCAGTGCTAGGAAGAATCTTGCGAGCGCCGACCCTGTCCTGAGCTTCTTGCCATCTTCGCGCACCAGATTCAATTTCCACGCGCGCATGCCGATCGTCGCGCCGAGGCGCGTCCACGAGATCACGAAATAGACGGCCGTCACCGCCAGCAACACGAGTTGCAAACCCAGTCGCCCCACCCAGTGCGGATTCGCCGGATCGTAACGCCCGTCCGTGGCCAATAGATAGATCAGTGCGGTGATCATCCACAGCGCAATCAGCGGGAAAAGGTCATACACCAATGCGGCTAACCGGCGCCAGAGCGGTGCCGCGGTCGAGGTTTTGTCGGCGACAGTATTCATTGATTCACTTGCGTGCCTGCGGCAACCGCGCAAGCATCGCACGATGTCAGCCGCAACAGAAATCGCCGAATCCGACCGCGCCGCCATCGATGCCTTCATCGAGCGCGTGTGGTCGCTGGATGGCCTGGCCGACCTGACGCTCGCCGCCTACCGCGGCGATCTCGAGCATTGCGCGGCGTGGCTGCGCGCGCGCGGCAGCTCACTGGTGGACGCGACTCATGAAAATCTCTCGCGCTATCTCGGCGAGCGCGGCCAGAAGAAGATCAAGGCGCGCAGCAATGCGCGGTTGTTGACCGTGTTGCGACGTTTCTATTCCGACTACGCGCGCACGCGATCCGATTTCGACGATCCGACGCTGCTGCTGGACGCGCCGAAACTGCCGCGCAACTTGCCGAAGGCGTTATCGGAGCGCGAAATCGAAGCGCTGATCACGGCACCGAACATTGAAACGCCGCTGGGTCTGCGCGACCGCACGATGCTGGAACTGATGTACGCATCCGGTCTGCGCGTGTCAGAACTCGTCACCCTGCCGATCGCGGCCTTGAACCTGCGCCAAGGCGTGTTACGCGTCACCGGCAAGGGCGGCAAGGATCGGCTGGTGCCCGTCGGCGAAAACGCGCTGGACTGGATCACGCGTTATCTGAAGGAAGCACGGCCGCAGTTGGCGAAAGGCCGCGCGCCCGATTCGCTGTTTCTCAGCAACCGCGCAGCCGGCATGACGCGGCAGATGGCCTGGATGATGGTGCGCAAGCACGCGCTCGCCGCCGGCATTCCCGCGAAGAAGATTTCGCCGCACGTGTTGCGGCATTCCTTCGCCACGCACCTTCTGAACCATGGCGCGGACCTGCGCGCGTTGCAGATGCTGCTCGGCCACAGCACGCTTTCGACCACGCAGATCTACACGCTGATCGCGAAGGAGAATCTCAAGCGGCTGCATGCGGAGCACCATCCGCGTGGCTAGAAGCCGAGCTCGCGGCGAACTCGAGTTGTCCCTCCGGACGCCGCAAAGCGGCGAGCCGGAATCCAGTGACTTTGCGTTTACCAAGTCCAGGGGTAATACATTCGCGCTTGCGCGGGAATGACGTCAAAGCCGGTTCATTAAAACCTCGTGCTAGCATTTTGTGCCGCACGACGAGTACATCATGTCCAAGCTGTTTCCACTCCTCCTCGCCGCCGCAGTGATCGCCAGCGCTTGCTCGGCAAATGAAAGTGCGCCTGGCATTCCGCAAGCTGCTCCTGTCACGAACGTCCAGCAGTCAATCGCGACCGCGCCATCCGCCCAAGCCGGCGCCACCACCGCTCCGCAAGCCGTGATCGACGCGGTGCGCAGGCTCGCGCCGTCGGTAAAGATCGAAGCCGTGGACAAGACGCCACTGCCGAACATCTATCAAGTGGTCGCCCGCGGACAGGTGGTGTACGTCAGCGCGGACGGCCGCTATATGTTCCAGGGCGATGCGTTCGATCTGAAAACAGGCGCCGCGCTCTCGGACGCGCGCATGGATCAGTTGCGCCGCGATGCGCTCGCGCAAGTTCCGCCCGATCGCATGATCCGCTTCGCGCCCGCGCATCCCAAGTACACGGTTACGGTTTTCACCGACGTAGATTGTCCGTACTGCCGCGCTTTCCACGCGCACATCGATGATTACAACAAGGTGGGCATCGCGGTGAATTACCTCTTCTGGCCCCGCACGGGGCTGGACACGCCGTCTTACTACAAGGCGATCTCGGTGTGGTGCGCGGCGGATCGCAAGCGTGCATTCACCGCGGCCAAGGCCGGAATCGATCCCAGGCCCGCGCGCTGCGACAACCCGGTGAAGCACGATTTCGAACTGGGGCTGGAATTGGGCGTGGACGGCACGCCGGCGATCATCGCCTCCAACGGCGCGCTGATGAACAGCTACGCCACGCCCGAGCAATTGCTGCGCTGGCTGGGCGAAAAGCCGGGACCGAAAGACGGTGAGGCGCCGCTGGTACAATAGCGGCTTGTCGGGTTTCCCTCTTCCAACGATGATCGTCCTCGACGGGCGCTCTGCCCTGTCGCCGTTCCGTCTGGATCGTTTGAACGAACGCCTCGCGCAGCAGACGAAAGGCGTACGCGTGCGCGGGGCGCGCTTCGTCTATTTCATCGACGCCGAGCACTCGCTCGATCCCGAACAACATCGCCGTCTGGCCGAAGTGCTGGACGCTGGCGAAGGCGCGCCTGCAGATGCCACGTTGTGGGTAGTGCCGCGTCTGGGGACGGTATCGCCCTGGTCGTCGAAAGCCAGCGACATCCTGCGCGGCATCGGCTTGCCGGTGCGGCGCCTCGAGCGCGGCATTGCCTTTTTGATCGACGGCGTGAATGCGGAAGAGCGCACGAAGTTCGACGCGGCCGCGCGCACTTTGCACGATCCGATGACGCAATCGGTGCTGACCGCGCTGGATCAGGCGAGCGGGTTGTTCCTGGTCGGCGCGCCGGAGCCGCTGCGCATCATCGCGCTCGGCGACGATCCGCGCGCGGCACTGCAAGCTGCGAATACCGAACTGGGTCTCGCGCTGGCGCCGGACGAAATCGATTACCTGATCGAACACTACGCCCTGCTGCAGCGCGATCCCAGCGACGCCGAATTGGTGATGTTCGCGCAGGCCAATTCCGAACATTGTCGCCACAAGATATTCAACGCGCAGTTCACTGTCGACGGTGTGCCGCAGACGGCGACGCTGTTCGGCATGATCCGCAACACGCACGCACGCAGTCCCGCACATACGCTCAGCGCCTACAACGACAACGCGGCGGTGATCGAAGGTTCGCAAGGCGCGCGCTTCTTTGCCGACGAAAATGGCGTGTGGCGCGCGCATGTGGAAGACATCCCATACGCGATCAAGGTGGAGACGCACAATCATCCCACCGCGATTGCGCCCTGGCCGGGCGCGGCGACTGGATCGGGCGGTGAAATCCGCGACGAAGGCGCGGTCGGCCGCGGCGGCAAACCGAAGGCGGGCTTGAGTGGATTTTCGGTGTCGCACCTGCGCATTCCCAACCTGCCGCGGCCTTGGGAACACGTGCGGCCGTTGCCCGCGCGCTCCGCTACCGCGTTCGAAATCATGCGCGACGCGCCGCTGGGCGCCGCCGCGTTCAACAACGAATTCGGCCGGCCGTGCCTCGGCGGCTATTTCCGCAGTTTCGAGCAGGAGGCCGGCGACGGCGTGCGACTCGGCTACGACAAGCCGATCATGATCGCCGGCGGCGTCGCCAACGTGCGGCCGATGCACGTGAAGAAGAACAAGCTCGCGCCGGGCGATCGCGTGATCGTGCTGGGCGGCCCGGCGATGCTGATCGGCCTCGGCGGCGGCGCGGCCTCGTCGATGGCGGGCGGTGAGAGTTCCGAACAGCTCGACTTCGCCTCCGTGCAGCGCGACAACCCGGAGATGCAGCGCCGCTGCCAGGAAGTGATCGACGCGTGCATTGCGCGGGGCCAGAGGAACCCGATCGTCTCGATCCACGACGTCGGTGCGGGCGGCCTGTCGAACGCGATTCCGGAATTGCTGCACGACTCGTGTGTTGGCGGCGAGATCGATCTCGACACGGTGCCGCGCGACGATCCGCACCTCTCGCCGATGCAGTTGTGGTGCAACGAATCGCAGGAACGCTATGTGCTGGGCGTGCGGCCGGACGATCTGCCGGAGTTCGAAAAAATTTGCGCGCGCGAGCGCTGCCCGTTCGCGGTGGTGGGGCATGCGACGGAAGCGCGGCGGTTGCTCGTGACGTCTTCGCTGGCTTCACCCCATCCGCCCGGCGGGCAGCTTGCCCCGCAAGCGGGAGAAGCAAAAAAATCAATCATCGATCTCCCCATCGACATGCTCCTCGGCAAACCGCCACGCATGCAACGCGACGCCACGCGTTTCAAACCACGCGTGGAAGTGGTGCCGGACTTGTCGGGCATAGGGCTGGACGAAGCCGTGCAACGCGTGCTGCGCATGCCGGGCGTGGGCTCGAAAAATTTTCTGATCACGATCGGCGACCGCAGCGTGGGCGGGCTGTGTTCTCGTGATCCGATGGTCGGCCCATGGCAGGTGCCGGTGGCCGATTGCGCGGTGACACTGGCCGATTTCGATGGTTACGCGGGCGAAGCGATGGCGATGGCAGAGCGCGCGCCGGTGGCGCTGCTGGACGCCACAGCCAGCGCGCGCCTCGCGGTGAGCGAGGCGATCACCAATTTGATCGCCGCGCCGGTGAGGCTGGATGAAATCCGCTTGTCGGCGAACTGGATGGCCGCGGCCGGACACCCGGGCGAAGACGCCGCGCTGTTTGACGCCGTGCGTGCGGTCGGCGAACAGTTGTGCCCCGCGCTGCACATTTCCATTCCGGTCGGCAAGGATTCGCTGTCGATGCAGACCGTGTGGCGCGACAACGGCGTCGAACAGCGCACGCTCGCGCCGGTGTCGCTGGTCATCACCGCGTTCGCGCGCGTGGCCGATGTGCGGCGCACGCTCACCCCGCGCATCAAACTCGATCGCGGCGAATCGGAATTGTGGCTGGTTGATCTGGGCGCGGGCCGCGACCGTCTCGGCGGCAGCGCGTTGACGCAGGCGTTCAACCGCGGCGGCGGGGTGCCGCCGGATCTGGACGATCCGCAGCGGCTGAAGAATCTGTATGCGCTGGTGCGCGAAGCCGAGGGCGCCGGCCTGTTGCTGGCGTATCACGACCGCTCCGACGGCGGCGCGATCGTCACGCTGCTGGAAATGGCGTTCGCCGGACATTGCGGTCTGGAAATCCGCTTGGATGGCTGGGCCGAGAACACGCTGCGCGCGTTGTTCAACGAAGAACCCGGCGCGGTGCTGCAGGTGCGCAGCGCCGATCGCGACGCGTTCATGGCGCTAGTCGCCAGGCACGGTCTGGCGGCGATGACGCACGCGGTGGGGCGGCCAAAACTGAAGCTCGGCGTCAAGCTTTTCCTCGGCGACGAGAAACTGACGAAGTGGAACTGGTCGCAGTTATTTGATGCGTGGCATGAAACCAGCCACGCGATGCAGCGACTACGCGACAACCCGGCCAGCGCGGATGCCGAGCGCACGTGGCGCATCGACGACGACGATCCGGGCATCTCGCCGAAACTGACTTTCGATCCCGCCGAGAACATCGCTGCGCCATACATCGCCAAGGGCGCGCGGCCGCGCGTGGCGATCCTGCGCGAGCAGGGTGTCAACGGACAGGTCGAAATGGCGGCCGCGTTCACGCGCGCGGGGTTCGAAGCGGTCGACGTGCACATGAGCGATCTCGCCGCAGGGCGCCGCAAACTTGCCGACTTCCGCGGCCTCGCCGCGTGCGGCGGGTTCTCCTACGGCGACGTGCTGGGGGCCGGCCGCGGCTGGGCCGCATCGGTGCTTTATCACGAGAAACTGCGCGATGAGTTCGCGGCGTTCTTCGCCGACGCGAACACGTTCGCGTTGGGGCTGTGCAACGGCTGCCAGATGCTCTCACACTTGAAATCCCTCATCCCCGGCGCAGAGCACTGGCCTTCTTTCGAACGCAACACGTCCGAACAATACGAAGCGCGTTTCGTCACGGTGGAAGTGATGGAATCGCCATCGATCTTCTTCCACGGCATGACCGGTTCGCGCATTCCGATCGTTACCGCGCACGGCGAAGGCCGCACAGTGTTTGCGCGCGATGCGAAACCGGCGAAGGCCAATCCATGCCTGCGTTTCGTCGACAACCGCGGCAAGCCGACCGAGCAATTTCCGCTGAATCCGAATGGCTCGGCCGATGGCTTGACCGGTTTCACTTCGGGCGACGGCCGCGTCACGATCCTGATGCCGCATCCCGAGCGCGTGTTCCGCAGCGTGCAGATGAGCTGGACACCGCCGGGTTGGGGCGAGGATTCGCCCTGGATGCGGATGTTCCGCAACGCGCGCGTGTTTGTTGGCTGACATGAGCGCGGCAGCGCGCACCGCAACAGGCCTCACCGAAAGCAACCGGCGTTTCTACGACGGCCTGTGGTCGAACGCGCGGTTGATCGAACCGCAACGTTTCAACACCTGGCCGCTGATTTCGGAATTGTGTGAACGCGCGGCGCGGCGGCTGGAGATCGCGCCGGGCATGCGACCGCGATTGCCACTAGACGGTACGGTGTTTCTCGATCTCAGTGCGCCGGCATTGCGCGCGCTGCGGACGCGCAATGCCAACGCAGCGAACGGATTGATCGGTGCGTTGCCCTTCGCCAATGCTTCTTTCGATCTGATCTGCGCGTTCGACATCGTCGAGCATGTCGCTGACGACGACGCGGCGTTGTCGGAGCTCGCGCGCGCCGCGGCGCCGGGTGCGATCCTGCTGCTTTCGGTGCCGCTGCATCCGCAGACGTGGAATGCATTCGACGAGTTCGTCGGCCATTGCCGCCGTTACGAACCGGATGTGCTGGCGGCAAAACTCGTGCGCTGCGGTTTTTCAATCGAACGCAGCGCGATTTACGGCATGCAGTCGAAGTCTTCGCGCCTGCTGGATCTCGGCATGTGGTTTCTGAAACGCCATCCGCGCACGGCGATGCGCTGGTACAACCGCGTGTTCATGCCGATCGGCTTGGCGTTGCAGAAACCGTTGCAATGGCGCGATGGCATGATCGATACGCAAGGCGTGGATGAGGTGCTGCTGGTGTGTCGCAAAGGCTGATCGCGCGCAAGCGGTAGAGGAGAAAAATCAATTCCGGCTTTCCTCGCTCCGCAAAGTGCGCTGAAATCACGATAGATCAAATCGTCGCGCGCGCCCGCTCGCTGCGCGCTGCGATGAAACGGCGGCAGGCTTCAGCCGGCAGCGGCATCGAGACCAAGTGCCCTTGAGCTTCGTCGCAGCCCTGCGTGCGCAGGAAGGCCAGTTGCTCGGCGGTTTCCACGCCTTCGGCCACCACGTTCAATTCCAGCGAATGCGCCATTGTGATGATCGTCGCGGTGATGGCCGCGTCGTCGGGATCAATGGTGACGTCGCCGACGAATTCCTGATCGATCTTCAGCGTGTCGATCGGCAGGCGCTTCATATATGCCAGCGACGAATAGCCGGTGCCGAAATCATCGATCGCCAGTTTCACGCCGATCGATTTCAGCTCGCCGAGAATGCGCACGGATTGCTCGGCATTGGACATGACCATGCTCTCGGTCAACTCCAATTCGAGTTGATCCGGCGCGATGTCGTGTTCGGCCATGATTTCGCAGATGCGCAAAGTGAGTTCCGGCCGCTCCAGTTGCGCAGCGGAAAGATTGACCGCCATCGACAAGCCGCGCAGTCCGGCGTCGCGAAAGCCCTTCAGGTCCGCGCATGCGGTGGTCAACACGAATTCGCCGATCTCATTGATCAATCCGATTTCTTCCGCCAGCGGAATGAACACCGTCGGCGGGATGTCGCCCAATTCCGCGCTGCGCCAGCGCAGCAGCGCTTCCACGCCGGTGATGCGACCCAAACCGATCGCCATCTTCGGCTGATACACAATCGCGAACTCGTTGCGCTCCAGCGCGCGGCGCAATGAGGCGATCATGCGCGCTCGATCGCGCGCCAGCGTGTCCATGCGCGCGTGATACACCGCGAAGGTGTTGCGGCCGCGTTCCTTGGCCTGATACATCGGGTATCGGCGTACTTCAACAGATCGGTCGGCACCTGACCGTGATCGGGATACAGCGCGACGCCAATCGAAGGCGAGATCACCACCTCCTGCGCGCCGCCCAGGCCCAACGGCGTCTGGAACGCTTCCAGCAGGCGTTGCGCCATGTCTTCGGCGTCGCGCACGTCCGCCACGTCCTCCAGGATCACCGTGAATTCGTCGCCGCCGAGGCGCGCGACGGTGTCGCGTTCGCGTACGACCTGACGCAGACGCGCGCCGGCCGCCTTCAACATGCGGTCGCCGGCGGCGTGGCCCATCGAATCGTTGACGTGCTTGAAGCGATCCAGATCGAGGAACAGCACCGCGATCTTGTGATTGCCGCGGCGCGCATTGATGATCGCGTGGCCCAGCCGTTCGCCCAGTAGCGTCCGGTTGGGCAATCCGGTGAGCGTGTCGTAGTTGGCGAGATACCGCAGTTCCTGCTCGACGCGCTTGCGGTCGGTGATGTCGGTCAGCACGCCGACCAGGTGCGTGCGTTCGCCGCGCTCGTCGCGTACTTCGTTCAATTCCACCCAGCAGAGGAATTCCTCGCCGTCCTTGCGGCGCTGCCACAGCTCGCCGCGCCAGTGGCCGGTCTCCGAGAGCGCCTGCCGCACCTGCGCGTAGGCTTCCGGCGCGTGCTGGCGGCAATTCAATATCGATGCGTCGCGGCCCAGGATTTCCTCTTCGCTATAGCCGGTCATCCGCGTGAATGCGGCATTGACCGAAGCGAAGCGGAACGAGAGATCGGTGACGGTCACCGCTTCGCTCATGCTGCGGATCACTTCCGCGGCGATGCGGCGGTCGCGCTCGGCTGCGCGCAACGCACTGATGTCGCGCGCTGTGCCGCACATGCGCAGCGGCTTGCCGTTCTCATCGCGCTCAACGATCTTGCCGCGCGAGATGACCCACACCCAGTCGCCGCGCGCGTTCATTAACCGGTGTTCGGCTTCAAAGTGGTCGCTGTTGCCGGAAACATGCTCGGCCAGCGCGTGCTCGACGCGTTCCAGATCGTCCGGATGCACGGCGAAATTGCGCCAGTCGTCGATCGCGATGCTTTCCTCGCGATGGCCGCCCTGCAGGCTTTCGGCGCCCATGCGAAACATCATGCCGCCGTGCAGATCCCAATCCCAGAATTCATCGCCCGACCCCCACAAGGCCAGACGCAGGCGGTCTTCGCGCAGACGCAATTGCCGTTGATGGTGCAGTTCCTCCAGCCGCTTGCCGCGCCACGCCAGTAGCAGCGCCAACGCGCACAGCGCCAGCACCACTGCGTACAGCACGCGCATGCCGGTGCTCCACCACCAGTATGCCTGCACGCGAACCGGCAGCGTCGCGGTGGCGCCGAACACGCCGTCGCGGTCGCTGCCCTGCACTTCGAAACGGTAATCGCCCGAAACGAGATTGGTCCAGGTCGCGCTGTGGCGCGTGCCGGCGTCAATCCACTCGTCGTCGTAACCGACCAAGCGATAGCGGAAACGATTGCGCGCCGGCGCGCCGTAATCGAGCGCGGCGAAATCCACGTGCAGGCTGCGCGCATCGGCGGGAATGCGCAGCGCCTCGCCCGGCGCGGGCAACGGCACCTCGTGTGCGCCGACGCGCAAGCCGGTGATCAGCACCGGCGGCTGGAACGTGGCGACGCGCAAAGCGCCGGTGTCGATCACATCGAAACCGTGCATGCCGCCGAACGCCAATCTACCGTCGCGCAACATGGTGCACGCGCCAGCATCGTATTCGTCGCCCTGCAATCCGTCTCTGGCCTGCCACGCGCGCACCGAGCCGTCGCGCGGATTCAAACGGCCCAGCCCGAGATTGGTGCTGAACCAGATCGCGCCGCGCGCGTCTTCCAGCATGCAATACACCGTCGTGTCGGGCAGTCCCTGCGCCAAGCCGTAGCGGCGGAAATGCGCGCCGCCGTCGTCGATCCACAGCAGGCGATCGAGGCCGGACAGCGTGCCCACCCATACCGTGTCGTCGCGGCCGATCATCACGTCAGCGACGGTGTGACCGGAAAGCGAATCGCCGCGTCCGGGCTGTTCGCGGAAACTGCGCACGCGGTCGGTGGCGGGATCGATCAGCGACAAACCGTCCGCGGTCCCGGCCCAGATGCGGCCGCTGCGATCTTCGACCAGATTCAATATCGTGTCGCTGGCAAGCGCATCGTCCGCGCCTGCGCGCGCGCGATAGTGATGCACCAGCGCGCCCTCGTGATAGTGCAGCACGCCGTCGTCGAACTGCGCCAGCCACAGGTCGCCGTTGCGCGTGCGCAGAAGCGCACGCACATCCGGCGTGGCGCGCGTTTGCGGATCGTCGCCGGGCAGATCCGCCGGGCTCGCTCGACGTGTGCGCGGGTCGAGATTCATTATGCCGCGGCTGGTGGCGAGCAGCAGTGTGCCGTTAACGTCGGGCAGGATCGCGTACACACGCAGCGGCGTGGACACTTGGGATGCCGCCGCGCTCGTTTGCGCCGCATGTTGCAGCGCGTCGGCGAAGCTCTCGAAACTGTCATCGGTCGGGTTGTAATGAACCAACCCCTCGCCAACTACGCCCAGCCACAGACTGCCGTCACCCGCTTCATAGAAGGCTCGCAGGTGATTCGCGCCGCTCGTGTGCGACGCTGCGAGGTTGACGATCGTGCGAAACGGCGCGCCGTCGGGGTCGGTCCAGTACGCGCCGTCACCGTTGGTGCCAATCCACAACAGGCCGGAGGCGTCGACGAACAATCGGGCGATCTCCGCGCTTGGCGCGCTGCCGGCGAGCGGCACGGGCGGCGCAGTAATGCGCACGGCGCGGCCTTGCGCGTCCAGCCGCAGCAGATCGTTGTTGTCCACGGCGAGCCACAGGCGCCCGGCTCGATCCTCCGCGATGCGTGTGACGTGCGAAACGCCGGACGGCAATGCGATCGAGGTCTTCGCTCCGGATGCGCGATCGATCTGCGTCAGCCCTTGCGCATCGCCCAGCAGCAGGCGATTGCCGCGGTCGCAATACAACGCATCGATGCGCGTATCCGCATGCATCAATACACGCGCGTCGTCGTTGCCGATCGCCAGCAACACGTGCGGCGCGGCGGCGAAAAGCGCGCCGTCGGGGCAACGCGCGAACATGCGCACGGCGGCGTCCTCGTTCGTGCTCTGCCACAGCTTTCGCGGCCTGCCGCCGCGCGCATCCAGTCTTTCGACATCGCGCGCCGTTGCCACCATCACGCCGTCCGGCAACGGCTGCAAGGCATACACGCGCGAATCGACGCGCGCGGGCCCCGGCAGCACGCGGTCATGATCGGGATCGAACAGCACCACGCCGCCGCTGTTGCTGCCGACCCACAGCCGTCCGTTGCCCGCATCGGCCAGCGCCGTCACCAGATTGTCGGGCAGGCTGTCGGCGCGAGCGGGATCGTGCTGGAAGCGCCGCAGCGTGTAGCCGTCGTAGCGGTGCAGTCCGCCTTGCGTGGCCAGCCAGATGTAGCCGTGTGAATCCTGCAGGATCGCGCTGACGCTGTTTTGTGCCAGGCCGTCGCGGCTGTCCAAGTGCCGGAAGAAGAAATCGCGCTGCCACGCATGCGCCGCTAGCGCGCACAGCAGCAACGCCAGCGCGAGGGGCAGGCGCAACAGCCGTTTCGGCGATGGGCGGGCGAAAAAAGACATCGAAAGAATTCCCCCGTGGACCCGAGCAACTTTGTTGCCAACCGCGTGCCGCCGAGGCCCGAGCCTCCAGTGTAGCCAAAGCGGGCTGGCAAAAGGGCCTGCAGCCAGCGGTAAACTGCCGTCATGCCGCAACCGATCGCCCATGCCGACCTCGCTTCCGCGCTGACTTCGCTGAGGCTGGGAACCAGCGCATCCGAACTGCACGGCTCGCTCACCGGCTATCTGTGCGGCGGCGGCGATGCCGGCGCACGCGCGTTCCTGACCGCGCTGGAGCTGGAAAGCGATGATGCGCATCCCGACGATCCGGGACACGCGCTGCTGGCGGAACTCTATTCGCAATGCCGCCTGCAACTGGCCGATCCGGAACTCGGTTTCGAACCGCTGCTGCCGGATGCATCGCGGCCGCTGGCCGAACGCGGCGATGCGCTGGTGGAATGGTGCCGCGGCTTCCTGGGCGGTTTGGGGCTGGGAGGATTCGGCGGGCGGCGCGGTTTGTCGGAGGAAGGCCGGGAAATCCTGCACGACTTCGATGCGATCGCGTCTTCGCAACTGGATTATCGCGACGAGGACGACGAATCTTCGCTCACCGAGGTGTTCGAATTCGTGCGCATCGGCGTACTGCTGTTGTATGCAGAAGTGCAACCCACGCCGGGCACGCGGCTGCATTGATGATCGGTTTGCGCGCCATCCCTGCGCATGAAAGCGGACATCCGTGTCCGCACTTTTCAACAAAAGCATGATTTCTACAGACGAGTTCGCGCAAAGGCGAAAAACCCTGATGCGACTGGCCGGCGAATCGGCGGCGATCATCGTCGCGGCCGCGCCCGAGCGCATGCGCAACGCCGACTCGGCGTGGCCCTATCGGCAGGATTCGGATTTCCACTATCTCACCGGCTTTCCCGAACCCGACGCGGTGCTGGCGCTGCTGCCCGGCCGCGGGAACGAAGTGATCCTGTTCTGCCGCGAGCGCGATCCGGAAGACGAGCGTCTGCACGGCGCGCGCATCGGTCCGGAAGGCGCCGTGAAACATTTCGGCATGCAGGATGCGTTTCCGTTCGAGGACATCGATGACATCCTGCCCGGCATGCTTGAAGGCCGCGAGCGGCTGTATTGCCACTTCGGCGCGGAAGCTGAATTCGACGTGCGGCTGTTGCGATGGCTGCGGCGCCTGCGCTCCGCGCGCGGCGGCGGTGTCGTGCCGCGCGAGTTCACGTCGCTGGGGCACTTGCTGCACGATCTGCGTCTGTACAAGTCGCCTGCCGAACTGAAACTCATGCGGCGCGCCGCGGAAGTCGCAACGCACGCGCAACTCGCCGCCATGCAGGCGGCACGGCCCGGCCGCTGCGAATACGAAGTGGAAGCAGCGTTACTGCATGCGATGCGCTCGCGCGGCGCGGTGCCTTCGTATGCGCCGATCGTGGCGGCCGGCGCGAACGCCTGCGTGATGCACTACCGGCACAACAGCGCGAAGCTGCAACGCGGGCAATTGCTGCTGGTGGACGCCGGTGCGGAAGTGCAGTGCTACGCCTCCGACATTACGCGCACCTGGCCGGTCGGCGGAAAATTCTCACGCGAGCAGCGCGCGTTGTACGAGATCGTACTGGAGGCGCAAGCCGCGGCGGTCGACGCGGTGCGTGTGGGTTCGCCCTGGGATGCCGCGCATCGCGCCGCAACGGAAGTGATCGCCGAAGGGCTGTGCGCGCTGAAATTGTTGCGGGGCTCCGCACGCGCAGCGTTGCAATCGGGCTCGTACCGGAAATTTTTTCCTCACAAGACCGGGCACTGGATCGGCCTGGACGTGCACGATGTCGGCGACTACCAGGTTGATGGCGAAGCGCGCCTGCTGGAAGCCGGCATGGCGCTGACGGTCGAACCCGGCATCTACGTTGCCCCGGACGACACTTCGGTGCCGCCGCGCTGGCGCGGCATCGGCGTGCGCATCGAGGACGACGTGGTCGTCACCGCGCGCGGGCCGGAAGTGCTGACCGCGAAAGTGCCGAAGGCTCCGACGGAACTGGAAGCGTTGTGCGGTTGAAACCCGCCGCGGAAAGACAAACGCACCCCGTTCCCCGCACAATAATGGAATGATTTTTCAACTGATCTTCGCGTTCGCCGCAACGGTACCGGCCGCGGCTCCTGTGACCCAATTGCAATACGGCCTGTTCGGCACGGTGACGCTCGCGCAGCCGGCGGGCACGCCGAAACGCAGCGTGCTGCTGTTTTCCGATCGCGGCGGTTTCGGCACGACCGAGCGCGCCTATGCGCAAGCCCTGGCACAAAATGGCAGCTTCGTTGTCGGCGTCGATCTCGATGCGTATCTCGCGCAACTGGAATCGTTGAAGGACAAGTGCAGCTTCCCGGCGGGCCACGTGGAAGAGATGGCGCACTGGATGGAACGCCACATCGACATGCCGACGTACCAGCCGCCCTACGTCGCCGGCATCGGCGCAGGCGCGGACTTCGTTTACGCGCTGAGCGCGCAGGCGCCGTCGGGCACATTCGCGGGGCTTGCCACGCTCGGTTACGACTTCGATTTCCGGCTGCCGCGGGCGTTCTGTGCCGGCGATGCCGGCGTCGCGACGACAGCCGACGGCAAATCGTTCCGCATTGCGCCGGTGAAAAACCTGCCGTTGCCATGGCTGGCGCAGCCTTTCGCGCCCGGCGCGCGCGTCAACGGTTTGCCCGGCGGCATCGCGCGGGTCTTCGATCTGCAACGCGACGCAACTGTGAGCGACGGCGCGGAACTCGCCGCGCAGCTGGATCGGCTCAATCAACCGCAATTCACCCCAGTCGCCACCGACGATACCTTGTCCGATCTGCCCTTGACCGAGATCGCGCCCCAAGGAGCACCCGACGATCGCATCGCCATCATGCTGACCGGAGACGGCGGTTGGGCCGGTTTGGACAAGGGTGTCGCCGCGGTGCTGTCGCAGCATGGCGTGCGCGTGATCGGGCTTTCGTCACTCCAATTCTTCTGGCACAAGAAAGATGCCGCGCAGATCACCGATGCGGTCGAGCGCATCATCGCGCACTACACCGCGCGTTATCCGCAGGCGCGCTTCGCGCTGATCGGCTATTCCTTCGGCGCGTCGCTGGTGCCTGTGGTCGGCAATCGTTTGCCGGATGTGCAGCGCGCCGAGGTCTCCGGCGGCGTGATGATCTCGCCAGACGACGCGGCGGTGTTCGAGATCCACGTCGGCGACTGGTTCGGGTCCACCGCGCATGCCGACGCGCTGCCTCTGGCATCGGAAGTTGCGCATCCCAAAATCAAGCTGGTGTGCGTGTATGGCAGCGGCGAATCCGATGAATGGTGTCCGGTCGCGGCGAAACTCGGTCCGATGAAACTGTTGCAATTGCCCGGCGGTCACCACTTCAACGGCGATTATGACAAACTCGGTGCGGCAATCCTGCAAGCATTGCCGCGATAGTCGGCACCGATTGAAGCAACTCACGCAAGGGGAAGCATGCATCACTCGCGACTGTGCAGCATCATCATCGATTGCAACACCGACGATCTGGAGGCGGCGGCGAAATTCTGGTCGCAGGCGCTGGGGCGTTCATACAAGCCGGACAACGATGGCAAGTACATGGACATCGAGACGCACGACGACGAACCGATCGTGACGGTGCAGCGCGTGGATCATCCCAGCCGCGTGCATCTGGACATCGAAAGCGACGACATCGAAGCGGAAGTGCGTCGTCTGGAGAAGCTGGGCGCCAAGCGCATCGAGGCGGTCAGGACCTGGGTGGTGATGGAAGCGCCGACCGGACAGCGTTTCTGCGTGATCCGCCCGCAGCGCGGCGGCAAGGTGGGGCCGCATGCGAACACGTGGGAGTGAGTGAGTCTTGAGTGGTGAGTCGCAGGTTTTGGCGTTTGGGACGACATCCGCGCTTCTACTACCCACTCACTGCTCACTCCTCACCTCACTGCTCAGCGCCTGAATCTGCTACTTTTCACCGCAATCGCGGAGCACAACGGGAGACAGATCATGGCGAATGCCGGTGCGTTCTGGATCAAGTGGTCGCCATTCCTGCTGAGTCTGCTGCGCATCGTTGCGGCGTTCCTGTTCATGCAGCATGGCATGCAGAAATTGTTCGGCTTTCCAGGCGCAGGCGGACACGCCAACGTGCACCTGTTCTCGCTGATGGGCTTGGCCGGCGTGCTTGAATGTTTCGGCGGCGGCTTGCTGCTGCTCGGCCTGTTCACGCGGCCGATCGCGTTCATTCTTTCCGGCGAAATGGCATTTGCCTATTTCATGGTGCATTACAAGATGAATCACGTCTGGCCGATCCTCAATCACGGCGATGAGGCGGTGCTGTTCTGCTTCGTGTTCCTGTATCTGTCCGCAGCGGGTGGCGGACCGGTCAGCCTGGATCGCGCGATAAGGCGCGTATAACTCCGGATCATCCGAAGAATAGCCGCCGATAGCCGCCGGCGATCAAGGCCGTGATGTCGAGCAGCAGGCCCGGCACCCACAGCCCGCGTGGATAGGCGAGATATGCGCCGGTCCATTCCGGCTTGAACTTGTCCTTGTACCGGCGCAACCCCTGATAGTTGTAGAGGCGATTGCCGTAGCGAAACGCCAGCGCGGCAAGCCGCTCATTGATGCGCGCGTATTGGTGCACGCCGACATTGGACAGCGGCGCCATGCCGAGCGAAAAGCGCGTGTGCCCCTGTTCCTTCGCCCACTGCATCACCTGCGCGAAGAGGAAATCCATGCTGCCGCGCGGTGCGTCGGGCGTCTGGCGCATCAGATCAACACTCGCCGTGCCGTTCGGTCCGTAAGGCGGTTGCAGATTGGCGAACGCGATGAGTTCATGATTGCGCCGCACGAGCGCCACCGGGCTCCAGGAGAAATACTCCGGATCGAAACGGCCGAGCGAAAAGCCTTTTTCCGCCGCGCCGCGCTCGGCCAGCCACGCCTCCGACACGCGCTGCAGGTCGTCCAGCAGCGACGTGTCGAAAGGCGGCTCGACGATCTGGAATTGCAGGTTCTCGCGCTGCGCGCGGTTCACCGCCGCGCGCAGATCTTCCCAACGTTTGCCCGACAACGAGAATTCGCTCAGCGGCACCGTCGCCAGTTCGCCGAGCTTGAAGAGGTCGAAACCGAGATCGTGGAACCAGTGCAGATCCGGCTCCAGCACTTCGTAGAACATCGGCACGCGGTCCTGATGATCGGCGAAGCGGCGGAAATCCAGGATCGCGCGTTCGATCGACTGTTCCGGCCCGCTGGGCGTGCCGAGCGCGACCAGCCGGTCACGCACCGTGCCGTAGGCGATCACCGCTGCACGGTCGGCGGCCCAGAACAGACGCTTGTCGCCCATCAGCGTGAGATGCGCGAACTCGCCGCCGCCGTGCTGCATATACACCTCGCGCGCATGTTGCAATTCGGCGCGAGTGGGCAGCGGCAGCGGGACGCGCCGCACCGCAAACGCCTGCCAGATCAGATACAGCACCAGACCGACCACCGCCGCCGTCGCGCCGCGTGCGAGGCGCGAGGCGTGCTCGCCGGGACCGACCGCGAAGAAATCGAAACTGTCGTCGCCGATCACCGCCGCCACGCCGAGGGCGAAGAACAAACCGACCACGACCAGCAATCCGATCAGCCAGCGCCAATTGCGCGCGGAAGAAATATTCATCGCCGCGCGCGAAAAATCCGCGCGGCGCGTGCGCAGCAGAGCGGAAACCGCGAGCAGAAACAGCGTTTGGATCCAATGCAGGCCTTTGGTCAAAGCGAGGATTGCCGAAAGCCACAGCAGCCATTGCACCAGGCGGTACGCCACGCGCAACCGGCCGTCGATGCCGCGCGCCAGACCCAGCAACAGCACTCCGATGACAACACTCAGCAGATGTGAACTCTCGATCGCCTCCACCGGCAGCCACTGGTGCAGTTTCACCATGCGTTCGTGCAGCGCCGGGATCGCGGTGGTGACCAATTGCAGCGCGCCGGCCGCGAAGGTGAGCCATGCCAGCAGCCGCACCCCGAGATTGCCGAGCAGACTCACCGGCAAACCGAGCACACCGAACAGCGGATGCGCCGCCAACCGCGCGCGAGCGCGCGACAGCGCGGGCATGCGTTGCGCCAGCATGCCCGCGCCCAGCCACAGCGCCGCGAGCAGCGGCAGCAGGTAATACACGACGCGAAACAGGATCAAGCCAGCGGTGACGTTTTCCCCGGGAACGCCGGCGGCGGTGAGCGCAAGCAGCAACAAGCCGTCAAATACACCGAAACCGCCGGGAATCATGCTCGCGAGACCGAGCACCGCCGCACCCGCGTAGGCGCCCAGCAACACCGTCGCGCTCACCTGTGCACCAGCCAAGGTCAGACACACCCACAACGAGGCTGCAGCAAGCAGCCAGTCGAGTAACGACAACGCCGCGAGCGTCGACTTCAATTGCCACGGTGGCAAGCCTTGCTCTTCCGGCAGCCAGCGCATCAGCGCGCGGCGGCCGGTCAGCAGAAAATACAGAGGCAGATACAACGCCGCGGCGATCAGAATTACGATCGCGAGCCAGTGCGTCGCCGCGCCGGGTGTCACCGGCAGCGAACCCGAAGCGAGCGTCGCGATCACCAGCGCGGAAAGTCCCAGCGGCAACGACAGCACCTGCAGTCCGACCAGCGCGGCGCTGCGCCGCATCGGCACCGCGTGCGAAGACAAGCCGAGCAGCCGCACGCCCGAACCGATCGCGCCGGAAAGATTGAGCGTGTTGGCGAGCGCGTTGGCAACGAACGATAGACGCAGCAATTCGCGCGCGCGCACGTCCAGTTTCAGCCAACGCGCGATCGCCACATCCACGCTGCCGGTGAAGGCGACGGCGAACAGCGCCAGCGCCGCGGCCATCGCCGCATTCACCGTGCGCACGTGCAACAGCGTGCGCTGCAATTCACGCAGATTGAAACCCGCGAGCTCGCGCCAGACCAGCCATGCCGTCACGCCGAGAAATACGATCGGCACCGCCCACCGCAACCGCGCAAGCCAGACGCGCAGGAAACCAGCAATTGAGGGTGTCGTCGTGGCACTCACGGCGACCCGCCCGCGCTTTTCGCGGCAGCCGGCAGACTCCTCAGAGCCGCGCGGTACTGCGACATCCAGTTCTTCGGTTTGCCGAAACCGTGACCCACGCGCGGCAGCATCCACACTTCCGCATCGCGCAACGGCTTGGCGAAATCCGGTGAGAAGTGCGGCGCGCAGACCTGATCGATTTCGCCCTGCAGCACGCGCCACGGCGCACCCAGACGATCGGCGCGATCAAAATTCGGCGTATGCGGCGGTTTGGGATCGCGATGCGCTGTCAAATGATTGACGCCGGGACAGAACGGTTTGTGGATGATCAGATCAGGACAGAACCCGAGCGACAGTCCGCCGGCAAATTGATTGGTTTTCGCCTGCGCCAGCGCGGCGTACACCACCGTGGCGCCGGACGAATAGCCGATCAGGATCACCGGCGTGTTTTCCGGCAAATGTTCGCGCTGCGTGATGCGCGCGCCGAGCGCTTGCAGTTTGCCGGCCGCGTCGCTGCACGGCGCGTTCGCTTCGTCGAGGTGCTTCAACCATTTCGGCGTGTCGAAACCGGCCACCCACCAGCCGTCCGCGGCGGCCTGGTGCGCCATGTCGCGCACGCCGAGATTCCAGCCGCCGTCGCCCGATGCGAACAGCGCGAGTCCGCGCGGGGAGGCGCTCGCGCTCGCGTACACCGTGACTTCACCGAACTCCGGATCGGCAACGAATTCGCGCGCCTGCACGTCCAGCGGCGCGTTCTGCAAACGCGCATCGGCCTGCGTCACGGCCCCCGTGGACGCAGGCATATCGTTCGCGCGCAGCGGAAGCGGCCACGCCACGCTCACGGCCATCACCGCCGTCAACAAGCCACGCATAAGCTCCGGACTCGCGCAACCGCGAAGCCGCGCATTTTAGCCGCGCGCGGTCAGCGTGCGATAATCGATGCAGTTTGTGCCGCACGGATATTCCCGGGGAGCCCGCGATGACCGAAGCACTGCTGCTGTCGAGATTGCAGTTCGGCTTCGTGATCTCGTTCCACATTCTCTTCCCGGCTTTCACCGTCGGCCTGGCGAGCTGGCTGGTATTTCTGGAAGCGCTGTGGTTGCGCAGACGCGAGGAGCACGTACGCGATCTGTATTTCTTCTGGATGAAGATCTTCTCGGTGTCGTTCGGCGTCGGCGTCGTCACCGGCATCGTGATGAGTTTCCAGTTCGGCACCAACTGGGCGGGATTTTCGTCCGCCGCCGGCAACGTGGTCGGCCCGCTGCTGAATTACGAAGTGCTGACAGCGTTCTTCATGGAGGCGACGTTCCTGGGCGTAATGCTGTTCGGCTGGCAGCGCGTCGGCCACGGCACACACTTCTTCGCGACCTGCATGGTCGCGCTGGGCACGCTGATCTCGACCTTCTGGATCATCAGCGCCAACAGCTGGATGCAGACGCCGGCCGGCTACGAATTGCGCAACGGCATTTTCTATCCGGTGGACTGGTGGAAGATCATCTTCAATCCGTCGTTCCCGTATCGCCTCGCGCACATGGTGCTGGCGGCGTTCCTCACCACCGCGTTTGTGATCGGCGGGATTTCCGCCTTTTATCTTTATCGCGGCAAATTTCCGGAGAAGGCGAAGCTCTGCTTGCGTTGCGCGCTGATCTTCGTGTCGCTCGTGGCGCCGCTGCAGATCATCGCCGGCGATATGTCCGGGTTGGAAGTCGGTCGCTATCAACCGGCCAAGCTGGCCGCGCTGGAGGCGCACTGGGACACCAGCTCCAACGTGCCGTTCAATGTGTTCGCGATTCCCGATCAGGACGCACAGCGTAATGATTACGCTTGGCAGATTCCGCATCTGGGCAGTTTGATTCTGACGCATTCGTGGAGCGGCTCGGTCAAAGGCCTGCGCGATTTTCCGCGCGATCAGCAACCGCCGGTAATGATCCCATTCTTCGCCTTCCGCATCATGGTGGCGATCGGCGTGCTGATGCTGCTGATCTCCTGGTACGGCTTGTGGAAGCTGAAACGCGGCACCGCGTTCACCTCGCGCTGGTACCTGCGCACGTGGATGGCGATGACGCCATCAGGTTTCATCGCGCTGGTGCTGGGCTGGTGGGTGGCGGAGGTCGGCCGTCAGCCATGGGTGGTGTACGGCGTGTTGCGCACGGCCGATGCGGTCAGCCCCAACATCACGTCGGGCAGCGTGCTCGGTTCGTTGATCACCTACATCGTCACTTACCTGCTGCTGTTCGGATTCGCGACTTGGTATCTGATCAAGATGCTGCGCACCGGACCGATTCCCGCACCGCCGCGTGCTCGCACCCTCTCCACGGCTGCGCGGCCGCTGTCACTCGGTGACGAAGAGATGGGAGAGCGACCGTGAGCGAAATCCTCCCCGTCATCTGGTACTTCATCATTGGCTTTGCCGTGATGATGTACGTGCTCCTAGACGGTTTCGTGCTCGGCATCGGAATTCTGACGCCGTTCGCCGACCATGACGATCAGCGCGACCTGATGATGAACACTGCCGCGCCGATCTGGGACGGCAACGAAACCTGGCTGGTGATGGGCGGCGCGGGCCTGCTGGCGGCGTTTCCGAAAGCCTATGCCATCGTACTGTCGGCACTGTATCTGCCGATCCTTTGCATGCTGATCGCGCTGATCTTCCGTGGCGTGGCGTTCGAATTCCGTTTCAAGGCGCAGCGCTCGCGCTGGGTGTGGGGCATCGCCTTCGCCGCGGGTTCCCTGATCGCCGCCTTCATGCAGGGTTTGATCCTCGGCGCGCTGGTCGAAGGCATGCCGCTGACCGGCGGAAAATACGTGCACGCGCAGGCGTTCGCGTGGTTCTCGCCGTTTTCGATGCTGACCGGCATCGCGGTGGTGTTCGGCTACGCGCTGCTGGGCGCGACCTGGCTGATACTGAAAACCGAAGGCCGCGTGCAGCGCATCGCCTTCGACCTGACGCGCCCGCTGATGCTGGCGGTGATCGCGTTCATGTTGCTGGTGAGCGCCTGGCTGCCATTCGTGAACTCGCACCTGATGGCGCGCTGGTTCACCTGGCCGAATTTCTGGTATCTAAGCCCAGTGCCTATGCTGACCGTGATCAACGCAGCGGCCTTGTGGCTGGCGGTGATCCGCAACCGCGAAATTGCGCCGTTCGTGCTGTCACTGTGCTTCTTCCTGTTGGGCTTCATCGGGCTGGTGATCGGCATCTGGCCCAACATCGTGCCACCGTCGCTCACCATCTGGCAGGCGGCGTCCGCTCCCAGTTCGCAACTGTTCGTGATGGTCGGCGCATTCATCATGATTCCCGCGGTGCTGAGCTATACCGCCTATTCCTACAGCGTGTTCCGGGGCAAGATCGCGGCGGATGCGGGGTATCACTGAGCGGCGGACGCGCCTTCGCAATCCTGTCGCCCGCCGGATGCCCGCGCGCAAAATTTCCCTTATAGTCCGCCCATGGGCGAATCCGAATTGAAGACCGAACTGGACGCACTCTCCGCAGCGATGGATCGTGCGCTTGACGCGCTGCGCACGCTGCGTGAGGAAAACGAAAGCTTGCGACACAGTCGCGAGCAGCTCGCGGCCGAGCGTGCGCAACTGTTGTCGCGCAATGAGCAGGCGCGCTCGCGCGTGGAAGCCATGATCGAGCGATTGAAAGCCCTGGAGAACGCGGGCTGATGACCGAATCCATCACCGCCACCGTCCGCCTGCTCGACCGGGAATTCCTGATCGGCTGCGCGCCGGAGGAACGCGAAGGCCTGATGGCGGCCGCGTCGTTTCTCGACGGCAAGATGCGCGAATTGCGCGGCTCGTCGCGCAGTGTCGGCTACGACCGCGTGGCGGTGCTGGCAGCGCTTTCGATCGCGCACGAATTGTTGCAATTGCGCCGCAATCAGGATGAACAACTGCGCGGCGTTGGCGAAGGAATGAGCATGCTGCGCCGCAAGCTTGAAGGCGCACTCGCTAGCCACGTAAAATAGCCGCGGCGTCCCCTGCGATGTGCGGCAGTGTATCTTCAGCAATTGCCTTGTTCCTAATGCACGACCTCGGGCCGGCGTATACCGCATGAATGTGCAAGTCCGCCGCGAGCGGAAAGCCTGATCATCCGGCGAGCCTGCCCACTTGATCCTCGGGATCAGGGTCGCTCGGTGCACACCGGCATCGCGGAGGGCGCGCT
>JAJPID010000028.1 GCA_021324945.1 Lysobacterales bacterium | reverse complement strand
TGCCTTCCTCGCCGCCCAGGGCGAACACCGGCACGAACGAGAAGGTGATGACCAGCAGGCTCACGAAACACGCGGGTCCCACTTCGATCATGGCTTGGGTCACCAGCTTCCAGCGTTCGGCGGGACCCGGTTCGCGTTGGCCCGGGTGGGTGTCACGCCAGGATTCGAGGTGCTTGTGGGTGTTCTCGATCATCACCACCGCGGCGTCGACCATTTCGCCGATCGCGATCGCGATGCCGGCCAGCGACATCAAATTCGCCGACACGCCTTGGGCATCCATGATCAGGAACGCGGTGAGGATGCCCAGCGGTAGCGTGATGATCGCCACCAGCGAGGAGCGCAGGTGCCCGAGGAACAGCAGGCACACCAGGGCGACGATGATGAATTCTTCGATCAGCTTCTCGCCGATGTTGGTCACCGCCCGGTGGATCAACTTTGAGCGGTCGTAAGTGGTGACGATCTTGACGCCCGGCGGCAGGCTTTTCTGCAGTTCGGCGAGTCGCGCCTTGACCGCCTTGATCGTTTCCAGCGCGTTCTTGCCGTGCCGCATGATCACGATGCCGCCGACCACTTCACCTTGGCCGTCCAGCTCGGCGATGCCGCGGCGTGCGGTCGGCGCGCGCCGGATTCGCGCGATCTCGCGCAGCAGGATCGGTGTGCCATTTTTGCTGGTGGCCACGGGGATCCGGGCGAAGTCCTCACGCGTTTGCAGGTAACCGACGCTGGTGACCATCATTTCAGCTTCGCCCTGCTCGATCACCGAGCCGCCGGTGGCGCCATTGGCGGCCTTGATGGCGCCTTCGACCTGCTTCACGGTCAGCCCGCGTGCCGCCAGCGCCTGCGGATCGAGCACGATTTGCCAGGCGTTGTCCATGCCGCCGATCGTCGCGACTTCGGAAACGTTCGGTACGGTCTTCAAGCGATAGCGCAGGAACCAGTTCTGGAGCGCGGTCAACTGGCCAAGATCGTGCTTGCCGGTGCGATCGATCAACGCATATTTGTAGATCCAGCCCGCGCCGGTCGCATCGGGTCCGATGACGGGATTGACCCCCGAAGGCAGCTTGCTGACGGCCTCACTCAAATAATCAACCACCTGATTGCGCGCCCAGTACAGGTCGGTGCCGTCGGCGAAGATGACGTACACGAACGAATCCCCGAAGAACGAGTTGCCGCGCACGGCGGTCGCGCCCGGCACCGCCAGCATCGTGGTCGTCAGCGGATAGGTGACCTGGTCCTGGACGATCTGGGGCGACTGCCCCGGCCAGGAGGTCTTGATGATGACCTCCGTCGGCGACAGGTCGGGGATCGCATCCAGCGGGATGCGCAGCAGCGAGATCGTCCCGGCGATGGCCAATGCCACCGCCGCCAGCAGTACCAAGCCGCGATTGGCGATCGACCAGCGAATCAGACGCGCGATCATCGTTGCATTCCCGCGGTGCCCGACGGAGCAGGCATCGTCATGCCGGGCATCGCGTTGCTAGCCGGTTGCTTTGAGGCCGGCCGCTGGGGCGGTGCTGCGGACGCGCCGGAATTTGCGCCACCGGATGCCGACGTGGCGGGCATCGCCATGCCGGGCATAGCGTCGGCCCGCACGCTGCTGGACCCCGACGCGGGCGCCTGTGCATCACCCGCTTCCATGCGTTGCAGCGCACCCGACAGGCTCGCTTCCGAATCGATCAGGAACTGGCCGGAAGTCACGACGCGCTCGCCGCCCTGTAATCCCGAGAGGATCGCGGTCATGCCGTTGGCCGATGGGCCGGTTTTGACAAGTACGGGCCTGAATTGCCCATCGCCAAGCGCCTCGATCACGCGGGTGTCGGGTCCGGTCGAAATGATGGCTTCAGTCGGCACCAGCGGATGCGGGACGCCGGGCGCGCCGGCAATCCGCAAGTCGGCAAACATGCCGGGCGCGAGGTCGTGCCTGGGATTGTCGAGCACGATGCGCGCACGCTGGGTGCGCGTCGCCGTACTTACTTCGGGCAGCAGTTCCTCGACCTCGCCGTGGAAGATTTCGTCCGGCAGCGTGGTGACGGTGGCGACGATCGGCGTGCCGGCAGCGATGCCGCCGCCTTGCGCCTGCGGAATCGCAGCCTCCACCCAGACCTTGTCGAGGCCGTTGATGCTGAGGATCGGCATGCCTTGGCCCACCTGCTGGCCCTGTTGGACGTCGAGCTTGCTGACGATGCCCGCGACCGGTGCGCGCAAGGTGATCGTGCCGCTACCGTCATGCAGCCCGCGGATCGTGGCAGCATCCATCCCCAATGCGCGCAATCGCGCCTTCGCAGCACCCCGCAGCGCGCGCCCTTCGGTGGATTTGGCGTCGCCCAGCGCGAAATACTGCGCCGCCGCGGCACTCCACTCGGGCGCCAGGATTTCGGCCAGCGGCTGACCGGCTTTCACGGTCGTGAAGGGCGCGCGGATATAGAGGTTCTCGATGGTCGCGTTGGTGCGCGCGCTGACCGTGACGGCGAGGTCCTGGTCCCAGGCCACCGTGCCCGGCACCTGCACGGTATCCGCCAGAGGTGCGATTTTGGCTACCGCCGTGCGCATCCCGAGGTTCTGCACTTCGGCGGGATCGATGCGCACGATGTTTTTTTCTTCGCCGCCGCCGGCGCTCGCGTACTTCGGCACCAGTTGCATGCCCATCGGCGACATGCCCGGATGCTCGAAATGCTGCTGCGGCGTCATCGGGTCGTACCAGTACAGGACTTTTTTGCCGGACGGCTGCGCCGTCGCGGGCGAAGAGTCTGCCGGTGCCGAACGCTGCGCAATGGTGTAACCGATGGCACCGGCAATGATCAGCAGGATCAACACGGCGACAGCCGCCACCACGCGTTTGACAAGGGCCCGATTCATGGCAGGTTCTCCGGCAGACGGATCGCGTGTGGTTGGGTTTGATGGGGCAGCAAATAGCTCAGTTGCGCCCAGGCTTGACCCCATGCCGCGAGCGCCTGCGCATACGTCACTCGCGTGTCAATTTCGTCACGGCGTGCTTCCAGCCACGGCTGCAACGAACCGCCGGCACGGTAGGCCGCCAGCGCGGTGCGCGAGCGATCCGCCACCAGCGGCAGCAGTTGCTTGCGGTAGGTCGTGATCTGTTTGGTATCGCCCTGCCACTCGGCCAGGTCGGCCGCCACCGCCGCAGATTGTGCGCGGCGCGCGTCTTCGTGGGCGTCTGCGACCGCGCTGCGATCGGCATAGCGTGCGCTGATGTCCTGGTCTTGCCGGTTGCCGGGAAACAGCGGCAGGCTGACACCGACCTCGATGCCAAGCGTGTCGGGGTTGTGGATGCGGCTACCGTATACGAGACCCACGCTCCAGTTCGGGCGTTTGCCCGCCTTGGCGAGATCGAGCTTTGCCTGAGCCTGATCTTCGCGTGCAGTCCAGTCCAGCAACGGACCTTGCCGGTTGAGGTTGCGTTGCAGTTCGGCAGGCGATACGGGCAGGCTCGAAAAATCCGGCGCTGCCGCGAGCGTTTGACCTATGTCATCGCCAACCCAGCGCTGCAACGCAGCCCTTGCCGCGGTGATCTCGGCATCCACTGCGGTAATCCGATTGCCAAGTTGCACCACCGCCGACTGGGCGGCCAACACGTCGGTTGCGCTGCCCGCCCCACCGGCGAGCTTCGCCTTGGCCAATTTGACCGCGAGCGCAAACTGTCCGCTTAACGCTTCGAGCTCGCGGCGCTCGGTTTGCGCAGCCCATAGTCGTACCCATGCGCCCGCCGTTGCCTGCTTGACGGCAAGCCGCACCTTGGTGACTTCCGCGGCGCTCAACTGCACGGTCGCCTGCGCAACCGACTTCTCGGCATTGCGCCTGGCGGACGAAGGAATCACTTGCATCAACCCGATGGCGCGCATGGTCATCGGATTGGCCGCAGCGTTGAATGCCTGGGGGCCGGTAATCGTCAGGTTGTTGATGCCCGCCGTCAGCTTGGGATCGGGCAAGCGGCCAGCGCGTGCGGCATCGTGCCGGGCCGCCTGGGTCTGCAACAGCTGTGCTTGCACCTGCGGCGCGCGCTGGGCTGCGAGCTCGGTCGCGGCGTCGAGACTCAAGGGAGTATCGTTGCCTGCCGCGTAGACCGGCAGCACGAACAACGCCGCCGGAAAGGCGATGAGAAGACGCGGCGCGAACAAGCGCCGCCAGACGGAAAGAACACGCATAAAACCTCCGCAAACGATCGGCCGCGGCTGCCGATGCAGCCGCGGTGGAACGCGTGGAGGTCTAGATCAGGAGAACGCGAAAGCGCAGCGCGGGCGGAATGCCTGATGTTCGCCACGCGGCTGAACGCACACGCGGCGAGCTTGCGACAGGCGACGCAACGATCGTCGGCAGGGCCGGCAACAGCGCCGGCGTCAATAGCGGAGGCACGCTCGGCAACTGCACGTTGTTGGTCACCGTCGCTGGCTGCGCGGAGTGCAACACGCACAATGTCGTGGCGGCCTGGGTATCAGATGTCTGCGCCCTCACCGACATCGCATTGCAAGCCGCGCTCGTCGCCGTGTCCGCCGCCGGCATTGCCGTTGCCGGGCACACGTAAGCTGCGAACGCCACTTGCTGGCATAACAGCGCCATCATCGCCAGCAGCGTCAGCCGCAGGCGGATGCGTCGGGTCGGATGCAAGAGTCGTTGCACGTCGGGCATCATACAACAATCACCTTCAGCTCCCAACGTGTCAAGGAGCGCCGCCGGTACATGCGAACGCGGGTTGTCGGTGGACTGTACCAAGCCATTGGTATCCATAGCCGCTCGATATTTCAGGCTGCGGCGCAACGGGCGAAGTGCCGATTAAGGCGTAGTGTCGGACGGCTGACTTTGGCCGACCTTTGCCCGCTTGTGATTTGGGGCTGGTCAGTAGCGATTGACTTCATGACCTGCCCCCCGCCGACGCTGTACCGCGTCGGCGCTTGCCCGCTGTAGCATCCAAATACGTGCACACCTGATCGCCAGTAGCTCCAACCGATGCAGAACAAAGCGCCTGGCGCGTGAACCAAGGCGATTCTGATTGGTGCCCGAGGCCGGAATCGAACCGGCACGCCTTGCGGCGAGGGATTTTCTTCCCACTTCGGCTTTCGCCGCCAGCGCACATGCGCCGTTCGTGGTCTGGAGCACGCCTTCACCATAGCCTTCCGGCCGTAGGTGCCCGCCGTCTGCTCTCTACACCTTCCCAATTGTCGAAACTGGGCTTGGCTCGGCATTAGCTCGCACTTGCGTCCAGGGCCTTCACCGACTTTGACGGGCTTCACTTCGGGCGTTTCCGCGCGAAGGCTCAAATTGTTCAAGTCCCTTGTGTCTACCAATTTCACCACTCGGGCGTGGGTGATGCGCCAAAGCCTACCACCTCTCCACACTGGCACCTAGTTGGCCCCTAGCCGCTACACCCCGTTATGCAATTGCGTCTTGAATGTTCGCAATCCGTTGTTCTTATTGGCGATACGCTCAGACGACGCCAACAGAATGAACTTGACAAATCAGATTTTAAGTCCCCTGCGTTTACCAGTTTCGCCACCCGGGCTCAGGCCCTAGTCCATTGTGCCGGAGCGGCGGCGGGCCGGCATGCGAACTGGAGAGCGCGATGCGCAAACGATCGCCGCGCAAGTGTCTTTCGGCATGGGGACGGCGGTGCATCGGATGCCGGTCGCAGGCGTAACATCGGAGATTCTCGTGAGCGGGGCGAGGTTTTTCAAGTGGCCACGGATTTTTCAATCGGCTTAGACGCGAAGCTGACATCCGGTTTTGCATTGCAACGCGATGACCCAGAGCCGCCCGTCGAGGTTCCGCATGTGCAGAACCGCGCCGCGCGCCCGCTGGAGGCGCTCGGCATCACCCACATGGAAGAATGCGCCTACCGCGCGTTGCTCGCGCACCGTACGGCGACTGCGGCAGAAGTGGCGAAGGATCTCGCCATTCCCCAGCAACTGGCGACGCAGCTGCTCGGCAACATCGAAGCCAAAGGTCTGGCCACGCACTCGCCCAATACGCCTAAGGTGTACATCGCCGCGCCGCCGGAGTTCACGATCGAGTCGCTGATCAAGCAGCGTCAGGCGATGCTGGAGCAGGCGAGCGCGGCGATTCCCGAATTGAAGGACCTCGCCGCGCGCGCCACGCGCGACCGCGGCCACGATCGCATCCTGGAGCTGATCACCAATCGCGCCACGCTGGGACTGGTGTACTCGCAGATGTACAACTCGGCGCGGCGCGAGATCCTGGTTTTCCAGCGGCCGCCGGTGCTGGTGCCGGATGCCAAGCAGGATGATCCACTGCCGCCGGGAGTGCGTGCGCGCACGATTTCGGACATGGAATGTTTCAAGGTTCCGGGCATCCTCGAATGGATCCGCCACGACATCGCTCGCGGCGAGGAAGCGCGCACCTATCCCAGTCTCCCGTTCAAGATGATGATCGTTGACCGCAGCGTGGGACTGCTGACGCTGGTGAGCGATCCGGATGCGCCGACGCTGGTGGTTCACCGCAGCGCGCTGCTGGAAGCGCTGTCTTTGCTGTTCGAATTCGCGTGGGAGAAGGCGACGCCGATTCTGCCGATGCATGGGGAAACAAACGCGCGGCCGGGCGATTCCCCGCGCGCGAACGAAACCTCGGATGCGCTGATTCAATTGCTGGCCGCCGGCCTCAACGACAAGGCCATCGCGCACGAGCTGCACATCTCTCCCGCCACGTTGAACCGCCGCATCGGCGAATTGATGAAGGCGCACGGCACGCGTTCGCGTTTCCAGTTGGGTTGGCGTCTCGCGCTGGATGTCACGCGCGCCAGCGCGCGTATCGAGGTCTGATCTCTGCGTCGCATTGATATGCGAAGGGTGCGCACACGGTGATGGATTTCCCTCATGAGAATCATCCATCATCATTTTTTATTGCGGAAGGATGAGCGTCGGGAATAGGCTCGAAGCTTGACTTGGCTTTGGGGAGCTCGCACGCAAGAAGCCGGATGATGGCGACCCCTCCTGAGGATCGCCGCTGCCGTTCCGAAATCGCGCCGACGTTTTCGTCTGCACACAACGCGGAAGATCGAACGCGCGTCTCGCCGCAACATCGGCGCTCATCCGGTTGCCGAAACATTCGTTCTGAGAGCGTGCCGCGCTGAGGGCGCGGCGCGCGGTTCGTTGCCAGAAATCTTCCAGCGTCCGTCATGAGCGGGCGACGGGTTGCTGTTGCCTGAAAACAGCGTGCGCGCCGGAACTCCGATGCGCCGACCAACGAGAGAGCCGACATGAACAAGATCTATAGCTTGGTGTGGAACCAATCCCTTCGTCAGATCGTGGTGGCATCCGAACTCGCATCCTGCGGTGGCAGTGGTGGGGCAGCTGCACCGGCGAGCACATCGCGCAGCGGATTGCGCCGACTCGCCGTCGTATTGATTGCCGCCTTGGCGCTGGGTACGGGCTCGCTGGCTGCGGCCGCCTCACCAGGGCAAAACGATTGCACCGGTGCAACTGCCACAGGCTCGAATGCGCTCGCCTGCGGCAACGGCGCGGACGCGAGCGGCGCGTATGCGACCGCGATCGGCGACAACTCGACTGCGCTGGCGGACAACAGCACCGCGGTGGGCGGCAATGCGTACGCATCTGGATCCAATGCTTCGGCATTCGGCAGCGATGCGCAGGCGAGCGGGAACAACAGCACGGCGGTAGGCGCGGGCACTGCGGCGCCGGGAACGAGTTCCATCGCGGTGGGCGCTGCTGCGGTTGCCCAAGGCGATTACTCTGCTGCAGTCGGCGCCGGTGCAATTGCGATCGGCACCAATGGCAGCGCGTTCGGCCGCGATGCGGTCGCCGCCGGCGATTCTTCTACGGCGGACGGAGCAGACGCCACGGCGCTCGGCAATTATTCGACCGCCGTCGGCAAGGGTGCCAATGCAGTGAATGGTTATTCGACGGCCGTTGGCGCATCGTCCCTTGCTGTCGGCAACGTCAGCAGCGCGTTCGGCGAATTCGCGCAAGCGATCGGAAACTACAGTGTTGCAGTCGGCGATGCGTCGCGCGCGATCGACACGGGCGACGTTGCGGTGGGCGCGGCGAGCTATGCGGCAGGCTATGGCGGCAGCGCAGCCGCTTTCGGCGACCGCGCCTATGCCAAGGGCCCCTTGTCGTTGGCGGCTGGTTTTCAGAGCTTCGCTTACAAATCGGGTGCAACCGCGCTGGGCGCTTTCAGCGTGGCCATGGGCCAGGATTCCACTGCGATTGGCGTAGTCTCTTCCGCGCTCGATGGCGGTGCCACTGCCGTGGGCTTGAGCTCGCACGCAGGCGGCTACATCGCGACGGCGCTGGGCGCCGACTCCGTGGCGAACGGCGATCATTCAATCGCCGCAGGTTTACGCGCCTACACGAGCGCCGCTGCGACGCAAGGCATCGCGATGGGTTATTTCGCGGGCGCATCGAACTACGCGGCGACTGCGATTGGCTCGAACGCCGTGGCCAGCGGCATTTCTTCCGTTGCGCTCGGCGACACCACGGTCGCGCAAGGCGATTACAGCTTGGCGGCGGGACCCTTTGCAGTTGCGACAGGTCAATCTTCGACCGCGATCGGCGACAGCGCCAATGCGCTGGGCGACAGCAGCATCGCGGCCGGCGGCAGTGCGTATGCGGCCGGCGCGAGCTCCATCGCGGTCGGCGATCACGCGACAGCGATCGGTGGCAGCGACATCGCCGTGGGCAACGGTGCGGCCACGGGCGGCAGCGGCGGCAACAACATAGCGATCGGCACGGGCGCTTACGCGGGCAGCGCTTATGGCGGCAACATCGCGATAGGCCAGAACGCACGCGCCGCCGGCGCCGGCAAATACACGACCGCCATCGGCCGCAATGCCAGTGCGGACGGCAAGTACGCGACGGCGTTGGGCAACGGCGCCACTGCGTCGAACAATTTCAGCATGGCCATCGGTGCGCGCTCGAAAGCGGCCGGCTCCGTTTCCACCGCGGTCGGCGATTATTCGACGGCGGGCTATGCCGGTGCGACGGCGGTTGGCGCGTTCTCGTATGCGACTGCGGCGGAGACCACCGCGTTGGGTTTCTCCGCCTTCGCAACCGGTCGAAGCGCGACGGCGCTCGGCGAGAACGCCCATGCCGCGTCGTATGCCACAGCGGTCGGTGCGAACAGCTACGCCATCGCGCACGGCTCGAATGCGTTGGGCACTTTCGCATTTGCCGTGGGTATGGATAGCAATGCGTTCGGCGCAAATTCGGTCGCGGCGGGCGACGCCGCCGTTGCGGTGGGTTACCGCTCATACAGCATCGGTGCGCACAGCAACGCGATGGGCTATTTCGCCGCGGCAACGGGATATGCCTCGAATGCCATCGGTTCGAATGCCGACGCGAGCGGCGTGTCTTCGATTGCATTGGGCGACACGACGATCGCGCAGGGCGACTACAGCCTCGCCGCCGGACCGTTCGCTGTCGCGACTGGAACCTCGTCGACGGCGGTCGGCGATACCGCCAATGCCATCGGCGACGGGAGCGTGGCGGTCGGCAAGAACGCCTATGCGGGCAGCGTCAACAGCATCGCGATCGGCAATAGCGCCTATGTGGCGCAGACGGGGGACTGGGACATCGCAGGCCTGCACGTCAAGCACCCGACGGAAGGAGTCGCGATCGGCGCGGGTGCGAACGTGACGGGCGTGTACGGCACTGCAATCGGCGGCTATTCGCAGGCGGGCGGCAAGTATGCGACCGCGCTGGGATTCAATGCGGATGCGGCAGGCAAGTTCAGCACGGCGCTGGGGGGCCACGCCACTGCAAACGCCGAGCAGGCGACGGCGGTAGGCGCGTACAGCGAAGCGATCGGCGTGGCCGGTTCAGCGTTCGGAAAAGGTTCGGGCGCGCTGGGCTTGGCGAGCACGGCGCTAGGCGTGGATACGGTCGCCACCGGGCGCGAGTCGACCGCTGTCGGTTCGACTTCGTGGGCGAACGGCGACTTCAGCGTCGCGACCGGCCACTACGCGAATGCGAGCGGTGCCGGCAGCATCGCGTCCGGTCTGGCCGCGAGAGGAATCGGTCAGGCTTCGATCGCGCAAGGCGTGTATGCATCGGCCGCCGGTGACAACGGCATCGCCACGGGCTACAAGGCGAACGCGAGCGGCTATTCGAGTACGGCGCTGGGTTCGCAGGCAGCGGCGAGCGGCGTTTCGTCGGTGGCGTTGGGCGATACCACGATCGCGCAAGGCGATTACAGTCTCGCCGCCGGTCCGTTCGCTGTAGCGAGCGGAACTTCATCGACCGCCATCGGCGATACCGCGAACGCGCTCGCCGACAACAGTACCGCCATCGGCGGCAGCGCTTATGCGAGCGGCGCAAGTTCGACCGCAGTGGGCGATCACGCCACGGCGCTCAGCGACAATGGCGTCGCGATCGGACATGGCGCTTACGTCGGCGCAACCTATCGCGGCGCGCCGACGCAGGGCATCGCCATCGGCTATCAAGCCAGTGCGACGGGCAAGGACAGCATCGTGATCGGCAGTCAGGCGCATACCGCCGGCGCGGGCAAATATGCGACCGCGATCGGTCATAACGCCTATTCCGGCAGAAACGCGATCGCCATCGGCAATCAGACCTCGGCGATCGGTAAATACAGCACGGCCGTGGGCAACTATGCCAGCGCCGACGAATCCTTCGGCGCGGCGTTCGGAAACAGGGCGAACGCCGGATCGGTTTCCGCCACTGCGATCGGCACCAACGCACAGGCGACCGGATTCTTCTCCTCGGCGCTGGGTTATCTCTCGCGCGCCGCCGGCAGCGGTGCAGTGGCGCTGGGCGCGGACAGCTTCGCCCAGGGGACGCAATCGATCGCGGTGGGTCTGCAGGCTTCGACCTCGACGAAAGCAGTCAATGGCGTGGCGATGGGCTACTCGTCGTATGTGTCGAACTACAACGCCACGGCGATCGGCAACAAGGCCACGGCATCGGGTTACGACAGCATCGGCATCGGCAGCAATGCAGCGTCGTCGGGAATCTCCTCGATCGCTTTGGGCAACTCAACCGTTGCAAGCGGCGACTACAGCGCGGCGTTGGGACCGTTCGCGGTCGCGACCGGAACTTCATCGACGGCGGTTGGCGACACCGCCAATGCGCTCGGCGATTACAGCACCGCCGTGGGCGGCAGCGCCTACGCCAGCGGAACGCGCGCATCCGCGTTCGGCGACAACGCGCAGGCAATCGGAGACAACAGCCTGGCGATGGGCGCAAACGCGGTGGCCGACGCGGCGGATTCGATCGCCATCGGCAATGCGGCGAACACCGCAGGCTTCGCCAACAGCGTCGCGCTGGGCGCGAATTCGGTCGTGGACCGCGACAACAGCGTTTCCGTGGGCGCGCCGGGCGCCGAGCGGCAGATCACCAACGTCGCGGATGCGACGGACGCACACGATGCCGTGACGCTGGAGCAACTGAAGCAGGCCACCAGCGGGCCGGATTCGAATGTTGCGCATTACTTCAAGGCGAACGGCCCTGCCGACGGCAGCGATGATGCGATCGCCAGCGGCGCGCACGCGACCGCAGCGGGCCCGTTGGCGACAGCGTCGGGTGATTACAGCGTCGCGTTCGGCGATGGCGCGAATGCCAGCGCAAATTTCAGCACCGCGCTCGGCTCGGGCAGCACCGCTTCAGGAATTCAATCTGTCGCCCTCGGCAATCACGCGACGGCAAATGCAGGCCAGAGCATTGCGATGGGCACTTTCGCGTATGCAGGCGCATCCGGAGCGAATGCAATCGGCAACGGCGCGACCGCATTAGGGCAATACAGCACCGCCATCGGATTCCTGTCGGAGAGCGGCGGTTACGCCAGCATGGCGATGGGCGTTGGCGCGCGGGCGGATGGTCGCAAGAGCGTGGCAATAGGATTGAGCACCTATGCGCTGGGTGTGGATTCGACCGCGCTTGGCCGCTATGCGACGGTGGCACGCGACGCGGTGAACGGACTCGCAGTAGGCAACGCCGCTTATGCGACCGGCAGCTACAACGCTGCGGCGTTCGGCAACGATGCGCAGGCCGGCGGAATTTCATCGACAGCATTGGGCGATACAAGTGTCGCGCAAGGAGACTACAGCCTAGCAGCCGGATCATTCGCGGTCGCGACTGGCACTTCGTCCACCGCGATCGGCGACGCGGCGAATGCGTTGGCCGACAACAGCACCGCCGTCGGCGGCAGCGCGTATGCCAGCGGCGCCAGTTCGCTCGCGCTCGGCGATCATGCCACAGCACTCAGCGACAACGGCATCGCCATCGGCAAGGGCGCGTATGTCGCCGCGTTGGGCTCGAAGCCGAGCAAGTACGGCGGATCCACTCAAGTGCCGACTCAAGGCATCGCCATCGGCGCTGGCGCGAACGTCTCCGGTGTCTACGGCGTGGCGTTGGGCACGAACGCGTCCGCCAGCAGCCCCAATTCGATCGCGATCGGCACGCATGCCTATGCGACCGGCAAGTACGGCACCGCGATCGGTCGCTATGCACATGCTGGCGGCAAGTATTCGACGGCAGTGGGCGAGGGCGCGCGCACGAACGGCCTGTACACCATCGCGTTGGGCTCGAACTCCGCGGCCATCGCCGATTTCGCAATGGCGGTCGGCTTCAATTCGTATGCGAGCGGACGCTATGCCACGGCGGTGGGTACCGGGGCATACGCGGGCCTCGCGGGCACGTCGTTGGGCGTCAGTGCCGCTGCGCGTGGCAAGGATGCTACGGCGCTCGGCACCGATAGCGCAGTATGGTCGCCCGGCGGCGTGGCGGTCGGCAGTCATTCCTATGTCGGACACGATGCCGCGAGCGGCACCTCCGTCGGTTACATGACTTCCGCTTACGGTTATGCCAGCACTGCGCTGGGCGGTCATGCAGTCGCGACCGGCGTGTCCTCGGTCGCGTTAGGCGACAGCACGGTCGCGCAAGGCGATTACAGCCTCGCTGCGGGACCGTTCGCGGTCGCAACCGGAACTTCATCGACCGCGGTCGGCGATACGGCGAGTGCGTCAGCGGAAAACAGCACGGCGCTGGGCAGCAGTGCATACGCAGCCGGTGAGGGCAGTGCCGCTTTGGGTGGGAATTCACAGGCTCTGGGTGCGCAAAGCGTGGCACTCGGATCGGGAAGCGTGGCGGCGGAAGATCATGCAATCGCGCTCGGCGCCAACAGTTCAGTGCTGTCGGGAGCCACCGATGCGGTCGCACTCGGTTACGGCTCCATTGCCGATCGTGCCAACAGCGTGTCCGTGGGCGCGCCGGGCGCGGAGCGGCAGATCACCAACGTCGCGGATGCGAGCCAGGCGCACGATGCGGTGACGCTGGAGCAAGTGCAATCGATGATCGGCTCCGGTGGCATCGCCAGCAGCGACTATTTCTCAGCGAACGGCGCCAATGACGGCAGCGACAAGGCTTCTGCAACCGGTGTGGATTCCGTTGCGGCGGCTCCCGACGCAAACGCGAGCGGCGACAACAGCAGTGCTTTCGGCAGCGGCGCGCAGGCGGTTGCGCGCAACGGCACGGCGATCGGCGCCGACTCTTCCGCATCCGGCAATCGCTCCACGGCAATCGGCGCGCGCGTCGCAGCCAGCGGCAGCAACAGCGTCGCAGTGGGCGGCGCTTGGGACATGAACGGCAACGGCGTGATCGACGCGAACGAATACACCGCCGCAAGCGGCGGCCTGTCTTCCGCGTTTGGCGATGCCGCGCAGGCGCTGGCCACGAACTCCACTGCGCTGGGTGCCGCGAGCGTTGCCAATGGCATCGCGGCAACATCGGTCGGTGCGGCAAGTTCCGCCCTTTATAAGGGCACCGCGCTTGGTTATGGCGCGACCGCATCGGGCAACGATTCGGTCGCGACCGGCATCGACAGCGTTGCATCCGGTTCCAACAGCACCGTGATCGGCGGCATTCACGACATCAACGAGAATGGCGTGGTCGATCCGACCGACATCGCGACCGCCTCGGGCAATCTCGCCACAGCAGTTGGTGCAGCGGCGCAGGCAACGGGTGAAAACTCCACCGCTATCGGTGCCGACAGTCAAGCAAGCGCCATCGGCGCTTTGGCATTCGGTTCGGCGGCACAGGCCACGGCCAACAACAGCGTCGCCCTCGGCTTCGGCTCGATCGCCACCCGTGCCAATACCGTCTCGGTCGGCGCGCCGGGTGCGGAGCGGCAGATCACCAACGTCGCCGCCGGCACGCTAGGCACGGATGCGGTCAACGTCAACCAGTTGAATGCGGCGACGGGGACTGCAACGGCCTCATCGATCGCTCTGAATGCGCAGGTCAGCAACCTATCGAAAACGATCGATTCGCTGGCCGAGCAATTGCAGGGCTTGCAAAGCGCCTCGATGGCCGCGCAGCAACCGGCATCGCCTGCCGTATCGACGACGCAGGAAGCGCCGGGCGTGCAATCGAGCGGTGGCACGAACGGTTCAGCTGCGGCCAGCACAACCAGCATGAACCAGGCGGTGGCTCAGGCCAACACTTATACCGATCAGCAGACGTCTGAGGCGTTGAGCTCGGCCAAGACCTACACCGATGCGCAGAGCGCGCAGACCTTGTCGTCGGCCAAGGCGTACACCGATCAGGCGCTGAGCGGGTACGTCACCACCGATGCGTTCAACCAGTTCGAGCAGCAGACGAACGCGCGCTTCGCCGAACAGGACAAGCGCATCGACAATCTCGGGGCGATGGGTGCGGCCTCGTCGCAGATGGCGATCAACACCGCGGGGCTGTCCGGCGACAACCGCGTCGGTTTCGGCGCCGGCACGTACAACGGACAGTCGGCGGCGTCCATCGGCTATCAGCACATGTTCTCCGACCACCGCGCCAGCATTTCAATCGGCGCGGCGTTCGGGAACGGCGACACTTCCGGCGGTGTCGGCGCCGGCTTCAGTTGGTAACTCAGTGGTAGAACGGGACGGCCGCTCGCGGTCGATGCTGTGAAATCAAACGTAGAGGATCACCTATGTCAATGCTTCGCAATGTACGCAAATCGGTCTTGGTGCTGGCGGTTTCCGCTGCGATAGGAACCACCGGTGCGGCTACGGCTGCAATTTCCACCACCGGCAGCACGCAATTCGCGACGGTGAGCCGCGGTGTGACGCTCGCTCACGGCGATGCCATCAGCGGCGCGTTGCCGTTGTCGCATCCCATCCATGTCACGGTGGCATTGAAGTTGCGCAACGGAGCGCAACTCCAGGCCTACAATTCCAAGCCGC
>JAJPID010000066.1 GCA_021324945.1 Lysobacterales bacterium | reverse complement strand
GCGAACAATTGTTTCGCTTGGTATTCGTGGAAGTTCATGTGCGTCCTTTCGCGCACCACGCGTGCGCGCAAACTTGACTATTCTCGCGGCAAGCGCGCGGCAAGTCCAATGCGGTCATTCGTCATTCCGGCGGAAGCCGGAACCCAGTCTTCTCCGCGGGTGTTCTCTCGCCTGCCAAATGCTGCGTACTTGGCTTCCTTCTCCCGCAAGCGGAAGAGGGGTTCCTGATGGACTTGTACCCGAGTCGCGTTGCCACGATCATCGCCGCGTGTCGAGCATTTCCGCCAGTCCTGTTGCGCGTGCGTCCTCTGCGGGCGAGCACGTCCGCCGCGAGCTATACGTGCTCAATCTCTATCGTGTGCTACAGGCTCTGGTTTACGTCGGACTGTCTTTCAGCGAAGCGTTGATAAACTGGATGCCGGTCCGCGCGCCCTCGCTGGCGCGCGTGATGGCCGCGCTGTATCTGCTGTTTGCGCTGCTGGCGTTGCTGCGTACGCGGCAGATGCCGCGCCGCTTGAACGCGGTGGTTGCGGCGTTCCTCGGCGTCGACGTGACCGCCGCGTTGCTGGCCGCGCTGATGATGCCGGCCGCGCACACCGGCATCGCGGCGATGCTGGTCATCAACGTCGGCGCCGGCGCGCTGCTGCTGCCGCCGCGTCTGGGCGGATTCTTCGCCGCACTGGCTGCGCTGGCGATGGTGGGGCAGGCGCTGGTGGGCGCGGACGACATCGGCCGCAATCTGCTGGAGTCCGGCTTGTTCGGTCTGGCGTATTTCGCCACCGCCGCGCTGTGCTACGCGCTCGGTAATCAGATGCGCGCCAGTGAGGCGCTGGCCGAGCGCCGCGGACTGGATCTGGCCAATCTCAGCCAGGTCAACGAACTGATCATCCGCCGCATGAAGACCGGCGTGTTGCTGGTGGACGATGCCAACCACATCCACCAGATCAACGAATCGGCGTGGATGCTGCTTGGCAATCCCGCCCTCGATCGCCGCGATCTCGGCGAAGTCGCGCCGGAGCTGTCGCGGCGCCTGTACCACTGGCGCACCACGCACAAGGCGGATTCCACGGCGATCGCGCTGGCCGAAGGCGTGCCGGAAGTGGTGCCGCGCTTCACGCGTCTCGCTGCCAACGACGATTCGCACGTGCTGATCTTTCTGGACGACACTTCGCTGGTGTCGCGCCGCGCCGAGCAGTTGACGCTGACCACGCTCGGAAGACTGTCCGCATCGATCGCGCATGAAATCAGAAATCCGCTCGCGGCGATCCGTTATTCGGCGCAGTTGCTGGCCGAGTCGAAATCGATCCCCGACGCCGACCAGCGCATGATCGAGATCATCAACAACCACTGCGGGCGGTTGAACGAGATTATCGAGAACATTCTCCAGTTGTCGCGGCGCGAACGCTCGAGGCCAGAGGCGCTGGACTTGAACGCCTGGGCGCTGACCTTCGTCGAGGAATACAAGGAAGCCAACGATCTCGGCGCCGACAGTCTGCGCGCGTTGCTGTATCCGCACGCGGTCGAGGCGCTCGCCGATCCGCAACACTTGCAGCAGGTGGTGTGGAACCTGGTGCAGAACGCGTTGCGTTACGGCCGTCTTCCGGACGAACCCGCGCGCGTGATGGTGGTGGCGAGGCTGGCGACCGACGATGGGCCGCCGCTGATCGAAGTGATCGACCGCGGGCCCGGCATTCCACCCAAGGTCGCCGCGCAGATTTTCGAACCGTTCTTCACCACGCACGAATACGGAACAGGGTTGGGACTCTATCTCGCGCGGCAGATGTGCGAGGCCAATCAGGCCAGCCTCGAATACGTGCCCGTTGCCGGCGGCGGCAGTTGCTTCCGCATCACCCTGACCGCGCCGGCGCGCATTGCTGCAGGGGTGGAAGCATGACGCGCAACGTCGAACGAAGCAGCAATCGTCCTGAGTAGTGAATGTCGCGGCGAGATCGATCGCGGTCAGCACCCGATCGCGAATGCGGCGGGTCGTTTCGCCAAGCGTCATGGCACAAGCGTGATGCGGGGGGCAATTCGTCGCCGCTCGAAAACCACAGGATTCGCACCGGGGATCGCACCCTCAGTGCGCGCGACACCCGTCGCCGTACCAGAAGTTGCCGACGGTATCCAGGTGCGCATCCATGTTGGCGGCGGTGCAAAGCGGGTAGCCCGGATCGCCGCAGCGGTCGAGCGACAACTGGCGCATGCGGGCCAGATTGGCCTGCACGCGCGCCTGCTTGTAATCGCGCCGATCTGACTGATGCATCATGCAGTCGGCAAAGGCATCGGTTCCTTGGACATAGCCGTAGGAAGCGCAGCGTTGTTGATCGTCCGCCTGCTGACTAGCCCTGGTTTGCGCAAAATCGGCGCAGCCGGTCACGGCCAGCAGCATCGTGAACGCCATTCCACAGGAGCCAATCACCCCGAAGTCTGAAGAAGACATGCGACGTCTCCTCGTGACGTTTGATCGAGGCCGGCGCAAGGCGCGGATAGCGTAGCGAATCCTCGGCATCCGCAACGCCGAATCCATCGCGAACCCGCGTCATGCCTGTCCGACCGTGGCATCGCCTCCCCCCGCGCGCTACCCTTTGCAAATCTTCACGATTATGGCCCCGACCGGGTAATGAGCACATGGCCAAGCAGAACGTTCTGGTGATCGACGACGAGCGAGACATCCGCGAGCTGCTCTCCATCACGCTCGGGCGCATGGATCTGAACGTCGACGCCGCGGCCAACGTCTCCGAGGCCAAACGCATGCTGGCCGAGCAGCATTACGACTTGTGTTTCACCGACATGCGCCTGCCCGACGGCACGGGGCAGGAGATCATCGAGCTGATCGCGCGGCAGTATCCGGATACGCCGGTGGCGATGATCACCGCCTATGGCAATGTCGAGGCCGCTGTCGACGCACTGAAGGCCGGCGCGTTCGATTTCGTTTCCAAGCCGGTCGACATCAACATGCTTCGCCGGCTGGTGCAGACCGCGCTGAAACTGGCGGAGGAAAAACAGTCTGGCGGCACGCCCGCGCAGGGCCGGTTGATCGGCGACTCGCCGGCGATTGCCGAGGTGCGCGCACGCATCGAGAAACTCGCGCGCAGCCAGGCACCGGTCTACATCAGCGGCGAATCCGGCGTCGGCAAGGAACTGGTGGCGCGTCTGATTCACGAGCAGGGCCCGCGTGCGCAAGGCCCGTTCGTGCCGGTGAACTGCGGCGCGATTCCATCCGAACTGACGGAGAGCGAATTCTTCGGCCACAAGAAGGGCTCGTTCACTGGCGCGCACGCCGACAAGGACGGCCTTTTCCAGGCGGCGAACGGCGGCACGCTATTTCTCGATGAAGTCGCGGAGTTGCCCCTCCACATGCAGGTGAAACTGCTGCGCGTCATCCAGGAAAAAGTCGTGCGGCCGATCGGTGGGCGCGGCGAGATCGCGGTCGACGTGCGCATCCTCTCGGCCACGCACAAGGATCTGGCGCGGTTGACGCAAACTGGGCAGTTCCGTCAGGACTTGTTCTACCGCATCAACGTGATCGAACTGCGCGTGCCACCGCTGCGCGAGCGCCGCAACGACGTACCCAAATTGGCGGTGCGCATCCTCGACCGACTGGCCGAGCAATCCGGCATCGCACCGCCGAGATTGAAACCCGAGGCGTTGCAGGCGCTCACCGAATACGATTTTCCGGGCAACGTGCGCGAGCTGGAGAATATCCTCGAGCGTGCCGTGGCGCTGTGCGAACACGAAGTGATCGAAGTCAGCGACCTGATGCTGCGGCCGTCCTCATCCTCGTCGGTCTCCCGTCCGCGCGACGAAGAAGAGGAATACGAGGACGACGAGGAAGATTTCGCGCCCGGCGAAGGCGTGGGCCTGGACGACTACATTTCCAACGTCGAACGCGAAGCGATCCTGAAGGCGTTGAAGGAAACCCGCTACAACAAGACCGCCGCCGCCAGGAAACTCGGCATCACCTTCCGCGCGCTGCGATACAAGCTGAAAAAGCTGGCGATCGATTGAGGGCGGCACCCGGAGTTGGATACGAGTCCTAGATCGAAAATCGAAGTCAAGAGCCGGGCGGCGCGAAAGCAACTCTCATGTTCGTCATTCCGGGCGCGGCGAAGCTGCGATCCGGAATCTGCTCTTGACCGGCGTATCTTGTTTATACGCACTGATCGAATACGGCCGCGCGTCGGGTGACGTTCCCCAGGTCTTGTTCGGCTGTGCGCTCATCGTGAAATGCAGATCGCCGCCGGCCAGGATTTCGTCGTGGCCGATCCACACGCGCTTCAGCGACTTGCCATTCAGCGCAACGCCACCGACCCAAGGATGCGCGTCGTCCAGATGGTCCGCGCTGATCGTGAACGTCTTGCCGTTCGGCAGATGCAGTACCGCGCGGCGCACGAACGGCCGGCCGATCACATACTGATTGCTGGCTGGTGCAACGGGATAAAAACCCAGCGCGGTGAAGATGTACCACGCCGACATCTGGCCGAGGTCGTCGTTGCCTGCAAGGCCCGTCGGTGTCGGCGCATACTGACTGTCCATGATTTGTTTCAGCCGCTGTTGCGTCTTCCACGGCGCGCCGGCGTAGTCGTAAAGATACGCAATGTGGTGACTGGGCTCGTTGCCGTGCGCGTACCAGCCGATCAGGCCTGAGACGTCTTCCAGCGTGGCGAATACTTTCGGATCGATCTTTGCGTCGAATACCTGGTCCAGCCTCGCCACCAGCTTGTCGTCGCCGCCGAGCTCCTTGATCAAATCGCCTACGTCCTGCGGTTCGTACCACGAGTACTGCCACGAATTGCCCTCGGTGAAGCCGCTGTTCTCGCCCGCGGTGGCAGGATCGAACGGTGCGCGAAACGTTCCATCGCTCAATTTCGACCGCGTGAAACCGATCGACGGATCGAACACGTTGCGCCAGTTCCGCGCGCGCTGCTCGAACTGCGTGGCGATGTCGTCCTTGCCCATCGCACCGGCCATGCGCGCGATTGTCCAGTCGTCGAAGGCGTATTCCAATGTCTTGGAAACCGATTCCGGTTCCTTGTCTTCGGGCACGTAGCCGAGCCGCATGTAGTCGCGCAGACCACCGTATGGTGCATACGTCGCGCTCGCCACCATTGCCCTCAGCGCCGCATTCGCGTCGAAACCGCGGATGCCCTTCATGTACGCATCCGCAATGATTGGCACCGCGTGATAGCCGATCATGCACCAGGTTTCGAGTCCTTCATACGCCCAGATGGGCAGGATGCCGTATGGACTATCCTGCTGCGCGGCCACCAGCGATTGCACGAAATCGTCCACGCGCTTTTGCGGCTGGATCAGGGTCATCAGCGGCTGTTGCGCCCGATAGACGTCCCACAGCGACCACGTCGAATAGAACGTGTAGCCGTTCGCGCGATGTATCTCGTGATCCGGCCCGCGATATTCGCCGTTGACGTCCATCGACAGATTCGGCGCGATCAGCGCGTGATACATCGATGTGTAGAAACTTTTCCGCACCGCTTCCGGCGCATCGATCTCGATCGCCGACAACACCTGCTGCCATTCGCGCCTCGCCTCCGCGCGTTGTGCATCGAAATCCCAGCCCTTGCCGTCGGCGTCCAGATTGGCGATGGCGTTGGCTTCGCTCACGGTCGAGATCGCAACTTTCATCAGCAACGCTGAATTCAATTTCCCGAACTCGAACACGCCTTCCAGCTGCTCTCCGGCGATCGCGTCGTTGCCGCCAGGATTGGGAGCCGGGCCCTTGAAGCCTTTGTAAACAATGTCCGTTTCGCGATTCAGCAACTGATGCGAGCGCATCGGTTGCGAAAAGCGGATCGCGAAATACAAAGCCCGACCCGGCGCCCAGCCGCGTGTTTCGCGGTAACCGGTGACCGTGCCATCGCTGCGCACTTGCAGCCGCGCCCAAAGTACCTTGCCCGGATAATCGTAGATGCTGGGCCGCAGATCGAGCAGTAGGTGCGCGTCCTTTCCGTGCGGAAACGTGTAGCGGTGCCAGCCGACGCGTTCGCTGGCGGTCAGTTCCGCACGCACATCCGAATCCTGCAACGTCACGGCGTAATACCCGGGTTGCGCGACTTCGTTCTTGTGATCGAAACGAGAGCGGTAACCGCTGCCGGGTTTGTCGGGATCGCCCGGATCGAGTTGCGGCGCACCTACGCCTGGCATCAGCAGCACGTCGCCGAGATCCGAGTGCCCGCTACCGGAGAAATGCGTGTGCGAGAAACCGAGGATGCTGTGATCGCTGTACTGATAACCTGCGGCCCACTTGTAGGCGTGCCTGAACTCCGGCATCGCGGTGTCGGGGCTCAACTGGATCATGCCGAAGGGCACGGTCGCACCGGGAAAGGTGTGGCCGTCGCCGCCGGTGCCGATCATCGGATCGACCGAGCCCCAGCCGTCGTTCGCGGCATGGGTATTCGATGTTGCGCCGATGTCGAGCCACGCCAGCGAGCCGACGATCAACAGGCGTGCACGGATTTTCGTGTGCATTCCGGTCCCGGCATTCTTGGAAGAAGCCGGAACGCTAGCACGTTCACAGGCGCGTGCAACGCGCATGACCGCCCGCACTTCACATCGCGCCGCAACGCGAGTATGAGTGCGGATTCCTACCGGGGGAGATTGCCATGCATCGCAGCGCTCGTCATTTCCGTCTGATCGCATCGACCGTCTTGCTCGCAGCGCCTCTGTTGTGCGCAGCACAGGATCAAACCGATGCGAAAAGTCTTGCCGACAGCGCGGAGCATTTCACCCTGCAACAGGTGCTAGATTACCCGTTTCCACAGGGTCTGGTTGCCGCCGAGAAGGGCGATCGTATCGCCTGGGTGATCAACTTGCGCGGCGTGCGCAATGTCTGGATCGCGCAGGCGCCGGATTTCAAACCGAAGCAACTGACGCATTTCACCGAAGACGACGGGCAGGAGCTTACTAACTTGACGTTCTCGCCTTCGGGCGATGCGCTGGCGTTCGTTCGCGGCGGCGATCACGACGAAAACTGGCCGGCGGAAGGGAATCTCGCCCCCGATCCGGCTGCGAATCCGAAGCAGCCGAAGGTAACGATCTGGGCGGTGCGCCTGCCGGATGGCGAAGCGCATGAAGTGACTGAAGGCGACGCGCCGGCGATTTCGGCCAAGGGTCGGCTCGCCTACATCAAGGAAGATCAGGTGTGGACAGCATCGCTGGATTACAGCGGCGAGAGCGAGAATTCGAAAGAGCACGGCGGCAAGGATTCCAAAAAACACGCAGCGGACACACACGCCAGCGGCGAACCCAAGCGCCTGTTCTTCGACCGCGGCAAGGATTCGCAATTGCAGTGGTCGCCTGAAGGCACGCGGCTGGCCTTCGTTTCCGATCGCGACGACCACAGCTTCATCGGCGTCTATACCGACGAGCACACACCGATCGAATATCTCGCGCCGAGCACGCACCGCGACGACATGCCGCGCTGGTCGCCGGACGGCACGCGCATCGCCTTCACGCGCGTACCCGGCGACGGTGGCCCACCCGAACCGATGCTGAAACTGACGCCTCATCCGTGGTCGATCTGGATCGCGGATGCCGCGAGCGGCAACGGCCGGCTGGTGTGGCAGAGCCCCAATACGTTGCTCGGTTCGTATCCGGAAACCGCGGGCGGCGCTAATCTGGATTGGGCTGGGAATGACCGTCTTGTCTTCCTCGCCGATCTGGACAACTGGCCGCATCTGTATTCGATTCCCGTGGTCGGTGGTGAACCGCTGCTGCTGACGCCCGGCCAGTTCATGGTCGAGGACGTGGTGCTGAGCCGCGACAAACGCTCGCTGATCTACAGTGCGAATACGGGTTCGACGAAAGACGATGACGATCGCCGTCATCTGTTTTCAGTGCCGGTCGATGCCGGGCAGCCACGCGCGCTCACTTCCGGCGACACATTGCAATGGACGCCGGTGGTCGCGGGCGAACACGCGATCGCTTTCATCGATGCCGGCGCGCAGCGGCCGCCGGTGATCGCGACGATCCGCGACGACGGCGGCGATCGCCGGCTGCTGCAACCGGATCTGCTGCCGCGCGATTTTCCGGTTTCGCACCTGGTGACGCCGGCATCGGTGACTTTCACCGCGGCCGATGGCGTGGTGGTGCACGGACAATTATTTCGCCGTGACGATGCGAGCGGCAAACAACCCGCGGTGATCTTCGTGCACGGCGGACCGCCGCGGCAGATGCTGCTCGGCTGGCATTACATGGATTACTACAGCAACGGCTATGCGGTGAATCAGTATCTCGCCAATCACGGCTTCACCGTGCTGTCGGTGAACTACCGACTCGGCATCGGTTATGGCCATGCGTTTAATCATCCGGAACATTGGGGCCCAACCGGCGCGTCGGAATATCAGGACGTGCAAGCCGGGGCGAAATTCCTGCAGCAGTTGCCCGGTGTCGATCCGAAACGCATCGGCATCTGGGGCGGCTCTTACGGCGGCTATCTCACCGCGCTGGCGCTGGCGAGGAATTCGGATGTGTTCAAGGCCGGCGTGGACCTGCACGGCGTGCACGACTGGACGCGCTTCAATGAAGGCTGGATCGGTCAGCCGCCGCAACGCTACGAACAAGGCGACCGCGAAGAAGCAATCAAGGTGGCGTGGCGCTCCTCGCCCGACGCGGATGTGGCGAAGTGGACTTCACCCGTGCTGCTGATCCAGGGCGACGACGACCGCAACGTTCGCTTCTTCCAGACCGTCGATCTCGCGCGGCGGCTGGACGAACGGCACGTGCCTTATGAGGAGATGGTATTGCCAGACGAGATCCACGGTTTCTTGCGGCACGCGTCGTGGCTAAAGGCGGATCAGGCGACGGTGGATTTTCTGCAAGCGAAGTTGCTCAACGGGCAATAGCGACGTCCTTTGTCGTCATTCCGGACGCGACGAAGCCGTGATCTGGAATCCGTATGAGTCGCGGATGGCTTCGGAACGACGATTTCATGGAGGGCACTTTCGGTTCCCCATTCCCGTTTCCTGGTCAAAACGGAATATCGTCATCCTCGAAATCCCCCACGCCGGCCGCGGGTTGTTGCGTGGGCGCGGGACGAGCGCCGCTGGGTGCACCACCACGCGGTTGCGACTGTTGCGGCCGCTCGCGGTAACCGCTGGCGCCCTCGGCACCGGCACCGCGCGAACCACCTTCGCCCGCGCCGCCCAGCATCTGCATCTCATTGGCGATGATGTCGGTGCTGTAGCGCTCGATACCTTCCTTGTCGGTGTATTTGTCGGTGCGGATCGAGCCTTCGATATACACCTGCCGGCCTTTCTTCAGGTATTCGCCGGCGATTTCCGCAAGCCGCCCGAAGAACTTCACGCGATGCCACTCTGTGCGCTCTTGCTGCTCGCCGGTCTGCTTGTCTTTCCAGGATTCCGACGTGGCGATGCGGATGGTGCAGATGGCGGAACCTGACGCGGTGTAGCGGGTTTCCGGGTCCGCGCCGAGATTGCCGATCAGGATGACCTTGTTGACGCCGCGAGCCATGGATGTGTTCCTCGGATGAAGATGCGGGTTGACAGATCATCGTATCACGTGCTCGCGCACGTCAGCGGCGAATCGCGCGCGGACGCGTAGGCCAGCGCCGGCGCGGCGTGTCGGCGGCCGTCGTGCGCCTATAATGGCGATTCCCCAAGTCGTCGTTCCCGCATGAACCAGGCAGTCACTTCGCCACTTGACTTGCGCGGCGATTTCGCCGCGGTGCGCGCATTGGCCGCATCCGACATGGCCGCGGTGGATGCGCTGATCCGCACGCGCCTGTCATCCGATGTCGCGTTGATCCACGCGGTGGGCGAGCACATTGTCGGCGGGGGCGGCAAGCGCCTGCGGCCGATGCTGCACGTGCTGGCCGCGCGTGCCGCCGGATATTCCGGCGACGAACACATCCAGCTCGCAGCGATCGTGGAATTCATCCACACGGCCACGCTGTTGCACGACGACGTGGTGGATGGTTCCGACTTGCGGCGCGGACGCAAGACCGCAAACGCGCTGTGGGGCAACGCGGCCAGCGTGCTAGTCGGGGATTTCCTCTATTCGCGCGCGTTCCAGTTGATGGTGGAACTGGACCGCATGCGCGTGATGAAAATTCTCGCGGACACCACCAACGCCATCGCCGAAGGTGAGGTGTTGCAGTTGTTGAATCTCGGTAACGCCGACATCGATGAGGCCACATACCTGCGCGTTATCGAGCGCAAAACGGCGGTGTTGTTCGCCGCCGCCACGCAACTGGGCGCGGTGCTGGCGGGTTTGTCCGAAGTGCAGGAGCAGGCGCTGCGGCATTACGGCATGCAACTGGGCTTTGCCTTCCAGATCGCCGACGACCTGCTCGACTACGTTTCCAATGCGCAGACGCTGGGCAAGAACATTGGCGACGATCTGGCCGAAGGCAAGCCGACGCTGCCGCTAATCTACGCGATCGAATGCGCTTCGCCGACGCAGGCGGAAACGCTGCGCCGCGCATTGCGTTCCGAGCGGATGTCGTCGCTGCAAACGATCGTCGATGCGATCCGCGACTCGGGCGCGGTCACGCGCGTGCGCCAGCGTGCGCAGAGCCACGCCAATTCCGCGCGCAAGGCGCTTTCCGAACTTGCTCCTTCACGCTACCGCGACGCCTTGGACGCTCTGGCGGTGTATGCGGTGGAAAGAGATCATTGAGCGATCGTTGAGCATGTTAGGGGTTGTGGGTTGAATGAAATGACGGTGCCTGCGTGCCGCCAATTCAAGCCTGCAACCCATAACCCGTAACTCATGACTGGCTCTTGTTCTCAAACGCCTCATCCAGCCAGTCGTGCATCAACTTGAACGCGCGCCTGGCCGCTTTCGGGTTGTAAACGCAGCCCGGTGGCGAGTGCGCGCCCGGCTCGGCAAAACAGTGCACCGTGTGGCCGAACACCACAAATTGCCATTCAGCCGGACTCATGCGCATCTCGTCCATGAACTTGTCGGCGTCGGGCATCGTGCCTTGTCGTCGGCGCCGTTCATCGCCAGCACATTGGCCTTGATGTTTCTGGCGAGGTTCGGATCGTCCGTCGACAATCCGCCGTGGAAGCTCACGACCGCGGCAACATTCGCACCACTGCGGGCGAGGTCGAGCACCGAGGAGCCGCCGAAGCAGAAGCCGATTGCGGCGAGTCTGGACGCGTCGATGCCCGATGATTTGTCCTGCGCGAGTTTCTTCAACTCATCGAACGCGGCGGTCACGCGCGCACGCATTTCCGGGCGGTCGCTGAGCAGTGGTTTGATCGCGGCCATCGCTTCCGCATCGTTCTTGGGCCGTAGATCTTTGCCGTACATGTCGCCCATGAAGATCACGTAATCGCGCTTCGCGATGGTCTTTGCGAACTCGACATTGGCGGCGTTGATGCCGTACCAGTCCGGGATCATCAGCAGGGCCGGGCGCGGAGCCTTCACCGCGTCGTCCCAGATCAGCACGCCGCGCATGGATTTGCCATGCGCGGTGTAGTCGATGGTTTTCGTCTGCATCGCCGCATGGGCGAAGGAAGAAACGCCGAGGAGCAGCAGCGCAAACAAAGTCGAAGTCGTACGCATGATCGTCTGTCTCCTTCTTGATCAAATGCGCCCGGCAGCGTGATCTGCCAGGCGACGCTTCAAAGGCGTCAGTGCATCCACCACGCGCATGCCGATGCCGCGTAGCGTCACCAGCGGCGGCGCGCGCAGCGCGAACAAGCGCGCGAGCGCGTCGAACGATAGCGCGTCCAGCGTGTCGGCGGAACGTCGTCGCCGTGCGTAGCGGTTCAGTACGTGCATTGCGGTAAAGTCGCGATTTGCATCGCGCGCATCGCTCAACACGGAAACGAGCTCGGCCACATCGCGCAGACCGAGATTCGCACCTTGCCCCGCCAGCGGATGCACCGCGTGCGCGGCATCGCCGAGCAGCACGCAGCGCTCGCTTGCGTAAGCCTGCGCCAGTTGCAGGCGCAAGGAAAACGAAGCGCGTGGCGTGGTTTCCATGATGCGGCCCAGGCGGAAATCGGTAGCGACGCCAATAGCTTCGCAAAATGTGCTGTCATCGACCGCCAGCACGCGCTGCGCTTCGGCTTCCGGCAAGGTCCAGACGATCGAGCTGCGTCCGTCGCGCAGCGGCAGCAGCGCGATCGGGCCGTCGGGAACAAAGCGTTGCCAAGCGGTCGCCTCATGTGAACGTTGGGTCATGACATGCGCAACGACCGCGCGCTGCGCGTAATCGCGCCCGCGCGTCTGGATTCCGGCCTTGTCGCGCAGCGTGGACTTCACGCCATCGGCGATCACCAGCAGGCGCGCGGGCAGTGTCTCGTCTTCATTCATGTCCAGCGACACGCGATCGCCTCGTACCTCGAAATCGCGTACCTCGTTTGGACAGACGCGCCGTACTCCGGCTCGATCCAGCGCCTGCCACAATGTCCACAGAAGCAGTTTGTTCTCGACGATCCAGCCGAGTTCCGCGCGGCCTTCATTCACCGCATCGAACATGAGTTCCGCACCGCTCTCGGCATCCCACACGCGCATGCGCGAGTAGGGCGACACGCGCGCATCCCGAACCGTGTTCCACACGCCGAGTTCATCCAGTAACTTCGCCGACGAAGGCGCCAGCGCGATTACGCGCAGATCCTCGGGATCCTCCGCACGCCACGGCTGCGGCTCGCGCGCTTCGATCAGCGCCACTTCGAAACCGTTGCGCGCAAGCGCGAGCGCGCAGGCTGCGCCAATCATTCCGCCGCCGGCGATCGCGACATCCGGAATCGTGCGGCGCGTGTTCATGGTGTGCGTTCCAGCGAGGCGTTCGGTGGCGTACCGCGCCAACCCATTCCGCGCTTCGCGAGCATGCGTTTCAGCGGCGGCACGCTGTCGAACGCAAGCAGCGCGAGTGTTCGCAGCGGCGCGAGCGCCGGCTGCGGCATGCATGCCAATGAAATCAAGCCGTGACTGAAAGCCAGCACGCCTTCCCGATCCGCTTTGCGGCGCGCGGCGTACTCGCGCAACAGTTCCGGCGCACCGGGATCATCCGCGTCTGCGATCAATTCCGCCAATGTCAGCGCATCACGCAAGCCGAGATTAAAACCTTGCGCGCCGATCGGGTGCACGGTTTGCGCGGCATTACCGAGCACCACCGCGCGCGGCGCGATCAGCGATTGCGCCAGCACGCGGCGTGCGCGATACGCCTGGCGCTTGCCCGGACGCGACAACCGGCCGAGCCTCCAGCCGAAACGCTGCTGCGCCAGCGTTGCGAAATCGTCCTCGCTCAACGCGAGAATGTTCGCGGATTGCTCTAATGCAACGGTCAATATCAGGCCGCACCGCTTTCCCGGGAGCGGCAGCAGCGCCACCGGACCTTCGTCGGAAAATCGTTCGTATGCGTAGCCATCCGGATCGCGCTCCGGTGTGACCGTGCAGACGATGAGGCTCTGCGCGTAGTCGTGTTCATCGACGCCGATTCCCACCTGGGCGCGCACGAACGAATCGCTGCCATCAGCGCCGATCAGCAGTTTCGTATCGACTTCACGAACCTCATCGCCGATGCGGAGGGTCGCGCGCCAGCCGTTTTCGATCGATTGCAACGTCTCCAGCTTCGCCGGTATCAGTCGTGTGAGCTGCTCGGATTCCTGTAACCGCAATTCCAGCGCATTGCCCAGTTCGCGCGCGGGAACCGTCGCGCCGAGCGCATCGACACCTGCCTCGCGTGCCGACACTCGCACCGCGCCGAATTCCCCTGCGCGGCTGACATGCAACCGCGTGATCGGCGTGGCACTCTGCACGTGCTTCCACACGCCGAGATGCGTGAGCGCGTTCACCGTGGCGCGTGCCAGTGCCAGATTGCGCTCGTCGTAACTGGGTTGTGCGGGTGCACGCAGCGCGGCGGCTTCGACCAGCATGGCACCGCGCCCCGCCGCATCCAGTGCGATGGCGATGCTCGCGCCCACCAGGCCGCCGCCGACGATGAGAATGTCCGTGCTCTCGCGCATCGACGGATGATAGCGCGATGCCGCGTGCGCTTTGCGGTAAGCTATTCGAGTCGTTCGTCGAGGAATTCGCCATGTCGCGCACCGATGCTTCCGCTTTGTTCACGCCGCGCAATCTGGTGTTGTGTGGACTGATCGCATTTGCGGTGGTCTACCGGCTGGCCGTGCACTTTGCCGCGGGCGCGCTGCCGTGGAATTTCACGCCTGTGGAAGCGATGGCGCTGTTCGGCGGGGCGTATTTCGCGGACAAGCGCCTGGCGGTCATCGTGCCGCTGCTGGCACTGCTGATCGCGGACGCGGTGATCGGTTTCTACGGCGCGATGATGCTCGTAGTGTACGGCTGCTACGCATTGACCGCGTTCGCCGGTTTTTCGCTTCGCGGCCGCGTGCGCGCGGTGAACGTGCTGATCGCCGCCGTCGCCAGCGCGACCGGCTTCTATCTCGTCACCAATTTCTTCGTCTGGCTCACCGGCACGATGTACCCGCACACCTTTGCTGGGTTGATCACGTGCTATATCGCGGGCTGGCCGTTCTACGAGTACGGTTCGCTGCCCGGCACGGTGTTGTGGAGCGCGCTGCTATTGGGCGGATTCGTATTGCTGAGTCGGCGCTGGTCCGTGCTGCGCATGGCCGCAGCTTAAGTTTATGCGCATCCCTGCGCATGAAAGCGGCCGTCCATGGCAGCACTATTAGAAAAGCCGTGGGCAACCGTCTTTCGAAGATTTACACCAAAACCGGGGACGACGGCACGACCGGCCTGGGCGACGGCACGCGCACTCCCAAGGATTCCGCGCGCGTCGAGGCCTATGGCACCGTCGATGAATTGAACAGCGTTATCGGCGTGCTGCTGGCGGTGCCCGATCTGCCGCTGCCGGTGATCGAAACGCTCAACCAAGTCCAGCATGACCTGTTCGATCTGGGCGGCGAGCTGTGCATTCCGGGTATGGCGATGATCGAGGATGCCGACATCGCGCGGCTGGAAACCACGCTCGATCAGTTCAATGCCGATTTGCCGCCGCTGAAGGAATTCATCCTGCCCGGCGGCGGCATGGCCGCGGCGCAGTGTCATGTTGCGCGCACGGTGTGCCGCCGGGCGGAGCGTCGCGTCGTGACGCTCTCACGCGATGCAAGCATTCGGCCGCAGGCGATCCACTACCTCAATCGTCTCTCCGATCTGCTGTTCGTGCTGGCGCGTGTGCTGGCGCGCGCCAGCGGACACGGCGAGGTAATGTGGCAGCACGAAAGGCGCAAGCGGAGCGAATCCTGAGCAAGATGCGCCTCTACACGCATCCGGCCTGTCTGCAACACGACACCGGACCCGGCCATCCCGAATCGCCAGCGCGGTTGCGCGCGGTGCTGGAGGCGCTGGACGATCCGTGTTTTGCGGACACCGAACGCATGGAGGCGCCGTGCGCGACGCGCGAAATACTGCTGCGCGTGCACGATGCGGCGTATGTCGAGAGCATCTTCGCCAATGAAGGACATTCGCTGCGTCTCGATCCGGACACGGTGATGTCGCCCGCGTCGCTGGAAGCCGCGCTGCGCGCGGCCGGCGCGGTCTGTGCGGCCGTCGATGACGTCATGGATGGAAAAACGCAACGCGCGTTCTGTGCGGTGCGTCCGCCCGGCCACCACGCCACGCGGGATACCGCGATGGGCTTCTGCCTGTTCAACAGCGTTGCGGTGGCTGCAGCGCATGCAATCGAACGACACGGCCTCAGGCGTGTCGCAATCGTCGACTTCGATGTACACCACGGCAACGGCACGCAGGATATTTTCTGGAACGATCCGCGCGTGCAATACCTCTCCAGTCATCAGATGCCGCTGTATCCGGGCACCGGTTCTCGCAACCAGCGCGGCGCCGGCAACATCGTCAACGCACCGCTGCCGCCCGGCGCGGATTCGAATGAGTTTCGCGCGGCGTGGGATGAAATTCTCCTCCCTGCGCTCGATGCGCACCGTCCGCAATTGCTGTTGATCTCTGCAGGGTTCGACGCGCACCGCAACGATCCGCTGGCACAACTGCGACTCGACGCCGACGACTACGCTTGGATCACGCAACGTTTGCGTGCGCTGGCCGGCACTCACGCGCAGGGCCGCATGGTCTCCGCGTTGGAAGGGGGCTACGACCTCACCGCGCTGCGCGAATGCACTATTGCGCACGTGGCGGCGATGCTATGAGCCAGCGGAAGTCGCTCAAATTGCGCGCCGTGCCGCGAAATAGTACCATTTCAGTCCCTATTTTAGGATTTGCGAAGTGCTCCGGGTCAGCCGCCTCGCCGACTACGCTTCCGTGGTGATGACCTGCCTCGCGCGCCAGCCGCACGAGGTGCTGTCGGCTGTGCAGATCGCGGAAGCCACGCGGTTGGAACTGCCCACGGTTGCCAAGCTGCTGAAGCAGCTCGCGCACGCGAATCTGGTCGAATCCTTCCGCGGCGCGGCCGGCGGTTATCGTCTGGCGCGCCCGGCAGGCGAGATCACCCTGGCGGATATCGTCGAAGCGCTGGACGGCCCGATCGGCATGACCGATTGCTGCGCGGCCGGCTGCGATCGTGAAGCGCATTGCGATGTTTCTCAGGGCTGGCGCAGCGTGGGCGGCGCGGTCGATGCCGCGCTGCGCGCAGTGAGCCTTGCCGACATGCTGCCGGCACCCAAACGCGCGCTGCGTCCGCGTGCGGGAGCGTGACATGGCGATCGAACGCACCGACTTGCAGCAACTGCTGAACCGACGTTACAGCGCCGGTTTCGTCACCGATATCGAGACCGATACGCTGCCGCCGGGCTTGAACGAGGACGTGATCCATGCGCTCTCGGCGCGCAAGCGCGAGCCGGAATGGATGACGCAATGGCGGCTGGAAGCGTATCGGCACTGGCTGACGATGACGCCGCCAGCCTGGGCCAAGCTCAACATTGCCCCGATCGATTTCCAGGCCATCAGTTACTACGCCGCACCGAAGCAGGCGCCGAAGTCGCTGGCGGAAGTCGATCCGAAACTGCTGGAAACCTACGACAAGCTGGGCGTGCCGTTGCATGAGCGAGCGCGCCTGGCCGGCGTGGCGGTCGACGCCGTGTTCGATTCGGTCTCGGTCGGCACGACATTCCGCAAGGAACTGGCGGAAGCCGGCGTGATCTTCTGCTCGATGAGCGAAGCGATCCGCGAACATCCTGAAATCGTCAGGCAATATCTCGGCTCGGTAGTGCCGCAGCGCGACAACTTCTTCGCCGCGCTGAACTCGGCGGTGTTTTCCGACGGCTCATTCGTGTTCATTCCGAAAGGCGTGCGTTGCCCGATGGAGCTCAGCACTTACTTCCGCATCAACGCGGGCCACACCGGCCAGTTCGAGCGCACTCTGATCGTCGCGGAAGAGGGTGCGAGCGTTTCGTATCTGGAAGGCTGCACCGCGCCGATGCGCGACGAGAACCAGTTGCACGCGGCGGTGGTGGAGCTGGTCGCGCTGGAGCGCGCGAACATCAAGTATTCGACCGTGCAGAACTGGTATCCGGGCGACGAGCAGGGCCGCGGCGGCATCTACAACTTCGTCACCAAGCGCGGCGACTGCCGCGGCGACGATTCGCGCATCTCGTGGACACAGGTCGAGACGGGATCGGCGATCACGTGGAAATACCCGAGTTGCATTTTGCGTGGCGATCGCTCGGTCGGCGAATTCAATTCGGTGGCGCTGACACACCATCGTCAGCAGGCGGACACCGGCACCAAGATGATTCACATCGGCCGCGACACGCGCAGCAAGATCGTGTCGAAAGGCATCAGCGCCGGCCGCGGCCAGAACACTTATCGGGGGTTGGTGAAGATCGAAAAGAGCGCCGCGAACGCGCGGAACCACACCCAATGCGATTCATTGCTGATCGGCAAGAAGTGTGGCGCGCATACCTTTCCCTACATGGAGGTGAAGAACCCGAGTGCGATTGTCGAGCACGAAGCGACCACCTCCAAGATCTCCGACGAGCAGTTGTTCTACTGCCGCTCGCGCGGGCTGGACGAGGAGAACGCAGTCTCGATGATCGTGGACGGCTTCTGCAAGCAGGTTTTCCGCGAACTGCCAATGGAATTCGCTGTGGAGGCGAAGAAGCTGCTGGAAGTGTCGCTCGAGGGGGCCATAGGCTGATGTTGAAAATCGACAATCTCCACGTCCGCGTCGCCGGACGCGAAATCCTGAAAGGCCTCTCGCTGCAAGTGAACGCCGGCGAGGTACACGCGATCATGGGTCCTAACGGCGCGGGCAAATCCACGCTGGGCAACGTGTTGGCCGGGCGCGGCGGCTACGAGGTGACGCAGGGTTCGGTCGCTTACGGGGGGCGTGACTTGTTGCAACTGGAACCGGAGGCGCGCGCGGCGGCGGGCGTGTTCCTGGCGTTCCAGTACCCGGTGGAAATTCCCGGCGTCAACAACACCTATTTCCTGCGGGCGGCGTTGAACGCGCAGCGCAAGGCGCGCGGCGAGGCGGAACTGGATTCGCGCGAATTCCTGCAACTGGTGCGCGAGAAACTCAAGGGGATGCAACTCCCGCCGGAGCTGATGAACCGCGCCGTCAACGAGGGTTTTTCCGGCGGCGAAAAGAAGCGCAACGAGATCTTCCAGATGGCGGTGCTGGAACCCAAGCTCGCGATTCTGGACGAAACCGATTCCGGCCTGGACATCGACGCGCTGAAGCAGGTGGCCGAGGGCGTGAACGCACTGCGTGATCCAAAACGCGCCTTCATCCTGATCACGCATTACCAGCGCCTGCTGGATTACATCGTGCCCGATTTCGTGCACGTATTGGCGGATGGCCGCGTTGTCGAAAGCGGCGGCGCGCACCTCGCGCAGGAACTGGAAGCGCACGGCTACGCCTGGGTACGCGAGCGCAAACCCGCGGAGGCGGCGGCGTGAGCGCGAGCGCTGCACCTTTCGTCGAATCCATGCGCGCGGCGGCATTGCCCGCCAGCGGCATCGGTTGGCTGGATGCGGCGCGGCACGAGGCGATGCAGGCGTTTTTGTCGGCTGGCCTGCCGGACACGCGCAATGAATTGTGGAAGTACACCGCGCTGCGCGCGCTAGAGCAGCGCGGTTATTCCGCACGTGATGAAAGTGCGTCAACGCGCATGATTGATGAGGGTACGTTCGCGTTGCCGGATATCGAGGGAACGCGGCTGGTATTCGTCAATGGCGTGTTCCGTGCCGATCTATCGCGGCTGGACGATTTACCGCAAGGCCTGAGCGTGCAGCCGCTGTCGCGCGCGCTGGTGGAGAACCCGGAGCCGCTTCGCTTTCTGCTGTCGCGCCATGCAACCGAGCCGCGCGATTCTTTTGCCTCGTTGAATGCAGCGCTGGCTTCCGATGGCGTGCTGGTGCGGGTCGCGCCCGCTGCGCAGATCGAGGCGCCATTGCGGATCGTGCATCTCGGCGCGCAAGCCGAAGCCGCAATCGCGTGCCACGCGCGCAATTTCGTCGAACTGGGCGAGGGCGCGTGTTTGCGCCTCATCGAACATTACGCCGCCCTAGGCGAGCACGCGCATTTCACCAATATCGCGTGTGAATACGTGTTGCAGAAAAGCGCGCGGATCGACCTGCTGGCGTTGCAAGACTCCGCAGTCGGCGCGGCGCTGTTTCGCCGCAGCGATTTCCATTTGCACGAAGATGCGCAACTTGAATTGCACGCGCTGGAACTCGGCGGCGCGCTGGCGCGTCACGAGCTGCGCATCGCGCTAGACGGCGATCGCTCGCGCGCACAGACGCGCGGCGCGTTCGCGTTGCGCGGCCGCCAGCACGTCGATACCGAATTGCTGATCGAACACCATGGCCGCGATACAGCGAGCGATTCGCTCTGGCGTGGAGTGGCCGACGGCCGCGCGCGTGGCGTGTTCCATGGCGCGATCACGGTGCATCCCGGTGCCGATGGTGCGGATGCGCAGCTGTCGAACAAGAACCTGCTGCTGTCCGAAGGCGCGGAAATCGATACGCGCCCGGCGCTGGAAATCCACGCGGATGAAGTGAAAGCCGCACACGGCGCGACGATCGGGCAACTCGACGAGCACGCGCTGTTCTACCTGCGCTCGCGCGGGCTGCCGGCGGAAACCGCGCGCATCTTGCTGGTGCGCGCGTTCTGCGCGGTGGCGCTGAGCGGCGTCGAACCGCAGGCGTTGCGCGAGCATTGCGATGCGCTGCTGTTGGCGCATTTGCCGCGAGAGAATGCGCAGTGATGAAAGCTTCTCGCATTGAACGCTCCCATTCCATTCCTCCCTCGCATGCGGAAGAGGGGAACGAACGCGCAGCGCAAGTGAGAGGGGGCCCAGATTGGGTGCGCATTCGCACCGATTTCCCGCTGCTCGCGCGCAGCGTGCACGGCAAGCCGCTGGTTTATCTCGACAGCGCCAACACTTCGCAAAAGCCGCATCAGGTCATCGAAGCGGTCGATCGCTTCTATCGAGAACACAACGCCAATGTTTCGCGAGCCGTGCATCAGCTTGGCAGCGAATCCACCGCGTTGTACGAAGGCGCGCGCAACAAGCTTGCGTCGTTTTTGAACGTGCACCGCAACGAGCTCGTGCTGACTTCCGGCACCACGCAGGCGATCAATCTGGTCGCGTACAGTTATGCGTTGCCTAAGCTGAAATCCGGCGAGGCGATCCTCGTCACCACGATGGAGCATCACGCCAATATCGTGCCGTGGCAGTTGGTGTGCGAACGAATCGGCACGCAACTGAAGGTGGCGCCGATTACCGAGTCAGGCGAATTGATCGTCGAAAAGTTCGTTGAGGCGTTGACGGGCGAAGTGAAACTCGCCTGTGTCACGCACGTGTCCAACGTGCTCGGTACGGTCAATCCGGTGAGAGAGCTGGCTCGGGAATGCCGCCGGCGCGGCATTCCGATTTTGATCGACGGTTCGCAGGCTGCGCCGCATCTGCCCTTGGATATCGCGTCCATCGGCTGCGATTTCTATTGCATTACCGGACACAAAATGTGCGGTCCGACCGGCACCGGCGCGCTGTGGGCGAAACGCGAACATTTGCAAGCAATGCCACCGTGCTTCGGCGGTGGCGAGATGATCCGCGAGGTGAAGTTTTCCGGCACCACGTTCGCCGATCCGCCGCACAAGTTCGAAGCCGGCACGCCCAATATCGCGGGTTTTGCCGGCCTGGGAGCGGCGGTCGATTATCTGCAGGATATCGGCATGACGAACATTGCCGCGCGCGAGCGAGAATTGCTCGATTACGCAACGCAGGCGCTGCAGCAAGTACCGGGTTTGCGCCTCATTGGCACTGCGCCGGATAAAGCGGCAGTAATTTCGTTCCTGATCGACGGCGTGCACGCGCACGATTTGGCGACGCTGCTCGACCAGGAAGGGATTGCGCTGCGTTCGGGCCACCATTGCGCGCACCCGCTGATGCAGTTCTACGGCGTCCCGGCCACGGCGCGCGCGTCGTTGGCATTCTGGAACACCACGGAAGAAATCGACGTGCTGGTTGCGGCGATCGCGCGCGTGCGCAAACTGTTGGCTTGAGCCGGATATTGAAAATGGAGAATCGGGAATCGACCTTGCATTTCCGCTGCGCGACCGCGGCCGATGCGGACGCCATCGTCGCGCTGACCGAATCGGCCTATCGCGGCGAGGCCAGCCGAACCGGTTGGTCCACCGAAGCGGATTTCCTGGATGGTCAACGCACCGATCTCGAAGAGGTCACGGAATTGATTGCACGCGATGATGCGCGCATCCTGCTGGCCGAGCGCGGTGGCGAATTGCTGGCCTGCTGTCTGCTCGAAAAACAGAATCACTATGGCGTACCGAGCGGTTATTTCGGCATGTTTTCGGTGCGTCCTGACCTGCAGGGCGCCGGCATCGGCCGCGCGCTCTTGGCCGAAGCCGAACGTGTCGCGCGCGAGGAATGGCACGCCAGGCAGATGCGCATGAGCGTGATCGACATCCGCGACACGCTGATCGCCTGGTATGAACGCCGCGGCTACCGCCGTACCGGAGAGTACAAACCGTTTCCGTATGGCGATGAGCGATTCGGGATTCCGAAGCGCGATGATTTGCGTTTCGAGTGGCTTGTGAAACCGTTGACTGGAAATGGCGAATGACGGATTGGGTTCCCGTCTGCTCGGTCGCGGAACTTCTGCCCGGCGAATTCCGTGTGGTGTGGGACGGCGACACCGCGATCGCGGTGTACAACGTCGACGGCGAGTACTTCGCAATCGAGGATACCTGCACGCACGATGGCGGCGAACTGGCCGGCGGCGAGCTGCACGGTTTCGAAGTGGAGTGCCCGCGCCACGGCGCGCGTTTCGATTTACGTGACGGTTCGGTGACCGCGCCGCCGGCTATGATGCCGATCGAAGTATTTCCGGTGCGAGTGGAAGAGGGAACGATCTACACGCGCGATGACCGCTGATCCGCGCTTGCGTCTGTCTAGACGTGTGCCGCCATTGCCGGAAACCTCACTTCCACGCGCAGGCCGCGGCCTTCCAAACCGAGGCCGAAATCTACCGTGGCGCCGTGCCGCTCGGCGATTTCGCGCACGATCGCGAGCCCCAGACCGCTGCCCTCCCGACCGATTCTGTCGGACGCGCTGCCGTCGACGCGGAAGAAGCGCTCGCCCAACCGCGGCCACAGGGGTTCCGGCACACCGTTGCCGTCGTCGGCCACCATCAATACCACTTCGCCGGCCGCTTCAGGTTGCACCGATACTGTGACCATGCCATTGAGCCGGCCGTAACGCAGCGCATTGTCGATCAGGTTGCCGAGCAACTCGCGCAACAATGCGGCGTCGCCGAGCACGCGCACGCCGCGCGCAGGCCCGCTGTAACCGAGATCGGCATGTTGAGCGAGCGCTTCGGGTACGCGCGCGGCCACTTCGTCGCGCACCAGTTCTGCTAGATCAAGCGGTTTCGCCGCACCAATCGCCTCGTCGGGCGCTTGCGCACGTGCGAGCGCGAGCAGTTGTCCTGCCGCCCGTGCCGTGCCCGCGGACAGGCGTTCGACGTGCGTCAGCGCATCGCGTACCGTGCCCGGGCTGGGATCGGCCAGCGCGCGTTCGGCCTGCAGACGCAGACCCGCGAGCGGGGTGCGCAACTGGTGCGCGGCATCGGCGATGAAACGCTGCTGCTGGGCCAGCATTTTTTCCACGCGGCTGAGCAACGCGTCGATGGTCGCGACCAACGGCTGCACTTCTAGCGGCACGTCGTCCGTACGCAACGGCGAAAGATCCCCGGCGTGACGCAGGCGGATCTCGCGCGTCAACGGATCGAGCACGCGCAAGCCGTGGTTGACGCCGAACCACACCAGCGCCATCGCGATCACGATCAGCGCGAATTCGATTGGCACAGTCGCGGTCAGCAATTCGCGCGCGAGCAGATGCCGCTTGCGCACGGTTTCGGCGGCGGACACCACCAGCGTGTCGCGGGGATCGTCCTGGTTGGTGATCAGCACCGACACCATGCGCATCGTGTGGTCGCCGACGCGAAAACTGGAATAGACCGGATCCGGTTGCGGTGCGGCGGCTTTGGGCTGCGGCAGTGTGCGATCGCCGGCGAGCAATCCGTAACGCGTGCTGCGCACCGCGTACACCACGCGGTCGAACGGATCGTACTGCAGCAGTATGCGCGCCTGATCGGAGAGCTCGTTGCGGCCGGCGTCGCTGTTGACCAGTTGCCCCAGTGCGCGCGCCGAATCCAGCAGCCAGCGGTCGTAAACGCGGTTGGCGTAGGTCAATGCCAGCCAGTAAGTCAACGCCGCGCCACACACCAGTACCGCGCACAAAGGTAGCGCGACGAACAGCAGCAACCGCCGCCGCAGACTAGGGCTGTTGTGGGTCATCGGCTTCTTCGAGCAGATACCCGAGGCCCCGCACGGTGCGCAATTGCACGCCGCTGTTGTCGAGCTTGCGCCGCAGGCGATACACGGCGATGTCGAGGCCGTTGTCGGACAGCGTTTCGTCCCACTTGCACAGAGTCTCGATCAACTGTTCGCGGCTGGTGACGCGCCCGCGCCGCAGCAGCAGCGCCTCCAGCAGACCGAACTCGCGCGCGGTGAGTTCCAACGGCACGCCATCCGCCATCGCGCGGCGGCCGGCGAGATCGACCGAAAGATTGCCGATGCGCAGCGTCGGCACGCCTTGTGATGCGCGCCGACGCAGCAACGCGCGCACGCGTGCCTCGAATTCCGCCAGCGCGAACGGCTTCACCAGATAATCGTCGGCGCCGAGATCGAGCGCGCGCACGCGCTGATCCAGTTCCTCGCGGGCGGTGATCACCAGCACCGGAACGGGATCGGCATCCGCACGCAATTTGCGCAGGATCTCATCGCCTTCGGCGCCGGGCAAGCCGAGATCGAGCACCACCAGAGCGAAGGAGTGTTCGCGCAGCGCGGTGATCGCCTGCCGACCGTCGGCGAGATGATCCACCGTATGGCCTGAGTGCTTCAGCGCCTCGCAAACCGCGTTTGCGATCGCGGCATCGTCTTCGACTACAAGGATGCGCATGGGTTTGTGGTTGGGGCTGCAGGTTACGGGGTTGTGTGACGGGTCGATGGGTCGGGCGCGCATGCTGGAGTCGTCGCGATCCACCGACGAACAGACGACCCATGGCCAACGACCATCAATCGTACAACTTCGCCAGCACCAATTCTCCGCCGCCCTCGATCACCGCCCGTTGCGCGCCACTTGTGGGAAATACCAGCAGCGCGGCATCGTCGGGCTCCAGCGACAGCGAAGTGCCGCCGCACGCGATTTGCGCGCGCCCGCGATTGACGTAGATCAGCCAGCGCACACCGACTTCGGGCAGCAGCACCTGCGAATCCACCAGCGTGCGCGCAAACACTTCGCCGCGCGCACCGCCACGCAGCATCAGATTGAAATCACGCGTCGCGCCTTCCGGCAAGATGCCCCACGGCGCAGGCGCACCATCGAAAAGTAATACGCCGAAACGCTGCGCGCGCTGCCTGCGACCGCCAGGAAAACGCAGTTCCATCGGCGCATCCAGCGGCACCAGCAACCGCTGCGTATCCGGCAATTCGGAAAACGGGCCATCCCGTTCGACCTTCGCGATGCTGGCGCGCGCGCGCCAGTTCTCGTCGTCCGGTTCGCGCAGCAGCACCGCGGTTTGACCGAGGCCGTTGGCCCAAGGTTCCACGCGGCGCTCCGCGACAGGAAGCAATTGCAGCGCAGCGCTCACGTCAGCAACGCCAGCAGCGCGCGCGTGCTCGCCATCAGGCTTTCGCGCCAAGGCATGCCGATGATCGGCGCGCCGGTGCGCGCGTCGCGAAAGGTCTCTTCCTGTCCCGGCGCGAGCAGATGGCGATAATCGATCGTCACTTCTTCGCCCGCCGCGAGATCGCGCGCGGCGAAGATGAAACCGAGGTGCCACAGGCCGTTCGGTTCGAATGCGTGATTGACGTAGCACTCGTCCGGCCAATCGGGCGACAAGGTGTAGCGGTCTTCGAACCAGCGCACGGAGGTGTGCAGCAGCGCGGCAAGTTCCGGCGTTTCCTGCAACTCTTCGAAAGTGTGCGTATCGCCGATGCCATCCGGTGCGACGACCACGCGGCCGCGCGGCACAGGTTCTTCCATGAACAATCCGAGTCCTGCACCAGGAATGGTGGAAGCGCCGATGCGATAACGCGGCAGAATCACGTGCAAGCTCCGGAAGTGGCGGCGCGCGAGTGTAGCGCGCGCCGTCGCTTCGGAGTACGCGTCACTGCTTGCGCGAACGCGATTTTCGTGGCTGAGCCGACGGTTCCGCTTTCGCGGCGGCTGCCACCTTGGCACCCCCGGACAGCTTGATGGCATCGCGGTTGCGGTCCAGCGTCTTTTCGCCGATGCCCTTCACCTGGCGCAGGTCGTCCACGTTCTTGAACGCGCCGTGCGAATCGCGCCAGGCGACGATGGCTTGGGCCTTGCTCAATCCGATGCCGTCGAGCGAACTGGCGATGGTGGCTGCATCGGCGTGATTGACGTCGACCGGCGTGGCGGCGAAGGCGGGCAGGGCGCAGGCGATGCTCAGCGCCAGCGCGGCGAGTGTGCTGCGGATCATGATTGTCTCCTCGAATGATTGGCGATGCGCCGCGATTCGGCGTGGTGCAAATGATCGGCACCTGCGCGCGCCGTCGCTGCCAGCCGATGCCGCGTCGCACGTGCGCATGCACGGTGTCGTGTTGTCGGAAACTTCCGACACGCGAGCCGCGACCGCGCTACACTGCGCGATTCGCGTGTGCCAGCGGAGCAGTTGATGGACGCCAGCAAACTCCGGGAATTCGTGGGCGGCTTGTGGGACGACGAAGTCGTGCCGCAGATCACCGAATACATCCGCATCCCCAACAAGTCACCGCTGTTCGATCCGCAATGGGCCGAGCACGGCTACATGGATGATGCGGTGACATTGATGGAGCGCTGGGCGCGCGCCAAACTCCAGGCGCTGCCCGGCTCGACGCTGGAAGTGGTGCGCTTGCCCAACCGCACCCCGCTGATCTTCATAGACGTCCCCGCATACGGCGCAGGCGCGCAGCGCGAGGATTGCGTGCTGCTGTACGGCCATCTCGACAAGCAACCAGAAATGACCGGCTGGAGTGATGGCTTCGGCCCCTGGACGCCGGTGCTGAAAGGCGACAAGCTGTTCGGTCGCGGCGGGGCGGACGATGGCTACGCGATCTTTGGCTCGCTCTCGGCGCTGCTGGCGCTTCGAGAGCAGAAGATCCCGCACGCGCGCTGCGCGATCATGATCGAAGCCTGCGAGGAGTCCGGCAGCTACGACCTGCCGTTCTATGTCGATCATCTCGCCGCGAAGATCGGCCGGCCCTCGCTGGTCGTCTGTCTCGATTCCGGCTGCGGCAATTACGAACAGCTTTGGCTGACAACTTCGTTGCGCGGCATGACCGGCGGCAATTTCACCGTCAGCGTTTTGAGCGAAGGCGTGCATTCCGGCGACGCGTCCGGCGTGGTGCCGGACAGTTTCCGCGTCCTGCGCGATCTGCTCTCGAGGCTGGAAGATCCCGCCAGCGGCAGGATCATTCCGCAGGAACTGTATGTGGAAATTCCTGCGCAACGCATCGAGCAGGCGCGGCGCTCCGCGCAAGTGCTGGGCAACGCGGTGTATGACAAGTTTCCGTTCCTGCCCGGCATGAAGCCGGTCGCGGAAGATCTCACCGAGCTGGTGTTGAACCGCACGTGGCGGCCGCAGCTTGCGGTCACGGGCGCGGATGGCCTGCCGCCACTGCAGAGCGCGGGCAACGTGCTGCGTCCGTTCACCGCGGTGAAACTGTCGCTGCGCTTGCCGCCGACGCTGGACGGTGCGCGCGCGGGCGAATTCCTCAAGCAATTGCTGGAAAGCGATCCGCCTTACGGCTGCAAAGTCGAATTGAAAATGGAGAAGGCCTCCAGTGGCTGGAACGCGCCGCAATTGTCACCTTGGCTGGAGCAGGCGGTTGCGGACGCCTCGCAGGCCGCGTTCGGCGTGCCGCCGGCGTACATGGGTGAGGGCGGCAGCATTCCGTTCATGGGCATGCTCGGCGATAAATTTCCGCAGGCGCAATTCCTGATCACCGGCGTGCTCGGTCCGCACTCCAACGCGCATGGCCCCAACGAATTCCTGCACATTCCCACTGGCAAGCGCGTGTCGATGGTGGTGGCGAAAGTGGTCGCGGAACATTGCAAGCAGCAGTGACCGCCTCGATCCACATCCGCACCGCGACCGTGGCGGATGCGCAAGCGTTGGCGCGCCTGTCGGATCAGCTCGGATATCCGGCGGATGCGCACACGATCGCCCGGCGCTTGCACGAAATTCAATCGCACCGTGCCGGCGCGGTGCTGGTGGCGGAGATCGACGGCGCCTCCGTCGTCGGTTGGGCTGAAGTCTCGGCGCAATTTCATCTTGTGCACGACGGGCGGGTCGAACTGGCCGGGTTGGTGGTCGACGAACACGCACGCGGTGCGGGCATCGGCACGGCGCTGTTGCACGCGGTCGAGGCGTGGGCGCGCGACCGCGGTTATGCTGAACTCGTGGTGCGTTCCAACGTAGTCCGCGAACGCGCACACCGCTTTTATCTACGCGAAGGTTATGCGGAAAAGAAGCGGCAGGCGGTGTTCGTCAAGTCAAAGGTTTGACCGATGCGCTTTGAACTGCCCTCCGTCACGTTGGCCCTGCTGATCGTGAATATCGCGGTGTTCCTTCTGATGCAGGCTGGTTTCGGCGACTGGCTGATCCTGCATTGCGCGTTGTGGCCGCTGGGACCGGACCAACTTGCCGGCTACACGGCGTCGGGTGTGCCGTTGACCGTCGGTTTTCGCTGGTGGCAGTTGCTTTCTTACGCCTTTTTGCATGGCGGTTGGGCGCACATCGGTTTCAACATGCTCGCGCTATACATGTTCGGCGGGCCGATCGAGCAACTCTTCGGCTGGCGCCATTACATCTTCTACTACCTGTTCTGCGCAGCGATCGCCGCCGCAGCGCACCTGTGCGTGGTGCACTTCTTCACCGGGGGTTTTTATCCGACGCTGGGCGCGTCCGGTGCGATCTTCGGCCTGCTGCTGGCGTTCGGCATGATGTATCCGCAAGCCAAGATCATTGCGCTGATCCTGCCGATTCCGCTGCCGGCCTGGATCGCGGTGATCGGTTACATGTTGCTGGAACTGTTCCTCGGCATCACCGGCACGCAAGCGGGCGTCGCCCACTTCGCGCATCTGGGCGGAGCGGTCGGCGGATTCTTCCTGATCCAGTACTGGCGCGGGAAATTCCCGATCAGGCCGAAACGCGTGTTGATGCGCTGAGTGTCGCCTGCAGGCAGGCTTCTATAACGGTCGCTTTGTAAGAATCAGTTTGCTGGCGATCAAACCTTCAACAACTCTGGCGTCAACGCCGGCGCGATCGCCTCCACCATCTGCTCAACGATGTGATGGTTGCCGGCGACGATATTCCCGGAAGCGGGCAGACCGTCGCGGCCCGCGAAGTCGCAATAGCGTCCACCGGCTTCGCGCACCAGCAGGCAGCCGGCTGCCATGTCCCAAGGTTTGAGGCCCGGTTCGAAATAGCCGTCCAGACGTCCATTCGCCGTCCAAGCCAGATCGAGCGCGGCGGAGCCCGCGCGGCGCAGGTCCTCGGCTTTGTCGAGCAACGCGCGCGTCATCGCCAGTTGTGCATCGAGGTGTGCACGCTGGCGGAACGGGAAACCCGTGGCGAGCAAGGCGCCCTCCAGCGTTTCGCGCTTGCTGACACGGATGCGGCGATCGTTGAGAAACGCGCCGTCGCCCTTGCTGGCGGTGAACAGCTCGTCGCGCAGCGGATCGAAAACCACGCCGTGCATCGGCTCGCCGCGGTCCAGTTGAGCGATCGACACCGCGAACTGCGGGATGCCGCGCAGGTAATTGTGCGTGCCGTCCAGCGGATCGATCACCCAGGTGAAGCGCGCATTGCCCTTGCCGGAAGCACCCGACTCCTCGCCGAGCACCGCGTGATCGGGATAGGCGCGTTTCAACTCGCGCACGATTTCGGCTTCCGCGAGGCGATCGACTTCGGAAGCGAAATCGAGATGCTGTTTCTCCACCACGGTGAGGCTCCCGACCCGGTTCATGTAGCGCAGGATGACGTTGCCCGCGGCGCGCGCAGCGCGCACCGCGACGGTGACGGCGGGTCGGGCCATTGCTGATTACCTTGGTGGATTTAAAGAACACGTCGCACGAGGCGACGAGTCGCAATTATAGCGGGACTTCGGACTCGAACTCGGGACGGCGTAACGACTTTCTCGGCGCAGCCGCGATCCCGACAAATTCGCTGGGGTATTTGAACAACCGAGGGTTGGCCCAAAGGGCAAAGTCCATGTACAGATTTTGTCATCTGCTCTGGAGAGGGCGGCTGCTTGAGGGATGTCATCCATGGCCAAGGATCCGTGGTTCCGCTCGCTGCGCGAACGGCCCCGGAACCGCGAGTGTTGTTATGCTTTTTTACCCTTACCGCTCACTGTTCGCCGGATGTCTTCCAGCCGCCTCCGCTTCGTCCTCTCGCGCACTTCGCACCCGGGCAACATCGGTTCGGCGGCGCGTGCGATCAGAACGATGGGCTTCGATCGACTGGTGCTGGTCTCGCCCCACCGTTACCCGGACCCACAGGTGCAGGCGATGGCTGCGGGCGCGGCTGACGTGCTCTCGAACTTGCAAGTGCATGCGAACGTTGCCGATGCGATCGCCGACTGCACTTTTGTGCTCGGATTGAGCGCGCGCCGGCGCGGCATCGCGTTGCGCGAGCTTACGCCACGCGAAGCGGCGGCCGAAATCGCGGCGACAGTGAAATGCGACGAGCAAATCGCGCTGCTGTTCGGCAATGAGCAGTCCGGCCTCGACAACGAGGAGCTGATGCTCTGCCACGCGATGGTGCGCATTCCCAGCGTCGAGGATTTCTCCTCGCTCAATCTGGCGCAGGCGGTGCAGGTAATGGCTTACGAAATGCGTCTCGCGCTGCTGGACGAGCCGGTCGCGCCGCCCGTACCGCGCGATCCACCGGCATCATCGGCGCAGATGGAAGAATTCTTCCGGCATCTGTTTAACGCGCTGCACGAAATCGAGTTCCACAAGGGACGCTCGGCGCAAACCATCGAACAGCGCCTGCGACGATTCTTCCAGCGCGCGCAACCCGACGCGCGCGAATTGCGCGTGCTGCACGGAATCCTCGCGGATGCGGAGAGGATGGCGCGGTTGGCGAAAGAGCGGCGGAATGGGGGCGGATAGTTGGGACGCAAGAATCGGGCGTTGCTGCAATCGAGAATGCATCGAAGCGCTTTCGGACTCGCAAGCTTGCTGAGGTGACGGAGCGGAGCGCCTTGGCTCCCAATCCCCAATTTCCGCTTCTAATCACCCACCACCGATCCCCGCTTCCTCTTCCTCGTCCGCAATCGGCGTGATCAACACCTTGTCGATGCGCGCGCCGTCGAGATCGACGACTTCGAAACGCAAGCCGCGCCAGTCGAACGATTCGCCGGCTTCGGGGATGCGTCCGAACGCGGCCATCATCATTCCGGCCACGGTGCGGAAATCGCCTTCGTCTTCGTTCGGCAATTCCAGCCGCTGCACCAGTTCGCGCAGGTCGTCGGTGGAAACCGAACCGTCCACCAGCAGACCGCCGTCGTCGCGACGCACCACCGGCGCACCGCGCGGGGCTTCGCCTTCCGCGGGCGTGGCGCGGCCGACCACCGCGCTCAGCAGATCGTTCAAGGTCACTAGGCCCTCGATGCCGCCGTATTCGTCTACCACCAGCGCGAACTGCGTTTCCGCGTCGCGGAACTCTTCCAGCAGATCCAGCGCGCGCGCGGTACCCGGCACGAACAGCGGTTTCGCCAGTTTCTTGAACAGCTCGGGCAGTCGTGTTTCGACGGACATCCCCTGCAGCAGGCGTTTCACTTCCAGCACGCCGACCACGTCGTCCTCGCTGCCGCGATAGACCGGATAACGTGAGAACGGCGTGGTACGCAGCACGGCGAGGTTCTCCGCGAGCGGCGCGGCGGCATCCAGCCATGCGATGCGCGGGCGCGGCGTCATCACCGAGTCCACGCTGCGGTCGCCCAGCCGCAGCACGCGGTTGACCATGTTGCGCTCGTCGGGATCGAGCACGCCTTGTTCCGTGCCTTCCGCCACCAGGAGGCGGATTTCCTCTTCGGTGATCTTCTCGCGACGTACGCGGTTCAGGCGGAGCAGTGCGAGCGCAAAGCCGCTCAAACGGTTCAACACCCATACGAATGGCGCGGTCAGCCACGACAGCACCAGCATCGGCGTGGCGATCACGCAGGCGATGCGCTCTGGGCCGGCCAGCGCGGCGCGCTTGGGCACCAGTTCGCCGACGGTGATGTTGATGGTGGTGACGATGATGAAGCCGACCGACAGCCCGATCGCGGTGGAATAGGCCGCCAAGCCCGGCAAGTGAAAGTGCAGCAGCCAGTTGCGGATGTCGTCGCTCACTGCGGTGCCCGTGGCCGCGCCGGTGATCAGCGTGATCAGCGTGATGCCCACCTGGACGGTGGAGAGAAAGCGCTCAGGGTGTTCGGCCAGCCGCAAGGCGATCTGCGCCTGCCGGCCGCTGCGCGCCAAGTGCTTCAGGCGGCTCTTGCGTGAGGCGATCAGCGCGATTTCGGAGAGTGCGAAGAAGGCGTTGCACAGCGCCAGCAGCAACACCAGTCCCAGCTCGGTCAGCATTGGCTCAAGGCGAGCGAAGGTCGTCCATGCGGAGAGTGTAGCAAGGATGCTTTTCCATCCTTTCTCAATGGAAGGAGGCTCCGCTGTCACGCTCGTGTAACATCCCTGAAATATCTTGCCGCGCGACTGTCAGGAGCCTGTCATGTTTTCGCTGCAGACGATGTTCGGCAAAGGCGACAAGTTCTACAGCCTACTGGAGGCCAGCGCACAGGCGGCGCGCGAGGGCGCGCACGCGCTGCAATCGCTGCTGGAGCACCGCAGCGACGCACCGGTGCTGGACAGCTTCCGCGCCGCGCGCCGGCGCGAAAAGCAGCTCGCCGCGCAGATCAGCGAGGCGTTAGTCAATACCTTCGTCACCGCGCTGGATCGCGAAGACATCGAGGCCATGTCCTCGGCGCTGTACCGGATCCCCAAGACCATCGAGAAATTCGCCGAGCGCTACGCCCTGGTTTCCGAGCGCGTGCGCGACATCGATTTCGCCTCGCGCGCCGGCTTGCTGATGCGTGCCACCGAAGTGGTCGCGGAAATGGTGGCCGAATTGCGCAACGGTCTGCGCATCGACCGCATGAAGGAGTTGCAGGATCGCCTGCAGGCGATCGAATCCGAAGCCGACCGCATGCTGCTCGATCCCTATCGCAGCCTGTACACAGCCGGCGGCGATCCCATCCGCGTGCTGCTGGCGAAAGACCTGTTCGAATTGCTGGAGAAGGCGATCGACCGCTGCCGCGACGTGGGCAATGTTATCTACTCGATCGTGTTGAAGAATTCATGATGCGGGGAATGGGGGATTGGTTGCGGCGGCGCCTCGCTCGCGCGTTTTCAATCGCGTGCAGGACTGATCAGCTTCCCGTTGTTGCACCGCAAGCTTGCCATGGGCCGCGATTTATGCGCCCCCGCTACTCGTCCCCGGCCCCCGATTTGCCGCAATGACCATCGGCCTGCTCGTCGCCACGATCGTGATCGCGTTGATGTTCACATACATCAACGGCTTCCACGATACCGCCAATTCGATCGCGACAGTGGTCGCGACGAAGGTGTTGACGCCGGGCAAGGCCGTGCTGCTGGCTGCAGTGACGAATCTGATCGGTGCGCTGATTGGCACTGCGGTGGCCAAGACCATCGCGGCCGGACTGATCGACGCGGGCGTGGTCAACGTCGGCGCGGAATTGCTGATCTGCGCCTTGCTCGGCGCGATCGTGTGGAATCTGCTGACCTGGTGGCTGGGCTTGCCGTCATCGTCGTCGCACGCGCTGATCGGCGGCTTGTGCGGCTCGGCGATCGCGGCCAGCGGCGGCAATTTCGGCGCGATCATCTGGAGCCAGGGCGGCGCGCACTGGTGGCAGGGCAAGGGCATCATCCCCAAAGTGGTGGTGCCGATGGTGACTTCCCCGATCGCGGGTTTCGTGCTGGGTATCCTGGTGATGGGCGCGTTGTTCTGGCTGTTCGGGTTCTTCGCCACGCGCAAGGGCTGGCTGCGCCGGCTGGGCCGCACGCCGTTCGTGAACCTGTTCTTCGGCAAGGCGCAGTTGTTTTCCGCCGCGGCAATGGGCGTGTCGCACGGCATGAACGATGCGCAGAAGACGATGGGAATCATCGCGCTGGCGCTGGCGGGCGCCACCGCCGCGCATCAACTGGACGCGTTGCCGCCGTGGTTGTCTTTCCTGCGCATTCCCGGCACCACCGAATCGTTTCCGATTCCGGTGTGGGTGAAGGTCTTGTGCGCGCTGGTGATGGCGGCCGGCACCGCGGGCGGCGGCTGGCGAATCATCAAGACACTCGGACACAAGATGGTGAAGCTGCATCCGATCAACGGATTCGCTGCGGAAACTTCATCGGCGGCCGTGATCATCACCGCGTCGGTGTTCGGGCTGCCGGTTTCGACCACGCACAATGTTTCCGCGGCGATCATGGGTGTGGGTGCGGCCAAGCGCTTCAATGCCGTGCGATGGACGGTGGTGGAGCGCATGGTATGGTCTTGGCTGCTGACGCTGCCGGTGAGCGCGCTGGTGGCGTGGGTGCTGGTGCGGCTGGTGCAGATGTTTGCTCTGTAGGAACCTGTTTGCATGCAATCAAAATGATACGCGTTGCGGGCACGCGTCTCGAAGCGACCTGAAGCCAGCAGTCTTCCTGGATCGCTTTCCTGCACGCAGGTCAGTGTGCGGGCGCTCGCCGATGCGAGATGCCATTCAAGGCATCTCGTGAAAGCCCCGCTTCTCCTTCTCGCAATCCTCCAATCCCTTCCAGCGATTGACGATCGCGCAGAACAATTCGGCCGTGCGCTCGGCGTCGTACACGGCCGAGTGCGCCTCGGCCGGGTTCCATTCGTAACCTGCCGCCTGCACCGCGCGCGAGAGCACGGTTTGTCCATACGCCAAACCGGCGAGCGTTGCGGTGTCGAAACACGAGAATGGATGGAAGGGATTGCGTTTGTGTCCGCTGCGGCGTACGGCCGCGTTGAGGAATGCAAGATCGAAGGCGGCGTTGTGTCCGACCAGGATCGCGCGCTGGCAACCGGTGGCCTTCATCGCCGCTCGCACGGGCTTGAACACGTGCTCCAAGGCCTCGCGTTCGGACAGCGCGGCGCGGAACGGATGATCCGGATCGATGCCGGTGATCTCCAGCGATTTCGGTTCGATGTTCGCGCCGGGAAACGCCTGTACGTGCGTGGAGATGCAAGGCTCGGGATGCACCACGCCATCGGCTTCCATGCGGATGCAAACAACAGCGATTTCCAGCAGCGCGTCGCGCTCAGGATCAAAGCCGCCGGTTTCGACATCGACGACCACGGGAAGAAAACCGCGGAAGCGCGCGGCCATGCGCGGGCCGTGGACTTCCGTGTCGCGGTTTTGTTCGTACTGCATCGCGCAAGCATAGCAGCTCGATGTTCACTCTCCCGCTTGCTGAAAGGTGTCCGGCCACTTCCGCGAAATGACCGGACGGGAGAGGGTCATTTTTGCGTCGCCTTCGTCTTGTGCGTGTACGCGCACAGGTCGCGGATCGGGCATTGCGGGCACTTCGGGTTGCGCGCGACGCAGACGTACCGCCCGTGCAGGATTAGCCAATGATGCGCGCCGAGCTTGAATTCATCCGGCACCACGCGCAGCAGCTTGTCTTCCACTTCGCGCACGGTTCTGCCTGGCGCCAAACCCGTTCGGTTGCAGACGCGGAAGATATGCGTGTCCACCGCGATCGTGGGCTCGCCAAACACGGTGTTGAGGATCACATTGGCGGTCTTGCGACCCACGCCCGGCAGGGCCTCCAGCTCTTCGCGCGTGCGCGGCACTTCGCCGTGGTGCCGTTCGATCAGCATGCGGCACATAGCGATGATGTTCTTCGCCTTGGCGTTGTAGAGCCCGATTGTGGCGATGTATTTCTTGAGCCCGCGCTCGCCGAGTCTCAGAATCTTTTGTGGCGTGTCCGCAACCGGAAACAACCTTGCCGTGGCCTTGTTCACGCCGGCATCCGTTGCTTGCGCGGAGAGGATCACCGACACCAGCAACTCGAATGGCGTGCGATATTCCAGTTCGGTGGTCGGTTCCGGGTCGAGCTCTCGCAAACGGCGGAACAATTCGATGACATCCAAGCGTTTCATTTATTTCCCTCTTCGCTCGAAGAAAGAGGAGAGGCGCAGCGCTTGGATCCCCGCCAACAACAACGCCAGCAATGCCAGCACGCCTGCCGGCGTGTTCGCGATCCAGAACACGCGTCCGAAACCGTCGCGCGCGATACCGACGATCAGCAGCGCCGCCGAAAGAGCCGACGCGAGTTCCAGGCTGTGCGTAAAGCTCCGGTTGTCGTCTGAATTACCCGCTGGGCAACACACGAGCACCGACAGTCCCGCGACCAGCGCCCACCACGGCGCGATCGTCGTATTCCAATCCGGCCACCATGCCGACAGTGCAAGTTGTTCCAGCACCACGACAGTTCCCGCGACCAGCACGGTCAACGGCGAAAGCAGCGATGCGCTCACGAACCTTCGCGATATCTTCAAGGCGATCGAGGTTGCGACGGCGCACACCAGCAAACCGATCGCCAATACCAGCGCCTCGCCCCAGCCGCGCGCGACCGCGAGCAGCGGACAGAGGGAGAGCCAGGGGACCATCGAGCGTGTGGTGATCATGATCGATTCGACGGCAAGAACAATCTTGTACGATTCTCGCCATAAAACCGCAACGCGTTTGCCACCGCTGCGACCACGGCGCGCGGCGTGACGGTGGCGCCAGCGAGCTGATCGAAGTCGCCGCCGTCCATGCGCAGTTTCCACTTGTCCTCTTCGGGACTGCGCAACGAGCGTCCGCGGAACCGTTCGATCCAGTGGCTGCTGGTGCGCTCGATCGAATCGCCGATGCCCGGCGTTTCGTGTGGCTCCAGTACGCGCACGGCGATGAGGCTTCCGTCGTAGCGAATGCCGATGCGCAGAACGATCGGGCCGCCATAACCGTTTGGCGCAACCGCATGCAGCACCAACGCGATCGGTCGTCCGTGCATCCGCGCGCGCAACACCGGCAATGGCCGATCGGTAGCCAGCAACGGATCGCTGATCATGATGCGATCGGTCAACGGATCATTGTCGTAGAGAAAGGGTGGCAGCACATCTGCCAGTTCCGTCAGCCGCGCGTGTTCGCTTTGCGCGTGGATGCGCGGCGAGAGCCACGCCCAGGCGCCGATCAAGATCGCGATACAGAGGATCGCGATCGCGAATGCGACAGAGACGTTGCGGTTACTCATCGCACGAGAGGCCATAGCCATACGCGCGCGGGATGGTGATGCGGTCCAGCAAAGGCGCGCAGCAATTCATCAGCAGCACGGCGAAGGCCACACCATCGGGATATGCGCCCCAGCGGCGGATCGCGAGCGTCAACGCGGCCACACCCGCGCCGAAGATCAAGCGTCCGCGCGGTGTGGCCGCTCCAGTCACGGGATCCGTGGCGATGAAGAACGCCGCCAGCATCAGGCCGCCGGAGAACACGTGCTGTAACGGCAGCGGATTGACGTCGGGATCGATGATCCACGCCGGAACGGTGAGCAGGATCGTGGTGCCGAGCAGCGCCACGGGCACGTGCCAATGGATCACGCGCCGCCACAAGAGGTATAGGCCGCCAACCGCATACCAGTTGGCGATCCATTCCCAACCATTGCTACCGAGATCGCCGAATATTTGACCAGATACCGGATTGCCTCGGATCTCCGCGAGCGTGTAACCACGCGCAGCCTCGATCTTCACCGTGTCCAGCGGGGTGGCCTGCGAAAGTGCGTCGAAATTCTGCGAAGCGGGCAGATGACCGCTGAAGATTGTTTGCAGGAGATCGCCGAAGCCAGGCGCATGCGCTGTCGGCGGGGCCGGCGCAGGCCAACGCGCCAGCGCCAGCGGAAACGCGAGCAGTACGACGAGGTAACCGACCATCGCCGGATTGAAGATGTTCTTTCCGAGTCCGCCATACAAATGCTTGGCGAAAACGATCGCCGCGAACATGGCGATGCACGAAATCCACCACGGCGACCACGCGGGGACACACAGCGCGAACAGCGCGCCCGTCACGGGCGCGGAGAGATCGCCGATCCACGGCCTTTGCGTTTGGCCGCGCAGGCGCAGCATGGCCGATTCGAAAATCAGCGCGAAGAAAATCGCCAGCGCGATCTGCGCCAGCACGCCGAAACCGAAATACCACACCTGCGCGACCACGCCCGGGACGAGCGCGATCAGCACGTCGCCCATCACGCGCCGCACCGTCGTGCGCGCGGGCAGGTGAGGTGCGGGCGCGATGGCGAAAGTCGTCATTGGCCCTCTCCATCGCCATCGGAATTCTGCCTATCGCGTTGCGAGCGGCGCTGCGCGTCGCGCCGCGCACGGCTGCGCGCGATGGCGGCCAGCACGTCGGACTTGGTGATCGTCGCGACCCGGCTTTCCGCCGGAAGCTCGCCGGACGTGCGTTGCGCAATGCGCTCTTCGCGTTCGCGTTGCAGCCGGACATTGCGTATTTCGAATCGTACCCGCGATGCTTGCGACAGTTCGCGCGCTTTTGTCTGCTCGCGCAATTGCAATTTGCCCCAGCGATACCACGCCACCAGCGGAATCTGCGAAGGGCACACCGTCGCGCAGCAGCCGCATTCAATGCAGGCATCCAGCTTGTGTAGCTGCACGCGCGGCGAGTCGTCACGCATCAGATTCGCGAACAACTGCTGTGGCAGCAATTGCGCAGGACACACCCGCACGCATTCGCCGCAGCGGATGCACGGCATTTCCGGCGCCGGCGGTTTGATCATGCTTTCATCCAGCACCTGGATCCCGTTGCAACCTGCATCGATGGGGATGTCGTCGTGCGGCAATGCGACGCCCATCATCGCGCCGCCCGCTACCAGACGCGCGACACGCGGCGGAAAACCGCCGACCTGTTCGAGCAGCCATGCGATTGGGGTGCCGATGCGCACCTCGTAATTACCCGGGTGGGTCAACCCCGCACCGTTGATGCTGACGATGCGCGACGTCAGCGCTTCGCCGTGCGCAACCGCGCGCCAGGCCGCCGCCGCAGTGCCGACGTTCTGGCAGAGCACGCCGATTTCGCGCGGCAGGCAGTGCGCAGGCACTTCCCGGCCGGTGAGCGTCTGGATCAATTGCCGCTCGCCGCCTTGCGGGTAGCGCGTCGGCACCTGTGCCAGCGCCGCACCCTCGAATGGGTGCAGACGCAGCGCGCTTTCCATCGCCGCATGAGCATCCTGCAACGAATCCTCCAATACGATGATCGTCTGCCGCGCGCCGACGATGCGCGCCAGGAGCGCCGCGCCTTGCACCACTTCCCGCGCACGTTCGATCATGAGCGCGCGATCGCAACCGATGCCGGGTTCGCACTCGGCGCCGTTGAGGATCAACGTTTCGGCCGGCGCGGCGAGTTTGATGTCGACGGGGAATGCCGCACCACCCAGACCGACGATGCCGGCATCATGCAGACGCGCGAGCAATGTTTCGCGCGAAGCGTTCCGCCAATCATCGATGGCGGGTGAACGTTGCCAGTGGTCCTGACCATCCGCCTCGATCACCATGCACGAGGCGTGCACGAATTTCGATGATGCGACATCGCGTTGTTCGATCGCGATCACCGTGCCGGATGTACCGGCGTGCACGCGCGCGCCGATGCCGCGCGGTTCGCCGATGCACTGGCCGCGCAGCACGCGTGCGCCGATCGCAACGATCGGCTCGATTTTGCCTTCGCGCGCAAGCAACGGTACGTACAGCCGCGGAGGCGGCGGGCAATCACGGATCGGCGCAGGCGCGGCGCCGTATCGGCCTTGCAACTTCAGCCCGCCATGGAAACGATGGATGCGCACACGTGGATCCTATTCTTTCGCATTTCGTCGCAGTTCGATCAAGTCGATCGTCGGTGGGCAATTCAACCGCACCGGCGTACCGGTCACGCCCACGCCGCGTGTCACGAACAGATTGCCAAGCGGCGTGTGGTGCAGCCCATCGATGTAGATCTCGCCGCGATCGACCTTGAACACCGCCGCGGTGATCCACGGCAGCGCGACCTGGCCGCCATGCGTGTGCCCGGCCATCGCCAGCGCAAAATCCACACCGCGCAATTCGCGCAGGGAATGCGGCTGGTGCATCAGCACGAGCAAAGGCTTGTCGGGCGGTAGCGCGCGCAGAAAATCCGTGTCGTCCAGAGCGGTCCAGTAGTCGTACAAACCGGCGAGGCGGAATCGCGGAAAATCCAGCACACGGTGTTCGATGAAGATCACCGGCGCGCCGGTCAGCGCCGCGCGAATCTTCGTTTCCAGCGGCGGCCCGGGCAGTTGCACGTCGTGATTGCCGAGTACCGCGTACATCGGCTTGTTCAAATGTTTCAATGGCGCGAGCGCGGCAGCGAGATCGCGCGGCGGATCGTAGGTAAGGTCGCCGGCGAACAGCACCAGATCGACATGCAACGCGTTCAACCGTTCGACCATCTGCTGCAGTTTGTCGGTGCGCGTGAACAGGCCGACGTGGACGTCTGCCACCAACGCTATATCCAGATCGACCGGCGCCGGCACCACGGTGGTGCGCACTACCAGCAGGCGCGGTTCGACGAAGCGCGCGTACACGGCCGTCAGGGACAACAGCAGCACAAGCGCCGCACCGATGGCACGACGGTAATAATGTCGGCGCTCTCGATCGACCAGGATCAGTGCCGCTTCCGCGATCAGCGGAAACAGCAACCACGAGCCGTGCAGCATTGCGAGCTGCAGAAACGCTTTCCAACGGTTCTCGGGCTCGATGATGAAGCGCTGGAATTCCAGCGCGGGCCAAAGCACGCAAAACAGCCCCAGCGCGATCAGCCACAGCGCCAACCGCACGTACCAGCGCGCGAGCCGGATTTTCGCCAGCAAGTTGTTCATGCCGCGTACGGCACTGCCGGGCGCGCGGCTTCGCGCGCATCCACGAGCAGCGGCACCATGGCGATGCAATCGACCGGACAGGGCGGAATGCACAATTCGCAGCCGGTACATTGCTGCGAGATCACCGTGTGCATCACTTTCGCCGCACCGACGATCGAATCAACCGGGCAGGCCTGGATGCACTTGGTGCAGCCGATGCAGGCGTCCTCGTCGATGAGCGCCACGCGCGGCGGCATTTCTTCACCACACGCAGGATCGAGCGGCTGCACGGCACGTCCGGTCAAGGCGGCGAGGGCGCGGATGCCCGCCTCGCCGCCGGGCGGACAGCGGTTGATTGGCGCCTCGCCATGGGCGATCGCTTCCGCATAGGGTCTGCACGCGGGATAGCCGCAACGCGTGCATTGTGTTTGCGGCAGCAGTGCGTTGATGCGTTCGGTCAGCGCCTCGACATCGACCCTGCTTTGCTCAGTGCGCAGCCAAGCCGCGCAGGCAGCGGCGAACAAGACGAGCAGCAACAGCGTTGTGATCGCCGTCATCATCTTCCGAAACCTGTGAAGCCCATGAATGCCAGCGCCATGATCGCCGCGGTGATCAGCAGGATCGGCGTGCCGCGAAACGGCGCCGGCACGTCGGCGTCGTTCAGACGGTCGTGCATCGCCGTGAACAGCAGCAGGACAATGCCGAAGCCGATCACAATACCAAGCGTGCGACCTGCCATCGCGATGAAACCGGCATGCGCGTTCAACGCGAGCGCACCCAGCACCAAGCCGTTGCCAATCAGCAGCAGAGGTGACAGGGCCGGAAGGGAACCGTGCCGGCCCAGTAACGCGCGCGGCCAAGGTGCCAGCGCCGTGACCACCAGCAGCCAAACCAACGCGTGCAGCCAGTCGAGATCGAAAGGCGTCAACAGAAAGCGTTCGATCAGCCAGCAGACGATCGCCGCTGCGACCAACACGCCACCCGTGGCAAGCGCGAGCCGTGCCGCGTCGAGCAGCCGCCTCTCGCCGTGCAAGGCGGGATCGAGCCCGAGCAGGTAAGCGAGCGCGGCGTTGTTCGCCAGGGCGGCGCCGATCAGGATGGCGGCGAATCCTTGCATCCCTGAATTGTAGTAGCAGCCTGTGCGCAGGCGACCGGGCCGACAGCGCCGCTTGACGCGCAGCGATGTCATTTCTGCGATCATCAATGGATCAATATGAACGAGGAGCGATCATGAATGGTTGGCGGCGCGCGGCGATCGCAATGAGCACAATTTGCGCATTGGCCAATCCCTCGGCCTTTGCCGCTCAGGCAGGCGCGCAACAAGCCTCGGACCCCGCGCAAACTGCACGGATCAAGGCACTGGAACAGCGTATCGCCGAACTGGAAAAACGCACGCAGCCGGAACTCGGCAATCAAATGCTCATTCTGGAATTGCGCCACGATCGGCTGTGGTGGGCGGGCGAAGCGGGCAACTGGAATCTGGCCTATTACATGGCCGGCGAAATCGGCGAGGCGATCCAGGGCATCGTCGAAACCAACGGCGATGCCGCCGAACTGCAACCGCAGAAATTGTCGGAAATCATGCCGGCGATGTTGAATGTGCCGCTGAAGAATCTGATGGCTGCGATCGGCACGCACGACAAGGCGAAATTCGCCCAGGCCTACGACGATCTTTCGGCCGCGTGCACCGGCTGCCATCGCGTCGCGGGCAATCCGATGCTGATCATCGGCCGACCGAAAACGCCAATGCTGGACGATTTGCAATACGCGCCGGCAGCGCAAGGCAAATGAGCACGCTCGGCATCTTGCGCGAGCTGGACAGCACGCAGCGTCACACTGTCGCGGCGAGTTTCCTCGGCTGGACGCTCGATGCATTCGACTATTTTCTGCTGGTGTTCGTGATCCCGGAGATCGCACGCACGTTTCGCGTCGGCGTCACCGAAGTCACGTTGGCATTGCTGCTGACGCTGGCGTTCCGTCCGCTGGGCGCACTGATCTTCGGACGGTTGGCGGATCGCTTCGGTCGCCGGCCGATATTGATGCTGGACATCGTTCTGTATTCGGTGCTGGAGCTGGCCTGCGCGTTCGCGCCGTCGCTGATCGTGCTGCTGGTGTTGCGCGCGCTGTTCGGCATCGCGATGGGGGGCGAGTGGGGCATCGGCGCCTCGCTGGCAATGGAATCGATTCCGCCGAGAGCGCGCGGCATCGTCTCCGGCCTGCTGCAGAGCGGCTATCCCTGCGGTTACCTGATCGGCGCATTGCTGTATGGCCTGCTGTTCAACACGATCGGCTGGCGCGGCATGTTCGTGCTGGGCGCGGCGCCGGCGCTGCTGGTGCTTTACATCCGAAGCAGGGTGCCTGAATCGCCAGTATTCCAACAGCGCAGCGGCGCGCGACTGGGCGCATTGAAAGCGATGCGCGGCCACTGGGGTTTGTTCGTCTATCTGATGTTGCTGATGGCGGCCTTCAACATGTTCAGCCACGGCTCGCAGGATGTGTATCCGACATTCTTGAAAGCGCAAAAGCATTTCGATACGCACCTGGTGAGCTTGCTCACGATCGTACTGAATCTCGGTGCGCTGGTCGGCGGACTGACGTTCGGCGCGTGGTCGGAAAAAATCAGCCGCCGGCGCGCGATGGCGATTGCCGCTCTGCTGGCATTGCCGGTGATTCCGTTGTGGACGTATGGCAATTCGCTGATCCTGCTGGGACTCGGCGCGTTCCTGATCCAGGTCGCGGTGCAGGGCGCGTGGGGTGTGGTGCCGAGCTACTTGAACGAACTTTCGCCGGACGACGTACGCGGCACGTTGCCCGGATTCGCCTATCAGCTCGGCAATCTCATCGCGGCCGGAACCGCGACCATTCTCGCGTGGCTGGCACATGCGCGCGGCGGCGATTACGCGTTCGCACAGAGCGTGTGGATCGGCTGCGTGGCGATCTTGCTGACGCTGCTGGCCGGATTCGGGCCGGAAGCGCGTGGGGTGAGATTCGGCATGCCGCGCGTCGAGTCGTGACACGCTCGGTTAGCATGCGCATTTTGCCCGGAGCGCCGACACGATGAAAGCCGCGAAGAACACCGTGGTGAGTTTCCACTACAGCGTCAGCGAGAGGGGCGCCGCGGAGCCGCTGGACAGTTCGCGCGAGCGTGGCACGCCGATGTTCGCGCTGCTGGGTCACCAGCAATTGGTGCCTGGTGTTGAGCGGGCACTGCAAGGCCGCGAAGCGGGCGAACATTTCGAAATCGACGTCGCACCGGAAGACGGCTACGGCGAACGCCGCGAGGGCATGATCCAGCGCGTGCCGAAGAAATATTTCCAGCATGCGGACAGATTGAAACCGGGCATGCAGACCGTGCTGCAGACGCGCGACGGCGGCCAGCGCCTCGTCACCGTGCACAAGATCGGCATGAGCGCGATCGATGTCGACCACAACCATCCTCTCGCAGGGAAAACCCTTCATTTCGACATCGAAATCACGGATGTGCGGGCGGCGACGCCGGAAGAGCTCGCGCACGGGCACGCACACGCGGGTGATGGGCACCAACACTGAGATATTCGCTGGAGGCGTCTCTGACGGCCTGGCAGTCCCGCGCCGCGCGCCGCCTTGCCGAGACATGCCGCATCGGGATTTGCATCGCGCAAGAGCTTTGATCCAGCATCGAAGCACCAGGAAGGAGTCACAGGTGTCCGCAAGACATCGGCGTGTGCACAAGGACGTGCGCCTCGAACTTTGTGGGGTTGACACCTCCCGACACTGATTTGACGCGAGCTGGCAGCTCACGCTGGCTTAAAAGCTCAGCTTCTCCCTCGTGCGCCGTTTCCTTTTCCACAGCGCATCCAGCGCGGCGGCGCCGGGCCCGAAAGCGGCCAGCACCAGAAAGCCTCCGGCGATGGCGATGTTCTTCATGAAGTTGATCGCCTGCATCTGGTCGGCAAAGTTGTTGTGGAAGAAGAACGCCGCGAGCAGGGTGAATACGCACAAGCCGATAGCGGCCCAGCGTGTGAGGAATCCGAACAGTACCGCAAGGCCGCCCCCAAGTTCGGCGAAGATCACCAGCGGCAGCAGGCCCGGCGGCAAGCCATGCGAGGCAAGCAGGCCGGCCGTCGCGTTGTAGTTGGCGATCTTCTGCACGCCCGAGAGGATGAAGATCTGTGCGAGGCCGATGCGGCCCAACAAGATAGCGAGGTTCTGCATGGAAAGCTCTCCGCAATCCGGCCGCAGGGCCAAACCGCAAGCATAGCGGCAGGGCTGGCCGAAGGAGAACCGTTGCAAGTCATCCCCGGTCGCTGGATACGTCTGCGGGAGTCGATGAGGCGGGCGATGCTGTGTGCGCGCCTGAAGCTGGCGCGCGTGGTTCAGTTCGATGCGACGGTGTCGGCGCCCGGCCGCCATTCCAGCACGCGCTTGGCATAGAGAAAATGGCTACGCCAGTAATCGCCATCCAGTTCATCGAGCCGCACGGTGCCGCCACGGTTGGGCGCATGTACGAAGCGGCCTTTGCCCACGTAGATGGCCACATGATTGACGTGCCGCCGACTGCCGAAAAACAGCAGATCACCCGGCGCAAGCTGAGTCGTTTTCACACGCGGGGCATCCACGTCGGCGATTTCGCCGGAACTGCGCGGCAGCACCACGCCGGCCGAGCTGCGGAAGACGTAATCGACCAGTCCGCTGCAATCGAAACCGCTTTGCGGGGTGTTGCCGCCGTAACGGTACGGCGTGCCGACCAGTCCTATGGCGCGAAACAGCACGTCATTGGCGGCTTGCGCCGGCGGCGGCGGGGTAGTGGCGCATGCGCCAAGTCCTAGCGCTGGACTGAGCGCGACGAGACGGAACAACCAGCGCTGCGCGCCGGTCAACGCTCCGTCCTCTTCGTCGAGCGCCAAGGCACGCGCCCGCCCGCAGAATCGGGCGAATTCGGGACGCAGCCGTGGCGGCGGGATGAAGACATGGTGTCGAAGCGATGAAGATGGCGCGAAGGTAACGCAGGATTTCCCATCCGTCCAGCCCCGGAGGGCCGGCACAGATGAGATTCGTGACGCGTCAAGCGAAACAGTCGGCTACGCCGCACCGGCCTGCGGCAGTGAGCTGGCGGCCAGTTCCAGCTCGAGTTCGAACGAAGCGGCGCGCCGGCGTGCGGCGTCGACCACGGCGCTGGGCAAAACTTGTTCGGCCGTCAATTGCGCCAAGGCCAGACGCTGACGCGCATCGAAGTCCGGGTCGCGCTGGGCTTCGTCCAACGCGGTGAGCAAAGTCGCCAGCCAGCCGGCGCCCGGTGCACGCAGCATCAACAGGATTTCGGGCACGGTCAATGCGGCATGTTCTGTCGAGATCATGGCGGGCTCCCTGTGTCTGTCCGGGAGTGGTGCAGGAATAATGCCAAGGCGCCGTGCGGCGGCATTCCCCACGTGTCGCCGCTAAACTTCCTCGATGTCCGAAAGCCATGACGTATTGATCCTCGGCGGCGGCGTGATCGGCCTCTCCTGCGCGCTGGTCTTGGCTCGCGCCGGGGCTTCCGTGCGCGTACTGGAGCAGGCGCAGCCCGGAGCGGGCGCCTCGCACGGCAACTGCGGCACCTTGACCCCGAGTCACGCGATTCCCTTGTCCGTACCCGGGGTGCCGTGGAAGGCGCTGCGCTGGATGACCAAACGTGACGCGCCGCTGTACGTCAATCCCCGTCCAGATTTCGAGCGCTGGCGTTGGTTGCTGGGATTCGCCCGCCACTGTAACACCACCGATGCGCAGCGCGCTGCGCTGGCGCGCTGCGCGATCCTGCAACGTTCCCAGGCACTCCTGCCGCAATGGCTGGCCGAAGAAGGCATCGATTGCGAATATGCGCAACTCGGCACCCTGTACGTCTACCGCGATGGACGCGCGCTGGAGGCTGATCGCCACGACGTGGACTGGTCGAACGAACTGGGCGTGCGCACGGAGATTCTCGATCCCGACCGCGTGCTGGCGATGGAGCCGGCGCTGAAACCCGGCATCGCCGGCGGCGTGTGGCATCCGGACGATGCGCAATTGCGGCCGGACAAGCTGGTCGCCGGCCTCGAGCGGCGCGTGCGCGCGCGCGGCGTGACGATCGAGAACGGTGTGCGCGTCGAGGGGTTCGCCTGTTCCGGCAAACGGATCGATTCGGTGCGCACGACGCGCGGCGATTTCGCGGCCAATCGGATCGTGATGGCGCTGGGTGCATGGTCGCCGAAAATTGCGCGGCACTTGCGTTTGCGTTTACCGATCCAGCCGGGCAAAGGTTACTCGATCACCACGTCCTTGCCCAATCCCGCGCCGCGACGGCCGGTGGTGCTGCGCGAACCAGGTGTGTGCGTTACGACCTGGTCTTCCGGTTTTCGGTTGGGCAGCACGATGGAATTCGCAGGCTACGATGAAACGCTCAATCGCACGCGGCTGGATGCGCTGCGTCGTGGCGCGCAGGCGTACCTGCGAGCGCCGTTCGGCGCTGAATTGCTGGAGGAGTGGTGGGGCTGGCGGCCGATGTGCGTGGACGAAGTGCCGCTGATCGGTTCGAGCACGCGCTTCAACAATCTGACGCTCGCTACCGGTCACGGCATGTTGGGCGTCAGCATGTGCGCAGCGACGGGAGAACTGGTCGCCGCGCTGCTCGGCGGCACGCAGCCGGCGATCGACCCGGCGCCGTATTCGCCTGCGCGATTCGGCGTGTGAGCGAGATGGCGCAGACGCAATCCGACCTGTTGGTCATCGGCGGTGGTTCGGCGGGCCTCGCGCTGGCGATCCGCGCCGCACGGCGCGGCGCGAAAGTCACGCTGTTCGAACCGCATCAACTGGGCGGCACCTGCGTCAATCGCGGCTGCGTGCCGAAGAAGGCGATGTGGCTGGCCGCGGAACTGGCGCGCATGCAGGCGCTGGCGGTCGAGATCGGTTTCGATTCCCGACCGGGCGCACTGGATTGGGCGGCGTTCGTGCGGCGGCGTGAAGCCTATGTCGAACGCGCGCGCCACGCTTATGCGCGGCGGCTGGAAGAACACGGTGTGCAAATGGTCGCGGCGAATGCACGCTTTGTCGATGCGCACACGTTGGAAGCTGACGACGTCACCTACCGCGCGCCGCACATCGCCATCGCCACCGGTTCGCGGCCGCGCGTGCTGGATCTGCCCGGCGCGCAACTCGGCATTGATTCGGATGGGTTCTTCAAGCTGCGCGAGTGCCCGCGCCGTGTTGGCATCGTCGGCGGCGGCTACATCGCGGTGGAACTGGCGGGCGTGTTGAACGCGCTCGGCGCAAAGGTGGAACTGTTCTCGCGCAGCCGGCTGCTGTCGCATTTCGATGCGGATTTGGGGGATGCGCTGTGCGCGGCGATGGATGCACAAGGCATCGTGCAACACGGGCAGTGCGCCGTGCGCGGGGCACTGCGCGAACATGACGCGTTGTGGCTGGATTGCGCCGATCATGCGCGGCACGGCCCCTACGACCAAGTCATCTGGGCGGTCGGACGCGTGCCGAACGTGGAGTCTTTGAATCTCGATGCGGTCGGCGTGCGGCTGGACAGCGACGGTCACATCGCCACCGATGCATACGAGAACACCAGCGCGCCCGGCGTATACGCGCTCGGGGATGTCAACGGCAAGCGCGCGCTGACGCCAGTGGCAGTCGCTGCGGGCCGCGCACTGGCCGAGCGCCTATTCGGCGACGACAGCGATGCCCATCTGGACTACAGCAACATTCCGAGCGTGGTGTTCTCGCATCCACCGGTGGGCAGTGTCGGAGTGTCCGAGGCGCAAGCGCGTGCACAGTACGGCGAAGCCGTGCGCGTGCACAGGGCGACTTTCATGCCGATGCTGGAGCGTCTGGCCGATCACGAGCAGCCCACGCGGATGAAAATGGTCACGCTCGGCGAGGACGAGCGCATCGTTGGCTTGCACGGCATCGGCTCTGGAATGGACGAAATGCTGCAAGGCTTCGCGGTGGCGGTGCGCATGGGCGCCACGCGTGGCGATCTCCTGCGCACCGTGGCGATACACCCCACGTCGGCGGAGGAGTTTGTATTGATGCCGTAGCGCTACACTTCGGCGATGGAGCATTTCACCCTCCACCGCGGCAGCGTACCGCTGCTGGTCAGCCTGCCGCACGACGGCACCGCGATTCCGGACGAAATCGCCGCGCGCATGACGCACCAGGCCTTGCGCGTGCCGGATACCGACTGGCACGTTGGCCGCTTATATGCGTTCGCGCGGGAACTCGGCGCTTCCCTAATTCTGCCGCGCTGGTCGCGTTACGTGGTCGATCTGAATCGACCGCCCGATGGTCACGCGCTGTATCCGGGTCACAGCGAAACGGCATTGGTTCCGTTGCAGACTTTCGCCCGTGAGCCGATCTATCTGCAGAACCAGGCACCGCACGCGGAAGAGATCACGCAACGCGTGCAGCACTACTGGCATCCCTATCACGCTGCGCTGCGCGAAGAGTTGCAGCGGCTGCGCGCGGAACACGGACATGCCGTGTTGTGGGATGGTCATTCGATCCGGAGCCGCGTGCCGATGTTCTTCGAGGGACGCCTGCCGGATTTCAATCTCGGCACGGCCGACCGATCGAGTTGTTCCGAAGCATTGCAGAGGCGGCTGGAAGCGGTATTGCGCGCGAACGCCGGCGGTGGCGAAGGCGGTTACGATCACGTGGTGAATGGCCGCTTCAAGGGCGGCTACATCACCCGCCATTACGGGAATCCTGAAGGCGGCATCGACGCGGTGCAACTGGAGTTGGCGCAGTGCACCTACATGGACGAGGACAGCTTCGAATACCAGCCGCACCGCGCGGCGCCCGTGCAGCGCGCGATCCGGGCACTCTTGGAGACCTGTCTGACAACTTGACGGTTACAGCCGAAGGAGGCGCAATGGATGATCCGAATGCGTCACCACAGACCGCGCGCGAAGAGCCTGTGCGCTACACGCCGGACGGCTATCGCGCCGGCATCATCACCGCGATCTCGGTGCTGGTGGGCTTCTCCCTGTCCTTCCTGCGTTATTGGGCGTTCGAGGCGACGCAGGAGTGGTCGTGGCGTTTCAGTATTTCCACCGTGCTGATGATCGTGTCGATGCTGATGCAACTGGTTGCGCTGTTCCGCTCGTTGCAGATCGAGGATCACGAAATCGCGCACTACCGCAATACCTGCCGCTGGCTGGTGTGGGGCGTGGCGCTGATGATCTTGGCGCTGATCTTCGCCGCGATGGAGGTGTCGTTTGGCGCGAAAGGGCCGACCGTGTTCTGATCAACCGCGGACACGCGCGATGCACTTCAATTCGATCGCGATCGGCGTGGGCAGCGAAGTGATGCCCAGCGTGGTCCGGCAGGGCGCGGTCGCCGCATCGGGGAAATGCTCGGCCCAGACCGCGTTGAATGTCCGGAAGTCGTTCGCCATGTCGGTGAGGAACACGGTGACGTCGATCAGGTCTTCCCAGCGGGCGCCGCTAGCCTGCAGCACCGCGCGCACATTGGCGAACACTTGCCGGCATTGCGCTGCGATGTCGTGACCCACCAGCTTGCCGCGCGGATCGTGCACGTTACCGGGAATCGCGTCACTGCCGGGCACTCGTGGACCGATCCCGGACAGGAAGAGAAAGTCGCCTGCGCGCCGCGCATGAGGATACGCGCCGACCGGCGCAGGCGCGCTTTCGGTGCGGATGGCGCCGCTCATGGCTGCGTCGCGCCGCAGAGCGATTGAAACGTCGGCGCCACTGTGGCTGCGGTGGCGCAGCCTTGCGGAATCGCATTGGCACCAGCCGCATCGGCCGTGCCCACCTGTTCCGTGTCGGGTCGCACGACGATGGTTTGCCGCGCCACGGTGTGGTTGCTTTCGTCGGTGACGCTGAGGCGATACCTGCCGGGGCGCAGATAGAGTTCACCAGAAGGCGTCACGCTGGCGTCCGATGTCGTCACCTCGATGTGGCCGACCATCATCAGCGGAATCACGTCCAGCACCATGCGGTCGGCGGGAATCGCATCGTCCCCCTCATTCGCATAGCGCGCCTCGATCAGACAGGGAAACTGGTTCTGGCAAATTCCGCCATCGATGTGATACGGCACGCGCAGGCCGCCCAATGTCAGCCAGGTCGGACGCCCGTCGCGTGAATGCGTCATCGGAAAGAACACGCTGACATCGTAACCGGGCCGCAGGGACCATGGCTTGCCGTCGTGGTCCACGAACACGATCGGTTGCGCGGGGTTCAAAGTCTGCGCCACGGCCGTGTAGTACGGATGATCCATCGAACTGCCGTCGTGCGAGATCAGCATGGTCTGCTCGACCGACAGAGGCTGAATGCCGGTGTCCTGGATGAAATGCTCGGCCATCGACTGCCCGCCGAGAAATCTGCCTTCTTTCTGGATGTGCGCGTACCCCGCATTCACCACCAGCCGGGTATTCGGATCGTCCTTGAAGAGGCTGGCGAGATGTCGCGCCTGCTGCGCTTCGCGCGCATCGCCCTGGTACTGGTCGTCGGCCTCGTACGCGACCACCTTGTAGCCCAGCTTCAGCGCCTCCCGTACCATTTCCGCGTAGATCGGTTCGCGTGTGTAGAAACCCGAATCCGAGATCGGATAACCGCGTTTGGCGAGATCTGTATCGGTGCGATAGAGCGTTTCAGCGGCGAAGGTGTTGAAACCCTCCTCGCGCAGTGCCTTCAGCAGTTGCACGGTCAGCGAACGCGTCAGCGGCACGTTGTGCGCCTCGTTGAAGAACACCGCCTTGTACGACTTCGCCAGCCTTGGAATGTAAGTGAGCGCCGTCACCGGATGCACGCCAGGCTGACCCAGCGGTGAGGGGGCATCGTCGGCCAGCGGCGATTCCTTGATCGAGAAACTCTGCAGGGCGTCGGGATAGTCGCCTATGAAGGTCTGGTACCAGGAAAGGTATTGGCCGAAGATCACCCGGAAATTCGCATTGTTGCTGGCTGCGTAGGCGCGACGCATCACCTGGTATTGCGCGAGAAGGCCCTTGCGTCGCTGGGCGTCCTGCATGATCTGCTCGGAACGCTCTACCGCCTCGACTTGCTGCGCACGCACACCGATGGCGCTGAGATCGTTTTGCGCGCGCGCGGTACTCGATGCCAGCAGCACGGCGAGGATCAGGACCTGCATTGCGCGTGCAAGCATGCGTTGCTCCACATCTGTCACGGCAGGATAGAACGGCAAAGCGGCCACGCTTCGTCCTGCATGCAATGGTGGCAGTGTACGTTGCCCCGGCGGGGTCGTGGCTGTGTCGAAAGTCGCGGGAGTGGACTGCCTCAGAAGTTCGCCGCCGCCGCGCGCTGCAGGGTGCGCGCATACACATTTTCCAAATCCTCCGGCCGCGCGACATCCATGCCGAGATCGCGGATGCGCCCGTCGGAGAGGCCATAGCACCAGCCGTGCACGGCCAGTTTCTGGCCGCGCTCCCAGGCGTCCCGCACCACGGTGGTGCGGCAGACGTTCACTGCCTGCTCGATCACGTTCAGTTCGCACAGCCGGGCGTGCCGCGAATCCGCGGGTAGCGACTCCAGCATCGCCGCGTGCGCCGCCCGCACATCGCCGACATGGCGCAGCCAGTTGTCGGCCAGGCCGACGCGCTGGTTCTCCAGCACGGCCTGCACGCCGCCGCAGCCGTAATGGCCGACCACCATGATGTGCTCGACTTTCAGCACGTCCACCGCGAATTGCATTACCGACAGGCAGTTGAGATCCGCATGCACCACCAGATTGGCGACATTGCGGTGCACGAATACCTCGCCGGGGGCGAGGTCGACGATCTGATTGGCCGGCACGCGCGAATCCGAGCAACCGATCCAGAGATACTTCGGCGCCTGCTGCCGCGACAGCCGCGCGAAGAATTCCGGATCGCGCGCGCGGATTTCTTCCGACCATTGACGATTTTTCTCGAGCAGGTCTTTGGGTGACATGCGTGCTCTCTTGGGAAGCTCTGATTAGCGTCGCGAGCGAAGGCAGGCTGCGTGTCGCCGGAGCGCAGGAACCGGAGTGTACACGTCAGTACATGAGATCGCAGCTCGCGGCAGTGAGCGAGGCGAGCACCGCCGGCACGCAAAATGCCGAGCGCACCTAGGCAGAGCTTGACCGTGCAATGCAGACATTTTTCGGTTCGGTGAAAAAGCGCAGCGCTTCGAAACCGCCTTCGCGGCCCACGCCGGAGTTTTTCACGCCGCCGAACGGCGTGCGCAGGTCGCGCAGCATCCAGCAGTTGATCCAGACGATGCCGAATTCCAGCCGTTCGGCCATGCGCTGCGCACGATCGAGATTGGACGTCCACAACGACGCGGCCAAGCCGTACTCGGTACCGTTGGCGATCGCGACCGCTTCGTCTTCGTCCGCGAACGGCAGCAGGGTGACCACGGGGCCGAAGATCTCCTCGCGATTGGTCGCGCAGTCTTGCGGCAAACCTTCGATCACGGTGGGTGCCACGAACCAGCCGTCGGCGCAGCGCCCGTCGAGCTTCACCGCCTCGCCGCCGCACAATACGCGGCCACCTTCCGCGACCGCGCGCTCGATGCAGGTGGTCACCTTGTCGAAATGCGCACTGGAAACCAGCGCGCCCAGATCGCTGCGTTCGTCCTGCGGATCACCCACGCGCAGCGCTTGCACTTTGGCAAGGTAACGCCGCTTGAATTCATCGTAAATCGACCGCTGCACCAGTAGCCGCGATCCGCACAGGCAGATCTCGCCCTGGTTGGAGAAACCCGAACGCACGATGGTGTCGAGATGGGTCTCGGACAGATCGGCATCCGTGAACACGACCGCCGGATTCTTGCCGCCCATCTCCAGCGAAACCTTCTTGAATGACTGTGCCGCTTGCGCCGCGATCGCCGCGCCGGTGCGCGTCGAGCCGGTGAATGAAATCGCCTTGATGTGCGGATGCTCGACGATGGCTTTGCCAACGGCGGGTCCGGTGCCCTGCACGATGTTCAACACGCCGCGCGGAAACCCGCAGTCGATCGCCAGTTCCGACAAGCGGAACGCAGTGAACGGAGTGATCTCGGAAGGTTTTGCAACCACCGCGTTTCCTGCCGCCAGCGCGGGCGCGATTTTCCAGGTGAACAGATACAGCGGCAGATTCCAGGGCGAAATGCAGCCGACCACGCCGAGCGGTTGCCGCAGCGTGTAGTTGAATGCCCGCGCATCGGCATGGGTTTCACCGGGCCACTGCGTGATCGCCTCGGCGAAGAAGCGCAGGTTCGCGACCGCGCGCGGGATGTCCACGCTGCGCGCGAGCTTCACCGGCTTGCCGGTATCGCGCGATTCCTCGAGAGCGAACTCATCGAGCCGCGCTTCGACTGCATCGGCCAGCCGGTGCAGATGTTTCGCACGCTCACCGTGGGAGAGCGCGGCCCAGGCGGGCGCGGCACGTTGCGCCGCTTGCACCGCCAGTTCGACATCGCGCTGGTCGGAATCCGGACAGCGCGCGTACACCGTGCCCGTCGCCGGCTCGAACACGTCCAGATACGCGCCCGTGCACGGCGCGCGCAATTGCCCGTCGATCAGATTGGCGAGGGTGAGGGGGGCCATCCGCTCAAGCTTACCGCAAGCGGCGCATCACGCAGATGGAGAAGTGCGCCCTGCGCGCGACAGACGTGCAGTGGTTTTGCCAGCACCCGTCGCGCGCCCCAAAAGGCGGCGCTGAGCGCGTTCCTACAACGAGCGCGTGCGTCCGCCATCCACCGGTACATTGATGCCAGTGATGTAGCTCGCCGCGGGTGAACACAGGAATGCGACTGCGGCGGCGATTTCAGAAGGATCGGCGAAACGGCGCATCGGGATTTCCGTTTCCATCGCGTGCTGCGTGTCTTCCACGCTGGCCCCGGATTTCTGCGCGCGCGTCGCCACGATCTGCTCGATGCGCGGCGTCTTGGTTGAGCCGGGCAGCACGTTGTTGACGGTGATGCCGAACGGTGCCAATTCCGTCGCCAGCGTCTTGGCCCAGCTCGCCACCGCCCAGCGCGTGGTGTTGGAGACGCCAAGACCGATGATCGGTTCCTTCACCGAAGTGGAAATGATGTTGACGATGCGGCCGTAACCGGCGACGCGCATACCCGGGATCACTGCTTCGGCCAACACATGATTGGCGAGCAGGTGGTTGCGATAGGCATCGAGAAAATCCTCGGCCCGCGCGTCCAGCACCGGCCCGGGCGGCGGACCACCGGAGTTGTTGACAAGAATATGTACCGGCGCGCCGGCGGCGAGCGCTTCGGCTCGTGCACGCAAGCGTTCCGTATCGCCGCTGTCGGCGACGACGAAACCGTGTCTCTGCGACGGATGCGTATGCGGCAACTCGTCGGCCAATGCGCGCAGCACTGCCTCACGCCGCGCGAGCAACGTGACGTCCGCCCCCAGTTGCGCCAGCTCGATTGCGCAGGCGCGGCCGATGCCTTGCGAAGCCCCGCACACCAGCGCGTGACGGCCGGTCAAGTCCAGATCCATCGATGTCTCCTTCAGCGCAGCATGTTGTGCATCGATTGGCGCAACTGCGGCAGCAGCCCCGTCCCCGATTTCGGCTTGGCGCAAATTGCATTATCCACCGCGTTCTCATAGCCGCTGGTCAGCCGTCCGACGCTCAAGGGGCCGTCCGGCCCATGCGGGATCGAGAAACTGCCGGAGCTGGCCGGGGGCGAGGACACATCCGAAGTGAATCCCGCCGGCGACTGTTCCCAGTACGTACTCGCTTTCAACTGCGCGGGCGAAGTGGTGACGACCAGATATTTTGCTTGCACATCATCGATGGTGAAGCTGCCGAACGCGCCCGACAACGTCGGCCGCCAGCCGATGTATTCGCACAGCTTCACGTCTTCGCTGCGAAGCGGCTCGAATTGCGCATCGAGCAGAGTGACGGTGGGCGCGAAGAGATAGCTCGATTGCAGGTAACGTGCGGAGGGTTCGGCCTTGAACAGCACGCGATAAGGCTTCTCGTATGGTGGCAGCACGAAGGTCAAAAAGTGCGTGCGCTGGCCGTCAATGTCGGCCACCGGACTGTTGGCGTCGAACAAATAATCCTTCGGCTTGTCCGGCAGCGCATCCTTGAACGGCAACTCGCTCCACGCCTTGCAGCAGGGCGTAGCCGCTTCCAATTTCTTGGTCGCGTCGTCGCGCGAAGGCGGCGTCGCCGCCGCGAGCGAAGGCAATGCCATCGGCACCAGCGGCAGTTTGACCGAATGCGCGCAGGCGGCGAGCAGTACCATCAACGCGAGTACCAGCGTGGATTGAAGCGACCTGAAAAACACGGATCTCATCTGGTGTTGGACGTTGTGTTCGTCATTTCCGCGCAAGGAGGAATTCAGTGAATTTTTCTTCTAGCCGAAGTCAAAGGCACAGGATTACTCGCCGCGTCCTGCGGCTCGCCTTTCTGGCCATCGGCTACGCCGATGTTCGCTTCGGCGTCCTGCCTTCGCAGTCCGGTTCTGCGCTGCTGGCGCAGCCCCGGAATGACGGAGGGTTCAAAATTCCGCGTGTCCCGGCGCGCGCGGGTAGGGGATTGCGTCGCGGATGTTGGACAAGCCGCACACGTAAACCAGCAGTCGCTCGAAACCCAATCCGAAACCCGCGTGCGGCACGGTGCCATAGCGGCGCAGGTCGCGATACCACTGGTAGTGCGCGGGATCCAGACCGAACTGCGCCATGCGGCGATCGAGATAATCCAGCCGCTCTTCGCGTTGCGAACCGCCGATGATCTCGCCGATGCCCGGCGCCAGCACGTCCATCGCCGCGACCGTCTTCTCGTCGTCGTTCAAGCGCATGTAGAACGCCTTGATTCTCTCCGGGTAGTTCATCACTACGACCGGGCGGCCGACGTGTTGTTCCGCCAGATAGCGTTCGTGTTCGGTTTGAAGATCCACCCCCCATTCGACCGCGAACTCGAATTTCTGTTTCGCGCTCTTGAGGATCGCGATGGCATCGGTGTAATCGATGCGCTCGAACGGCGCGGCGATGAACTTCTCCAGCCGCGTGATCGCATCCTTCTGCACACGCTCGGCGAAGAACGCCATGTCATCGGCGCGCTCTTCCAGCACGGCCTTGAAGATCGCCTTCAGGAATCGCTCGGCGCAATCGGCGTCGTCGTTCAAATCGGCGAACGCGATTTCCGGCTCGATCATCCAGAACTCGGCCAGATGCCGCGGCGTGTTGGAGTTTTCGGCGCGAAAAGTCGGCCCGAAGGTATAAACCTTGCTCAACGCCAGGCAATACGCCTCGACATTCAATTGTCCCGACACCGTGAGAAACGCTTCGCGCGCGAAGAAATCCTTGCGGAAATCGATTGCGCCCGTGTCGTCGCGGGGCAGGTGGGCGAGGTCGAGCGTGGAGACGCGGAACATGTCACCGGCGCCTTCGGCATCGGATGTGGTGATGATCGGCGTGTTGACCCAGAAAAAGCCTTCGCTGGTCAGATGACGATGAATCGCCATCATCATTGTGTGGCGCACGCGCGAAATCGCGCCGAATAGGTTGGTACGCGGGCGCAGGTGCGCCACTTCGCGCAGGAATTCCGGCGAATGCTGTTTCGGCTGGATCGGATAGGTTTCCGGATCGTCCACGAGACCGAGCACTTCGATCGCATCGGCCTGCAACTCGAACGCTTGCCCCTTGCCTTGCGATGGAACCAGCGCACCGTGTGCGACGATTGCGGCGCCGGCCGTCAGGCGCTGCACTTCGTTGGCGTAATTCGGCAAAGACGCGGGCGCGACGATCTGCAAGGTGTCGAAGCAGGAACCGTCGGAGAGATTCACAAACGACAGCCCGGCCTTGGAATCGCGCCGCGTGCGCACCCAGCCGCGCACCGTGATGCGCGTACCCGCGTGCTCGCCCGTGAGCGCCTGCCTGATCGTGATCGCCTTGCCGTCGGCCATCTTGAAACCTTGTGGTCTGTGCCGCATCAAGAGTGTGAGCCGGCGATGATAGCGAAGCGTGCATCCTTGTAGGAGCCTGCGTGCAGGCAACCGGTGTATCCTGTTATCGAGTCGCGCAACCCGAATGTCGATGGCCATCCAACTCACCGAATCCGCCGCCGCGCGCATGCGCGAATACCTCGCGAAGCACCCGCACGCCGCCGGTGTGCGCTTCGGCATCCGGAAGACCGGTTGCTCCGGATTCGGCTACACCGTTGACCTGACCGACGCCATCGCGGCCGAGGACCGCGTGTTCGATCTGGAAGGGGTGAAGGTGGTCGTCGATCCCAAGTCGCTGCCGTTCGTGGACGGCACGCGAATCGATTTCGAACGGCAGGGCTTGAATGCCTCGTTCGTCTTTCACAATCCCAATGCGACCGGCCAGTGCGGTTGCGGCGAGAGCTTCACGGTCGACGCGCCGGTTTGACACGCTTGCGGTTTCAGCAGGTTACCCCTTAAAATTCCGCCTCTTTCGCCCGCGATTTATGCGAGCGAAGACCCTTGCCTCACCGCCGGCTTCCGGTCGGGAGGCTGCCTGCCTCGGCGCGAGCCAGGGCGACACCCGAGAGGAAAAACAATGCGTCACTACGAGATCGTGTTCCTGGTCCACCCGGACCAGAGCGAGCAGGTGCCCGGCATGCTCGAACGCTACAAGGCGCTGGTCGAGGCCGATGGCGGCAAGGTCCACCGCGTCGAGGACTGGGGCCGCCGACAGCTCGCCTATCCCATCCAGCATCTGGCCAAGGCGCACTACGCGCTGATGAACATCGAGTGTGGGCAGAAGGCGCTCGATGAACTGGTTTCCGGTTTCCGCTTCAACGATGCGGTGCTGCGCCACCTGGTGATGAAGATGGATGCAGCCGAAACCGAACCTTCGCCGATCATGAAGGCCAAGGACAAGGACGAGAAGTCGCCGCGTCGCCGCGATGAGGAAGGCTTCGGCGGGGACGCCTTTGCCGACCGCGAAGAAGCCGCGTAAGCGAGCCCCGAATCCGGAGATATCGATATGTCCAAATTCTTCCGCCGCAAGAAGTTCTGCCGCTTCACCGCCGAGGGCGTGAAGCAGATCGACTACAAGGATCTCAACGTCCTGCGCCAGTACATCACCGAGACAGGCAAGATCGTGCCAAGCCGCATCACCGGCACCAAGGCGCGCTATCAGCGCCAGCTCGCCGACGCGGTGAACCGCGCGCGGTTCCTGGCGTTGCTGCCTTACAGCGATAACCATTTTGTTTGATCGACAACGTTTGGTCGTCCATTGATTCCTTAGCTCCGCTTGCGGGGAAGATGGCCGCAGGCAGGATGGGGCGAACCAAGCGACGAGCATTCGGACAACCACACCGGTTGCGTCGGGCGAAGTCCCGGCGCTAACGAATCGGAGATTTCAATGGAACTCATCCTTCTCGAGAAAGTGAAAAACCTGGGCGGCCTCGGCGACAAGGTCAAGGTCAAGCCCGGTTACGGCCGCAATTATCTGGTGCCGCGCGGCAAGGCCGTGCCCGCCACCGAAGCCAATGTCGCGGAGTTCGAAAAGCGCCGCGCCGAGTACGAAGCCAAGTCGAACGAACTGTTGTCCGCCGCGCAGGCGCGTGCAGCCAAGTTTGAAGGCGCCGAGGCCACCATCAAGGCCAACGCCAGCCCGGAAGGCAAGCTCTACGGCTCGGTCGGTCCGCGCGAAATCGCCGAAGCCTTCAGCGCCCAAGGCCTGGAACTGGAAAAGAGCGAAGTGATCCTGGGCGAAGGCCCGCTGCGCAACCTCGGCGAATACGAAGTGCACCTCGCCCTGCACGCCGATGTGCAGGCGACCGTCAAGGTGAAGGTGATCGCGGAGGAATGACCTCGCGCGAGCGCATTCGGGATGTGATCGAACGGGCGCCAATGGCGCCCGTTTTGTTTGGACGTCGTTCCGACGCAAGCCGGATCCCGTGACTGTGTCGTCGGAGGTCGCGCTTTTGAATCCGAAACTTCGACATCCATGTCTTTTTCCGCTCGCCTCCAAGGCGAGCGGGCTACTTTTGTTTCGGCAAAAGTAGCCAAAACCATTGCGCCGGCATGACGGTCTCGCCAACGTCCGGTTGGCTCGACTGCCCTGCGCTTCTCGCCGGGC
>JAJPID010000005.1 GCA_021324945.1 Lysobacterales bacterium | reverse complement strand
CTTTCACCTCTCGGTCGTATGCGGTATTAGCGTAAGTTTCCCTACGTTATCCCCCACGACTGGGCAGATTCCGATGCATTCCTCACCCGTCCGCCACTCGCCATCAACGTGTATTGCTACACGTCATGCTGCCGTTCGACTTGCATGTGTTAGGCATGCCGCCAGCGTTCAATCTGAGCCAGGATCAAACTCTTCACTTGAAGGTTTCGACGATCTGACGATCGTCTGTTCTTAGAAGGTCCGAAACCCAACTCAGCAATTCATCGCTGAATCACTTGAGTTTTAAGGTTTGGACGCTTGCATCGATGGACTTGCATCCATCCGCAAGGCGCCCACACAAGTCACCTGCGCACACTGTCAATGAACGTCTTTCGCACCGGAAGCATTTCGCTTCGGCGGCTCGACGTTTCGTCGAGCGAGCCGACTATTCTACAACACATTCCGTGTCTGTCAACGCGGGAAAACGTGTCGGAGGTTTATCGGCCGCGGCAGGATCGTGCCTGCCGGGCCCGGCATTTTAGCGCGTTTGTCACCGGCTTGTGAAGCCCCTGCGACAGCCGCGTTACACTGCGGAAATTGCTTCGGAGATCACGCCATGCACCGCGCCGCCGTCCTGCTCTGCACGCTCTTTTTTGCCCTGATTTGCGCCGGCTGCGCCAGTGCCCCCGCCGACGCTTCGGGAAATCCTGAAGTGAAGCTGCACGGGCATCGAATCAAGGTGGAAATCGCAGCGGACGACGCCACGCGCGAGCACGGGCTGATGGACCGCACGTCCATGCCCGCCGATCACGGCATGTTGTTTGTGTTTCCCGATTCGCAGATCCGCACGTTCTGGATGAAGAACACGCTGATCCCGCTGGATATGCTGTTCTTTGATGCCGATCGCAAGCTGGTGACGCTTCTGTCGGATGTGCCTCCGTGCCAAGCCGATCCTTGCGCTACCTACCCCAGCACCGCGCCCGCGCGTTACGTGCTGGAACTGAACGCCGGCACCGCGGCAAAGCTGGGCGTGCACGAAGGCGAAACGGCCAAATTCATCGGTGTGCCTTCCACCTCACAGTGAATTTCAGCCTCGACATGCGCCGAACGCGCGCACGGGACGCCGACGTGATACGGCACCAACGGACCGGGCGGCATTTCGCCGGCATCGAACCAGCGGTCGTCGAATGGAATGAACTGCAACATGGTGACCGTCTCCCCTCGTCGAGACGACACCATTAACCCAAACGCCCGTGCAGACGGCGTGACGCAAAGATGGCGAGATGAGGGCGGGCCGATCACCCGACCTCGATCATTTCGAAATCGTCCTTGGTCACGCCGCAATCCGGGCAGGTCCAGGTGTCCGGAATGTCTTCCCAGCGCGTGCCCGGCTCAATGCCTTCGTCGGGCAAGCCGAGCTCCTCGTCATAAATGAAGCCGCAGACCACGCACATGAACTTGCGGTAGGCCTCGACCGGAGTCGCGCTGGCATCGCTGGACATGGTTTCCGGGAAATTGTGGCGTCCTGATATTGTCGCAAGTCGCGCCGCCGCATGAAAGCGCGGCGGAAATACGCATTCAGGAGTCCTCGATGTTTCCTCCGCTGCTGCGCAGCCGCGGGTTGTATGCGATCACCGACGGCCCGCGCCCGGATCTACTCGCTGCGGCACAGTCGGCGCTGGAAGGCGGCGCGACGCTGCTGCAATACCGCGACAAGACCGACGATCGCCAGCGGCGGCTGGAGGAGGCCACGGCATTGTCGAAGCTGTGCGCACGTTTCTGTCTGCCGCTGATCGTCAACGACGATGTGGAACTCGCGCGCGCAAGCAGCGCGGCGGGCGTGCATCTGGGCGAACGCGATGTCTCGATCGCGCAAGCGCGCGCAATGCTCGGCGATGAGGCGATCATCGGCGCATCCTGCTACGACTCGCTGCAACGCGCGCGCGATGCAGCCATAGAGGGCGCCGACTATCTGGCCTTTGGCGCGTTTTTTCCCTCGCCCACCAAGCCCAATGCACGGCGCGCGGCACTCGATTTGCTGCGGCAAGCGCGCGCATTGGGAAAACCGCTGGTGGCGATCGGCGGTATCACAGCCGACAATGGTTCGTTGCTGATCGAAGCAGGCGCGGATTTTCTCGCGGTAATCTCCGGCGTGTTCGGCGCTAGCGATGTACGGAATGCCACCTCACGCTTCGCAGCCTTGTTTGAAGATCGAAAAACCCTGGATTCCCGCTCTCGCGGGAATGACGATTGATACGAATGAGCACCAATCAAAAACTGTTTGAGCGCGCACAGACCGTGCTACCCGGCGGCGTGGATTCGCCGGTGCGCGCATTCAAATCGGTCGGCGGCGAGCCGTTCTTTACCGCGCGCGCGCAGGGCGCTTATCTCTGGGATGCCGAGGGCAAGCGCTACATCGATTACATCGGCTCGTGGGGACCGATGATTGTCGGCCACAATCATCCGCGCGTGCGCGAGGCGGTGGAGCGCGCGGTAAGCGATGGCCTGTCGTTCGGCACGCCCTGCGAAGCGGAAGTGTTGCTGGCCGAAAGCGTGCGCGCGCTGATGCCGTCGATGGAAATGCTGCGCTTCGTCAGTTCCGGCACCGAAGCGACGATGTCGGCGGCGCGATTGGCACGTGCGGCGACTGGCCGCGAGCGCATCGTGAAATTCGAAGGCTGCTATCACGGTCACGGCGATTCGTTCCTGGTGAAGGCAGGTTCCGGCGCGCTCACCTTCGGCACGCCCAATTCGCCCGGCGTGCCACGCGCGCTGGCGGAACTCACCTCGACCTTGCCTTACAACGATGTCTATGCCGCGCGCGAACTGTTCGATCGCCTCGGCGACGAAATCGCCTGCGTGATCGTCGAGCCGGTCGCCGGCAACATGAATTGCATTCCTCCGCGCGAAGGTTTCCTGCAAACGTTGCGCGAGTTGTGCACCCAACACGGCGCGCTGCTGATCTTCGATGAAGTGATGACGGGCTTTCGTGTCGCGCTCGGCGGCGCGCAGCAGTTGTACGGCATCGCGCCCGATCTCACCACGCTCGGCAAGATCATCGGCGGCGGCATGCCGGTCGGCGCATACGGCGGAAGGCGTGATCTGATGGAACGTGTCGCGCCGAGCGGTCCGGTCTACCAGGCAGGCACCTTGTCCGGCAACCCGGTGGCGATGGCGGCGGGGCTGGCAATGCTGGAACTGATCAGCGAACCGGGCTTTTACGAAGAACTCGATCGCAAGACGAGACTGCTCACCGATGGCTTGCTTGCCTGCGCGATCGAAGCGGGCGCGCCGTTCTCGTTCAATCGCGTGTGCGGCATGTTCGGGGTGTTCTTCAGCGCGGAAAAGGTTGAGACTTTCGCGCAAGCCACCGCCTGCGACATCGATGCGTTCCGGCGCTTCTTCCACGCGATGCTGGATCGCGGCGTGTTTTTCGCACCCAGCGCGTTCGAGGCCGGCTTCATTTCTTCCGCGCATAGCAAGCAGGACATCGCCGATACGCTGGAAGCGGCTCGGTTTGCCTTTCGCGAGGTACAGGCATGAAATTCGACACGCTGGCGGTGCACGCAGGCGCGGAGGTCGATCGCGAAACTGGCGCGGTGGCGCCGCCGATCCATTTGTCGACCACGTTCCGGCACGGGCCGGCCGGTGAATTGGTCGACGAACTGGAATACCAGCGCGACGACCATCCGACACAGCGCCGCCTGCAGGCGGCACTGGCTGCGCTGGAAGGCGGCGAGCGCGCGCTGGCTTTCGCCTCGGGCATGGCCGCGGTGGCAGCGGTACTGGATACGCTGCAATGCGGCCAACGCTGGCTGCTGGCCGACGATTGCTACGCGGGCACGCGCACCTTCGCGGCCGAAGTGCTGTCCGAGCGCGGCGTGGAAACGGTCACGGTCGATCTCGCCGATCTCGACGCGGTGCGCGCCGCGTCCACAGGCGGTGTCGCCCTGCTCTGGGCCGAATCGCCGTCCAACCCGCGTATCAGGATCAGCGATATTGCCGAGCTCGCGCGCATCGCGCATGCGCACGGCGCGCTGCTGGTGTGCGATAACACCTTCGCGACGCCGGTGCTGCAAAAGCCGTTGCAACTGGGCGCGGACATCGTGATGCACTCGACCACCAAGTATTTCGGCGGCCACAGCGACGTGCTGGGCGGCGCGCTGGTGTTCGCGCGCAACGACGATTTCGCCGAACGCATCGCGCAGCGGCGATTGCTGGGCGGTGCAGTGCTTTCGCCTTTCAGCGCGTGGCTGACGCTGCGCGGTTGCCGCTCGCTGCCCGCGCGCATGCGCGTGCATTGCGCCAACGCCGCGCGCGTGGCCGAATTCCTGGACACGCATCCCGAAGTCGAGGTGGTGCACTATCCCGGTTTGCCGGCGCATCCCGGGCACGCGCTCGCGAAGCAACAGATGAGCGGCTTCGGCGGGATGTTGAGCATTCAATTGCGCGGCGGCCGCGAGGCGGCGCTGCGCGTCGCAAGCAAATTAAAGCTCTTCATCAATGCCACCAGCCTCGGCGGTTGCGAATCGCTGGTCGAACACCGCGCTTCGGTCGAAGGCACGCATTCGACTTCGCCGCAAAACCTGCTGCGGTTTTCGATCGGGCTGGAAGACCCGGAAGACTTGATCGCGGATCTGCAGCAAGCGCTCGCAGCGTAGAGCACTTCGACCCGCCGATTTCGATCATCGCGGCGGGTTGAGGTCCTACGCTTTTTGAAATCTCGGCAATGCGTCGCGCAGCAGCGCGAGGCGCTCGAGCGGATCGGCCGATTCCAGCAGGCGTTGGCGTTCGTGTGCTAGCAATGGCAACAGCTCGGCGAGACGGAAACTTACCCAGCCCGCATCGTCGTAGCTTTCGCGCGGCGCATCGCGCCACGGCCCGCCGGCTTGCTCCATCAGGCGCTCGAGGATGGTCGAGAGCAGACCGAATTCGGGCGGCACCTGCACTACCGGTTCGTCTTGCCAGCACTGCACGCGGCCATGCACCAAACCGTTGTCCCGCACGCGCGAGCGCAGCACGCGAAAGCGCGCGCCGCCTTCGACGGTGATGCCCAGCACGCCATCAGGGTGCGTGTAGAAATCCACGATGCGCGCCAGCGTGCCGACCGCGGCCGGCAATGCCGGTGCACCGACCTCGCTGCCTTCCAGGATCAGGCACACGCCAAAGCAAGCGTCGTTGCGCGCGCAGTCGCGCACCATTTCCAGATAACGGGGCTCGAAGATGCGCAGGGACAGCGGGCCGCCGGGAAACAGCACGGTGGACAGCGGGAACAGCGGAATGTCTGCGCGGTTCACCGGAGCAGTTTATTCCTGCCGTGCGCGCAGCGCGTCACCGAATCGTCTGGGCGCGTCTTCGAAACCGCCATTGGACATGAACACCACGTGGTCGCCCGCGCGCGCGGTTTCCAGTAAGGCGGCGATCAGCGCCTCGACATCGGACGCGGTGCTCGCACGGCCTTGCACTGCGTCGGTCACGCGCCGTGCATCCCACGGCAATTCCGGCCGATGCAGGAATACGATTCGGTCCGCGTCCTTCAAGGACGGCGCGAGCTCCGCTGCATGCGCGCCCATGCGCATCGAGTTCGACCGCGGCTCCAGCGCGACCAGCACGCGCGCATTGCCGACCCTCGCGCGCAAGCCGGCCAGCGTGGTCGCGATCGCGGTGGGATGATGCGCAAAGTCGTCGTAGACGCAAACGCCACCGACTTCGGCGATCAACTCCATCCGGCGTTTGACGTTGGCGAAAGTTGAGAAGTGCGGCAGCAGCGATGTGGCTTCGATCCCAGCCGCGTTTGACGCAGCAAGCGCCGCCAACGCGTTCATCACGTTGTGACGGCCGAGCAGATTCCAGCGCACCTCTCCGATGCGTTCGTTCTTGCGCGACACTTCGAATACCGAGCCGTCTTCACACAACAAACGCGCGCGCCAGTCGCCTGCGTCGATCCCGAAAGTTTCCACCGGCGTCCAGCAGCCCATCGCCAGCACTTCGGCCAGACGTTCGTCTTCGGCATTGACGATCAGCCGGCCGTTGCCCGGCACCGTGCGCACGAGATGATGGAACTGGCGCTGGATCGCGGCGACGTCCGGAAAGATGTCCGCGTGGTCGTATTCCAGATTATTGAGGATCGCGATCTGCGGCCGGTAGTGCACGAACTTGGAACGCTTGTCGAAGAACGCGGTGTCATATTCGTCGGCCTCCAGTACGAATGGTGTCGCCGAAGGCGATGCACGATATCCCTCTCCCACTCGCGGAAGAGGGTGACGCGAAGCGCCTGGCGAGGGGAACTCTTGCGAGACTTCCCCCCTTCGTCCTCCGGGCAACTCCCTCAGAGACAACCGCGCCGACACCCCGAAATTCCCCGGTACGCCTCCGATCAGAAATCCCGGGTGCGCGCCGGTACTGTCCAGCAAATGCGCGAGCAGGCTCGTTGTGGTCGTTTTGCCGTGCGTGCCCGCCACCGCGAGGACAACCCGGTCGCGCAACACGTTCTCGCCCAGCCACTGCGGGCCGGAGATATATGGCAGCCGTGCATCCAGCATGTATTCGACCGCGGGATTGCCGCGCGTCATCGCGTTGCCGACCAAAACCAGATCGGGCTGGGGTTGCAGATGTTCCGCCAAATAGCCCGACTTCAATTCGATGCCGAGCGCACGCAATTGATCGCTCATCGGCGGATACACGTTCGCATCCGAGCCTTCGACTTCATGACCCAGTTCGCGTGCCAGCGCGGCCACCCCGCCCATGAACGTGCCGCAGATGCCTAGGATGTGGATGCGCATCGGCCCTTACGCTCCGGCGCCGAGCATAGAGATCACGATTGCCATCCCCAGCAGATCGGCAAACCCGATCGCCAGCAGAGCCAGCACACCCCCCGCCACAGGAATTTCCAGCGAATGACGGAGTATGTTGACCGAGATCGCCACCTGCCAGACCGCCAACAAGAACATCGCGAATAGCGCGGCCGTCTGCCGCGGATTCAATGGTGCGTTGTTCGGCAGTGGCCAACCGATCACCAGTGCCAGCGGCAGCAGAATCAATTCAAACAACAACCCGGTCGCGATCAATGCGAGCGCGGTCTGCACGAAGCGTTCCGGCTTTCCTCGCCAGCGCAACAGGCCGAACAGCGCGGCAAGCGCCGTCAGCGTGCCGATATTCGCGGCGGCTATCGTCGCCGGAGGATTACCTTGATGCAGATCGAATGTGACCTCCGGGACCGCGCTGATGATCAGCAGCACGATCAACGCGCGCGGCGCATAGGGCATGTCCTGCGGCCCGGCGCGGAAGAAGATCAGATCGCGCAGACGCGCGAGCGGTTGTATCCAGGCGTTCACGATTCGGACGATTAGACAGCCGCGGTAGAGCGCGATTTCAGCGCCGCCATCAACCGCGTGAAGATCTCTTCGATCGCGCCGACCCCATCCACTTCGGTCAGCAGTCCGCGCTGCGAGTAGTAATCGGCGACCGGCGCGGTCTGCTGCGCGTACACCTGCAAGCGGCGGCGCACGGTTTCCGGATCGTCGTCGGCGCGGCCCTCGGCCTTGAATCGGATTTCCGTGCGCTTGATGATGTCTGCATCCGGCACGTTCAACTTCAGCACCGCGTCCAGCGGCTGGCCGATGCGCTTCAGCAATCGATCGAGCGCGTCGGCCTGCGCGAGGTTGCGCGGATAGCCGTCGAGAATGAAACCGGCATGCGTGTCCGGTTGCTCCAGGCGCTCTTCCAGCATCGCCAGCACGATTTCGTCCGAGACCAGTTGCCCGGCATCCATCACGGCCTTCGCGCGCAGGCCCAGCGGCGTGCCGGCCTTGACCGCGGCGCGCAGCAGGTCGCCCGTCGAGATGTGCGCGATCCCCAGTTCCGTCTTGAGCCGCGTGGCCTGGGTGCCTTTGCCCGAGCCGGGTGCGCCGAGTAGCACGATACGCATGGATTTCGCGAACGCCCTCGCTGGCGAAAAGTCTTAACCTGTACGCTAACGGGCGCGCCACTTCCCCGTCAAACGCGCAGCCGAAATCCGAGGAGTCGCGAATGGAATCAGGCAAGCTGCTCTACGCCCAGTCCGGCGGCGTCACCGCTGTGATCAACGCTACCGCCGCGGCAGTGATCGAAACCGCCCGCCGTCACAAGATCACCGCATACGCAGCGCGCAACGGCATTGTCGGCGCGTTGCGCGAGGAACTGATCGACACCACGAAGGAATCGGCCGCCACGGTCCGCGCACTGCGTCACACGCCGGGCGGCGCGTTCGGTTCCTGCCGTTACAAATTGAAATCCATCGACGATAACCGCGCGCAATACGAGCGCCTGATCGAAGTCTTTCGCGCGCACGAGATTCGCTGGTTCCTCTACAACGGCGGCAACGATTCGGCCGACACCGCGCTGAAACTCTCGCAGATCGGTAAAACTCTGGGCTATGACATCCGCTGCATCGGCGTGCCGAAAACCGTGGACAACGATCTGGTGATGACGGATTGCTGCCCCGGTTTCGGTTCGGTCGCCAAATACACCGCGGTGTCGGTGCGCGAATGCGCGCTGGACGTCGCCTCGATGGCGCAGTCCTCGACCAAAGTGTTCGTGATGGAGGTGATGGGCCGGCACGCCGGCTGGATTGCGGCTTCCGCGGGACTCGCCGGCACAGGGCGCGGCGATGCGCCGCACATCATCCTGTTTCCGGAAATCCCCTTCGACGAAACGAAATTCCTAGAGCGCGTGCGTGAAACCGTGGATCGCGTCGGATGGTGCGTGGTGGTCGCCTCGGAAGGCATCAAGAACCCCGAAGGCAAATTTCTTTCAGAAGCAGGAACGACCGACGCCTTCGGCCACGCGCAACTGGGCGGCGTGGCGCCTGCCTTGGCGTCGCTGGTGCGCGACAAGTTGAAACTGAAGGTGCACTGGGCGCTGCCGGATTACTTGCAACGCTCCGCGCGTCACATCGCCTCGAAGACCGACGCCGAACAGGCTTTCGCCGTCGGCAAGGCCGCCGTGGAATACGTGTTGAAAGGCATGAACGCGGTGATGCCGGTGATCATGCGCACGTCCGATTCGCCCTACCGCTGGAAAACCGTACCCGCGCCGCTGGACCAGATCGCCAATCGAGAAAAGAAATTGCCGGGCTCGTTCGTCACCAAGGACGGCTTCGGTATCACCGCCGCAGCACGCAAATATCTCTCGCCGCTCATTCGCGGCGAAGCGCCGCCTCCTTATGGCAAGGATGGCCTGCCGGAATATGTCGTTTTTAAAAATACGGCGGTGAGGAAGAAGCTGCCTGAATTCGACATCTAGTCGCCATCGGCGAACATCGTATTCATTTGCGCGTGGGTGGCGTTTTGCGCGAAGCCGTCGAAGTGGCCTTCGAGCAACCTACGCGTGGTACGGAGGAATCCGCCCCAGGCGGAACCCGCCAGTGCGCCGCCTACGCTGACCCGCCGGACGCCGAGCTTTGCGAGATCATCCAACGTGAACTGCGCGGGCCAGCCGACCAGCACATTGACCGGTTTGGGCACGACCGCCTGCACGATCGCGCGAATCTGCTCCGGCGTCTTCGCGCCCGGCGCATACAGGCAATCCGCACCGGCCTCCGCATACGCCTTCAATCGTTTTAGCGATTCGTTCAACGGATCGGAATGACCGGTCAGAAAACACTCGGCGCGTGCGATCAGCATCACGTCCTCGCCGGATGCATCGATCGCCTCGCGCGCGGCACGGATGCGCGTGACCGCCTCACTCAATTCGTACAGCGGTTGCGCCGCGTCGCCGGTCGCATCCTCGATCGATAGCCCCGCGATGCCGGTTCCGATGCAGCGTCGCACGTTCTTCTTCAAGCCATCCAGATCGCGCGCGTGACCGTCCTCGAAATCGGCGTTGACCGCGAGGTTCGTGGCTTCGACGATCTCGCGGCAATGTTCGAGCACCGCCTCCACGTCCATCGCATTGTCCGGGCGCCCGCGCGACCAGGCGAAACCGGAGCTGGTGGTGGCCAGTGCCTTGAAGCCTTGTCTTTCCAGCGCGCGCGCCGAGCCGACATCCCACGGATTGGGAATCACGAAACAGCCGCTCTCGTGCAACTTGCGGAATGCCGCGCGGCGCGCGGCCAGGTTTTTGACGTGCATTGGGCGATTGTGGCAGAAGCGCCGCGGGCGGTGGCCAAAGCCCGCCCTGCCGCTATACTCGCGCGATTGCCCGGGACGGGTCCAAGCCAGAAGGGGTTGTCCGATGCTGCAAGACTATGGTTTGTGGATCGCGATTGGCTGCGCGGTCGTGGCCATCCTCTACGGCGTGTTCTCGGCGAGCTGGATCATGAAGCAATCCAGCGGCACCGAGCGCATGCGTGAGATCGCGCTGGCGATCCAGGAAGGTGCGCGCGCGTATCTCAATCGCCAGTATTCGACCATCGCGGTCGCGGGTGTGGTGCTGTTCTTGATCATCGGCTTCGCGCTGAACTGGGGCACCGCGATTGGTTTCGCCATCGGCGCAATTCTCTCGGGCGCCGCCGGCTACATCGGCATGAACGTCTCGGTGCGCAGCAACGTGCGCACCGCGGAAGCCGCGCGCTCAGGTTTGGCCACGGCGCTCAAGGTGTCGTTCCGCGGCGGCGCGATCACCGGCATGCTGGTGGTCGGCCTCGCGCTCCTGGGCGTCACCGCCTATTACGTGATCCTGACGCACGGCTTCGGCTACGCACAGGAAGACGCGCTGCACGCGCTGGTCGGCCTCGCGTTCGGCTCGTCGCTGATTTCGATTTTCGCGCGTCTGGGCGGCGGCATCTTCACCAAGGGTGCCGACGTCGGCGCAGACCTCGTCGGCAAGGTCGAGGCCGGCATTCCGGAAGACGATCCGCGCAATCCGGCGGTGATCGCCGACAACGTGGGCGACAACGTGGGCGACTGCGCCGGCATGGCCGCCGACCTGTTCGAAACCTACGCGGTGACACTGGTCGCGACCATGCTGCTGGGCGGCGTGATGGCGGCGGATGTCGGCGGCAATGGTGCGTTGTATCCGCTGGTGTTGGGCGGCGCCTCGATCATCGCTTCGGTGATCGGCACCTTCTTCGTGCGCGCGCGCAAAGGTGCCAAGATCATGAATGCGTTGTACGCGGGCGTGCTGATCTCGGGCGTGCTGGCAGCAATCGCGTTCTGGCCGATCACTTCGCAATTGATGGCCGGCTCGACTTACGGCGTCGGACATCTCTATTGCAGCGCGCTGATCGGCTTGGTGCTGACCGCCGTGATCGTGTTCATCACCGAGTACTACACCGCGACCGAATACTCGCCGGTGCAGCACGTGGCCAAAGCCTCGACCACCGGCCACGCGACCAACATCATCGCCGGTTTGGGCGTTTCGATGAAGGCCACCGCGCTGCCGGTGCTGGCGATCTGCGCGGCGATCTGGGGCGCGTACGCGCTGGCCGGTTTGTACGGCATCGCCATTGCGGCAACCGCGATGCTGTCGATGACCGGCATGATCGTGGCGCTGGACGCCTACGGCCCGATCACCGACAACGCCGGCGGCATCGCCGAGATGGCCGACCTGCCGCCGGAAGTGCGCGGCGTGACCGATCCGCTGGATGCGGTCGGCAACACCACGAAAGCAGTGACGAAGGGCTACGCGATCGGTTCGGCCGCGCTGGCCGCGCTGGTGCTGTTCGCCGATTACACGCACAACCTGGGCACGCGCAACGATCTGCAGAACGTCACGTTCGACCTTTCCAACCACTTCGTGATCATCGGGCTCTTCATCGGCGGACTGATCCCGTTCCTGTTCGCAGCGATGGCGATGGAAGCGGTCGGCCGCGCAGCAGGCTCCGTGGTGCAGGAAGTGCGCCGGCAGTTCCGCGAGATCGCCGGCATCATGCAGGGCACCGGCAAGCCGCAGTACGACAAGGCGGTGGACATGCTCACCCGCGCGGCGATCAAGGAGATGATCATTCCCTCGCTGCTGCCGGTGTTGGTGCCGATCATCGTCGCGTTCTTCTTCAAGTGGCTGGCCGGCACCGAGGCCGGCGCGCAGGCGCTGGGCGGCGTGCTGATCGGCACCATCGTCACCGGCCTGTTCGTCGCGATCTCCATGACCACCGGCGGCGGCGCCTGGGACAACGCCAAGAAATACATCGAGGACGGCAACTTCGGCGGCAAGGGCTCGGATGCGCACAAGGCCGCGGTCACCGGCGACACCGTGGGCGATCCCTACAAGGACACCGCGGGCCCGGCGGTAAATCCGCTGATCAAGATCATCAATATCGTGGCCCTTCTACTGATCCCGCTCCTTTGACGTCGGTTAACACGATTGCTGCGGGAGGTATCGATAGCGCAGTGAGCCGGGTGAGGGTTCGGTCAGTTCGTCCGCCCACCCCGGACCCTCTCTCGAAGGAAGAGGAGAGAAACCCAGCCCCGCTTCGGCGGGGCTTTTCATTCGCGGCATCGTAAAATATCCGATTGCCTGAGGGACGAATCACATGGGCCTGGATCTGGTCGCCACCGGTCGCAACGTGCCGGATGAAATCAACGTCGTCATCGAGATTCCGAAAGACGCGGAGCCGGTGAAGTACGAGGTCGACAAGGAGAGCGGCGCGATCTTCGTCGATCGCGTGCTGTCCACGCCGATGCGCTATCCCTGCAATTACGGCTACATCCCGCACACGCTTTCGGGCGACGGCGATCCGGCGGACGTGCTGGTGATGATCCCGCTGCCGCTGATCGCGGGCTCGGTGATCCGCTGCCGGCCGATTGGTCTGCTGAACATGACCGACGAAAGCGGCGAGGACACCAAGATCGTGGCAGTGCCGATCGAAAAAGTCTTCGCGGGGTATGCGCATATCCGGAACATCGACGACATGCCCGTGCACTGGCGCGAACGCATCGCGCACTTCTTCGAGCACTACAAGGACCTGGACAAGGGCAAGTGGGTGAAAGTGTCCGGCTGGGGCGACGCGCAGGCTGCGCGCGCTGAGATCGCGGAATCGGTGGAGCGCTACCGCAGCGCGCCGGAGAAGCCGCACTTCTGAGCGGCTTCACTCGGCGGCAGCGACTTCCTCGCGCATCGCCGCGATCACCCTCGCATAATCGCGCTCGCCGAAAATCGCCGAGCCGGCGACGAAGGTGTCCGCGCCGGCGCGCGCGATCTGGCCGATGTTGTCCACCTTGACGCCGCCGTCGACCTGCAGGCGGATGTTCAACCCACTGTTGTCGATGATCTTGCGCGCGCGCTGCAATTTCTCCAAAGCGGAAGGAATGAATTGCTGCCCGCCGAAACCGGGATTCACCGACATGATCAGCACGTGGTCGAGCTTGTCGAGCTCGTAATCGAGCCATTCCAGCGACGTCGCCGGATTGAAGACCAACCCGGCGCGGCAGCCGTGATCGCGGATCAGTTGCAGCGTGCGGTCGACGTGCTCGCTGGCTTCCGGATGAAACGAGATCATGTTCGCACCCGCTTCGGCGAAATCCGGCACGATGCGATCCACCGGTTTCACCATCAGGTGCACGTCGATCGGTGCTTTCACGCCATACTTGCGCAGCGCCTTGCACACCTGCGGGCCGATGGTGAGGTTCGGCACGTAGTGGTTGTCCATCACGTCGAAGTGGATCCACTCCGCGCCTGCTTCCAGCACGCGATCGACTTCCTCGCCCAGCCGCGCGAAGTCGGCTGAAAGAATTGAAGGACAGATGATGCAGGATTGCTTCGCCATGATCCGCTCTTTATAGGAACCCGCTTGCGGGTGACACGAGGGATTCATCCTGGCGGTCGCCTGCAAGCAGGCTCCTACCGGAAATTCCGCTCCGATTGTATTCGCTCCCACGCCGCATTGATTTCGCTGGCGCGCGCTTCGGCGCGACGGCGCAATTCTTCCGGCGCGCCGCTCATGCGGTCCGGATGATATTCGCTGATCAGTTTGCGGTACGCGCGCTTGATGGTGCGCTCGTCTGCATTGCGCGGCACGCCCAGTACCGTGTACGGATCGGGGCCGGCTGCCGGACCCGGCGGCGGCCGCCAGCCGTTGCTGCCCGCGTGCGAATACGCACCGGCACCCGCCGCGTTCCACACGAACCCCTTCATCGCTAGGAGCGCCAGCAATTGCAGTTCGCTGACGTGCAGCGACCACGCCAGTCGCCGCAGCAGTTTCATCTTCTCCGCCGACGGTGGCCCTTCGGCCAACGCGGTTTCAGCCACCATGTCGATCAGCGGCATCACATAATTGCGCCGCAACGCGCACCACGTGCGCAGGTCGCCGATCGCAAGGCCCGCGTCGTAACCCGGCGCCTTGCCGCGGTTGAACGCATCGATCGCACGCCGTCGCCACAACACGTCGAGATTCAAGCGTGCCATCAGTTTTTCGGCCGTCGCGATTTCCGCTTCCGACACGCGGCCATCCGTCTTGGCGACCGCGCCGAGCAACGCGAACAGCGGTTCGACGAATCCGTAGGGATCGCCGCCGCGTTCGAACAGACGCAGAAAGCCCGAGTCGAAGAGGTGCCCGATCGCCAGCCCGATCAGCGCCCAGCCGAAGCTGTGCAACAGCAGCACACCGGCGAGGAAGCCGAGGACCTTGCCAATGACGTTTACGCGCACGCGAAGCTCACCGCTTTGCCGGTGCGCACGCGGGCAGCGACGCGTACCAATGCGCGAGCTGCTGCATTTCGGTATCGCTCAGCGGCCCGGTCGCCGTGCGCATCACCGCCACGTCGCGCGCGCCGCTTTTATAAGCGTGCAGCGCGTCCAAGAGATATTGCTCGTTTTGCCCCGCGAGATTCGGTACACCCGGAATACGCGCGTGTCCATCCGCTCCGTGGCACGCCGCGCACAGGCCCAGCCGCGCGGGTTGCGGCGGCGCGGCGAGCGTGTAGCAAGCGACAAACGCAAGGAGCAGGCAGGAGATGCGCATCGCGGATCGGGCAGCGGCGAGGCGCGCCAGTTTATCAGCCGCCTGGTCTTCCCTTCTCCCGGACGGCGCGAAGCGCTGGTGAGGGCAGAAATCGGGCACGTCATTACACTATGGGTCTACCCGATCAGCGGACTCAAAGATGCCTACTGTCCTGCATGCGTCCCACCTGCCCGGCCTCGAACTCCTGCACCGCGGCAAGGTGCGCGACGTGTACGCGTTGCCAGAAGATCGGTTGCTGATCGTCGCGACCGATCGGCTCTCCGCCTTCGACGTGGTGCTGCCCGATCCGATCCCGGGCAAAGGCGAAATGCTGACGCAGATTTCCAATTTCTGGTTCGGCAAGACGGCGCATCTGGTGCCGAATCATTTGACGAGCGTGCCTGTCGCGGACGTGTTGCCGGCGAGTGTCGATCCTCGTCTGTACGAAAAGCGCGCGGTGGTGGCGAAGCGGCTGAAGGCCGTGCCGATCGAAGCGATCGCGCGCGGCTATTTGATCGGCTCGGGCTGGAAGGATTATCAGGCGACGGGTTCGCTGTGCGGCATCAAGTTGCCTGCGGGCTTGCGGCAGGCAGAGAAATTGCCGGAGCCGATCTTCACGCCCTCGACCAAGGCGCCATCCGGTTCGCACGACGAGAACATCGGTTTCGACGCGGTGGTGCAGAAGATCGGCGCGGAACTCGCCGAACAGGTTCGCGATGCCACGCTGGCGATCTACAAGTTCGCCGCCGATTACGCCGCGCAGCGCGGCATCCTGATCGCCGACACCAAGTTCGAATTCGGCACCGACGAAAGCGGCAAGCTCTATGTAATGGACGAGATGCTGACGCCCGATTCGTCTCGCTTCTGGCCAGAGGATCAATATCAGGTCGGCATCAGCCCGCCGTCCTACGACAAACAGTTCGTGCGCGATTACCTGGAAACCCTGGATTGGAACAAGCGCGCGCCAGGCCCGAAAGTGCCGAAGGAAATCATCGATGCCACCGCGGCGAAATATGCCGAAGCGTTGAGGAAACTGGCGGGGATTGCGCTCGATTGAGCGGTTTGAGCCATGGGCCCCAGAGGGCCGAGGCGGTAAGATGGCACCCATGCGCACCATCCACGACTGGTTCGGCAGTTACAGCGCGGATCATGCGAACAAGACCAATCGCGCGATCCACTGGGTGTGCGTGCCGGTGATCCTGTGGTGCGTGGTCGCCGCGCTGTGGACGATCCCGGTTTTCGAGCAGTGGATGAAGCCGGGCTTCTGGGCGTTCGTGGCGATGTTCTTCGCCTTCCTGTTCTATTACCGGCTGTCGCGCGCGATCGGGCTGGCGATGGCGGCGGTGTTCATCGCCTGCGGTTTGATCGCGGCAGGTTTGTATTTCGCGCTCGGCCCGCGCGATCTGTTGTGGCTGGCGATCGCGCTGTTCGTGCTGGCGTGGGCCGGTCAGTTCATCGGCCACCTCATCGAAGGCAAGCGGCCTTCGTTCTTCACCGATCTGGCCTACCTGCTGATCGAGCCGGCCTGGCTGGCATCCAAGCTGATGCGCCGCGCGGGCATTCCGTACTGATCGCAACGCGCGGCGGCGAGCTTTTGATATGCGCGTTCGCGCGTGTGAAAGCGGCCATCCGTGGCCGCACTTTTCAACTTTCTTCGGTGTCCGCCCAGGAATCGCTCAGTGATGCATCGCGGCCATCATCGCGCCACCGAACATCACGCCGAAGATGATTCCGAAGATGACCGCCAAGATAATGCCGATCACGTATTCGATCAGCGTGATCAGGCAAGCGCGACTGTAAGCCATCTTCGCGCCCGCACCGACTGCCAGGGCGCCGTCGCCGGCGACAGTGCCCCCGCCGCGGGTCAGCAATTGCTGGATGACCGCCGCGATCACCACGAAGTTGACCGCCAAGGTGATCAGGCTGGCGAACACGCCGAAGCCGAGCACCAAGCGCAGAATCCAGTTCACGATGAAGGCGGCGATGCCGCACACGACCGTCACCACCAGGGCCTTGACGAATGAAGGCGTCCACTTCTCGACGATCTTCGTCGCGAACATCAGGATCAAGGTGCCGACCACCAGCCACACCACGATGCCGATGAGAATCATGCCGATGCCCATGCCCATGAGGGCACCGATGCCAGCTGCACTACCCATGATTGTTCCCCTTTTTCGAACCGCGCCGCGCGCGGGCGCGCCGATCATGGCGGGCCTGGTTCGAGGCCGCAAGGGCGGGCGCAGCAAAGCCCTCAACCGCCGTCCAAGGTGTGATTGAGCAACACTGCCAGCCGCGCGCCGGCCTCGCGCAGGCGTTCTTCCGCAACCGGCAATTCGCGCGAGACATAAACCGCGTCGATGTTTCGCGTGGGCGGATAAATGCCGTCGTCCCGCACGATGCGACAGGATTCTTCCGCCCATTGCACAGGCGTATCTTGCGGTACCGCGCGCGTGTTCGCAGCGAGCTGATTCGCCAGCGCCTGATAGCTCATGCCGGTGGAATTCAACAATGTGGTGTCCCAGATCTTGTGCAGGTTGGTGCCACGGTCGTGCCAGCGCACCTGGTAATCGTTGCCGCCCTTGTCGTCGCGGTAGCTGGCGTGCAGCGGCTGGTGCACATCGCCGACGAAATGCACCACAAAGCTCAGCGCTTGTGCGCGCTCCGTGTCAGAACGCGAGCGGTCGCCGAGGATCGCGGCGTAATGCTGGATCGCCGCAACCACGCATTCGCCGTTGCGGCAGTCGCGCGGCGGGTCGTAGATGCAATCGCCCGAGCGGAAGTTGATGTAGTGCAGTCTCGAGGTCCGCTTGAAAAGATCGGGATCAAGATCGCGCAGATCGTCGGGCCAGGTGGCGATGTCGGCCAGCCGACGCGCGCCGGTGACGGCGAGCAGGCGATCGACTTGCGCCGCGGCCGCGGGATTCAACTGCTTCTGTGCCAGTTGCGCGACCACGCGATGGCCAAGCACGCCCCAGGCAAGAGTGGGTTGCGCCACCGCGAGCAATGCGCTTGCAAAAAGACAACGGATAAAACCCATCGGGCTCATTCCCATTCGTTTGCATTCAATGGCAATTTCAGAAACCGGCGGCCGCTGCTTGTCGCAGACGGCAAATTGCCCGCTCGGATATTCACCTGCAATGCCGGCCACAGCAGTTTCGGGACTGAAAGCGTGGCATCGCGCGCGGTGCGCATCGCCACAAATTGTTCGGCAGTCGTGTCGCGCACGATATGTTTGTTTTGGCACACCTGTTCCGCGAGGGTGACCTGCGAGCGCGGCGCTTCACCATCCTTCGGATAGTCGTGACATAGGAACACACGCGTTTCCGGCGGCAGCGCGTATAGCTTTTGTACGGAAGCAAACAGTGTGGCTGCATCACCGCCGGGGAAATCGCAGCGCGCGCTGCCCAATGCCGGCCCGAACAGCGTGTCGCCGATGAAGACTGCGTCGCCGATGCGGTAGCTCACGCCATCCGGTGTGTGGCCGGGCGTGGCGATCGCCTCGATCCGCAATCCGCCCAACGGCAGCGTGTCGCCGTCTTCCAGCAGCACGTCGAATTGCGAACCGTCGGGAGCGAAATCGTCATCCAGATCGAGCAGCGCCTTGAACGTGCGTTGCACTTCCGTGACCCGCGCGCCGATCGCGGTCTGCGCGCCGGTGCGGCGCTTCAACCATGCCGCCGCGGTGAGATGATCCGCGTGCACGTGGGTTTCCAGTATCCACTTCGGTTCCAGCGCGTGCTCGCGCAGGTATTGCAGCAGCGTGCTCGCACTTTCCGCCCACACGCGGCCGCTGGCGGGATCGAAATCCAGTACCGGATCGATGATTGCTGCCGCATCGCCGTCGGCATCGCACACAATGTACGACCACGCCGAAGTGGCGGCATGGAAAAACGGCGTCACCTGCGGATTCATCGTTCGCTCCGCAACCGGAATCGCGCCATTATGCGTGCTTGCAACGATCCCTGAAACCTGCCCGCATTGCCGCTAAAATGAGTGATTGTTCCCGCACCCGCAACGAGGACGCAATGGCCATCAAGGTCGCCATCAACGGCTACGGCCGCATCGGCCGCAACATCCTGCGCGCGCTGTACGAGGCGAATCGCCATCAGGACATCCGCATCGTCGCGATCAACGATCTGGGCGACGCCGAAACCAACGCGCACCTCACGCGCTACGACACCGCTCACGGCAAGTTTCCGCGTGAGGTGAAGGTCGAAGGCAGCGACCTGGTGATCCACGGCGATCACATCAAGGTGTGCGCCGAACGTGATCCGTCCAAACTGCCTTGGAAAGAACTCGGCGTGGACATGGTGCTGGAATGCACGGGTCTGTTCACCTCGAAGGCCAAGGCCTCAGGGCACCTCAGTGCAGGCGCTAAGAAGGTGATCATCTCCGCGCCCGGCGACAAGGATGTGGACGGCACCTTCGTGATGGGCGTCAACGACGATCAGTTGAAAGGTTCGTACACCGTCATCTCGAATGCGTCGTGCACCACCAATTGCCTGGCGCCGCTGGCTAAAGTGCTGCACGAGAAGATCGGCATCGTGCACGGCCTGATGACCACGGTGCACGCCTACACCAACGACCAGGTGCTGACCGACGTCTACCACAAGGACCTGCGGCGCGCGCGCAGTGCGACGATGTCGCAGATCCCGACCAAGACCGGCGCTGCGGCCGCGGTTGGCCTCGTGCTGCCGGAATTGAACGGCAAGCTGGATGGTTTCTCGGTGCGTGTGCCGACCATCAATGTGTCGCTGGTCGACCTCACCTTTGTCGCTAAACGCGATACCACGAAAGAGGAAATCGACGCCGCAGTCCGCGAAGCAGCGGACGGAAAACTGAAGGGCATCCTTGGCATCAACACCGCGCCGCTGGTCTCGGTGGATTTCAACCACGACCCGCGTTCATCCATCTACGACGCCACGCTCACCAAGGTGATGGGCGGCACGCTGGTGAAGGTCTGCGCGTGGTACGACAACGAGTGGGGCTTCTCCAACCGCATGTTGGACATGGCGGAAGCGTTTGCGAAAGCCCGTTGACCCTCTCATCACCGGCATCTTCCAGAACGCAGGTGTTGTATGGCCGGGTGAGCGAGCTTTGCGCACTGTCGCATGAAGTCGCCCGTTCGCGACCGCGCGGGAGCCAAAGCAACCTTGCGATGCAGACGTGTGAATCACCCCGCTCCGCGCACGAGCACGAATACTCCGCGCGAATCGTGCGTGATGGCGACGCTGACGATATATGCGAAGGTCGCCAGTGCGAGCCCGTAGCAGGTCGCGCGTGAGCTTTGCGTCTTGGCGCGTTTCAACGCCAACGTACCCAGCACGATATAGACGATCAGCAAAATGAGCTTGGTGGTCAGCCACCCATCCACGAACGGATACTGGCCGATCACAAACATCAACGTGATGCCCGCGGCGAGCAGCACGGTATCGATCGCCATCGAGCCGTAGCGCAGCACCGGATGCATCACGTGCGGCCAGCGCGCCAGTGCGAGCGCGCCGCGTGTGCCGAACAGGAAACCGGAAGCGATCACCGCCGCGACGTGGATATCGCGCATTTGCAGGTAATGCGCGGCGAGATTCACGGCTTGTGTTCGTGCGTCAACGGCGCCTCGATGCGTTGCTCGATCGGCCCGAAGATCGAATTGCCATCCGCATCCAGCATCTCGATCTTGATCAGGTCGCCGTATTTCAGGAACGGCGTGCTGGGCTGGCCGTCGCGCAATGTTTCCACCGTGCGCTGCTCCGCCAGGCACGACGCGCCTTTCGAGGTGTCCTGATTCGCAATCGTGCCGGATCCGACGATCGTGCCCGCGATGAGCGGCCTTGTCCTGGCCGCATGCGCGATCAATTGCGCGAAGTTGAACTGCATGTCTTGCCCGGCATCGGCTTCGCCGAACCACTGGCCATTGATCCAGGTACGCATCGGCAGATGCAGCTTGTCGTCGCGCCACGCGTCCCGCAATTCGTCCGGGGTGACGAAAACCGGCGACAACGCCGAGCGCGGTTTGGATTGCAGGAAGCCGAAGCCTTTCGCCAGTTCCGCCGGGATCAGGTTGCGCAACGACACGTCGTTGACGAGGCCCACCAGTTGAATGTGCTCCGATGCTTGTTCCGGTGTCACCGCCATCGGCACATCGTCGGTGACGACCACCACTTCGGCTTCCAAGTCGATGCCGTACTCTTCGCTTGGCACGCGTACCGGATCACACGGCCCCAGAAAACCCGCGCTGGTGGCCTGATACATCAGCGGATCGGTGTAGAAGTTCTCTGGCACTTGCGCGCCGCGTGCCTTGCGCACGCGCTCGACATGCGGCAGATATGCGCTGCCATCCACGAATTCGTAGGCACGCGGAAGCGGCGCTGCGAGCAGATTGAAATCCAGCTCGAACGCGTGTTGCACGGCCTTGTGCCGGTGCAGGCAGAGCGCGTCGTACAGCGCACGCAGGCGCGGCGCGGTGTTGTGCCAGTCGTCCAGCGCCGCCTGCAGCGTCGGCGCGATGTCGGTGGCACGCACGCCGTGCGCGAGATCGCGGCTGACGACGATCAACGTGCCGTCCCTGCCGCCTTCTTTGAGTGTCCCCAGTTTCACATCGGCTCCTGCTCAGGAACAGCCTTCGACGTAATCGATCTGCGGAGAAATACCAATACGCCACGACTTCACCACACCGGATGCATCGGTCGCAAAGATCAGTTTTGCGTTCCCGGCGCGCGGAGAAGCGACGCTCATAGTCCTCTCCGCTGGATCGTACTTGCCCGGCGAAACGTGCACTTGCCCCGCATACAGTTTCTCGATTTGTTGCACATCCATGCCGACGCGCCCGCCACCCGGCGCAGTCTTGCTCTCTGTTTTCACATCGATGCGCACGAAACGATCGCCTTCTACCATGAACAGCAGGTCGTACTTGTCCTGGCTCGGACGCAGGTAGTAACACGCGAGGCTATCGTTTGTCGGCGCCTTACCGTACAACGGCGCGCCCCATGCCTTGCGCATCTGCTCGGCGCTCGCGCCGAAATGCAGCGGACCGATGCCTTCGAAACCCGGCATCGCATCGAGTATCGAACGCGCGGGCAGATCGTTTGCGGACCGTGGAGGCGTCTTCGCATCAGCCGTTTTCACGGGAGTGTTCGTCGAGCGGGCATCGTGCGATTCCGTCGCGCCACACGCAACCAGAACCAGCAACGCTGATGCAATGAGAGTCGTCCGGATCACGGCTTGCGCGGATCGAAATGCTTCCGCAATCCTGCCCAGCACTCCTGGTAATCGCCCTGCAACTGCGGCGATTCCAGCGCCTGCCGCGCGGGATGGATGACGTAGCGCGATTCAAACATGAAAGCCATCGTGTCGGTGACATGTTGCGGCTTGCTCGTATCGATCGCGCTCGCTTTCTCGAAACTCGCCGCGTCCGGACCGTGGCCGCTCATGCAGTTGTGCAGGGACGCGCCGCCGGGCGCGAAGCCGCCGGCCTTGGCGTCGTATTCGCCATGCACCAGACCCATGAATTCGCTCATCACGTTGCGATGGAACCACGGCGGACGGAAGGTATTCTCCGCGACCAGCCAGCGCGGCGGGAAAATCACGAAATCCACGTTCGCCGTGCCGGATGTGTCGGATGGCGAAGTCAGAACGGTGAAGATCGATGGATCGGGATGGTCGTAGGAAATGGATCCGATGGTGTTGAAGCGGCGCAAATCGTAGCGATACGGCGCGCAGTTGCCGTGCCAGCCGACCACGTCGAGCGGCGAGTGGTCGATCGCCGCGCGCCACAAGTGACCCTGAAACTTGGCGATCAATTCGAAATTGCCCTCGAGGTCTTCATACGCCGCGCAGGGCGCCTGGAAATCGCGCGGATTGGCCAAGCAGTTGGAACCGATCGGTCCGAGATCGGGCAGTCGGAAAGGCGCGCCGAAGTTTTCGCAAAGGTAGCCGCGCGCTGTTGCGTCCAATAGTTCGACGCGCAAACGCACGCCACGCGGAATCAGCGCAATTTGTTGTGGTTCGATTTCCAGCACACCGAGTTCGGTGGCAATCCGCAAGCGGCCTTGCTGCGGCACGATCACCAGTTCGGCGTCGGCGTCGTAGAAGAACCTGCCTTGCATCGACCGGTTGCAGGCATAAATGTGCAGCCCGCACCCGGTTTGCATTGCTGCATTGCCATTACCGGCGACGGTGTAGAGGCCATCCACGAAATCGGCTGGCGCTTGCGGCAGCGGAAACGGACTCCAGCGCAGTTGATTCGGCGGCGTGGCGACTTCATCGAAACGGTTGTGGAAATGCGGATGCGGCAACGGCACGAACGTCTTGTGCATCGCCGCGGGACGGATGCGATACAGCCAGCTACGACGGTTGGCGTGCCGCGGTGCGGTGAACGCCGTGCCGGACAATTGCTCCGCATACAAGCCATATGGCGCACGCTGCGGCGAGTTCTGCCCCACCGGCAACGCACCGGGCAACGCTTCCGTCGCGTGCTCGTTGCCGAAGCCGGACTGATATCTCTCGGCGCCCATCGGCTTACAGGATGCCCCGCCTCATCTGATCCCGCTCGATCGACTCGAACAGCGCCTGGAAGTTGCCTTCGCCGAAGCCTTCGTTGCCCTTGCGCTGGATGATCTCGAAGAAGATCGGGCCGATCACGTTTTGTGTGAAGATCTGCAGCAGCAAGCGCTTCTTGGTTTCCTGATCTGCGTCGATCAGGATCTTGTTGCGTGCCAGCCGCGGCACGTCTTCGCCGTGATTCGGCACACGCGCGTCGATGACTTCGAAGTAGGTGTCAGGCGTGTCCAGGAATTCCACCCCGGCCTCGCGCATCCGCTCTACCGTGTCATAGATCCTGTCGGTGAACAGCGCGATGTGCTGGATGCCCTCGCCCTTGTATTCGTCCAGGTATTCGTTGATCTGCGACTTCGGGTCGCTGGATTCGTTCAACGGGATGCGCACCATGCCGTCCGGCGCGGTCATCGCCTTGGAAACCAGTCCCGTCTTGGCGCCCTTGATGTCGAAATACTTGATCTCGCGGAAGTTGAACAGGCGCTCGTAATAATCGGCCCAAGCCTTCATGTTGCCGTAGCGCACATTGTGCGTCAGGTGATCGATGAAGGTGAGGCCGAACCCTTTCGGATTGCGGTCCACGCCCGGCAGCCATTCGTAATCGCCATACACGTCGCCGCGGTCGCCGTAACGATCGACCAGATACAACATGCAGCCGCCGATGCCGGTAATGGTCGGGGCATCGACTGCTTTCGAAGATTCCTTGTGCGTAATGGCTTCCGCGCCGTTCTTCAGCGCGGCCGTGCGCACCTCGTCTGCCGGCCGCTTGAAACGGATCGCGAAACCGCAGGCGCACGGCCCGTGCTGCCTGGCGAAATCGGCGGCGAAGGAATCGGGTTGCTCGTTCACCAGGAAATTGCATTCGCCTTGGCGGTACAGCGTGACCGCCTTGGTCTTGTGCTTCGCGACCGCGGTGAAGCCGAGCTTTGGAAATAATTCGTGCAGCAGCTTCGCATCCGGCGCTGCGAATTCGACAAATTCGAAACCGTCCACCCCCATCGGATTCTCGAACGTGGTCGGCTGCATGCCGATGTTGGGTTGTGCGTTCATGGAAATCTCCGCTACGGCATCCTCGAACGCGTATTCTAGCGCCGCCGGCCCGCCGCTTGTCCGCGCGCGAAGTGAGCGACTACGCTGCGCGGGAATACGCTCACATGCAGAGGGGAACACAAATGGACGATCGCAACGAAATCGTGCGCGAACTTTCAGCGCCCTTGGCCTCCGGTCGCGGCTGGATCAAATTCCTGGGGATTCTCTCGATCGTTTCAGGCGCCTTGGGCGCCATCAGCATCATCGGCATCCTGTGGGCGTGGCTGCCGATCTGGCTGGGCGTGCTGCTGTTCCAGGCCGCATCGGGCATGGAGCAGGCCTCGATCAACGGTGACAGCGCGACCTTCGTGATGGCGCAGAACAAACTGCGTCTCTATTTCCTGATCAACGCGGTGATGATCATCATCGCCTTTGCGCTCGCGATCCTGTTCGTGCTGTTCGGTGGCATGGCGCTGATGGCCGGCTTGCTGGCGCATCACGCCTCAACGACGCTGTGATTGTGCATTGGAATCGGGATTCGTCCGCTAGCTCAGCGGATGCCATGCATCAGCCGGTTCACCAACGGCGAAACCAGCAGTAGCAGCCCGCCCGCGCCGATCAGCAGCCAGAAGCCGAAGGTGAAGCCCGAGAGCGCCGAGGCGGCGGTCATCCCACCGCTGCCGGCGATACGCGTGGCGAACAGGCCGGACAGATTGCCGCCCACCGACAACGACAGGAACCAGCCGCCCATCGCGAAACCGACCAGCCGCGGCGGCGCCAGTTTCGTCACCATCGACAAACCGATCGGCGACAGACACAACTCGCCGAGCGTCTGCAATACATACGTGGCCACCAGCGGCCAGAACGGGATCAAGCCGTTCGCGCCGATCAAACTCGACAGTGCAAACATCAGCACCAGAAAACCGAGCCCATTGAAGATCAGTCCCAGCCCGAACTTGCGCGGGATCGACGGCTCCATCCGGTAGCGATCCAGCCACGCCCAAACCAGCGTCAGCGGCGGCGCCAGCACGATGATCGTCAATGGACTCACCGACTGGAACCAGCCGACCGGGAACACCCAGCCGCCGAATAGTTTGCGATCCACCAGATTTTCGGCGAGGAAATTGAACGAGCTGCCGAGCTGGTAATAGAACATCCAGAACAGGATGTTGAAGGCGAAGATGATCAGCATCGCGATCACGCGATGCGTCTGCACGCGGTCGTGCCGCGCGGCTTCGGCCAGCAACATCGCCGCGACGATCACGAACAGAATTCCCAACACCCACTGCAAACCGCCCGCGCCCACTTTTGACAGCAGCAGATAAATCAATGGCACCGCGACGATCACACCCAGCATTACCCACACCACGCGCGAAACGCCTTCCGTGCCCGCTGCGGGACGGCCGACATTTTTCAATTGACGGCGGCCGAACCAGAACCACACGAGGCTCAACACCATGCCGATCGCCGCGGCGAGGAAGACCAGCCGGAAATTCTGTTGCGTCGGAATCGAAGTGAAATGCGCGGCGAGCCAGCCGGTCAGCAGCGGCGCGACCAGTGCGCCCGCATTGATGCCCATGTAGAACAGTGTGAAACCGCGATCACGGCGCGGGTCGTCGCGACTATACAACTGCCCGACTATCGTCGAGATGTTCGGTTTAAACAGGCCATCGCCCGCGATCACCAGCGCGAGGCCCAGCAGCAGCATCGCGCGGCTCGGCAGCATCAGCACGAACAAGCCGATCGCCATCACCAGAGCACCCAGCAGGATCGTGCGCTGGTAGCCGATCACCTTGTCCGCCACCCAGCCGCCGAATATCGACGCGCCGTAGATCAACGCGGTGTAGGTACCGAAGATGCCGCTGGCCCAGGCCTGGCCCGATGGATTGCCACCGTAGAACTGCTGCACGATGTACAACGCCAGCGCCCAACTCACGCTGTAGAACGCGAAGCGTTCCCAGAATTCGGTCATGAACAGCATCCACAGCGGACGCGGATGACCGAAGAGTTGCGGATACTCCGGCATCCGCGCCGGCGCGTTGGTGTCGGTGGCGATGGTGTTCATCCAGTTCCCTCGCGTGATTGTCGTCATTCCCGCGAAGGCGGAAATCCTGTGTCTTAATGTTTGAAATCAAAGTCACTGGATTTCGGATCGCCGCTTTGCGGCGTCCGGAATGACGATGAAAATTACGTGTCCGTTATTGGTTTATGATCACAACACCGTCCGCATTTCCAGCAATTCCGGGAAGAACGTCAAATCCAGCGCCTTTTTCAAGAACGCCACGCCGGACGAACCACCGGTGCCGCGCCGGTAGCCGATAATGCGCTCCACCGTTTTCATGTGGCGGAAGCGCCACAACTGGAAACCTTCCTCGATGTCTACCAATTGTTCGGCCAGGTGATATTCCGGCCAGAAGCGTGCGGTATCCTCGTAGATGCGCTTCAACAGCGGAATCAGTTTTTCGTTGCGCGCGTGCGGTTGCGACCAGTCGCGTTGCAGCAGCTCTGTTGGAACCTCGTGGCCGCGGCGCGAGAGAAATGCAAGAAACTCGTCGTACAACGACGGCGCGCGCAGCACCGATTCCAGTTGCGCCTGCGCGGCCGGATCGTGCTTGAACACCGCCAACATGCCCGCGTTCTTGTTGCCGAGCAGGAATTCCACCAATCGGTATTGCAGCGATTGAAAACCGGAAGCCGGCCCCAGCACATGACGGAATTGCAAATATTCCGAAGGCGTCAGCGTTTCCAGCACTGCCCATTGCTCGAACAACTGCCTCTGCACCTGCTTCACGCGCGCGAGAATCTTCAGGCACGTGTCCACGTCATCGCGGCGCAGCGCTTCGATCGCGCCGCGCAGTTCGTGCACCAGCAGCTTCATCCAGAGCTCGGCGACCTGATGCTGGATGATGAACAGCATCTCGTCGTGGTGAGGCGGATTCGAAAGCAGTTTCTGCGCCGAGAGCAATTGCTCCAGTTGCAGATAGCCGCCGTAGGTCAGCCGATCCTTTAGATCGAGTTCCAGACCGGCTTCGAGGTCGCGCTGGTTGTCGGGCATCAGAGGCAGGGTGCAGGGTGAAGAGCGCAGGGTAAAGGCAAAAGGCCGGGCGTGGCGAGTCGTCATCGTGATTGAACATCACGTCGTCGTTCCGGATTCTGTCGCGGACTTCATCCGCCCACCCCCCGGAATGACGATAAAGCGTGCGGACCGCTTCTGCTCTGCCGAGTGGCAGCCCTGCTAAACTTTCCAGCCTTTCTGCCGTCTTGCGGAGCTTCGCGATGCCCATCGCCGCCAAGTTCGAGATCGAATACCTGCAATACCTGGACGCCGACGGCAAG
>JAJPID010000038.1 GCA_021324945.1 Lysobacterales bacterium | reverse complement strand
TCGGCGTTCGGCTGGATTTCGACCAGATCGAGTCCCGCTTCCTCGGCCATTGCCAGCGCGTCGTCGCGCTCCAGGATTCCGACCTGCTCCCCATCGGCGCCGATCACGCGCACGCGCGGTACGCGGATCTCCTGATTGCGCCGATTGCTCTTTGATTCGGTGGCGATATGTTTTACTCCTCAACTTCCACCGGCCTGTCCGGTGGCCCATCCGTCAGCGCGAAACGCCTGCGCTCGACAGCCGTTCGACGAATTCCGGCAGCGGCATGTTGCCCATGTCTTCGCCGGAAAGTGCGCGCACGGAAACGGTGCCCAAGGCCTTCTCCCGGTCACCGACCACGAGCAGCCAAGGCACCTTGTGCAAGGTATGCTCCCGAATTTTATAGCCGATTTTTTCGTTGCGCAAATCGGCCCGGGCGCGGAAACCGCGTTCGTTCAGGGCTTTAGCCACTTCATCGGCGTAATCGGCCTGCGCATCGGTGATATTCATCACCACTGCCTGCACTGGGGCCAGCCACGCCGGGAAGTTGCCGGCGTGGTGTTCGATCAGGATGCCAATGAAGCGCTCCATCGAGCCCACGATGGCCCGGTGCAGCATCACCGGATGCCGTTTCTGGCTCTGCTCGTCCACGTATTCAGCCCCGAGGCGCTCGGGCATCATGAAATCCACCTGCATGGTGCCGAGCTGCCAGGTGCGGCCGATGGCGTCCTTGAGGTGATATTCGATCTTGGGTCCATAGAACGCGCCTTCGCCCGGCAGTTCCTCCCATTCGGCGCCGCAGGCTCGGAGTGCATCGCGCAATGCGGCTTCGGCCTTGTCCCACACCTCGTCCGAGCCCAGCCGCGGTTCGGGCCGCAACGCCAGCTTGATCGCGACATCGCTGAAACCGAAATGGCGATAGACGTTGAGCGCCTGCTCGTGGAACGCCGTGACTTCGGATTCGATCTGCTCCTCGGTGCAGAAGATGTGGCCATCGTCCTGGGTGAAGGCGCGCACGCGCATGATCCCGTGCAGCGCGCCGGAGGGTTCGTTGCGCGTGCAGGAACCGAATTCACCGTAACGGATCGGCAGGTCGCGGTAACTGTGCAGGCCATCGTTGTAGATCTGCACGTGGCCGGGGCAATTCATCGGCTTCACCGCATAGGTGCGCTTCTCCGACTCGGTGAAGAACATATTGTCCTTGTAATTGTCCCAGTGGCCGGATTTCTTCCACAACGACACGTCGAGGATCGAAGGGCAGCGCACTTCCTGATAGCCCGATTCGCGGTACACGCGGCGCATGTACTGCTCGACCTGCTGCCAGATGATCCAACCGTTCGGATGCCAGAACACCATGCCCGGCGCTTCTTCCTGCTGGTGGAACAGGTCGAGCTGCTTGCCGATCTTGCGGTGGTCGCGTTTCTCGGCCTCCTCGAGTTGCGTGAGATACGCCTTGAGATCCTTGTCGTTCAACCAGGCCGTGCCATAGATGCGCGAGAGCATCTCGTTGTCGGAATTGCCTCGCCAATATGCGCCGGCCACCTTCATCAATTTGAACGACTTCAACTTGCCGGTATCGGGCACGTGCGGTCCGCGGCAGAGATCGGTGAATTCGCCTTGCGTGTAGAGCGAAAGCTCCTCGTTCGCGGGAATCGATTCGATGATCTGTGCCTTGTATTCCTCGCCCATGTCGCGGAAGAACTTCGTCGCCTCGTCGCGCGACTTCACGCTGCGCGAGACCGGAAGCGCCTCGGCCGCGATCTTCTTCATCTCCGCCTCGATCGCGGGAAGGTCTTCCGGCTTGAACGGCTCTGGGCGCGCGAAGTCGTAATAGAAGCCGTTCTCGATCACCGGGCCGATCGTCACCTGCGTGCCCGGATACAGCCGCTGCACCGCTTGCGCCAGCAGATGCGCGGTCGAATGACGGATGATGTCCAACGCTTCCGGTGATTTCTCGGTGACGATCTCCACGCGCGCGTCATGGTCCACGGGGTGCGAGAGATCGACCAGCTTGCCGTCGATCTTGCCGGCAATGGCGGCTTTGGCCAGACCGGCGCCGATCGACGCGGCGATGTCCCGCACCGTAGGCGGTGAATCGAAGGATCTGGTGCTGTTGTCGGGAAGGGTGATGGTGACCATGGCTTGCTTGGAACAACAAAAAAGGGCGCCACGCGCCCTTGCGGATGCACGTGCGCGATGCTCGGTCAGATCAGGGCAGTCTCCATGTCGCACACTAAGCCGGCGTTTCCGCGGGCCCCCTTCAATAAGCTCATCGATCAAACGCTATCGCAGCTTCGCGACGCCGTCAACGCACTCGGTTTGAGCGATCCGTCCGATCCCGTTATAGTTTGCGGCTCTTCGGGGGCGCGTAGCTCAGCGGTAGAGCACTACCTTGACATGGTAGGGGTCACAGGTTCGATCCCTGTCGCGCCCACCACCCGACCGGTCCGGTTTGAGCCATTCGCGGGAGATCCAGATGCGGATTTCGGCAACGGTGGACCACACCGCCGCGCGGCACACGGTTGCAGTACGAACGGGTGGCGCCGCTCAGGCGTTGAACATTGCCGCCAAGAGCGACGGGCGCGGCTCGGCGGTCAACGGCGGCGAATTCCTGATGCTGGCGTTGGCCACGTGCTACTGCAACGATCTCTACCGCGAAGCCGCGCGCATGGGCATCGACATCGAAGGCGTGGAAGTGGAAGCAAGCGCGGAATTCGCCGGAATCGGCCTGGCCGCGACCGATGTGCGCTATCGCACGAAGATCACCTCGGCTGCCGATGCAGGCGCGATCGATCAATTGCTGCGCCACACCGACGCCGTCGCCGAAGTGCACAACACCCTGCGTCAAGGCGCGGCGGTCACTCGCGTCGAGTGGGACGCCGTATCCGCATGAAGGCGCGCGAGCCCGCCCTGATCGGCGATATTGGTGGCACCAATGCGCGTTTCGCGCTGACCGATCTTGCCACGCCTTCGCCGCAGATTCTGGAAGAGCACACCTTCTGCGACGACCGTTTCCCCACGTTGCGCGACGCCGCACTGGAATATCTGAAACAGACCGGCGTGCAACCGAAGCGCGCCACGCTCGCGGTGGCCGCACCCGTGATCGGCGATCAGATCACCTTCGCCAACCGCGCCTGGTCGTTCGTGCGCAGCGACTTGCAGCGCGCGCTCTCGCTAGATCGTCTGGAACTGATCAACGATTTCGGCGCGATCGGCTGGGCCGCGCCGCGCCTCGATCCCTCGCAGCGCGTGCCGATGGCCGGCGGCATCACCGAGGAGTTACAAGGGCCGGTCACGCTGATCGGTCCGGGCACCGGCCTGGGTGTGGGCCTGCTGGTCGGCCCGCAGGAACAAGGCTGGCGTGTGGTGGAAACCGAAGGCGGTCACGCCACCTTCGCCGCGACCGACGACGAGGAGCGCGAGATCGTTCGCTGGATCGCTGTGCGCCATGTGCGCGTGTACAACGAGTTGCTGTTGAGCGGCCAGGGCCTGTCGCGCATCGACGCCGCGCTGCGCGGCGTGCAACCCGTTCCCCTGCCCGATCCGCAACCCGGCCTGCGCACACCGAAGGAAATCGTGGATGCGGCGCTGCGCGGCAACGACGCGAACGCCAGACGCGCGCTCGATCGATTCTGCAACACCTTCGGCAGCGTGGCCGGCGACGTCGCGATGCTGCACGGCACGCACACCGTACTGATCGCCGGCGGCATCGTGCTGCATTTCCTCGACGACTTCCGCCGGAGCGGCTTCATGCAGCGCTTCACCGACAAGGGGCAATACGTGCCCTACATGCACCGCATCGCCGTGCAGGTGATCACGCATCCGAATCCGGGATTACTCGGCGCGGCGGTGGCGATGCGGAGCAGATCCGCAAATGCTGAGTGATCACACGTTACTAGAACCTATCTCAAAGCGTAGCGAGCGAACACAGGTTGCCCGTCGGCGGCGCGCAGGAACCGGAGTGTACACGTCAGTACATGAGGATTCCGAGCACCGCCGGCGCGCAAGATGTGGAGCGCAGTAGCTTTCAGATAGGTTCTACTGCATCAACGCGCTTTCCCGCACCCTCTTGATTTCATCGCGCAGGCGCGCTGCGTCTTCGAACTCCAGGTTCTGCGCGTGCTTGTACATTTGCGCTTCCAGCTTCTTGATCAGCGCGGCGGCGGAGTGGGCGTCGAGGTTGGAGTAAGTCTCGGCCTCTTCGGCGACCATCCGTTGCGGCCCGCCGCGCGAGCGTTTCGCTCCGCGAGCGTGGCCCGGCGGCGCTTCGCGCGCGCCTTCCATGATGTCGGCGATCTTCTTCTGCACCGACTTCGGCGTGATGCCGTGTTCGAGATTGTATTCGACCTGCTTGGCGCGGCGACGGTCGGTCTCGTCGATCGCGGCCTGCATCGATTGAGTCACGGTGTCGGCGTACATGATCGCCTTGCCGCGCAGGTTACGCGCGGCGCGGCCGATGGTCTGGATCAGCGAGCCAGTCGATCGCAGGAATCCTTCCTTGTCGGCATCCAGGATCGCGACCAGCGATACCTCCGGCATGTCGAGACCTTCGCGCAATAAATTGATGCCGACCAGCACGTCGAACTTGCCAAGGCGCAGGTCGCGGATGATCTCCACACGCTCCACGGTTTCGATGTCCGAATGCAGATAACGTACCTTGATGCCGTGCTCGTGCAGGAAATCGGTGAGGTTCTCGGCCATGCGCTTGGTCAGCGTGGTGACCAGCACGCGATCCCCAAGCGCGACGCGCTGCTTGATCTCGCCCAGCACGTCGTCCACCTGGCTGCGCGCGGGCCGCACTTCCACTTCAGGATCGACCAGGCCGGTCGGGCGCACCACCAGCTCGACCACGCTGCCGCCGGATTTCTGCATCTCGTACTTTCCGGGTGTGGCGGAAACGAAGATCGTGCGCGGCTCGCGCGCTTCCCATTCCTCGAAACGCAGCGGGCGGTTGTCCAGCGCGCTGGGCAGCCGGAAGCCGAATTCCACCAGCGTCTCCTTGCGCGAGCGGTCGCCCTTGAACATGCCGCCGAGCTGCGGAATCGTGACATGCGATTCGTCCACCACCAGCAGCGCATCCGGCGGCAAGTAATCGAACAAGGTCGGCGGCGGTTCGCCGGCCTGCCGGCGACTCAAGTGCCGCGAATAATTCTCGATGCCTGAGCAGAAACCGATTTCGGAAAGCATCTCCAGGTCATAACGCGTGCGCTGTTCCAGTCGCTGCGCCTCGACCAGCTTGTTCTCCTTGCGGAGGTGTTCCAGCCAATCGGTCAATTCCAGCTTGATCGTCTCGATCGCGTTCAACACCGACGCGCGGGTGCTGGCGTAGTGGGTGCGTGGATATACCGTGTAGCGCGGAACCTTGCGGAAGGTCTCGCCGGTCAGAGGATCGAACAGCGCCAGCGATTCCACCTCGCCGTCGAACAGCTCAATGCGTAGCGCCTCTGTTTCGTTTTCCGCCGGAAAAACATCGATGCATTCGCCGCGCACGCGGTAGGTACCGCGGTGCAGCTCCATGTCGTTGCGCGTGTATTGCAGTTCGGTGAGATGGCGAATCAGTTCGCGCTGGCCGAGGCGCTCGCCAATCGAAAGGATAAGACGCAGCGACAAATAATCTTCCGGATTGCCCAGGCCGTAGATCGCGGAAACCGTGCCGACGATCAACGCGTCGCGGCGCGACAGCAGCGCCTTGGTCGCGGCAAGGCGCATCTGCTCGATGTGTTCGTTGAGCGAGGAATCCTTCTCGATATACGTGTCGCTGGAAGGCACGTAGGCTTCCGGCTGGTAGTAGTCGTAGTAACTGACGAAGTATTCGACCGCGTTGTGCGGGAAGAACGCCTTGAATTCGCCGTACAACTGCGCGGCCAGCGTCTTGTTGGGTGCCAGCACCAAGGTCGGTTTTTGCACCGCCTGCACCACGTTGGCGATGGTGAAGGTCTTGCCCGAACCCGTGACGCCCAGCAGCGTCTGCGCCGCCAGGCCTGACTCGAAGCCTTCGATCAATTTCGCGATCGCCTGCGGCTGGTCGCCCGCGGGTTGGTAAGGCGCGACGAGCTGAAAGCGCTCGTCGCTGCGATGCGTGCGTTCGTCCATCGTTCGATTATAAGAGCGCGGTCTGCGCATCCGGATGACAAGAAATGTAGGCGAATGCCGACGCGCTCAAGCGCGCCGCGCCGATGCCGAAGAAATCACCGATCGAACATGCTGTTGCTCTCGGCTCAATCGGGAGAACGGCGATGCGCTCGCGTCAACGCGGAATCACCCTGATCGAAATGATGATGACCGTTGCGATCGCCGGCATTCTGATCGCCATGGGAGTTCCGGCGCTCGGTTCGATGCTGGCACGTTCGCATCGGCAATCCGCGGAAGGCGCGTTGCGGGCGAGCCTGATGCACGCGCGCGAGCTGGCGATTACGCGCAGCGAACAGGTAGTCGTCTGCCCGACCCGGGACGGCAGGCGTTGCTCGAGCGATGACCTGTGGCAGGGCGGCTGGATGATCGGTCCGGATGCGGACCACGACCGCGAACCCGATGCCATACTGGCACGGTTCGATGCGATGCCGACGAACATGCACATCGTTTCCAGCCAGGGACGTCCGCGCGTGGTGTTCCAGCCTGACGGCAGCGCCGGCGGCAGCAACGCGCAATTGACGATCTGCCACACCGACGGCGTCAAGGAAGGGCGCGCGGTGATCGTCGCCAATTCCGGCCGCGTACGGATCGCGGCGGCGGATGCGGCCCACCTGGGCATATGTCTGGCGAGCGCGCACTGACCCACCAGCCGGCACGAGTCAACCCTCGTAACGATTGTTCAAGATCGGCAAACGTCGTGCCGATGCGGCTTACAGGCCAAAGTTCGAGGCCGTGGCACGCAACTTGTTTCGCATTCCCTGCCAACGCAGGGGTTGGCCAGCAAGGGGAAGAGCCATGAAACGCGCACTGATCACCGTGGTGGCCTTGTGCCTCGCCATGGGTTCGTTCGGGGCGTGCCTGGCCGGGATGTTCTGACCGGCCCAGCCCG